>NZ_WQDQ01000009.1:0-212996 GCF_013033235.1 Ruegeria sp. HKCCA0235A | reverse complement strand
CGTCTCAACCGTCTTTCCAGTCCGTCAGGCCGTCTCTCCGACCCGTCAGCACCGCCTCAGCAGCGCCGGTGAAGGGGTATTTACGGATTAGGTCTGAGACCTGCAACCCCCATTTTCAAAAAACTTTGCATTTCGCGTCGTTTTCTTGTGTTTGTTAACCAAAACAATAAGTTAACTTAACAAATCAAGAACTCCATGCCGCCTGGAACGTGCGGATATCCCAAGAAGGAGCCACAAAACTTGCCCTTGCGGGGGAATCGAGCGGTTCGGCAGACAGAAACGACCTGCAAAACCTATCTGCACCTTTCGTGCAGCCCGGACCCGCCCATCAAGAAAAGGCTGGGTCACGCAAGAAACTGACTTTGGGTCACAGTTGTTTTTTTGCTCCGTTAACGCACTCTCACCGGGAAGGTGGTAACTCTGCCCGACCAGTCAAGAAAACGAAATCGTCGCAAGAGGTGCGCAAGACAGCATGGATTTCGACTATATCATCGTCGGCGGCGGTTCGGCCGGTTCTGTTCTGGCCAATCGCCTGAGCGAAGATCCATCCACCCGTGTCTGCCTGCTTGAAGCAGGTGGCAGTGGGAAAAGCCTTTTCGTTAGAATGCCTGCCGCTGTTGTGACCGCACTTCCCGGGCGTCCAAGGATCAACAACTGGGCCTTTGAAACGGTCCCGCAGCCTGGTCTGAACGGGCGCATAGGATATCAACCGCGCGGCAAGGCACTGGGCGGCTCGAGCGCGATCAACGCCATGTTGTATGTAAGAGGTCAGCGGCAGGACTATGATGGCTGGGCCGATCTGGGCTGCGACGGCTGGGACTGGGACAGCGTATTGCCGTATTTCAAACGGGCCGAGAACAATGAGCTTGGCGCAGACAGCGTGCATGGTGACAGCGGGCCGTTGCAGGTTTCACGGCAAAAAGAGCCTCGTCCAATCACCCATGCGTTCATTCAAGCCGCACAGCAGCTGCAACACCGCCATACCGAAGACTTCAACCGGGGTGATAACGAAGGCGTCGGTCTGTATCAGGTTACCCAGTTTCACGACCCGACAAATAATGGGGAACGGTGTTCCGCGGCAGCTGGTTATCTTTTCCCAGTTTCCGGCCGACCGAACCTGACTGTCATCACGCATGCACATGCCAGCAGGCTGCGCTTTGAGGGCAAGCGCGCAACGGGCGTTGTATACCGGGTGAGAGGCAAGGGCGCAGACATCACCATTCAGGCGAAGCGCGAAGTCCTGCTGTGCGCAGGGGCCTTGAAAACGCCGCAGCTGCTTCAGGTTTCAGGTGTTGGCGCAAAAAGCGACCTTGAACCGCACGGAATCGCGATTCACCACGAACTGCCTGGCGTGGGACGGAACTTGCAGGATCATCTGGATTTCGCGCTGATCTTCAAAACCAAAGACACCGACAATTTTGGTATCGGCCCGGCGGGGGCAGAGCGGTTGTTGCGACATATTCGAAGGTGGAGCAAGACGGGCGTCTCGATGGCGGCTACGCCATTTGCCGAAGGCGCAGCGTTTCTGAAAACCACCCCCGATCTGGAGCGTCCCGACATTCAGCTGCATTTCACCATCGCTATGGTCGATGATCATGCCCGCAAGCTGCATTACGGGTACGGGTACAGTTGCCATGTTTGCAAGCTGCGGCCGGAAAGTCGGGGGACCGTAGGCCTGAACAGCGCAGACCCCACGGCGGCGCCCGCCATCGATCCGGCGTTTCTGTCAGACAAACGCGATCTGCAAACCATGATCAAAGGCGCGCTAATGGCGCGGGATATCCTCAACGCGCCAGCTTTGGCCAAGTACCGGCACAAAGAACTGTTCGGCACCGATACCGCCCAGACCGATCAGGATTGGGAGAAGCACATCCGCGCCCGCGCCGACACGATCTATCACCCCGTGGGCACCTGCAAAATGGGCGTGGACGAAATGGCGGTCGTCGACCCCCAGCTTCGCGTGCGCGGGCTTGAAGGCCTGCGAGTCGTCGATGCCTCGGTGATGCCGACATTGGTGTCGGGCAATACAAACGCGCCCACGATCATGATAGCCGAAAAAGCGGCGGACATGATCAAAGCGGCGGCGATGTAAGGACGCTACTTGCCTTTCATCAGAGCTTCCAGCCCGACACGGTAATTGGGATAGATCAGATCAATACCCAGTTCTTCCTTGATCCGGTCGTTTCGAACCCGCTTGTTTTCGTTGTAGAAACTGCGCGCCATCGGCGTCAGATCGGCGTCGTCGAACCGGACCGCAGGAGGCAGGGGCAAACCCTGCAACTCGGCTGCGTATCCTATGACATCCTGCGGCGGGACCGGTTCGTCGTCACATACATTGTAGATGCTTCCCGGATTCGGCTTCATCATCGAGGCCTTCAAGATCTGCGCGATGTCTTCCACATGAATGCGCGAAAACACCTGCCCCGGTTTGATAATGCGCCGCAATCCACCACGCTTGAGCTTGGAAAACGGACCGCGCCCCGGCCCATAGATACCCGCTAGACGGAAGATGTGAACAGGCAGGCCCGGAATGGCCGACCATTGCTCCTCGGCCAGCATACGCCATCTTCCGCGCTTGGCGGTCGGTGTGGGCGGCGTGTCCTCATCCACCCAACCACCCTGATGGTCGCCATAGACGGCCGTTGTCGACAAGTAGCCCACCCAATCGAACTGACTGGACCGCTTGGCAATTTCATCGCCCAGCGCCGCCAGCACAGGATCACCCGCTTCATCTGGCGCCGTCGAGATCAGCAAATGGGTCACCCCATCAAGGTTCAGTGCATCACCCGGCCAAATCAGCGGCTCGGCGCCAGAGGCCCGGATTGCACCCGTCCCTTCAAGGTCTCGCGTCGTGCCAAAAATTTTCCAGCCCTTAGGGGCAAGTTTTCGGGACAGGGCCTGGGCAGAATAGCCATGGCCGAATGAAAAGAGCGTCTTGGTCATGCCCCTTTGATGATCTGCGTCGTACCGGGATGCAAGCGCCGCATGGACGCACTTGAATCGAATCTTCGATTGCGCCTTTCTGTTGGCCATGAGCAAAAAAACACCTGACCTGCATTCGGCCTATGCGCTGAGTTCTCCGGACGAGAACAGACAGCTCTATGCGGAATGGGCAGGAGATTATGATGACAGTTTCGCCGCGCGCGAAGATTATCAGCTTCACACCCACACGGCACGGGCATTTGTCGGCGCGGGCGGTCAGGGGCCCGTTCTGGATGTCGGAGCAGGAACCGGCCTGTGCGGCGCGGTGCTGTCGGCGCTTGGCATCGGACCCATTGATGCAACCGACATCAGCGCAGAGATGCTGGATCAGGCGATGAGCAAGGACATTTACCGGGACGCGATCGAGGCTGATCTGACACAGGGCATCCCCGTTCCGCGCCACAGCTTTTCCGGCATAGTTTCATCCGGCACGTTCACGCATGGTCACTTGGGCCCCGAGGTGTTGCCCGCGCTGTTACGCGTGGCGCGGCACGGGGCGCAGTTTGCCCTTTCGATCAATGCGCGCCATTTCAAGGAACTGGGTTTTGCTGACGCTTTCCGCGAACTGGAGCAGGATCAGATTCGCAACCTGACCCTGCCCGAAGTCCGCATATACGGAGATCTCGCGGCTGGCCCCAACAAGGATGACACCGCTTTGATTGCTTTGTTTGAACGGGTTTGAGTCCGGTTATTCGGACGCAATCAAGCCACCCGCCTCGACCTTTCGCTTTGCCTCAGGTCGCGTAGTCCGAACTTTCGCAATCAAGGATCGCTTTGATCTCACGCAGATGCGCTTCGGCCTGATCGGGATAGTCATCCAGCTCTTGCGCTGTTTTTTCGGCAACATCATCGGACAAGACGCGCAGGGGCCGCCCGGTCTGCAAGGCACGAATGTAGGTTTCGGCCGCGCGTTCGAAATAATACAGCCTGTTGAAGGTATCCGCAGGGTCGCTGCCGATGACCAGAACACCGTGATTGCCCATGATCATGACCTTCTTCCTGGGATCGGACAGCATCCCTGCGCAGCGCTCACCCTCGCTTTCAAAGGCCAGACCTCCGAATTCTTCATCTACCACGTAGCGGTTGTAAAAGGTCGCCGTGTTCTGATCGATCGGCGGCAATGAACTGTCGGCCAAAGAGGCCAGAACAGTCGCAAAGATCGAATGCACATGCATGACGCAACGCGCATGCGGGCAGTGGCGGTGGATTGAACCGTGCAGCCCCCAGGCCGTCGGGTCCGGCGCGCCAGGTTGTTCCATCACATTCGGGTCATTGGCATCCAGCAACAATAGATCCGAGGCACGAATGCGCGCGAAGTGCACCTGATTGGGGTTCATCAGAAACTGCGTGCCGTCATCATTCACCGCCAGGCTGAAATGGTTGGCAACCGCCTCATGCATGTTCAGCCGGGCCGTCCAGCGGAAGGTGGCAGCCATATCCACGCGCTCGGACCAATGGTCGATATTGGGACGAAGACTGGTGAGGCTCATGCTTGGCTCCTTTCGCGGATGGTCGTGGCCAAACCTGCATGGGGCCCGGCAGTTTGACCAACGAAAAAAACGCAACTATCCCATTAGCTGAACTTATGCCGAGGTTATGTAGATGCAGAACTCGCTTCCTCCGCTGGGCTGGTTGCGCACTTTCGAAGCCGCCGCGCGCCATCTCTCGTTTACCGGCGCGGCACGAGACCTGAACATGACGCAAAGCGCCGTCAGCCAGCAGATTAAATCTCTGGAAGGGCATCTGGGGCAGCCACTGTTTCTGCGCCGCCCCAAAGCTCTGGAACTGACCGAGGCCGGAATCACCTATTTGCCAGTTGTGCGAGAGGCATTCCGGACACTGATGCGCGGAACCCGGGCGGTTACCGGTGCGCAACCAAACGCGGTTCAAGTGCAATGCAACATCAGCTTTGCCGTCAACTGGCTGGCCCCGCGCCTGCCGGCGTTTCGAGCGGAACATCCACATGTTCAATTGAACGTCTTCACCGAGCTTTGGGAACCGCGCGAAATGGCCGAAGGCGCGGCGGTCGAGATTCGGTTCTCGCTTCGTCCGTCCGACACGGTCCGAACCGAAATTCTGCGCACCGAACACTATTATCCGGTCTGTGCACCAGATTATCCGGTTTGCTTGGAAAACCTTCAGGAACAGCCACTTTTCGACTGCTCCAACCTGCTGTCCAACTGGCCAAGCTGGGCGGAAGATCAGGGTCTGAATTGGGAAAATCCGCCGATAACCTACGCGACGACCTATCTGGTTTGCCTGTCAGCGGTCATGGCTGGCGGTGGTCTTTGCCTGGCACATGACACGATCGCCAGTCATCTGATCAAGCGCGGTCAGCTGGTCGCGCCGTTCAAGCACCGTGCGCGAATGCCCGAGTCCTACTATCTGCTGCTGTCGCCGCAGGCCGAGGACACACCCGGCGCCGTGGCCTTTGCCAACTGGGTGCGGCGTGAGATCGGGTCTGAGGTGTAATGGGAAACGCGCGCGCCAGAACCGAAAGACGTGCCCAACATGTATGAGGAATCCCCAAGACCGAAGAACCGGGGTTGCACCCGCTGACGCATTCGTGAAAGTTGAGCCATGGAATACACACCTTTCCCAAGCTGGCCCGATGTCGCCCCCAAATTGATCGCAGTTGCAGCCGGACGCGAGGCGGCGGACATGGTCATTCAGGGCGGAACCTGGGTGAACGTACACAGCCGCGAATTGCTGCCGGGTCATTCTGTGGCGATTGCTGCCGGGCGCATAGCATTCGTCGGACCGGATGCCTCGCATTGCGTGGGTCTGGATACGGAAATCATCGAAGCACAAGGGCGCTACATTTTGCCCGGCTTGTGTGATGCGCATATGCATATCGAATCCGGAATGCTCACCCCAGCCGAATTTGCCCGTGCCGTCATCCCGCATGGAACAACCAGCATGTTCACCGATCCGCATGAGATCGCCAATGTGCTGGGTCTGGACGGCGTGCGCATGATGCATGACGAAGCCATGATGCAACCGGTCAATATTTTCACCCAGATGCCATCCTGCGCGCCATCCGCACCGGGGTTGGAAACGACGGGCTATGAGATCACGCCCGAAGACGTGGCCGAGGCGATGAACTGGCCGGGTATCATCGGACTGGGCGAGATGATGAATTTCCCGGGCGTGATCCATGGTGATCCCAAGATGCTGGCCGAGATAGCCGCCACTCAACGGGCCGGAAAAACAGTCGGAGGGCACTATGCTTCGCCTGATTTAGGGCCTGATTTTGCGGCTTACGTGGCGGGTGGCCCGGCGGATGATCACGAAGGCACATGCGAGGCCGACGCCATTGCACGGGTTCGGCAGGGGATGCGCTCGATGATGCGTCTGGGATCGGCCTGGTATGATGTGGAAAGCCAGATTACGGCCGTGACAGAAAAAGGGCTGGATCCGCGCAACTTCATTCTTTGTACAGATGACTGTCATTCCGGCACATTGGTGAATGACGGGCATATGAACCGCGTCGTGCGCCATGCCATTGCTTGCGGATGCGACCCCCTGGTCGCGCTGCAAATGGCGACGATCAACACGGCGACGCATTTCGGGCTGGAACGCGAGATCGGTTCCGTCACTCCGGGGCGGCGGGCGGATATCATCCTCAGCTCGGATCTGACCGAACTGCCGGTTGAGATCGTGATAGCCCGCGGGCAAGTTGTCGCGGAAAACGGTGCGATCAAAGTGGATTGTCCACATCTGAACTGGCCCGAAAAATCGCGCAATACCGTTCATCTGGGGCATGCGCTGACGTCGGCCGATTTTGAGATCAAGGCACCGGAAGGGGCCAACAAAGTTCAGGCCAACGTCATCGGCGTGGTTGAAAACCAGGCCCCGACCAAGGCGTTGAAGGCCGAATTGCCGATCATTGGCGGGCTCGTCGAGGGCGAAGGCGAAGTGTGCCAGATCGCGCTGGTCGAGCGGCACCAGGCCACCGGGGGCGTCACCAACGCTTTTGTTTCGGGCTTTGGCTATCAGGGAAAAATGGCCATGGCCTCGACCGTGGCGCATGACAGTCATCACATGATCGTCGTGGGTACGGACCGGGATCAGATGGCGCTGGCCGCCAACCGTCTGGCCGAAGTGGGCGGTGGCATCACCTTGTTCCGGGACGGGCAGGAACTGGCACTGGTCGAGCTGCCCATCGCAGGCCTGATGTCCGACAGCCCCGCCGCCGAAGTCGCGGCCAAGGCCGACAGGATGGTGCAGGCGATGCAGGACTGCGGCTGTCATCTGAACAACGCGTACATGCAGCATTCATTGCTGGCGCTGGTCGTGATTCCCGAACTTCGAATATCGGATCTCGGGTTGGTCGACGTACGCACATTCGAAAAAATAGAACTTCTGGAACCATTGGCATGACCACACTCCTGACACCGCAAGCACCCGCGCCAGAACAGTTTACCGATCCCGCCGCCGCTGTTGCACGGTTGGAAGAGCTGTATGTGCAGGCCACCGATTTCCTGTGCGACAGCTTTGCGGACGCCATGGAAAATGGGGCACCTGCCGCGCGATTCAGAGCCTATTATCCGGAAATTCGCATCAAGACCTCGACCTATGCCCAAGTCGACAGCCGCCTGAGCTTTGGTCATGTGTCTGAACCTGGTGTTCATGCCACGACAGTGACGCGTCCGGATCTGTTCAGATCCTACCTGACCCAACAGATCGCCCTGTTGATCAAGAACCATGGTCAACCTGTGACAATTGCGGCGTCGGACACGCCGATTCCGGTGCATTTTGCCGTGGCAAACAATCCCGATCTGGTCGTGCCTCATCAGGGCGCGGCCGACTTCACCCTGCGCGATGTGTTTGATGTTCCGGACCTGACAACCACCAATGATGACATCGTCAATGGCGTGCATGACCATGAAGATGCCGTTGGACCCTTGTCCCTTTTCACCGCCCAGCGCGTGGATTATTCGCTTGCAAGATTGGCACACTACACCGCCACCGACGCTGGTCACTTTCAGAATCACGTGCTGTTTACGAACTACCAGTTCTATGTCTCGGAATTCGAGAACTACGCCCGAGAACAATTGGCGGACCCTGCCAGCGGCTATACCAGCTTTGTTTCAACCGGCAATGCCGAGATCACGGACCCAAAGGCACCTATCGAACAACCGCTGAAACTGCCGCAAATGCCGACCTATCACCTGAAGCGCAAAGATGGTTCGGGGATTACTTTGGTGAACATCGGTGTTGGCCCATCCAATGCAAAAACCGCCACCGACCATATTGCCGTTCTGCGCCCGCATGCGTGGCTGATGGTTGGCCATTGCGCCGGGTTACGCAATACGCAGGCATTGGGCGATTTCGTTCTGGCCCACGCCTATCTGCGCGAAGACAAGGTTCTGGATGACGATCTGCCCGTCTGGGTGCCGATCCCGCCTTTGGCCGAAGTTCAGGTAGCGCTGGAACACGCCGTGGCCGATGTGACGAAACTGGAAGGGTATGAGCTGAAGCGGATCATGCGGACCGGCACCGTGGCTTCGGTCGACAACCGAAACTGGGAATTGCGCGATCAGTCCGGCCCGGTCCAGCGACTCAGCCAATCCCGGGCGATCGCGCTGGATATGGAAAGTGCCACCATTGCCGCGAACGGCTATCGGTTCCGCGTTCCGTACGGCACTTTGCTGTGCGTGTCGGACAAACCCCTGCACGGAGAATTGAAGCTGCCAGGCATGGCGTCTTCGTTCTATACCACTCAGGTCAGCCGACATCTGGCCATCGGCATCAAGGCGATGGAGCATCTGCGCGGCATGCCGTTGGAGCGTTTGCACAGCCGGAAACTGCGCTCCTTCGACGAAACGGCCTTCCTCTGACGCAAAAAAGCAACGTTTTCCCCATATTTTTAGGGGTTTCAGCGCTACTATTCGTTGTGTTTGGCCACAATATCCCGTTACAGTTACGCGGTGAGGCCCTATAGATCGGGCACGTTAAGGAGACCAAGAAATGGCAAAGCCTATGACAAAGACTCAGCTGGTTGCTGCTCTCGCTGAGGAAATGGGAACCGACAAGAAATCCGCAAACTCCGCGCTGGAGGCCATCACCGGCCTGATTACCCGCGAAGTTTCGGCCGGTGGCGCAGTGACCCTGCCCGGCGTCGGCAAAATCTACTGCCGCGAGCGGCCCGAGCGTCAGGTCCGTAACCCGGCCACTGGTGAAACCTTCACCAAAGAAGCCGACAAGGTTGTGAAAATGACCATCGCCAAAGCGCTGAAAGACAGCGTGAACGGCTGATTTCAGCTTTTCAGGACAACGATAAAGGGCCGCCTTCGGGGGGCCCTTTTTCTATCGTCTTGAATATGTTGTGCCTGCCGGGTTTGAACCCGCTTCGCACAGCATGTTTCGGCCCGGATATTCGCCACCCAAGTGAAAATGCGCCCTCAGGGTCAGAGAACTGGCAAAATCTTGCCGTGCGTTGACGGGCCTCTTTTCAAGGCTTGTCCGATCACCTTACAACTTCGTCAATCTTCGAACCGGCAATGAAGTATCTTGCAAAACAGCGTCTGTAGAAAGAAAACGATTTGGCCGCGCTTGTCTGGCAGCACCCGTTCCGCGATTGCGGTGGGTCTTATCACTCTTGTCTCTGCCTGCGCGCAAAGCACCACCAATGAAAATCTCGACCCTGAACGTCAGTTGATGGCGCTGCAAGAGGTCTCGAAAAAGCGGGCCAGAGGGCAAAGAGTATGGTGCGTGCCCTACGCCCGAGACCTCAGCGGTATTGAAATTCGCGGCAATGCGAACGACTGGTGGGGAAGGGCGCAGCAAGTGTTTGAGCGCGGCAAGGAACCGGTTGTTGGTGCGGTTATGTCGTTTCGGGCAACCCGCGGAATGCCCCTGGGCCATGTGGCTGTCGTGTCCGATATCGTCACCGACCGGGAAGTCATCGTGAATCATGCCAACTGGCACCGAAACAAGGTGTCGTTGAAGATGGGCGTCAAAGATGTCTCAAAAAACAATGACTGGACGTTGGTTCGGGTTGAAAGCCAACCGGGCCGCTACGGCAATCCCTACCCGGTAAACGGGTTCATCTATCCGGCGGTTGACGAATAGCCTTGCCCAACTTCATTTCACGGGCGGGTTGATTGCAACGCGGGCAACATTCCTTTTGATCGTGCCGTAAAGGCAGCCGCCGTCCGGGTTGGGATGTCGCGTGGTTGAAAAGCCCGCAGATTGTCCAAAGCTGCAATATTGTCGGTAAAAATAGAAACGGGCACCAGAGGTGCCCGTTTCTGTTTTGTGTCTCTGGTCCGGTCAGTGGACCGTTTCAACCTTGTGGAAGTCCAGATCACGATCTTCTGGCATCGAGTCGATGCTCAATACCTCCTGGCGTTTGGTGATCAGGATATAGACGACACAAGCCAGATACAGTCCAACTACGACCGCTCCGATCCACTGGATTTGCAGCCACTGGCTTTGGAACAGCAGGGTCAGGACAAACAGCAGCGCGACGTTGCCCGCCACATAGATCGCCTTTCCGAACCGCTCGACGGTCAGGTTCAGGTTGTCGGTGTACAGACGGATCAGCGAGTCCAGAGAGTTGATCACGAACGTTACACCTACGATCACCATCGCAATGTTGGTGATGCCAGCGGTACTGATGCCGTTCAGGTGGTAATAATAAAGTACAGTGAACCAGATCCCCAGCGGGATCGACGGGAAGATCAACAGCGCGGCCAGCAACTGC
The DNA here is from genome assembly GCF_013033235.1 of Ruegeria sp. HKCCA0235A. NCBI lineage: Bacteria > Pseudomonadati > Pseudomonadota > Alphaproteobacteria > Rhodobacterales > Roseobacteraceae > Ruegeria > Ruegeria sp. HKCCA0235A. The sequence continues at coordinate 202,303 of NZ_WQDQ01000009.1, read as the reverse complement.
CACGTGGTCAGACCACCCACAAAGCGCGACGTAAACTGTCCGATCATGATCGACCATGCAAACCACCAGAACAGGTAGAACGCGTGATAGTCGGTCAATGGCAGGACGAACTTGTGCAGGTTGGCGAAATAGGCGCCGATATTGCTGCCGGTTTCCACGAACCCGGTCACGCCCATACCTGCGGCTGCCCACATGCCCAGAATCAGGGCAAGGAACAGAAAGGTCGAACCGACGGACAGGATGCGAACGTATTTCAGATCGGTCGAGGAATAGGCCGCCGCCAGAATGACGACAAACACGATGATGTAGAAGGTGGTAACGACGGATTCACCATCTCCGACCTCGGGCAGATAGCCGGGCAGGTAGATCAGGAACAGGCTGGCGGTGAAGGCGCATGTGCCAATGATCACCACGTTGTTGATCAGCTTGACCAGCGGGATCTCAAAGAACTTCACGCGGGGTTCTATCACGCAGAAGTAGAAGGCCGTCAGGAAATAGAAGGCCCAGATCAGGAAACCCCAGAATCCGAATTCGATCGCCAGCGGGTTGGCAAAGGCATAGGCCGGATCCTCGGCGTATCCTCCGAATTCGGTCAGTGGAAACATGATCAGGCCGACATCCAGGCCGGATGTGAACAGAATCGCGATGAACGTGAACAGATGAACCGGTGTCACGCCGACACAGCGCAGGTTCCACCATTTCACGACGAAGAAAGCGACCAGCCCCAATGCCAGCAGGACGCCGAACGATAGAATGTACTCCAGAAGCACCGACAAACCTCCCTTGATATGTCAGGTCCTGCCGCCGATATCTTTAATTGGCCGGTCAATCAATATAAACATGCGCAAGACTTTTCTTGCATCACGCATGTGTCTTTTTTGACGCGCACCGCTTGCGACCGATCCCAAAATCAGGAACAGTCCGCGCAAAGTGACAGGGGGTCTCCATGGATCTGCGCGCCATAGCCATGGGGCTGACATTTGCCCTGATCTGGTCATCTGCCTTTACCTCAGCGCGTATTATCGTGGCGGATGCGTCCCCTCTGTTTTCGCTGGCCTTGAGGTTTCTGATCTCCGGTGTTCTGGGAGTCATGATTGCTCGCGCGATGGGGCAAAGCTGGCACCTGACCCGAAACCAATGGCGCGCAACGATATTGTTCGGGATCTGCCAAAATGCCCTGTATTTGGGTCTGAACTTCTATGCGATGCAAACGGTCGAGGCTTCGGTCGCGGCCATAATCGCATCCACCATGCCCTTGTTGGTGGCGCTGGCGGGGTGGTTGATTTTCGACGAAAAGCTGCGGCCACTGGGTGTTTTGGGTCTGTTCGCCGGTTTCGCCGGAGTCGCCCTTATCATGAGCAGCCGGATCAGCGCGGGTGTTGATATGTTCGGGGTCGCGCTTTGCGGTTTGGGTGCTCTTGCCTTGACCTTTGCAACCTTGGCCGTTCGCGGTGCAACATCCGGCGGGAACTTCATGATGGTCGTCGGCTTGCAGATGCTGGTTGGTTCAGCCGCGCTGTTTGCGGCTGCTCCGGTCTTTGAAACCATCTACATCCACCCGACGCTGCCACTGGCGCTGGCCTTTACCTACACAACCCTTTTCCCCGGTTTGCTGGCGACACTGATCTGGTTCCTGCTGTTGGACCGGATCGGAGCCGTTCGGGCCGCCACCTTCCACTTTTTGAACCCCGTGTTCGGGGTCACCATCGCGGCGATCCTGCTGGGCGAGAAGCTAGGCGCCATGGATGCGGTTGGCGTCACGGTTACAACCCTTGGCATTCTTGCGGTTCAGCTTTCACGCCAGCCCGTTCAGGGCAGCAAAGCTTCGACCTGAGACAGCAGTTTGCGGGAATCGGGTTTTACATTTGACCCGAAAGTCGCCGCAACTTCACCCTCAGGATCGATCAGGATCTTGTTGAAGTTCCACTTGGGCGTGAACCCGGTCTGCGCGGCAACGGCCTTATAAAACGGGTGAGCGTCAGCCCCTTTGACCGGAGTGATATCCGTCATCGGCAGGGTCAGCCCATAGTTCATCTCGCAGAACTGTTTCACCTCTTCCGCGGACCCAAGTTCCTGATTGAACGAATCCGACGGAACCGCAAGAACGACCAGCCCCTTGCCGGAATAGGCCTCATGCACCTTTTGCAGAGCCTTGTATTGCCCGGTAAACCCACATTGTGACGCGGTGTTGACCACCAGGATGGGTTGGCCGCGCCACTCTTCGATGGCCAATGTGCCTCCGTCGATCGAGTCGAACTCACCGGTCAGCGGTGCCGCCTGAACGGCGCGGCCCAGCAAGATCAGGGCAGTCAAAAGCAGCAATCTCATCATGTCTTGTCCTCCCTTTAATTCAGATACGCGTGACTCTGTTGTTCAGATCACTTGCACGACTGCGAGAGCGGTTTGAAATATCGCTTTGCTTTCCACCCCGCAGCCCCCAGATAATGGCGCAAACACTATTTCAGCCGGAGGATCCATGACTCGCTATACCAAAGACCCCACGGCCATTGCTGCGCTTTCGCCCGAAGAGTTTCACGTCACCCAGCGCAGTGGTACAGAACGTCCGGGCACCGGGAAATACCTGAACAACAAGGAACCCGGTATTTATGTGGATATCGTATCGGGTGAACCGCTGTTTGCCTCGACCCACAAATACGAATCCGGGTGCGGCTGGCCCAGTTTCACCAAGCCGATCGTGCACGAACATGTCGAAGAGTTCCGCGATACCACGCATGGCATGATCCGGACCGAGGTTCGTTCGAAACACGGCGACAGCCATCTGGGGCATGTCTTCCCGGACGGTCCGCGTGAACATGGCGGTTTGCGGTACTGCATCAACTCTGCCTCGCTTCGGTTCATTCATCGGGATGAGATGGAAGCCGAAGGTTATGGCGAATACCTGATTCATGTGGAGGATATTTGATGACCGAGCAACGCGCTGTACTGGCCGGGGGCTGCTTCTGGGGGATGCAGGACCTGATCCGCAAACTGCCGGGCGTGTCACGTACGCGTGTCGGCTATACCGGCGGTGACGTGCCCAACGCGACCTATCGCAATCACGGCACCCACGCGGAAGGGATCGAGATCTGGTTCGATCAGTCTCGGATCAGCTATCGCGACCTGCTGGAATTCTTCTTTCAGATCCATGACCCGACCACGGTCAACCGTCAGGGCAACGATATCGGCATGAGCTATCGATCTGCGATCTACTACGTGGATGACTCGCAGAAACAGGTGGCCCTGGACACCATCGCCGACGTGAATGCCAGCGGCTTGTGGCCCGGAAAAGTCGTGACCGAGGTCGAACCTGTCGGAGAGTTCTGGGAAGCCGAACCAGAGCATCAGGATTATCTGGAGCGGATTCCGAACGGCTATACCTGCCACTTCCCGCGTCAGGATTGGGTCCTGCCCAAACGCTCAAGCGCAGCAGAATAAAGCACCACCTGCCCGGCCCCTCTGAAGCTTTCAGGGGGGCTAGCCCGCGGCCACCCGTGGACGTCCGCTTGCCTCGACCGTGATCAGGGCCTCGACAAAAACGTCCTTTGCCTCGACTCGCGCGGTTTTGATGTCACGATCCACGATCACGCGAATGTCTTCTGCGCCGGCTTCTCGTACTGCGCCCTCTGCTTCGGACATCAAAACCTTTTCCAACAGGGCCAGAGCGTCCTCTGACGCGGCGAAGTCCTTCGGGCCATCCTCCAGATGCACACGATATCGCCCTTCCGCCGGGGATGTGACGGTGCCCGAGCGACGCAGGGTCAGCCGCCCCACGACAGCACCAATCGCATTTGCCACGCCCGCATGTTCCGGCAGGATCATTCGGCAGTGCAGCCGTTCACCCACCGCAGGGTAATAGCTGGGGGCCGACGCCCCAAGGCCAACCACATCCACATTCAAAGCAGCGCTCAGCGACAGCAACCCACGGTGTTGTGCCAACCCGCGCTGTGTCAGCACATGACGCGCCAAGTCTTGCGAAGGCAGACCAAAACCAACCTGCTCTTCGTCAAAAGCAGCCTCTAACAAGATCAAACTGGTCTGTTCCGTCAATTGATCCACGATCATCTGGGCCAACGCTTCGGGAGAGTTTGCCAACATATCCCCTGACCCGACCCGTTTGCGTGCCATCAGTTCCAATGCCTTGCGCGCCGCATCGACATCCCAGGCACGAACGCGCCCCAACACGTGGCTGGCATCAGATGGCGTAACCCCAGACACCTGGATGATTCCGCGATCGACCAGGCGCATCAGCGCCCCGTTCTCCATCCGAGACCGCAGCAAGGCGCTCAGGGGCAGAACGCGATCTCCCAGCCTCTCCAGCAGGCATTCTTCCCGCGCGCCGACTCCTTCAGCATGGATGCCGGGCACGCGGCGGGCAAAACGCGTATCATGCTCGCCCACGGTCGTGGCCCGCAATTGTTCATCCAGTACAGAATGCACAACGTCGGGCGCTTCTGATGCGATCAGCGAAACGGGCAACACGCGACGCGGGCCCAGGAAAACACCGCCCCGCAACCCTTCGGTCGCAACATGAACCTGACTGTCGCCGCCCAGACCGTGGGTTCGCATCGCCACGGCCTCGACCATGGTGCGAAACCCACCCACCTGCGCCCCGGCCGGGTCGATCGCGGGCTTTCCGTCCCGGATAAGTGCGACATCGGTGGTCGTTCCCCCGATGTCCGAGACCAGCGCATTGTCCGCTCCGGTAAGCCATCGCGCCCCGACGATAGAAGCCGCAGGCCCGCTCAGAATAGTCTCGATCGGACGTTCCCGGGCCTGTTCCGCGCTCATCAGGGCGCCATCGCCGCGCACCACCATCATCGGCGCCGAAATTCCCAGCGCATGCAGCTGATCCTGTGCACGCCCGATCAATCGGTCGATCATCCCGATCAGCCGCGCATTCAGCACAGCCGTCACCGCGCGTTTCGGACCATTGAGCTTGGCGGACAAGTGATGCGAACAGGTCACCGGCGCCCCGGTTCTTTCCGAGATTATGCGCGCCGCTTCCAACTCATGCGCCGGGTTGCGGGTGGCGAACTGAGCAGCAACCGCAAAGCCGGAAATTCCCTTATGCGACTCCAAAAAGGCCTCAAGCGCTGCGACATCCAAGGCGGCAGCCTGCCCGCCGGAATGGGTATGCCCACCGGCAATCACCAGGGCCGGATCGCCCTTCAACGCCTCTTTCAGCCCGTGTTTTTCAAGATCACTGTCCTTGAACCCGATATAGATCAACGCGACACGACCGCCCTGCCCCTCGACCAGAGCATTCGTGGCCAGCGTCGTCGACAATGACGCCATCGAGATCTGATCCGGCGTGACCTGCGCCTCTGCCAGCACAGACGAGATCGCCTTGCCCACACCAATCGCCAGATCCGCCCGGGTGGTCAGCGACTTGGCCGAGGCGATGACCTCTTTCTCATCCCTGATCAACACCGCGTCGGTATAGGTTCCGCCCGTATCTACCCCCAAAGACAACGTCATCGGGTCCTCCTGTCTGTTCGCCGCCGATGGGTTTAGCGGTTATGCACGACACGTCCAGCCTGTTTGCGGCAATTATGACAGTTGTTCCACCGCCCAGCGCGCCGCCTCTGCCACGGTCTCATCCGGGTCTTCCAACAGACGCTGAGCCACTGTTTTCAGTTTCGGCTGTCCCGAGTTTCCAATGGCATACAGAACATTGCGCACGAACCGGTCCCGGCCGATTCGTTTGATCGGCGAGCCGGAAAACTTTGCACGAAAAGCGGCATCGTCCAGCGCCGCCAGTTCTTCCAAACCGGGCGCTTTCAGATCGTCCCGGGCGGCATAGCGCATATCGCTCGCTGCGACGGCAAACTTGTTCCATGGACAGGCCGCCAGACAATCGTCGCAGCCATAGATCCGATTGCCCAACTTTCCGCGCAGCTCATGGTCCACCGGGCCTTTATGCTCAATGGTCAGGTATGAAATGCACCGCCGTGCATCCAGTTGATACGGGGCCGGAAACGCATCGGTCGGGCAACTGTCCAGACAGGCGCGGCACGACCCGCAATGATCGATCTCTGAATTGTCCGCCGGTAGGTCCAGAGTAGTGAAAACAGACCCTATAAAGGCCCAATTTCCCCATTCGCGGCTTACAAGATTGGTGTGCTTACCCTGCCACCCCAGTCCGGCGGCATATCCCAGCGCCTTCTCGGGAACCGGAGCGGTATCGACGAATACCTTTACCTCACCTCCGGCTTCGGCAATCAACCATCGCGCCAAGCGCTTCAGCCGCTTCTTGACCAGATCATGATAGTCCTTGTTCTGCGCATAGACCGAAATTGCACCACGATCCGGGTGTTTCAGGATCTCCGTCGGGTCATGTTCCGGCGTATAGCTTTCAGCCAACATGACCACCGATTGCGCCTCGGGCCAAAGCGCGGCAGGATCGCCACGCCAATGCGTGCGCTCGGCCATCCATCCCATTTGCCCGTGGTACCCGGCGTCCAGATAGGCCCGTAAGCGTTTCGGCACCTGTGGAACATCCCAAGGGCGGCACACGCGACAGGCAACAAACCCCTCTGCCTGGGCTTGTTGCACCAGCTTTTCCTTAAGATCCGATCCGCTCTTCATCTGGCCAAAATATCCTCGGGGGGAATCGCGCCCTTGGCGCGATGGGGGGCAGACAGCCCCCCCTTGCGCACCCTATCAGAAATCCAGATCAGCGTAATGGGGCGGCGGTCGGAACCCCGGCACCTGATCCGCCAGAATTGACCGAAATGCCGGTCGAGACTTGATCTTGGCATACCAGTCCTTGACCACCTGGCTGCGGTTCCAGTCCACGTCCGAGATGTAGTCCAGCGAAGACAGATGCGCCGCGGCCGCGAAATCCGCCAATGTCATCTGATCCCCGGCCAACCAACGGCGGTGATCCAGCAGCCACGCCATGTAATCCAGATGGTATTTGATCGCCTTGGCACCCTGTTTGACGTTCTTGCTGTCCGGATACCCCTGTCCTGTCACCTTTTTGTTCACTCGCTCATACAACAGCTTCGATGTCACCTCGTGGTGAAACTTGTCGTCGAACCACCCGACAAGGCGTCTTACTTCAAACCTGGCTTCGGGGGTTTTCGGCATCAAAGCTGGCTCAGGGCGGGTTTCTTCGATGTATTCGCAGATCGCAGCGCTTTCCGACATGATCTGCCCGTCCAGACGCAACACGGGTACTTTTCCCGCCGGGTTGCGCCGCAGAAAATCAGGATCCTGTTCCCAGTATCGCTCTTCTACCAGCTCAACCTCGATCTTCTTCTCCGCCAGCGACAGACGGACCTTGCGACAATACGGAGAGAGGGGAACGTGAAACAGACGCGCCATGGACTTCCATTCGAACCAGTGAATACCCGACAGACTTAGCCTTGGCAGATAGCGGGTTTCAATCCTCGAAACAATCCGCGCGACCATCTGCGCGGATGGTGGCCGCCCCATCGAGGATCGAAGCCGCCCGTCTGCGGGTGCGCGCAGTCGGATCCGTGACCGACCGGTTGCGCGGGGACGGCAGGATTGCGGCAATCCGCGCCGCTTGAACCGAAGTCAGCTTTGCCGCGCTGGTGTTGAAATAGCGTTGCGCCGCAGCTTCGACCCCGAATACGCCATTTCCGGTTTCGGCGACATTCAGATACACCTCAAGAATACGCTGTTTGCTCCAGAATATTTCAACCACCGGCGTGATCGAGGTTTCCAAAGCCTTGCGCACCCAGCTGCGGCCCTGCCAGAGGAACACATTCTTCACCACCTGTTGCGTGATGGTCGAGGCACCACGATTGCCGCCATCCTCAAGCGCGTCGCGGATGGCTTCTACGTCAAAGCCCCAATGCAGGCAGAAATTTGCGTCCTCGGCTGCAACAACTGATCTTGCCATGATCGGTGCCATGTCTTCGATCGGAACCCATTCGCGTTCAACCTTTCCCAGCCGGCGCCATTCCGACCAGATGGTGTGGGTGACAGGAGGGTTCACCACCGAATAAATCAGGACCAGAGCAACCACGAGGCCCAAAACCGCCATGGCCGCTCGCGTTACCCAGCGGCGAATCTGCCGCGCCACTGGTTCCTTCTTTCTGGATGCCTTGCGTTTTTTTCCGCCGGATTTGCGGGCTGCTTTCTTCGCCATGTCTCAGCTATACGACGCAAGGTTCCGGTTTGAAACGGCCTAAATCGCGAAAGCGCGCGCCTCGCGCGGATGAACAATTGGGCGCGCGGTTTTCAGCGACATCGGATCAAGCCCGGTCAACTCGGGAAACAAGTGCAGAACTTCGCTTTGCGTTTCACGATCCGAAGCTGATAACGCGTGTCCGGGATAATAGCTTTCACTTTTTGCTCCGTTGGCGAAAACGATCTCATGCTGTTTGAACAACAGGTGGAAATATTCAACCTCACCGCCCTCGACCCGTTTCACGGTGTCATCGTTGACCAGAGTATGCGCCGGAACCAGCGCTTCGGTATGGCCGAACAGATAGGACGCCTGCCAGTCTTCGATCAGCATCCGGTGCTGCGGTGAAACCAGCAATGGGCGATCCAGACCAAACACCCCGGCATCGAAACGGATTGGGGCCAATTTGCCTTCGGCTGCGACGGTTGTACACCCGACCCAGATCAAGGGTTGTGGCCCGTGATCCACCGTGATGACCAGATCACCAGCCTTCAAACCCTCAACCGCGCGCTCACCTTCCGGTGTCGCGATCATGGTCCCTGCCGTAAAACACGGCGGTCCCAGATTTCCGACATTCAGGGGGCCTTGTGTGTTAACAAAAGTGGTCGACACCAGCGTTCCGGGCTGCAGAACCTGGCCGTCTGTGGGGGTGAAAGCCCGAGACCCATCGGCCAGGTAGAACGTGGTTCCTGTATAGGTCACGTTCCCAACGCCTGACACGTTGATCGTTACAGTATCGCCTGGCCAGGAATTTGTAACGTCTTGACCGTTGACCGTGTCACCACTGGGCGCGTCAATAAGATTGTCATCATTCGCATCAGTCAGGGTGAAATTGCTGACCGCGACGGCCGTTCCCGCTGGTGGCGGGCTTGCGGGATCAAAGGTGAAGAACTGATCGCGATATGTCGTTGGCATACTGTTGCCCCTACTCTGTCACCATTAGAAACCGAAACAGGCAATGGCTATCACTACAAGGTGAAAAAAGCATGGCGAAATTCGGAAGAACAGGCAAGAATCCCACCGAAACCTCACAAAAACTGTGGCCCCGCGTGCTGCAAATGGCACGCGGGGCCGGTTTTTTGGTGGAATTTTGGCTTACTCCGCCGGAACTGCCGTGGCTTCTTCGCTCAGCGGGTGGCTGAGTTTGTTGAGCATTTCTTTGGGACAAACCTGTAAGAAGTTGCCCTTTTCCACATCCCAATGCTGGAGAATATCCGCAGCCTTGCGGCTGTAAGTCTCCTCGGCGTGACGCGTGATCAGGGCTTTCAATTGATCCACCCAATGGTCCACGGTGACCGGGCAGGTCACAAGCGTTTCCTTGTTCATCAACGCTTCGGCCTTGCCTTCAGGATCATACAGATATGCCATGCCACCGGTCATCCCGGCACCGAAATTGGCCCCGATATCACCAAGAATCACGGCCACACCGCCGGTCATGTACTCACACCCGTTCGAGCCACATCCTTCAACCACAACTTTGGCGCCCGAGTTGCGCACGGCAAACCGTTCACCCGCGCGGCCGGCCGCAAACAGATGGCCGTCAGTTGCACCGTAGAGAACCGTGTTGCCGATGATTGTGTTGTCGTCTGCCTTCAGCGGGCTGACCTGCGGCGGGCGCACAACGATCGTGCCGCCAGACAGGCCCTTGCCAACATAGTCATTGGCATCCCCCGAAACTTCCAGCTTCAGACCCGGGGCAGCGAAAGCCCCCAGAGACTGACCGGCCGAACCCTGGAGTTTCACGTGCAGGTGGTCATCCTGGAACGTGTTCCGCATGCCGAAGTTCTGCACAATGTGGCTGGAAATACGGGTTCCGACAGTGCGGTGCGTGTTCTGGATGGCATATGACAACTGCATCTTCTCGCCGTCCTTCAGGAACCGTGCCGCATCGCGCACGATCTCGGCATCCAGCGTGTCGGGCACGGCGTTGCGGTCCTTGTCGCGATTGTACACGATGTTATGCGCACCATCGACGGTGATCAGCAGCGGGTTGAGATCCAGATCGTCCAGATGCGCCGAGCCACGGCTGACCTGAGCCAGCAGGTCGGCACGGCCGATGATCTCATCCATCGAGCGGGCACCAAGGCTGGCCAGAAGCTCGCGCACTTCCTGAGCGTAGAAGGTGATCAGGTTCACCACCTTGTCCGCGTTTCCGGTGAACTTGGCGCGCAGCGATTCATCCTGCGTGCAAACGCCGACGGGGCAGGTGTTCGACTGGCATTGACGCACCATGATACAGCCCATCGCGATCAGGGCGGCGGTGCCGATGCCGTATTCCTCGGCCCCCATCATCGCCGCCATGACGATGTCGCGCCCGGTGCGCAGGCCGCCATCGGTGCGCAGAGTCACCCGGTCGCGCAGGTTGTTCATCGCCAGAACCTGATGCGCCTCGGTCAGGCCCATCTCCCATGGCAGACCGGCATATTTGATGCTGGTCGCGGGTGAGGCACCCGTACCGCCATTGTGACCCGAAATCAGGATAATATCCGCTTTCGCCTTGGCCACACCGGCAGCAATCGTGCCAACGCCCGAAGACGCCACCAGTTTCACCGTCACCTTGCAGCGCGGGTTGATCTGTTTCAGGTCATAGATCAGCTGCGCCAGATCCTCGATCGAGTAGATGTCATGATGCGGCGGCGGAGAAATCAGCGTAACGCCCTTGGTCGAGTGCCGCAGACGCGCGATCAGGTCGGTGACCTTCATGCCCGGCAGCTGGCCGCCCTCGCCCGGTTTCGCACCTTGGGCAACCTTGATTTCCAGCTCTTCGCACTGGTTCAGGTATTCGGCGGTCACACCGAACCGGCCCGAGGCCACCTGCTTGATCTTGGCCGAGGGGTTGTCGCCATTCGGCTCCGGCACGAAGTGTGCAGGATCTTCACCACCTTCACCCGAGTCGGATTTCGCTCCGATCCGGTTCATGGCCACGTTCAGCGTCTTGTGCGCCTCGGGGCTGAGCGCGCCCAGTGACATGCCCGGCGTGACGAAACGCTTGCGGATCGAGGTGATCGATTCCACCTCTTCGATCGGTACCGGTTTGCCCAATGGTTTGAAATCCATCAGGTCGCGCAGATGGATCGGCGGGTTCGATTGCATCTTGGCAGAATACTGTTTCCACAGCTCATAGGACGCCTTGTTGCACGCCATCTGCATCATATGCATCGAGGTCGCTTCCCACGCGTGGGTTTCACCCGATTGCCGCGCCTTGTAGAAACCACCGATCGGCAAGACGTCCAGACCACTGTTCCAGCCCTTGGCGTGGATTTCTTCGGCCTTTGCCTGAATACCGGTGACGCCGATGCCGGAAATACGGCTGGTCATACCCGGGAAGTACTCGGCGACCATCGCGCGGCTCAGGCCTACAGCCTCGAAATTCAGACCTCCACGATAAGACGAGATCACCGAAATTCCCATCTTGGCCATGATTTTCAACAGGCCCTGGTCGATGGCTTCGCGGTAGCGCGCAACATTTTCGGTCAGGGTGCCGTCCAGCAGCCCACGATCGATGCGATCGGCCAGCGAATCTTCGGCCAGATAGGCGTTCACAACGGTCGCGCCACAGCCGATCAGAACCGCAAAGTAATGCGGATCGACACATTCAGCCGAGCGTACGTTCAAGGAACAGAACGTCCGCAGGCCCTGACGGGTCAGGTGTGAGTGCACTGCGCTGGTGGCAAGGATCATCGGCATCGCCACACGATCTTCACCCGAGTTCATGTCGGTCAGCACCAGATGCCCTGCGCCAGACCGGACAGCCTCTTCAGCTTCGGCTCTGACACGGGCCAAAGCCGCGCTCAGCGCACCTTGACCGGGCTCAAAGCTGCAATCGATCTCGGCCAGCGGAGCATTGAGGTTCCCAACCAGTTCATCCCATTGCGCGTTTCCAACAAAGGGGCTTTCCAGAACGATGATCTCGGTCTGGCTGCTGTCCTCATCCAGCACGTTCTTCAGGTTCCCGAACCGGGTTTTCAAGGACATGACGCGGTATTCGCGCAAACTGTCGATCGGCGGGTTGGTGACCTGAGAGAAATTCTGCCGGAAGAAATGGCTGAGCGGGCGGTATTGCTTGGACAGAACCGCCGAGGGCGTATCGTCACCCATGGACGCCAGCGCTTCTTTGCCATCTTCAGCCATAGGCGCAAGAATCTGCTCCAGCTCTTCGACTGAATAGCCTGCCGCGATCTGGCGTTTGCGCAGATCTTCGCCCGAGAATATCGGCTTTTCGGTCACACCTGCCAGCGCCTCGTCCAGATCGTTGATCTTGCCGACCCACTCGCCAAACGGCAATGCGCTCGCCAGCTTGTTCTTGATCTGGGTGTCGCGATACAGCTTGCCTTTTTTCATGTCGACAGCCAGCATCTGACCGGGGCCCAGCGCGCCTTTTTCGGTCACTGTGGACTCATCAATCGGCACCATGCCGGCCTCGGATCCCGCAATGACAAGACCATCGCCAGTCACGACGTAACGCATCGGACGCAGGCCGTTGCGGTCCAGTCCAGCACAGACCCAGCGGCCATCCGTCATGGCCAGCGCGGCGGGGCCGTCCCACGGCTCCATCACCGAGTTGCAGTAGGAATACATGTCGCGCCACGCCTGCGGCAGTTCCACCGCCTGCTTGGACCAGCTTTCCGGAACCAGCATGGTTTTCGCCATCGGGGCCGAGCGGCCCGCACGCACCAGAACCTCAAAAACAGAGTCCAATGCTGCCGAATCCGACGATCCTCCGGCGATGATCGGCTTGATATCCTCGGCATAATCCCCAAACGTCGAGGACGCCATGCGGATCTCGTGGCTTTTCATCCAGTTGATGTTGCCTTTCAGCGTGTTGATCTCGCCGTTATGCGCCAACATGCGGAAGGGCTGCGCCAGCCACCATTGCGGGAAGGTGTTGGTGGAATAGCGCTGGTGGTAGATTGCGAAGGCGGATTCAAACCGTTCGTCCATCAGGTCGGGATAGAAGACGGCAACCTGCTCGGCCAGCATCATGCCCTTGTAGATGATCGAACGGCAGGACAGCGACGCCAGGTACAGCCCGGAAATACCCGCTGCCGAGGCGGCCTTTTCAATACGGCGACGAATGACATAGAGCTCGCGCTCGAAGGTCTCTTCGTCCACTCCTTTGGAATTCGAGATCAGGATCTGCTCGATCTCGGGCCGGGTGGCGTTGGCTTTTTCACCCAGACAGGTGACATCGACCGGCACGTGACGCCAGCCATAGATGTAATAGCCCATGCGCAGAACTTCGCTTTCCACGATGGTCCGGCACTGTTCCTGTGCGCCAAAGTCGGTGCGCGGCAGGAAAACCTGACCAACAGCGATCAGTTCGTCCAACTTGGGCTCGTGGCCTGTGCGCCTGATCTGATCGTAGAAAAACGAGACCGGAATCTGCACGTGAATGCCCGCGCCATCACCGGTCTTGCCGTCGGCATCAACCGCGCCGCGGTGCCAGATCGCCTTGAGCGCGTCGATACCGGCGTCCACAACCTTGCGCGACGCTTTCCCATCCACGGACACAACGAGACCCACACCGCAGGAAGAATGCTCTTCTTCCTCGGAATAGAGACCATTTTCAGCCATCCATTTGCGCTTGGCTTTTTCGGCCCGCACCCAATCGGCATCATATTTGGTCATTGGCTGTCTCCTTCGTCAGAGGGGGCGTACATGGCTTCGACCTCGGCTTTGGTCATCTGCCGGCGTTCGCCTGCGAACGCGTAGCCCTGGGGCTTTTTGTCGATGTAAAGTTCAAGTTTCAGTGGGTTGCCTGCGGCGTTGTCAAACAGACCTGCCGCCATTTGCGTCTGGCCGTGCATCTCGCCCGGGAGCGTGATCCGATACCAAAGCGCCGAGCCGCAATCGGCGCAAAAGGCGCGCTCGGCCCAGTCAGAGGAAGTGAAGGTTTTGACCGGTCCAAGCGCGGCATAGCCTTCTTCGGCCTGAAACGTCACCAGCATGGAACTGGTCCAGCGCCGGCACTGGTCGCAATGGCAGGCCCCCAGCGCATCCCGCGCCGGAGTTGCCGTCACCGTAACCGCGCCACACATGCATTGGCCTTGCAATTCAGGCATTTCGAAGCCTCCTGATCGCCGGGATTATTCGGCCGCAACGGCAGATTTGGCATTGAAGCGTTCGATGATCGCATCAGCGCAGTCACGACCGTCCCGGATCGCCCAGACCACCAGCGAGGCACCGCGCACGATGTCACCGATTGCATAGACTCCGTCCATTTCGGTCTCGCCGGTTTGGAACGCCGCCTTGATCGTACCCCAGCGGGTGACCGGCAGATCAGGTTGTCCGAACAGCGTCGGCAGGTCTTCAGGTTCGAATCCAAGCGCCTTGATTACAAGATCGGCGTCTTCGACATAGTCCGCGCCTTCGATCACTTCGGGGGCCTGACGACCGGATGCGTCTGGCTGTCCCAGGCGCATCTTCTGAACGATGACACCATTGACCGTGTCTTCACCCGTGAACCCCTTGGGCGCGCTGAGCCATTCGAAGATCACGCCTTCTTCCTCGGCATTCTGCGTTTCACGCTGTGACCCCGGCATGTTGGCCCGGTCCCGGCGATACAGACATTTGACAGAAGTCGCGCCCTGACGGATCGAAGTGCGCACGCAATCCATCGCAGTGTCACCGCCGCCAATCACGACGACTTTTTTGCCGTCGGCGTTCAAGCGACCGTTGTCGAATTCTTCGACCTGGTCGCCAAAGCTTTTCCGGTTCGAGGCTGTCAGGAAGTCGATCGCCTTTTCGATCCCGGCCAGACCGCTGCCCGGCATTGCCAGGTCGCGCGACTTGTAGACACCGGTCGCAATGATAACGGCATCATGCCTGGCCCGGATTTCTTCGAACTTGGCCGCATCCACGTCGCAATTCAGAACAAACTCGACCCCACCATCAGCCAACAGGTCATTGCGGCGCTGAACAACGTCTTTTTCCAGTTTGAACCCCGGAATGCCATACATCAGCAGGCCACCGGCCCGGTCATAGCGGTCGTATACCGTGACCTGGATACCAGCCTGGCGCAGCATATCCGCAGCGGCCAATCCACCGGGGCCAGCACCAATGATACCCACGCTTTCAGCGCGTTCGGCCGATGGAGCAACCGGCTGGACCCAGCCTTTTTCCCATGCGGTATCCGTTATGTATTTCTCGATCGAACCAATCGTGACCGTTCCATGGCCCGACTGTTCGATCACGCAGTTGCCCTCGCACAGGCGGTCCTGCGGACAGATGCGCCCGCAGATCTCAGGGAAGGTATTGGTGGCCTGACTTACCTGATAGGCTTCTTCCAGGCGCCCGGTCGCAGTCAGGCGCAACCAGTCGGGAATATTGTTGTGCAACGGGCAATGCGACTGGCAGTACGGAACACCACATTGGCTGCACCGACTCGCCTGCTCGGCTGCTTTTTCAGCGGCGAACTCGGAATAGATCTCGTCAAAGTCGTCCTTGCGGTCATTGGCAGCACGCTTTTCCGGCATGACGCGGTCGATCTGCACAAATTTCAGCATCGGTTGCTTGGCCACGGGTCAGACTCCATGAATTGGCTAGGTTCCGTTTCTTTACGGGATGCGCTTTTGGATGAAAAGTCAATTATGCTGACCTAAATTGAAAAAATGCAGCGCGCCTTTAAGAAAAGTAGAAAATAATTGGAAATTTTAGATCCGATTCGGACCTATATGCGCGCTTTCCTTTTTTCCATCGCCCTTATACCCATAACCCACAAAGAACACGTGGCAGCAGCACGGCAGGGCAGATGAGTTTGTTTCACCTGATTCTCGTAGCAATCATTCAGGGAATCACTGAGTTTTTGCCCATTTCCTCATCTGGTCACCTGATCCTGCTGCCCAACCTGTCGGGGTTGCAGGACCAGGGTCAAGCCATTGATGTCGCGGTGCATGTGGGAACCCTGGGCGCCGTGGTGCTGTATTTCCGGTCAGATGTAAAACAGGCCCTTGCCGGATTACCGCGCGCATTGACCGGACGGGCGGATACACCGCAGGCCCGGCTTGCTCTGGGCCTGATCGTTGCAACTGTTCCTACCGTGATCGCGGGCCTCATTCTGCATGTCACCGGGTTGAGTCAGGCCATGCGTTCGATCACGGTCATCGGATGGACAATGCTGGGATTCGGTCTGCTGTTGTATTGGGTGGATCAGAAGGCTCCTGAAACCAAAGAGGCCGAAAATTGGGGAATACGCGACGCGCTCATCATGGGTCTGTGGCAGGTTCTTGCCCTGATCCCAGGCACGTCCCGTTCCGGGATAACCATAACCGGCGCGCGGCAATTGGGATATACCCGTGAAGACGGCGCGCGGATCGCGATGTTGATGTCGATCCCGACAATCCTGGCGTCGGGCACACTGCTGGCATTGGATGCCGTGCGCGGGGCCGATATGCAACTGGCCCGGGATGGGGCCATTGCGGCGCTGTTTGCCTTTCTTTCGGCCCTGCTGGCGCTCAGCCTGATGATGCGGCTTCTGCGCAGCGTCAGCTTCACACCCTACGTCATCTACCGCGTCATTCTAGGCGTGATACTTTTGATCATGGCCTACAGCTGATCAGATACGCAGGTTTTTGGCCGAGTTCTGAATGTCGTCATACTGACCCGAGGGGCGGAATTTCCACAGGTATTCCGGCAGTACCGATTCCAGCGTGGTCGGCACGATACCAAGGTCTGTAAAAGACTTTGCGCCCTCGGCGACAACATTGTCGTGACGCAGGTTCTTAAGCTGATCGCGCGTCAGAATGTTGTTGGGGAACAGCTGGAAGCTGACAAATTTAACGATATCCAGCACACCCGCCATAATCCGCGCGGCAAAGAACGGCAGGCCGATGATGACGCGGCGACGGTGAATCACTTCAAGCATCTGCTGCATCAAGGCACGAAAGGTCTTAACCTCGGGGCCGCCAAGCTCGTAAACACCCGGCTCTGCCTGCCCCAGAACGCCTTTGACGGCAGCCTGCGCCACATCGTCTACGTAAACCGGCTGGAATTTTGTCTCGGCCCCGACCAAAGGCAGGAACGGTCCCATGCGGGTCATTCCGGCGAAACGGTTGAAGAACTGGTCTTCGGTGCCAAAGATCACCGAAGGACGCAGGATCACGGCATCTGGCATATGTTTCAACACGCCCGCTTCACCATGTGCTTTGGTCCGGGAATACGCGCTGGCTGAATTCGCATCCGCACCGATGGCCGAGATATGAACCATCCGCTTGATGCCCTGCTCGGCCGCCAAACGCGCGATGCGTTCAGCTCCTTCGGCCTGCACGGTATCAAACCCGTTCTTGCCAAGCTCGTTCAGCACACCCACGCAGTTCACAACCGCATCGGCGCTCTGCATCGCCAGCGCCACCGAGGCATCATCCCGGATATTGCACAGCACCGGTTCGACCTGACCCACGGCACCATA
This sequence comes from Ruegeria sp. HKCCA0235A, assembly GCF_013033235.1. Taxonomy (NCBI): domain Bacteria; kingdom Pseudomonadati; phylum Pseudomonadota; class Alphaproteobacteria; order Rhodobacterales; family Roseobacteraceae; genus Ruegeria; species Ruegeria sp. HKCCA0235A. The sequence continues at coordinate 184,736 of NZ_WQDQ01000009.1, read as the reverse complement.
GGGTTTGACGAACATGGCCTCGTTCGGGCGACGTACAGCCACCCGGACACGCCACCCCTCTTTCGCCATGCGCCGCGCGATGTAGCGACCGACAAATCCCGATCCGCCAAAAATCGTCACCAGTTTCGACATGAGAGGGCTCCTGCTGAGAAATTGCGCCCTAGAACTAGCGCCCGCAGGCCAGTCAAACAAGGCGCTAATTCGCCGCGACGGCGTTGAAAACCATGCGTGGAAAACACCGGCCGGGAACCGAATTCAAAAAACTTAAAAAAATCTCACCGAATCTGGTTGACGCCCCCCGCGACTAGGCTTAAACGCCCCTCCACGACACCTGCCCAGGTGGCGGAATTGGTAGACGCGCTAGCTTCAGGTGCTAGTGTCCGTATGGACGTGGAGGTTCGAGTCCTCTCCTGGGCACCATATCTCCCCGCAAGATGTTGAAACACAAAAGTTTTCTTTGCGGGCATCAAAATATCCCCTGATTTATCTCCCGATTTCTCGCTGATAGACCTGTAGGTATTGGTTGGTATCGCGCAGCTTCCAAGCTTCGACAGATTCGTCCGCTGACTGCAGCTGAGTTGTTAGGTTTTGTTATGGTTGTTCCGCCCGTTCCTATGGTCCTAATGATCAAAGCCAAGGCTGCGCAATCTACAACGAGACGGATAGCCCAAATCGATTATGAGTCGTATCCTCCGCACAACCGGCGCAAGCGGGTCATTGACGAAAAAAATATCGCAAAGCAGTCGTGCATCTCATTCGAGCAAATTTCCGATCCGAGCTCAAAGTAATCAGGTGCTGCAGTCCGCGCTAACGACGTCAACGCGCAGAAGCCAGACATTGCAAAACCCGGCGTGCGATCCACAGCAGAACTTGATTCTTACTTCGAACAAAGACGGCTTTGAACCACACCAACTCACAAGGAGAATTGGGCTCAATTCTCATTCTGCCACAAGCGCGACGACGGCTTCACGTGGTTCGGAATGGCGGTTATTGGCCGGACGTTGTTTGTTGAATGTTCTACGATACACCAAAGCGAACACGGGAGAGGTGAAGTAGAAAGATACAACGGTTGACAACAAAACGCCGCCTGCGATTGCTACGGCGAATGGTGGCCAAAATGCACCTCCACCCAAGATCAGGGGTAGGAAGCCACCAAAGGTCGTGACCGTTGTCGAAATAATGTGACGGCTGGAACCAGTCACAACGCGAGCCATGGCTGAGTGATCTCCCTGGCTGGCCTCTCGGTCTTGTTGTAACCCGGTCAAAATAATGATCGCCGCGTTGATCGAAACCCCTATTGAGCCGATGACCCCGATGATTGCCGTTATTCCGAACGGGAACTGCATGACTGCCAGCGACAGCAGTGAAAGGCCTGCAGACAACACGCACACGACCAAGGTCACAAGGGTCAGCCGGAACGAGTTGAAGGTCAGAACGATCGTCGCGATGGAGAGTGTGACGATCAACCCGACAGAGGCGAGCAAATTTCCCACGGTATTGGATCGGGCATCACTGTCGCCGCCTAAGGACATCGAATAGCCTTGCGGCAACACAAACCCGGACGCATCAAGCGCTTCCAATATGTCCTGCAAAGCCTCTTCGGGTAAAACACCAGGTACGATAAACGCCTGTATGGTGTTTTCTCGCACGCCATCCGTTCGAGTTATGACGCTTTCTGCAGGTTCGATTATGGGTCTGGCTAGTTCTGACAACGGCACAGCAGGGAAAATTCCTGTCGCGGATATTTCGGCAGCGTTCGGTAGTAGAATGGGCATACTGACAATCGCGCTTAGATCTGATCGCACCTCGTCACCCAAACGAACGCGCACCGGCAACTGCTCAGTCCCTTCGATCAGTGATCCACCGGTTATGCCAACAAGCGCCGTGTCCAGCTGACCCGCTATATCCGCCACGTCCAGCCCCAGCAAACGGGCTTTGACCTCATCAATCTCGAACCGGATTTGAGGGTTGCCGCCGTTCACACTGGCACGCGCCTGCGTCACCAGATCGAGATTGGCCATTACTGAACGCACCTCGTCGCCCAGATTACGTAATACCGAGATGTCCTGCCCCTGAATTTTGACTTCAACCGGTGCGGCGACCGGAGGACCCTGAACAAGATTGCGCACGATGATCTGCGCGTCAGGAAAGTCGATATCCAGACGGCTCTGCAACGCTCCGACAAGGCGGGCCGCATCGTCGGCCGTGTTGGTCGTGATCATGGCCTGTGCAAAACCGGGCTCGCGCGAACGGTTGCCAACGATGTTGTAGTAGAATGCCGGGCCGGACTCTCCGACGGTCCAGTAGACACTTTTGACGCCGTCGTCAGCCAGCAGCATTTCATCGATCTGGCGGGCGGTTGCTTCGGTGGTGGCAATTGACGTTCCACCCGGCATATCGGCTTCGATATAGAATTGGTTGCGGTCGACGCCCGGGAAGAATTGCGCGGTCAGCGTTGGAAAGGCCGCAAAGCCAAGCACGGGCAAGATCAATGCCAACACGATGGATCGCACCGGATTAGCGACTGACAATCGAATTGAGGCCTCGAACATTCGGGCAAGCGGCGGGATGCTGATGCCGCGGCTCAGCATTCCTGCGTCGGGGCGGTCCGACAGTAGCCAGCCCGCAATCGCCGGGGTCACCGTCAAGGCCACAACAAGGGACCAGACAAGCATAAGCACCACGGCGATAGCGATGGCACCGACAAAGTCGCCTGCGGGTCCCGGCAGCAAGATCATCGGCGTGAAGGCAAGCGCCGTTGTCACGGTCGATGCCAGCAGTGGCGCGGCCAACCTGCGAACAGCATCCCGTACGGCTGCTAGCCGATCCATCCCATCCTGCAGACGACGTCGAATTTCATCGGTCATGACGATGGCTGCGTCAACGAGCAGACCAAGGGCAACAATCAGGCCCGTCACGGACATCTGATGAATTGGCAATCCAATCATGTTCATCGTCGCCAGAGTTGCCAATGAGACAACCGGCAATACCAAAGCCACAATCCCAGCTGCCCGAACACCCAACGTAACAAACAAAACTGCCACGACCAGTGCCACGCCAATGGCCATGTTGATCCCAACCTCTGACAAACGATCCGTCGTGTACTCGCTTTGATCAAACAGCAGTATTTCCTGCATGCCCAAAGGTACCGATGCGGCGCCGGCCTCAAGCTCATCCCGAAGAAAGCCCGTCCAACGGTCGATCTGTACCCCGTCCTGCGCCAGAACTCCTATCAAAACCGAGGGCTTTCCGTTGGCAAACGCGATTGAGGGCTGCGGTTTGCGCGCGCCCCGGTCTACGCTGGCAATATCTCCGAGCTGCACCACGGCACCGTCTGCATTTTCTCGCAGGACGATGCTTCGAATGCGGTCCAAAGTCTCAATTTCTCCGCTTATGCCTATTGTCAGGTCGACATCGGACTGCAACCGCCCGGATTGAACCTTCCCATCTGCTTCTGCAATCCGCTGGGAGATCTCGGCAGCGCTGAGCCCAAGCGCAGCGGCCTTGTCCATATCGACATTGACGAGCACTTCTTCTTCCGGCTGACCGAAATAGTCCACGGCTCGCGTAGAGGGTATCGCGCGCAGCCTGTCACCCAGAGCTTCGGCATGCCGCGACAGCAAAGTTAACGGGAAGTCCGGATCCTCGGCCGCAACGGCAATGACAGCAGAATAGGCAGAAATACCCTCGGCATCGAATTCCGGCGGCAACACTCCACTCGGAAAGTTCTGTCGAGCATCTTCAACGGCATCCCGAGCTTCGGCCCAAACCTGCTCAATGGTTGCTTCATCCAGCGTCTCCAGCAACTCTACCGAAACGACCGATACGCCCGACCGGGATACAGAGCTGATTTCATCCACCTCGGCAATTTTCCGAAGCTCTTCTTCGATTTCTGCGGTAACCAACGCTTCGACCCGTTCAGGGTCTGCACCCGGGAACTGCGTCGTCACAGTTGCGAAGAGGTTGGTAATCGTTGGGTCTTCCTGCCGTCCCAGCGACAGGAACGAAGACAGACCTGCAGATACAAGCACCAAAATGATGAGGGCAACCAGCCGGGGGTGGCGAAAGGTAAGGGTTTCCATCAGATCGCTCCGTTACTCGCCAGTGTCGAAGGCGACACGCTGACCAGCGGTTACGCGCTGCGGCCCCTGATCGATCAGGACGGTGCCTTCCGGAAACGTGCCACGCACAAAGACACGGTCATCTTCAGCATGCAGAACTTCGACCGTCGCCAGGCGCACAGTCTTTTGCGCGTCGGCAACGAGCAATGTCCATTGCCCACGCGTACCTTCTTTCAAGGATGTCGTGGGCACCCAGATTCCCGCACTCTGTACGGGATCAATTATATGCACACGAGCGGTCTGCCCGAAGGCAACGTCCGGCGCGTTCCTCAGATCGAAAAGTGCGGTTCTGGTGCGGGTTACCGGATCAATGTCGGGCCGCAAGGTTGCAAGGTTAGTCCGATAGCTTTGACCAGCGATCTCGATTTCAACATCTGTCAGAAGCGCCGGGTCAACGTCGAGTGGGATACCAATTCGAACCTGCGGCGCCACGACCTCGACCATACCCAGAACCAGTTCGCCCGAGCGCAGAGTTTCACCGCCGTCCACGTGTCGCGCGGTTATTTGACCAGAAAACGGAGCCTCAATGCTGGATTTCTCGATCCGAACGGTTACGTCCCGCAGCGCTGCATCCAGTTCCCCAATTCTAGACAACAATTCATCTTGTCGGGAAACTGCCTCATCTAAGCGAGCTTGACTGGTAAAGCCTTGTTCGATGAGTTTCGCGTTTCGCTCGACCGTTTTCTCGGCAAATGAAAGCTGGGCTGCAATGGCATCACGAGATGCCGTCAGTCGGTCGCGTTCAACTTCCAACAGAGCTACATCCAACGTTGCGAGAAGTTGGCCCTTAGCAACCTCGTCACCCTCATCCACCAGAATTTGATCAAGCGTCCCATTCAATTCGAAAGAGATATCTGCCGAACGCTGAGGCTCGACCTGACCGATGAACACACGGTCGACTGTGTAGGCGCTTTCGGACGTGATTGGTGTGGCGGAGACCGGGGTTACAGCAGCGGCATCTGGCGCCGGTACAGCATCTGCTCTGCGCGTCAGCTCCGATGCACCGAAGTAAACTGCGGCCGCTGCAACACCTATGAAGCTAACGGTCACCCCGACACGCACGGTACCGCGTAAAACACGCAAAAAGAGGCTCGGCTTGGTCTCTTCAGTAAAGTATTTCGCGGGACTTGGCATTTGCGGACCTCATCAAGTTAGCATCTCTAACATATGTTAGAAGTTCTCACTTTGACAAGGGATACGTGATCTGGCACATGTTGGATCATGACCAGCATAGAAAAAAGTCACTCAACAATCAGCCAGGCGACAGGTCAATCGGTGAGCAAGAAAGCCTATCATCACGGCGATCTCCGCGCTGCACTGATCGAAGCAACCCGACAGTTGGTTGAAGAAAAAGGTCCGGACAGTTTTTCCGTTTCCGAGGCCTGTAGAAGGGCTGGCGTATCAACCGCGGCACCTTACAAGCACTTCAAAGACAAGACAGAAATGTTGGTCGCCACTGTCCTTGAAGGAATGGATCGGCACCGAGACAAAATGCTTGCCGCACTGGAAGGCGTTCCTGAAGGATCTCCCGAGCGCATTACTGCCATCGGGATGGAGTATGTTGCCTTCGCATTAAATGAGCCCGGGATCTTCAGACTGAAATTTGGCGGCTTCACAGATCGCATCGCGGATCCCCGGCTGGAGGAAGGTGGCCAGCAAAGTTTCGGGATTCTTTTGACTGAGGTAGCAAAGTGTCTCGGTGAACCGGGAATCACAGACGAAGTTCGCCGCCGTGGTTTTTTGTTGTGGAGTTTCGTGCACGGGCTGTCCTTCATTCTGCATGACAAAGGGCTTGCTGAGAAAGGCGAAGATTTCGATCTTCATACCCTTCTTGAGGACGTTTCGGAAAGAATGCTGAATTGAGCGTTCTCACGCCAAAACGAACTTGACCAAGCGCAGATAGCAGACAATCTAAGCCGCTATCACGCCTACGCGTAAACGATTGCTCTGGTTCACATAGAAGACATTTTTGGACAGCGCAGCGAATGTCCGCTATCCACAATCGCAAGGTCTCATCGTGAATGCCGGCTTGGGATTGAGCTAGTGTTACCAGATAGGGTCTATAGCAGAGTTTTCAGTCCAATACTTCCGTTTCTCAACCTGGAATTATATAGGCGCGTTTGTTAGCTGGGAATTTCTGCAGGCACCAAGATCGTCATTCCTGCTCGGTCTGCTACGGCCATGATTGCCGGAATGTCTGGCGGTCCATCTGGCGCCGGAATGTCTGTTGTACCGTCAGGCATTGCTTCACCAGCTTCAGTAAAGAAAGTGTCATGCATCGCGCCAGGGGCGTTTATGCAAAGTAGCCGGCCAGGCCGTTCCCCAGTACAGGTAAAGGCGTGCACTGCGCCGTCCGGAACTTTGACGAAGTCACCACTTTTTGCGCTGATTGTCTCACCATTCACAAAGAACTCGAATTCTCCATCAAGCACATAGAAGCTTTCGTCTTCGCCAGCATGATGATTGGGTGGCGCACCGGCACCCGGCGCCGTCTTTATCTCAACGATTGTGCAACGATCTCCGGTCTCACTGGGAAAGGCGTGAAAGGTTAGAAGGTTTCCTAGAAGATGATAAATTCGCGGACGAGGTTCAGCCATTACTTCAACTCCCTTTACTTGAAACACACTGCCCTTATGATACATATATCTACTAATGAGACAAGTGTATCACAAAAGGCTTGATATTGGCGTCGCGTACAAATCAAATTAATCGAACACGAGAAGCACTTCTTTCAGCTGCACGTGACTTGATGTCGGAAGGCAAAGAAGTCACGCTGGCAAAAGTCGCTGAGCGTGCCAAAACCAGTCGTGCGACGGTCTATCGTTACTTTTCTGATCCAAGTGTCTTGGCTTTGGATGCGACGCTCGATCTTGAAGTTACTCCAACTTCAGAACTTCTCGAGGGGCTGAATAACGTCAGGAGCCGCGTACACGCCGTTGCGCGCTACTATCTGGATTTTTCCCGGGTTCATGAGGCGCACTTCCGGCAGTTTCTTGCTGAATCACTCAAGGCATCACTTGAAGATGGAACTGTCAAAATGCGTGGCGCCAGAAGAGTGGCGGCTTTTTCGGAAGCACTTGCACCAGTTCAGCCATTAATGAAGCCGAAGGAAATCGACGACCTGGCAAAGCGATTGTCCATGACGACGGGCATGGAACAACTTATTATTCTGGAAGACATTTTGCGAGTGGACGAAGCAACCGGTTACCAACTTCAGGAAGGGTTGGTCGACGCTCTGTTGGATCGGTACTTACCAAAAAACTGAGGCAGAATTCAGATGCCGACTTCATCCCAAAACTGCTGGAAAATAGACACCAGTTAAACGTCCGCTTTGCATTGACTGTGTACTTCGCGACGAAGAACGCGAACGGCCGTTTTGACCGCATCTCGGACGTTAACTGCGCCTTTTTTTGAACGGCTGCTTTGCGGAGGAAGCGGCCAACACAGCCTGTAAGTGCAACAGGCCGCCAACGCGTCGACAAGCCGCTGAGAGAGGCAAAAAAGCACGACCCTTCGGACCGCTGGCGTCCGGTTTGGCTTCACCAAAAAGCGCGGCGTCGCATCAATCTCAATGAGTGTAAGCAGGCAAAAACAGACGTTGCAGGGCTCAGGCCTGCTTTTGAACCTCGGCTTCGTCTGCCACCTCTGCCGACTTTGGTGTCACTTCGACCACATCATCCTCGTCCGCGGGCTCCATGACTTCAGGCTCTTCGGATTGATCTTCGAGCGCACCAACGATCAAAGGCAACATATGTACGCCGGTCGCGCTTGCGATTTCGGGTGTTTGTGGTGTCTGCCAGCTGAGCGTGTCGAAGCTGCCGCAGTTCTGGCAGACCGGTCCCCATTCAGGTTGGATATCATGGCAATTGGTGCACACCCATTGCGGACCACGCGGCGCATTCAGCGCCTTGGCCAACCAGCCTTGCACAACCGCGTCCGAGGCCCCCTCACCCCGTTCGATAGCGGCCATCAACGTATAGGCGCGCGCATCACCCTGCGTTTCGACCACATCGCCCAGCGCACGGCGGGCTTCGGGGAAGTCCTCGGCCACGATGTTCAGTTCGGCCAGTATCAGACGCGTCTCCATGTTCTCGGGGTGAATCCGGGTCAGCGCGGTGAACCGCTTGATCCGTTGGTCGGGGGTTTCATCCGGCACGATGTCGGCAAAGGCATGGGCCAGATCCGGATGCGGCTGAGCCTCCCATGCTTTTTTCAGAATCTTGGTCGCGGCCCGCGGTTTGCCTTTGGCGATATACGCGCGGGCCGCCATGGCAGCGGCTGGCACCAGATCAGGCGACAGGCGATTGGCTTCAATCGCGCGCTCCTGCTGTTCGACCGTCGCACCTTCGTCCAGAATTCCCTTGGCTTCGGACAAGGCCAAAACCGCATCACGCCGTTTGAAGAAATCGCGCGGCAAATACCCGGCTTTCAGCTTGGCCGTCAGGGTCGAACGGGCACCGGCCCAATCCTGCGCCTTGGTTTGCAGGTTCAGCAGCACGTCCTGCGTTTCTTCATGACGTGGTTTGATCGCCAGGGCCTTCTCGGCCAGTTTGCGGGCCGTTTCATCATCACCTTCGGCCAGCTTCTGCTTCATGATCCCGCGCACGCCGACGAAACGGGTGGCGCTGTTGGTCACCAGTTTTTTATAAGTATCCGATGCCTTTTTCGTATCCCCGGTCATCTCGGCGGCCTGTGCCACCAGCAGGTCGGTAAGCTCGGGCTTGTTCAGCAGTTTCTCGGCCTTGCTGGCTTTGGTCATTGCCACGCGCCCTTCGCCCGAGGCCAGCGCCAACAAACCATCAGCCAGCGCCTGGTATCCCTTTTGCTGGCGATTGCGGTCAAAATACCGAGACAGCGCCGTTTCGTCACCGTTCAGGAATTTCAGCGTTGCGATCAGCAGGCTGAGCAACTTGAAAAACAGCCAGACCGCAAAAACCAACACAGCCAGCGCGATCACTGACTGAAGCGGCCCGAGCGTGAATTCCGTGCCCGCGACGGTGATCTGAACCCCGCCACTGGTTTGCATCAGGAAGTGACCGCCCAACGCCAGCAGACCGATAATCGCAACAAAAACGAGGATCTTAAACAGTGACCACAGCATGGCAGGTCCTTCAGTTCGAGTTCAGGCTGGAAGCCAGTGTATTCGCCGCATCGACGGCGGCGACCCGTGTTTGGGCCACCTGTTCCCAATCGGACATTGCAGCCTGTGCCGCTTCGGGAAGTGATTTCAGTTCGCTCAAGGCTTTGGCCAGATCTCCGTCCGCAAGCGCGGCCTGTGCCCGTGACAGGATGGCATCTGGCCCATCCCCTTCCTGGGGCGTGACCGAGCGCGCGCCCGTTTGACGTTGCAGGAACGCGATCAGGCCGGTGCCCTTGTCGGCTTCACGGGCTTGGGCCAGCGCGGTTCGGGCCGCAGGCGCGAAACTGTCGCGCAGAGAAGAGAGTGTTTCAACACCCTTCTCAGCCGGCCCGGACAGGGCATCCGGCACATCCACACCGCCTGCTTTCAGTTCTGCAACCAGATCGGAATAGGGCTGACCCGCATCCAATTGCCCATGCAATCGCGACAGAACGGCGGCATTGGCCGCAGCCTGCGCATCGGCTGATGCTTTCGCCTCCAGCGCCTGAGCGTCGGAAACCATTTTTTCAACCTCGGCCCGTTGCGAGGCAAGCGAGTCCTGAAGCTTCTTCAGCTCAGCTTCGAAGGCGGCCATGGATTCGGGCGACACGCTGGATTCGATCGGGGTTTTCTCAAGCGTCGCAATGCGGTCTGACAATGGTCCGATCTGGCCTGACAGCGTATCCACAGTGGATTTGATCGCACTCAGGTCACTTTCCACGGGTGTCAATTTGTCGGACAGCGCTTTGACCTGATCCGTCAGACCAGCATCATCCGGACTGTTTGCAAGCGCCTGAGAAAGCTTGGCAATCTGATCGGACTGGTCTGCCAGTTTGGATTCCAACGCCGCCAAGGTATCCGAGCTGTCCGAGCCAGTTGACAACAGCCCGCCATTGCCCAGCGCAAACCCGGCGGCGGCAGCGATGGCACCGCCCAGCAAAGCGGGAACAAATCCGCCACGCTTTTCAACAACACGCTCGACCACTTTTTCTTCGACCGGGGCAGTATCTTCAGTAGACGCTTCGGCTTCGGCTTCGGCTTCGGCTTCGGCTTCGGCTTCGGCTTCGGCTTCGGCTTCGGCTTCGGCTTCGGCTTCGGCTTCGGAAAGTTCTTCTTCTACGGTCTCAGTCGGGTCAACAGGTGTATCTTCCTGTTGCAGTTCGGGTTCGACGACGTCATCTGCCTTTGGGGTTTCCACCGGCTTTTCTTCGGACTTTTTCTTACCAGCCACCGCAATATTCCCCTTATCGAATCCAAATTCAGATGAATAACAGCCCCACTCAAGTTAATCGGGGACCGCGCCGCCCTCAACCCGCAACGCATGTTTCACAAGCTTTTTGACAGCCTTACGCATTTTCTTTGGTGTCGGCTTCTTTGCGATCTTCAGGCGCGCATAGTCCAATGAATAAAGGGGATCCGCCGTGGCCTGACTGATTGCGGCCACCCACAAAGGCGCGGATCCGGTCCAAATATCGGCAAAATGTCGCGCCGTTCTTGGCGAAAAAAGCGGTGCGATTACCGGCGAATCCAGATCTGCCACCCGGGTCGCTTCGGATGTTAGCGGCAACAGCAATTGCTGGTAGACTGGCAGTTCCCGCACGGTCAGGCCGGATTCGGTCAGTCGACCGGCAACATTGCCGCGCGTGTTCTCACCCCTCAAATGCAACAGCGGGCTTTTGGGCCTCCGCTTGAGCAGATGTCCCACCAGTTCTTCCGCCGTGGCCCCGACCAATTCGGCCCGCCAGCCGCAACCCTTTGCTGTGCTGGTCGTAGTCGGTCCGACGCAGAAAGCGGGCAGGTTGCGGTCCACACCTTTCAGGGCCGCCGCGTTCACCGCATTGGCCGACGTGAAAATCAATCCCTGCACACCCTCGGTCTCAACCTCGACCGGCAACGGCCGGATTTCCATGATCGGAGAATAGATGACCTGAACCCGGGATTTGGTGCGGGTCGGCAGCTGCGCGACGAACCGTTCAGAGGCAGCGCGCGGGCGGGTCATCAACAAATACAACGTGCGGCCCCTTGGCCCTTCAGGATTGTTTGCATCCGCGCAGGGTGATACCCCGCCGTTAGATCATGATGCAACGGATCAGGGTGATGGTGCAAACACTTACCGTACTGGGATTGGAAAGCAGCTGCGACGATACCGCCGCAGCCATCGTGCGTCAAACAACGGGCGCCAAAGCCGAAATCCTGTCATCCGTGGTACATGGCCAAACCGAACTGCACAGTCCTTTTGGTGGCGTCGTGCCCGAGATCGCGGCCCGGGCGCATGCGGAAAAGCTGGATGTCTGCGTTCTGCAAGCGCTGGACACCGCTGGTCTTTCCCTGAAAGACGTGGACGCTGTTGCGGTCACCGCCGGGCCGGGTCTGATCGGAGGGGTCATGTCGGGCGTCATGTGCGCCAAGGGGATCAGCGCGGCAACCGGTCTGCCGCTGGTGGGTGTCAATCACCTTGCCGGTCACGCGTTGACACCACGACTGACGGACAACATTGCCTTCCCCTACCTGATGCTTCTGGTGTCTGGCGGCCACTGCCAATTCCTGATCGCCTACGGGCCCGAACATTTTACCCGCCTTGGCGGCACCATCGACGATGCGCCCGGTGAAGCCTTTGACAAAACCGCCCGCCTGCTGGGCCTGCCGCAACCTGGTGGCCCTTCCGTCGAAGCCGAGGCGCGCGCCGGTGATCCCAAACGATTCCGGTTTCCAAGGCCGCTTCTGGACCGGCCCGGTTGCGATCTGTCCTTTTCGGGATTGAAAACGGCTTTGATGCGGATGCGCGACCAGATCGTGAACGAAAAGGGTGGTTTGACGCGCCAGGACCGCGCAGATCTGTGCGCTGGATTCCAGCAGGCGGTTGTGGACACATTGGCCGAAAAGACCCGACGCGCAATTGATCTGTATCTGGAAACCTCTCCGTCTGAACCCGTGATTGCCGTTGCCGGAGGGGTTGCCGCCAACTCGGCCATTCGGTCCGAATTAGAGTCAGTTTGTGCTGAAAAAGACACCAGGTTCACCGCCCCCCCGTTGGCGTTGTGCACGGATAATGCTGCGATGATTGCCTATGCTGGCCTGGAACGCTTTCGTACCGGCGCACGGGACGGGCTGGATCTGACCGCCCGCCCTCGCTGGCCTCTGGATCAGCACAGCCCGGCCATGCTGGGCGGTGGCAAGAAAGGGGCCAAGGCATGAGCGTATCCGTCCTGGGTTCCGGTGCGTTTGGCACTGCTCTGGCTATCTCGCTGGCAGGCAACGGGCCAGTGACACTGTGGTCAAGAAACGCCGATCGGGCGCAGCAGATGCGCGAGACGCGCGAAAATGCAACCCGACTGCCCAACATAACCTTGCCCGGGGACATCAATGTGACTGGGGATATCGCCAAGGCGCTCAGGGCTGCCACGCTTTTGTTGGCCGTGCCAATGCAGAAATTGCGCAGCGCTTTGCAAGATCACGCACCGGCCCTGCGCGGCAAGACTCTGGTGGCCTGCTGCAAGGGAATTGAACTGACCTCGGGGCTTGGACCTGTCGCGGTCATCAAAGAGAGCATCCCGGATGCCCGCGTCGCGCTGCTGACCGGGCCCAGTTTTGCAGATGACATTGCACATGGCCTGCCCACCGCTCTGACGCTGGCTTGCGAGGATACGGAACTTGGCAAGGCGCTTCAGGCCGAACTGACGACGGCGAACCTGCGCCTTTACCGCACCACAGACACGATCGGCGCCGAACTTGGCGGCGCGCTGAAGAATGTCATGGCCATTGGCTGCGGTGCCGCCATCGGCGCAGGTCTGGGAGACAGCGCCCGGGCGGCCTTGATGACCCGCGGGTTTGCCGAGATGCAGCGCTTTGCCGCGATGCGCGGCGCGCGCCCCGACACCCTGATGGGCTTGTCTGGGTTGGGGGATCTTGTGCTGACCTGCTCTTCCGAACTGTCCCGAAACTATCGTTTTGGCCTGAGTTTGGGTCTGAATCAGCCCTTTGACAGCCAAACAACGGTCGAAGGCGTCGCCACCGCTCGTGCCATGTCGGACATTGCCGCCAAGGAAGGGCTGGATATGCCCATCAGCGCCACGGTGGCGGACCTGAGCCATGGCGCCTACAGTGTCACCGAGGCCATTCAAAACCTGCTAAATCGACCCCTCAAGGAGGAATAACATGCTGATCGCCCTCATCGCTCGTGACAAACCAGACGCGTTGCAAACCCGATTGGACAACCGCTCGGCCCACCTTGCCTATATCGAAGAAACCGGCGTCGTGTCACAGGCCGGACCGTTGCTGAACGGTGACGCCATGATCGGCTCATTGATAATTCTCGATGTGGAGGACCTGGCCGCCGCACAATCGTGGGCCGATGGCGACCCTTACGCAAAGGCAGGATTGTTCCAATCGGTTGAGCTGATCCCGTGGAAAAAGGTGATCGGTTGATGGCCTATTGGTTGTTCAAGTCGGAACCGTCGACCTGGAGTTGGGATCAGCAAGTCGCAAAGGGCGACGCGGGCGAGGAATGGGACGGTGTGCGCAATTATCAGGCGCGCAATTTCATGCGTCAGATGAAGGTTGGGGACCGGGGGTTCTTCTACCATTCGCAAAAGGACAAGTCCGTTGTTGGCATTGTCGAGGTCTGTGCCGAGGCCCATCCCGACAGCACAACCGATGACGAACGATGGGAGTGTGTGGACATCAAGGCCGTGCGGCCCTTTTCCAAACCCGTAACGCTGGACCAGATCAAGGCGGACGAACGTCTGGCCAACATGGTGCTGGTGAAGAACTCTCGTTTGTCGGTGCAACCCGTGACCGAGGATGAATGGCGGGTGATTTGCATGCTGGGTGAAACCCAGCCTGACTGAACGGGACAGTGGCACCGGGCGCAGAACTTCTCAAACCCCTGGCAAGATGCTATCTTTCCTTGGGCTTTGCCGGGTGAGAACATGTCGGTCGCGTTTTTCCGCGATTGAAATTGCTTGGTGGTGTTCGAATAAAGATCGGTCTTTCTTGAAAGCAAAAACCCATGTCTGACGACGAAGGCGGCAATGGGATATTCGAAGACGCCGTTGCTGCGAAAAATTCAAAAAACTGGGAAGCGCGCCTGAAGGAGGCGCGTGAAAAGCGTGCCAGAGTGCTCAGCGGAGCGCAAGGTGAAGCGCAGGAAAAACCCACCCTGAAACCTTCCGAAACAGAGCACCTGCCCCGGCCAGACGAAACCAAAATCGAAGAGATCGTATCAGACCGGGTCCGTTCTTTGCATTTGGAAGAAACAAAAACCAAGAAAAAACCTTTGGTTAGAGCAGGTATTGTTCTGGCCGCCTTGGTTTGCGGCGCGTTCCTGCAATGGGCGGTCACACATATTGCCGGAACTTGGCGCTCTACCGGTGGAACGCCCCCAGCCAGCCTGGATGCGGCGACGGAAACTCTTCCTGAAATCGAGGAGCTGCTTTCAGACAGAGCCCCCACCGTCAGAATCGCTGAGTCACCGGCCCCACGAGACACACAAGCAGCCGAGGACCCCGCCGATTCAGCGTCTTCCGAAGTCGCACCCGTTTCCAACCCGGCAATCATCGAAGAGGTCGAGGATGCGATCACAGGCGCACCTCTCGACCAGAGCGTCTCGGTTGAAGCGCTCGTGACGCCACCCGTTCCTGCCGAAGACATTTCGGCTGCGGATGACCAAGACAGGGTGGAACCACGACCCCCAACCCCAGAAGCGGAACCGGCCGTGTCTTTGTCCCCGCCAGCCATATTCATTCCGCCACAGCTTGAACCCATCTTGGCCACCGCTTCTTCTGCGGATATTCAAACCCTGTTTCCAGCTTCTGCCGAACCTCCGTGGCGCCACACCAACCGGTCGAACAAAGACAGCTTTTCGCAGACGTCCTTGATGGTTTTGGACCCTGTTCTGCAAGAGATCACTTTTTCTGCAGCCCCGTCTTATGCAGAGGTTAAACCGCTTTCGCCCGCACAATCCCCCATTGATCTGGAAGTCTCGCTTTTTGTTCCGTTGAGAGTGTCGCAAGACGCCAGCAGCCGGGCTTTGGAACTGCTTACACAGGGCCGCGCGACTGTTGTATCAACAGACCGCGTGGGTTTTCGGGTCAGAGAAACACAGGTTCGTTTCTACCATCCAAGCGACGCTGAAAACGCGGCGCTGGCAGCTGATGCTCTTGACGGAATATTGAGGGATTTCACGAATTCGGGCAGCAAGACCCGTCCGGGGCGGATAGAAGTCTATCTGGCAGGCAGCGGTGGCGCGTCATCCAGGAATTCGGACCCGAGGCCCACGGAATTCGACAATTTCATTGCGCGTATTCTTGGCGAACTCAGATAAGAAACGAGGGAAGGCTCTGACGATACAGAACCTTCCCTACCCCCGCGTGCTCCCTACTCACCACACGCGTATGGAAATATCTGGTTCTGACCGTCCTGGTCACAGGTTGAACTTAGCCCAGCCGCACCCTTGGTTTCAAATGCCAAGTCTTTAAATTGAAACTCAAATTAAGTACGCCCGCCAGAATCTCGGCGGGCGCTTGGTAAATTTCGACCGGGTCAGCTGTAAACGGATTCTTTTCCGAAATGCTTGGTCAAAATATAATAGACAACGGCACGGTACTTGTTGCGCTCGGACATGCCATAGGTTTCCATGGCTTTGTTGATCCCTTCCATCAGCTCGGGGCCATCTGCCAGACCCAGTTTTTTGATCAGGAAGTTGTTCTTGACGGTTTCCAGTTCCGAGTCCTGGCTGGCCGCGACAGTTGCCGCATCTGCGTCATAAATCGCCGGACCACAACCGATGGTGACCTTGGTCAGCAGGTCCATATCGGGGTCCATCCCGCATTTGGTTTTCAGGTCTTCTGCGTATTTGGCGATCAGCTCGTCGCGCTTGCCCATATCCTAGTCTCCTTGATCCGTTTACCCGGCACCTTTTACCGATGATCGAAAGACTAGCCGCGTCGCAGGCTTTTCCAAAAGGAAAAAAATTTGCGATTTCTCCCCCTTGGTCGCAGCCTGCACGTTTCTCGCTGAAAAGCCTATCGGCAATAGCCCCACCCCGGGCCTTGCAAGTGGAAATGATCCGCGTGCAAACGATTGAAATCGGGCCCAAGAACCACGCGAAACCAACCGCAGGCCCCGCGCCAGATCCGTCGAAAAAAGGCGCTTTCCGGTCCCGAGCCCTGCCAGTTTGACAACAAGGTCAGCGTCCGACCGTCAACGGTATTCACACCGACGATATCTATCGAATCCGCGCGGGCATGGCTGCTCCACCCACTGTTTTCACCCTGCGCAGTGCGCATGGGGCGGCAATTGTAACTGCCGATGTGGCGAAATCGGGAAACGTTGGCCCCAAGCAGATCGCGTGCGGCGGGCTGTACGACGTGATGTTCCCACATGGTCAGGCGCAACGCCGTGGCACAACTGGTTTCAACATCCTCGATCCCTGATGTCACCAATTTGGTCAGACGACCCCGACCGGCGATGCCGCAATTCTGATCGACAACCAAGTCCGCCATCGCCTCAAACCGAACACCTGCGTCTTCCAAAGCGGCCCTGCACTGTGCTTCGCTGGCCAGTGCGCGGTTCAGTTGGAACTTTGTGACGGGTGTAATCGGGGCGGTTACCTTCAGATCACGCAACGGGTTCCAGTGTGACGGTATCGGCGTTTCGGGATGCGCCAACACCCACCAGACACCACCGCCCAAAAGGATCACAACAACCGCCAGCCTGAAAAAGAAAGACGCCGCCAGGTACAAATACCGGCGGCGCACAGATTTCTGCGTCATACCCAGACGGCGATCAGTAGCGGTAGTGTTCCGGCTTGTACGGACCTTCCGGTTTGACACCGATGTAAGCGGCCTGATCCGCATCCATCTGGGTCAGCTTCACGCCGATGCGATCCAGATGCAGGCGGGCCACTTTCTCATCCAGATGCTTGGGCAGGATGTAGACCTTGTTCTCGTACTGGTCACCCTTGGTGAACAGCTCGATCTGGGCCAGAACCTGGTTGGTGAACGAGGCCGACATCACGAAGGACGGGTGCCCGGTGGCGTTGCCCAGGTTCAGCAGACGACCTTCGGACAGCAGGATGATG
This sequence comes from Ruegeria sp. HKCCA0235A, assembly GCF_013033235.1. NCBI lineage: Bacteria > Pseudomonadati > Pseudomonadota > Alphaproteobacteria > Rhodobacterales > Roseobacteraceae > Ruegeria > Ruegeria sp. HKCCA0235A. The sequence goes on along the minus strand of NZ_WQDQ01000009.1, from coordinate 167,416 downwards.
CGGTTGCCCGAAGGCATCTCGATCATGTCCACCTGTTCCTTGATGTTGGTCCATTTGTGGTTCTTCAGGCTGGCCACCTGAATTTCGTTGTCGAAGTGGCCGATGTTGCCGACGATGGCCATGTCCTTCATCTCGCGCATATGCTCGATGCGGATCACGTCCTTGTTGCCGGTGGTTGTGATGAAGATATCCGCAGTGGCGACTTCGTCGTCCAGAAGGGTCACTTCGAAACCGTCCATCGCGGCTTGCAGGGCGCAGATCGGGTCGACTTCGGTGACTTTCACACGAGCACCAGCACCACGCAACGACGCGGCCGAGCCTTTGCCCACATCACCGTAACCGCAGACCACTGCAACCTTGCCGGCCATCATCGTGTCGGTGGCGCGGCGGATACCGTCGACCAGCGATTCCTTGCAGCCGTATTTGTTGTCGAATTTCGACTTGGTGACGCTGTCATTCACGTTGATCGCGGGGAACGGCAGGTGGCCGTCCTTGACCAGCTGATACAGGCGGTTCACACCGGTGGTGGTTTCCTCGGAAACACCCTTGATCTGGTCACGCATCTTTGTGAACCAGCCCGGGCTTGCCGCCATACGCTTGGCGATCTGCTTCTTGATCACCTCTTCCTCTTCCGAACCCGGAACAGGGATGATGTCCTCGCCCGCTTCGGCACGGGCACCCAGCAGGATGTACAGCGTTGCGTCGCCGCCATCATCCAGGATCATGTTCGGGCCTTCCTCGAACAGGAAGGATTTGTCCAGATAATCCCAGTGCTCTTCCAGTGTCTGGCCCTTGACGGCGAAGACGGGAATACCCGCCTCGGCAATCGCGGCGGCGGCGTGGTCTTGGGTCGAGAAGATGTTGCACGACGCCCAGCGCACATCCGCGCCCAGCGCCACCAGCGTTTCGATCAGAACGCCCGTCTGGATGGTCATGTGCAACGACCCGACGATGCGCGCCCCTTTCAACGGCTTGCTGTCGCCGTATTCCGCGCGCAGGGACATCAGGCCCGGCATCTCGGTTTCGGCTATGTCCAGCTCTTTGCGGCCAAAGCCAGCCAATGAAATGTCTTTAACGATATAGTCCCCGGCCATCAGGTGCTCCATTTTCCGGTAATTCACAGTCCTCGCTGCCCCTAGCATTCCTTGGGGCAGGTGGCAACTTTGAAGACTGTGGTCGGAAACGATATGGCCAATATCAGCTTGGTGTGCCTTCAATTTCGATCTTTGGAATCGCTTCAAAAAAATCGGTGCCAACGGCAACAATACAGCTGATACCGTTCGCATTGGTTACCAAAACGGTATAACTTCCCGTTTCTTTCGAGGTCCAAACCTCCATCACCGATTGCGCGCCGCGTGTTTTTTGCAGGCCGCCAAAGGCCAATTCTTCGGCATAGTTCTCCTGCAATTTGGATATGATGTGATCCCGTGCCGCACAATTCTGGGCAAAGGCAGGTGGCGCGGTGGCGGCCATTCCGAAGGTCAGTGCGATTGCGAATAAACGTTTGAACATAGGGTGCTCCTTTTCGATACGTGTTTCAGTTCGAGAGGGGCACACTGGGAGGAGAATGCACCCCCCTCAGTCTTTAATGTCGGGATCATACCGCGCCGTTTCAAAGCACGAACGCTCAAGAAAAGGTTGGCAGCGTGTGATCCAGACAGTTACATCATACCATAAAAACGCGAATTGAACGTGTCCAACTTCACAAGGCATGGCAGAATGGCAACACAACCCAGGGCGTGGCAAAGGATGCTGTCGGGCCGTAGGCTGGACCTGCTGGACCCGACACCGGTGGATATCGAGATTGAAGACATCGCACACGGCCTTGCCTTTGTCGCTCGTTGGAACGGTCAGACAAACGGCGATTTCGCTTATTCCGTGGCCGAACATTCCCTGCTGGTTGAAGAGATTTTTGGTCGTATTGCCCCCAAAACACCCATGAAATGGCGTTTGGCCGCATTGTTACACGATGCGCCCGAATATGTGATCGGCGACATGATCTCGCCCGTGAAATCCGCCGTCGGCCCAGACTATGGCGCGTTGGACGACCGGCTGGCGGCGGCAATCCATATACGGTTTGGCCTACCGGCTGAGGTCCCAAAAACGGTGAAGCGCCAGATCAAGAAGGCCGACAAGATCAGTGCCTGGATGGAGGCGACACAGATTGCCGGCTTTTCCGAGGCCGAAGCCACGAAATTCTTTGGCCGCCCGGACAGGGGGATCATGGCGGGTCTACAGATCAGGCTGCGCCCCCCGGTCGAGGTACGGCACGCCTTTACAGCACGGCACGCAGAGTTGATCGCACAGATCTGAGAGACGCTGTCCGAAGGCGGTGAGTGGTACGGGGGACTGGTGGAAAAAGATGAAAACAAAGACCGGAACCCGAGCTTTTCTTGTCGTCAACGTCGTGCTGACTGTTGGTCTTGCGGCAGCGTTGGTCGAAACCGGGTATGTTTCGAAGGCACTCAGAAAAATCTCGGGCACGCATGTCCCGGTCACGGAAACCGATCACTACAAACTCATGGTCTGGCTGCACGAACGGCCAATTTCTCAGGCGCTGGCTTCACCGGATATTCAGATCGCTTTCATCGGTGATTCCATAATCGAAGGGTGGTTAACCAGCAACATCCTGCCCGACTCGCTGAACCTTGGGATCAGCCGCGACACCACCCCGGGCCTCATCGCGCGGGCAAAACCGGAACTGATTGCCCATGTTCCGACATGGTATCTTGGAATCGGGGTCAATGACGCTCTGACGGCCACACCTCCGGAGGAGATTGCAGAGTATGTCGCACAGTTGAAGACCGTGTTCATGCCCGCCGAAAGGTTGATCTGGCGTGCTGTGTTGCCCGTCACCGGTGCAAGCTGGACCCCGGAGAAAGAGGCGTTTCGAACGGCCTTCAATTCGGCTGCCCAACGCGCCTGTCAGGAGATGGCGAACTGCACATTTCTGACCCCGCCGGACGGGTACGGCGAGAACACCGCTGAATGGACATCGGACGGGCTGCATCCCAACGCTATCGGATATCGTCAGCTGGCGCAGCAGCTCTGCGCAGAAATCTCCTGCTCACCCTGAAGGTACTGAACGGAAACTGCCCGCAGAACTGTCCGAAGCTTGGACAGGGTTTGTTGTCACCCTGTTTCAGCCAAAGACGTAGAAGCACAATTTGTTGCCATCCGGGTCACGCGCATAGGCACCATAGAACCTGTCGGGGACACGTTGACCGGGTTCGCCTTCGTCCACCGCACCCAGGCTGATTGCCTTGTCGTAAAGTTCCTTGACCTCATCCTTGGAGGCGGCTGCAAAGGCGACCATGTTGCCATTTCCGGCGACGCAGGCATCACCGTCGTAGGGCTCGCACACCGCCAGCATCGGCGCGTCTGGTCTGTTGCCGATGAACGCGATCCGGCCTGCGTCTATAACCACTTTCGCGCCCTTGCCCGCAAAAAGTTTGGTATAGAAGTCCTTGGCGCGCTCCATGTCCGAAACGCCAACGGTTACATATCCGATCATAAAGTGGTCCTGTTCTGACAAAAGATTCCAGATGCGGCGAACAGTCCTCGACAGGGTCCAAGGTTACAAGTCACTAAACCGTCATCGAGCGGCCGGCCGACCTAACGAGGGCTGCGTTTCGCCAGTATCCGCTGCAACGTCCGCCGATGCATATTCAACCGTCGCGCGGTTTCGGAAACATTCCGGTCACACAGCTCATAGACGCGCTGGATATGTTCCCAGCGCACACGGTCCGCGCTCATGGGGTTTTCCGGCGGCGGGGGCATCTCGTCACCCTTTGCCAGCAATGCGTTCGTGATGTCGGTGGCATCCGCTGGCTTTGACAGATAATCGGTCGCGCCGATCTTGACAGCCGCGACGGCGGTCGCGATCGCACCATATCCGGTCAGAACAACGACACGGCTGTCAGGGCGTTTTTCCCGCAATACCTCGACAACGTCCAATCCGTTGCCATCCTCAAGCCGCAGATCGACAACGGCATAAGCCGGGGGCCGGGCGGTGGATATCGCGCGACCTGCCGCGACGGATCCTGCGGTCTCAACCTCGAAGCCACGCTTTTCCATGGCCTTGGCCAAACGTCTCAGAAACGGCTCGTCATCATCAACCAAAAGCAGGGATTTGTCAGGGCCGATGTCAAGCTGAGAAGTGTCTGCCATATGTTAGGTCTTTCGCTATTTCATGCCTTTGGCTCGAACATGAGTAATAGCAGCGCGGGAACAAAGGTCAAACAACCTTGTTACGACGCGGCCTGCTTCAGGAAGCATTCAACCTTGTCCGCCATCTGTTCGGCCGTGTCTTCGCGCTTGAAGAACTCCAGAAATCCATCTTCGGGTGTAACCAGATAGGTAAAGGTGGAATGGTCAACCAGATAGAACTCATCGCCCTTGTCATGCGCCTTGTAATAGGTCTTGTAGGCCTTGCTGGCCGCCTTGACCTGTTCGGGCGAGCCGGTCAGGGCGATCGTCTTGCCCCCGAGATTGAAAGCATAGTCAGCCATGACTTCGGGCGTATCGCGATCCGGGTCAATCGAGATGAACAAAGGTGTCACCGACAGCCCGCGTTCAGCCAGAATATCGACAGCGTCGGCGTTGCGGGACATGTCGAAGGGGCAAACGTCCGGGCAGAACGTGTATCCGAAGTAAACCAGCGTCGGTTCGGTAATCACATCTTTGTCCGTAACCGTCTCGCCTTTGCCGTTCACCAGTTCAAATGGTCCACCAATTGCGGCGGCACCCCCAGCAATCTGGCTGGACCGGCATTGCGCGAATTTGTCATCGGACCCGCCACCCCGCGTCAGAATCCACATGGCCCCAAGTCCGATAGCCAGAACAACAGTTGCGAGAATTGCGAGAAGGCGGGTCATTTCGATTATCCGGTCTCAAGGGGTTGTTGATCGTTCCGGCCGGGACACCTATCAAGATGACCAGCCGATGCAACAGGACATAAGCGACCGATGGCAGAATCCAATCAGACTTTTTGGCGCGGCCAGGAACGCAGCAGCTGGATTCGTCTACGGACCCTGATCCTTTTGCGATGGGTGGCCATCATCGGCCAGCTCACCGCAATCACGGTGGCCCAGCGATACTATGACGTGCAGCTGGAACTGGGCCTGTGTTACCTGGCCATCGGAATCTCGGTCATGGGCAACCTGACTGCCATATTGCTGTTTCCGCAGAACAAGCGCCTGACCGAGTTTGAAAACTTCCTGATGGTTCTGTTCGACCTGCTGCAATTGTCAATTCTGCTGTACTTGACAGGCGGGCTGAACAATCCGTTTGCGCTGCTTCTGCTGGGCCCGGTCACGATTTCAGCCAATGTCATGAGCACACGATCGACCCTGATTGTCGGCGCCGTCGCAATCGTTCTGACAACTGTGCTGGCGGAATTTCACCTTCCGTTGCGGACAAGTCTGGGGCTTGTTCTGGATATCCCCGATATCCTTCTGTTTGGAAACTGGGCCGCGATCATAATCGCCATCGTCTTCATCGGCGCCTATTCCCACCGCGTCAGTTCCGAAGTCCAATCCATGTCCGAAGCGCTGGCCGCCACGCATATGGCGCTGGCGCGCGAACAGAAGCTGACCGATCTGGGGGGCGTCGTTGCCGCTGCCGCGCATGAACTGGGCACGCCTCTGGCGACGATAAAACTGACCAGCGCGGAACTGATCGAAGAACTGGACGACCGCCCGGACCTGAAAGAAGACGCCGCTTTGATCCGCGAGCAGGCAGACCGTTGCCGTGACATTCTGCGCGACATGGGACGGGCGGGCAAAGATGATCTGCACCTGCGGCAGGCGCCGCTTTCGACAGTGGTGAACGAAGCGGCCGAACCACATGTCGGTCGCGGCAAAGAGGTTCATTTCTCTGAAGGCCCCGCGCAGGACGGGGATGTTCAGCAGCCCTCGATCCTGCGCAAACCCGAGATCATTCACGGTTTGCGCAACCTGATTCAGAATGCCGTGGATTTCGCCCGCGCAAATGTCTGGGTCGAGGCCGAATGGACCGACAGCAGGATCACCGTCAGCATCATGGATGACGGGCGGGGATATCCGCCCCACATGATCGGACGCATCGGCGATCCCTTTATGCGCCGCAGACGGGCGGAATCCGATCAGAGAGCACGCCCGGAATACGAAGGGATGGGCCTGGGATTGTTCATCGCCAAAACCCTGCTGGAACGCAGCGGCGCCGAACTGGAATTCGCCAATGGTTCGGACCCCTACCAGCATCTGACCGACAATCCTGAACGGCGCGGGGCAATCGTCAAGGTGACCTGGCCACGCAAACTGATTGATGCGCAGAAGGGTGACACCCCGGTCCCGTCGGGATCCAACACGCGCATCCAGGTGTGAATTAAGAGACCGTTAACCAATCCCACGCATAGTCTGTCCTTGTATCGTTCAGGCTTGGGGAGTTTGATGGCCGATTGGATTATTCTGGCCGCGATCAGTCTTGTTTCGTGCTGTTTCGCCGTTCTGTGGCTGTTGCCACGCCGGGCTCAGCGCGACAAGGCTTTTGGTCTGTTTTCGAACACCTCGCTGTTTGACGCCGTATTCCTGTTCGATGGCGACCAACTGATCAGCCATTCTGATTTCGCACTGGCCGGGTTTGAGCATATTGAAAACTGGCTGGACCTGCGGCGCTTGTTGCAAAGGGATTTCCCCACCTTTCCCGAAACTCCCGACAAAGTGCGCGATCAGGGCAAAATCCTGGTATCGGCCATTGACTGCACGATCGAACGAGAAGTCGTGTGTGAGTGGATCGACGGTATCGTCCGCGTTCGACTTTGCGAATGCGCCAGGACCACCTCGGCCGGATCGGTTACCCCAGGCGAACCGACTCGTCTGGCAATGGATCTGGCCCCTTACCCGGTATGGTTGGCGGATAACGACAATCGGGTGCAATGGTGCAATGCCGCCTATGTCGCACTTGTTCAAAAGGCACGTGATCAGGACGCCGATCTGACTGCGCCGCTTTTTGAAAGCCCGGAGGATGCCACAAGACCTACCGGAAAAACCCGCGTGTCGGTGGATGTGGCAGATACTGATCGCAAGCTTTGGTTCGATTTGACTCGGATTGAACACGAGAACGGTCATCTATGCTATGCCGTTGACGTCAACGCGATTGTCGAAGCGGAAACCGCCCAGCGCAAATTCGTGCAGACCATGACCAAGACCTTTGCCCAATTGTCCATTGGTCTCGCCATTTTTGACCGCAATCGGCAACTGGCCCTGTTCAACCCGGCCTTGATCGACCTGACCACCTTGCCGCCCGATTTCCTCAGTTGCCGCCCCAGCCTGAGCAGTTTCTTCGACCGCTTGCGGGATCAACACATGATGCCCGAACCGAAGAATTACCGCAGCTGGCGGCGTCAGATGAACGACCTTCTCGAAGCGGCTGAAGATGGAAACTATCACGAGACGTGGTCGCTTCCATCCGGGTCGGTCTATTCCGTCAGCGGCCGCCCTCACCCGGACGGCGCAGTGGCGTTTCTATTCGAGGATATCACCGCCGAAATCACCCTGACGCGGCGCTTTCGATCAGAAATGGATCTGATGCAGTCCATCCTAGACAAACTGGCGGACGCGATTGCCGTCTTTGCGGATGACGGTACGCTGGCCTTCACCAACTATGCGTATCAAAAGCTGTGGGGAGACGCGCACGAGGTCGGGTTCCAAAGCGAAACGGTCACCGACGTGACGCGACGCTGGCAAGACCTCTGTATTGCGACACCGGTTTTGGGTGAGGTGCGGGATTTTGTCGAAATGCGGGAAAACCGCGCCGAATGGACAGCTGAAATCCAGATGAGAACCGGCATAACCGTGGATTGCACCGTCACACCGGTTCATAACGGCGCGACAATCGTGCGGTTTACGCAATCCGAATTTCCATCGAAATCCATCGCGATGGAACAGATCAGCGCCTGAACCGGGTTGCAGCCGGTCAGGCGCAAGGCCATTGTGGCGGCATGACACAGACCGCCCGATCTCTGACTTTCAAATCACCCGAAGAAACCGCAGTTTTCGCACGGCAATTGGGAACATCTCTGCGCCCGGGCGATGTCGTTCTGCTGGAGGGCCCGATCGGCAGCGGCAAGACGCATTTCGCGCGCAACCTCATTCAGTCATTGATGGATGAACCCGAAGATGTGCCCTCGCCAACTTTCACTTTGGTCCAGGCTTACGACACGCCATCAGGGGAAATATGGCATTGCGACCTGTATCGTCTGAGCGCGGCCGAAGAAGTTGACGAACTGGGTCTGACGGACGCTTTCGATACGGCAATCTGCCTTGTGGAATGGCCGGACAAGATGGGCCCGTTGGCGCCCCAAGGCGCGTTGACGTTGGCCTTTGAAACAGGCCCTAACAATATCGATTTCCGCCGTGTGACCCTGTCTTGGACTGCTCCGAAATGGGCGGAAAAACTGGAGAGAACCGCATGACCAACAGGACGGTCCTGGCCGAGGCCCTGATTGCGCAAACACCCTGGGCCGGAGCAACACGTACGCCATTGGCAGGCGATGCCTCGAACCGGCGATACGAACGGCTGATTGATCCAACCAACGGGCGCACTGCGGTTTTGATGGACGCGCCACCTGAAAAAAGTGACGATGTTGAACCCTTCGTGCGGGTTGCCGAATACCTCCGATCGGTTGGTCTGAGCGCGCCGGAAATCTATGCCGAAGATACCCAGTACGGTTTTCTGTTGCTGGAAGATCTGGGTGATGATCTTTTTGCGCGCGTCCTGAAAAAAGACCCGGGCAAAGAGCGTGAATTGTACCGGGCCGCCACCGACGTGCTGCTCCACCTGCATCGGGCGCCTTCTCTTGCCTTGCCGTCTTATGATCCGTCCCTGATGACGGAACTGGCTTCATTGGCTTTCACCAAGTATGCGGCCGGTATCCTGGGAACATGTGATGAGGACGCCCTGTCGCGGTTCGAGCACCGGTTCGCGGACATCCTGCATCGTGAAACATCCGGTTCGAAAGTGGTCATTCTCAGGGATTATCACGCGGAAAACCTGTTGTGGCTGCCGCAGCGCGAAGGCGTGAAGCGCGTCGGGTTGCTGGACTTTCAGTTGGCCATGCTGGGGCACCCGGCCTACGATCTGGTGTCTCTGCTACAGGATGTACGCCGAGATGTCTCGGCCGGGATCGAAATGCAGATGATCAACCACTACATCTCTGCGTCAGGTATGGACGACCATGATTTCCGCACGGCCTACAGTGTTTTGGGGGCCCAGAGAAACCTGCGTATCCTTGGCGTCTTCGCACGTCTGGCGACGGAATATGGCAAGCCTCACTATGTGGACATGATCCCGGCCGTCTGGGCACATCTGATGCGCGATCTGGATCACCCTGCCCTGGTTTCGGTGGCGTCCCTGCTGCACGAGGCTTTGCCCAGACCCACACCGGAAAACCTTGCCAAGTTGAGAACGCAATGACCGGATCGCCATTTGCCGCAATGCTGTTCGCAGCCGGGTTCGGCACCCGTATGGGAGCGTTGACCAAAGACCGGCCCAAGCCATTGATCGAAGTGGCGGGGCGACCACTGATTGATCATGCGCTGGATCTTGTCGAAGATCTTGATCCCGTCCGTACCGTTGCCAACCTGCATTATCACGCTGATCAGCTCGCGGCGCATCTCGGCCCCAAAGGCGTTCTGCTGTCTCGGGAAGACCCTGAAATCCTGGAAACAGGTGGCGGATTGCGGGCGGCTTTGCCGATGCTGGGCACCGACCCCGTATTCACGTTGAACACGGACGCGATCTGGTCAGGGCCAAACCCGTTGACCCTGTTGCAGCAAGCCTGGGACCCGGGTCTTATGGATGCGCTGTTGATGTGTGTTCCGGTTGCGCGAACCGTTGGTCATATTGGATCGGGTGATTTCACCGCTGGAAAAGATGGACGGATCACGCGCGGTCCTGGTCTGGTTTACGGCGGGGCCCAGATCCTCAGGGCCCAGGGTTTGCATTCGTTCTCGCAAACAGCGTTTTCACTCAACCTGCTCTGGAACCAGATGCTTGATCAGGGTCGGCTTTTTGCGGTCGAATACCCGGGACGCTGGTGCGATGTAGGTCGTCCGGAAGGCATCGCGCTGGCCGAGGGTTTGCTGGCTGATGTTTGAATCCGGCACCCTGCCCCGTGTATTTGCCGTGCCTCCCGGTACGGATTTCCCCACGGCATTGGTCGATGGCCTGCGGCAGCGCTGTTCGGGCCCACCCGAAGCTTTGGCGCGGGTAGAGTTGATCCTGAACACACGACGCATGGAACGGCGCGTCCGCGATCTGTTCAATCAAGGGCCACCTTGCCTTCTGCCCCGTCTCTCGTTGGTGACGGACTTGGGTGAAAGGGTTGATCTGGCGCGGATCCCGCCTGCTATCCCGCCTCTGCGGCGGCGTCTTGAGTTGACTCAGCTTGTATCCAAACTGCTGGAACAACAGCCGGACCTTGCCGCCCGGTCATCGATCTTTGACCTGTCCGACAGTCTGGCCGCGCTGATTGACGAAATGCAGGGCGAAGGCGTATCGCCCGAAGCGATCCGGCAGCTGGACGTCAGCGACATGTCCGGACACTGGTCGCGGGCACAAGCCTTTATCTGCATCGCGGATCAATTCATCGACACCGGCGGGCAGACGATGGATGCGCAGGCCCGCCAGCGCCGCGTGGTCGAAAACCTGATCGCGCGATGGCAGATTACCCCCCCGCAACACCCGGTCATTCTGGCGGGCTCTACGGGGTCCCGTGGCACCACCCTGATGTTGATGGAAGCCATCGCGCGCCTGCCGCAAGGGGCATTGGTGCTGCCCGGATTTGATTTCGACCAGCCGGATCACGTTTGGCAGGGGCTGGATGATGCGTTGACGTCTGAAGATCACCCACAATACCGTTTCCGCAAGTTGATGCGCGCGCTGGAACTTGCACCGGGTCAGATCACCCCATGGACGGATTTATCGGCCCCCTCACCCTCGCGTAACAGATTGATATCCCTGGCACTACGTCCAGCGCCCGTCACTGACGCCTGGATGACCGAAGGCCCCAGACTGTCCGATATAAAAGGCGCAACCGACGGTCTGACGCTGGTCGAGGCTCAATCGCCTCGCGCCGAGGCATTGGCCATCGCCCTGCGCCTGCGGCAGGCGGCGGAAACAGGACAGACCGCCGCTCTGATCACGCCGGATCGCATGTTGACCCGCCAGGTCAGCGCCGCGCTGGATCGGTGGAACATCGTGCCGGACGACAGTGCGGGCCTGCCGCTGCAACTTTCCCCGCCGGGACGTTTTCTGCGCCATGTGGCCAACCTGTTCACACGCCGTCTGGAAGGCGAGGCGCTGCTGACCCTTTTGAAGCACCCGCTATGTCATGATGGCGGTGACCGCGGAATTCATTTGCTGCACACGCGTGACCTGGAACTTGACCTGCGCCGTCACGGCCCGCCCTTTCCTGACAGTGCAAGCCTTGCGGCTTTTGCAGTGCGCAAAGAGGCCCAGGAAAGCTGGGTGAAATGGGTCGTGCAGCATTTCTGCGACCAGCAGGTCACCAGTGAACTGCACCTCGCGGACTGGGTGGAGCGTTTGATGAAACTGGCCGAGGCGATCTCGGCCGGCAGCACGGGTGAAACGGGCACTCTGTGGGACAAAAACGCAGGCCAAAAGGCGCTGGGGGTGCTGAATTCTCTCAGCGCAGAGGCGCAGCATGGCGGCCTGATGACAGCCCATGACTTTGCCGATCTGCTGGGCGCTCTGCTTGCGGGTGAAGAGGTTCGTGACCGGGATGCGCCGCATCCGCACATCATGATCTGGGGCACGCTCGAGGCACGGGTGCAGGGCGCCGACCTGCTGATCCTTGGCGGGTTGAATGAAGGAAGTTGGCCAGAGGCGCCAACACCCGATCCCTGGTTGAACCGGCAGATGCGTGACAAAGCCGGCTTGTTGCTGCCCGAACGCCGGATCGGCCTGTCTGCGCATGACTTCCAGCAGGCCATCGGCGCACCCGAAGTGTGGTTGACCCGCGCGACCCGCTCGGATGATGCCGAGACGGTTCCGTCGCGCTGGCTGAACCGACTGACCAACCTGTTGCAGGGTTTGCCGGGTCAGGGTGGCCCCGAAGCTCTGGCCAAAATGCGCGCTCAGGGCGAGAAATGGCTGAACTGGTCCGAGGCACTGGAAGATGCGCCGCCTATCGACCCCGCACCGCGCCCATCTCCGCGCCCACCGGCTGCCGCACGCCCGCGCCGACTGTCTGTGACCGAGATAAAAAGGCTGATCCGCGACCCATACGCGATATACGCCAAACATGTGCTTCGGCTGAAACCGCTTGATCCACTTGTGCAAGCCCCCGATGCCTTGCTGAGAGGGATTGTTATTCACGAAATCCTCGAGCATTTCATCAAGGACAGCGTCCTCGACAGCGCCTTGCTGACGCGGGACAATTTCCTGAAACGGGCACACGCCCTGTTGGATCAGCATGTCGCCTGGCCAACCGCCAGAAAACTGTGGCTGGCCCGGTTGGAACGGATCGCGGAGGATTTCCTTGGCGCAGAACTCGCGCGCCGGGCTGATGGCGGGCCGGTGGCGTTTGAGGCGGCGATGAAGCTGGTGCTGAACCCTCCGGATTTCACCATTGTCGGGCGCGCGGACAGGATCGATTGCAACAGCCGGGGCGCGTTGCGGATCATCGACTATAAAACCGGCGCGCCACCCACGGAAAGTCAGCAATCCAAATTCGACAAGCAGTTGCTGATCGAGGCGGCCATGGCCGAGCAAGGCGGGATTGAGGGCCTGGACCCGACAGGCGTGGCCGAAGCCATCTTCATCGGTATGGGTGGCAGCTACAAGGAGGTTGCCGCGCCCTTGGAAAAAGAACCGACCGACAAGGTTCTTGCCGAGCTGAAAGAGTTGATTTCCGCTTATTTAGAGCCTGATCAGGGATTTTCGTCCCGTCGTATGCTGCACAAGGATTCAGATATCGGTGATTATGATCACCTGGCTCGGTTCGGCGAATGGGACCGGACAGCCGAAACGTACCCCGAGGATCTGTCATGAGCCCGCGCAACGATGCAACAGAACGGCAGGTGCAGGCCGCGCGCCCCGATGCCTCGACCTGGCTGGCGGCCAATGCGGGATCAGGCAAGACACGGGTTTTGACGGACCGGGTGGCGCGTTTGCTGCTGGACGGAGTCCAGCCTCAGCACATCCTGTGCCTGACCTACACCAAGGCCGCCGCCAGCGAGATGCAGAACAGGTTGTTCAAGCGCCTTGGTGAGTGGGCCATGCTGGATGATACCCCCTTGTTGCAGGAGCTGACCGACCTGGGTGTACCCGGCGAAATCGGTTTGGACCGGTTGGCGCAAGCGCGAACTCTGTTTGCCCGCGCCATCGAAACGCCGGGTGGTCTGAAAATCCAGACCATCCACTCGTTCTGCGCCTCGTTGCTGCGACGATTCCCGCTCGAGGCTGGTGTCAGCCCGCAGTTCACCGAAATGGAAGACCGCGCAGCAGCCTTGTTGCGAGAGGAGATTGTCGAAGATTTCGCCGCAGGCCCTCAGGCCGGGTTGATTGAAGATGTGGCCCGGTTTGTCACGGACACGGGTTTTGACAAACTGACTGCTGCACTCACGCAAAAACGCAATCTGTTTGTGCAGCCGCTTGGGTGGTCCGATCTGCTGCATCGCTTCGATCTGCCCGCCGGCTTTGACGAAACCGCGCTGCTTGGGCGGGTTTTTCTTGGTGGCGAAGTCGACCTGATCCGGTCCATGCTTCCCGCTTTGACCGAAAGCGGTGGCAACAACGCCAAGGCCGCCGAGAAACTGGCCGGGTTCAACGAAGCCAGATTGGCACATCTACCCATGTTGGAAGGCGTGTTTCTGACAGGGAAGGGCGCAAAGGAACCCTTCACGGCCAAACTCAACGCTTTTCCGACCAAACCCCTGCGCGAAGGTGTGCTGGCCGACCGGATGCCGCAGCTCGAGGCCTTCATGCTGCGGATCGAAGCCGCACGAGAACAGCGTCTGGCGTTGGTCGCGGCGCAGAAAACCGCGGTTCTGCACCGCTTTGCCGCAGCCTTCCTGCCGGAATACGAACGGCGCAAGCAATTGCGCGGCTGGCTGGATTTCGACGACCTGATCCTGCGCGCGCGGCAGGTGTTGAACGATCCGGCAGTGGCCGAATGGGTGCTGTACCGACTTGACGGGGGCATCGATCATATTCTTGTGGACGAAGCACAGGACACCAGCCCCGATCAATGGGACGTGATCGAGAAACTGGCGCAGGAATTCACCAGCGGGGAAGGGGCCCGATCCGGGGTTGAACGCACGATCTTCGTCGTCGGTGACAAGAAGCAATCGATCTATTCCTTTCAGGGCGCCGATCCACAGGCCTTTGACAGAATGCAGGAAGAGTTTGGCCGGAAATTGGCTGAATCAGGCTCTAAACTGTGGGATTCGACGTTGGAATACTCGTTCCGATCCTCCAGCGCGATCCTGACTCTGGTCGATATCCTGTTTGAAAACCGCTCTGGCGCGGGGTTTCATAAGGACAGTCAGCACCGTGCTTTCAAGGCCGATCTGCCGGGTCGTGTTGATCTTTGGCCCGTTGTCGAAAAAGTAGCGGATGCCGAAGACGGAGATTGGACCGATCCGGTTGATCGTCCCGGCGCACGGCATCACACCGTCATTCTGGCCGAAAAGGTTGCACAGTCGATCAAAGACATGATCGAACGGGGTGAGACGATCCCGGAAGATGGCAAACCCGGCCAATTCGTTCGTCGAAAGGTGCAGCCGGGGGATTTTCTGATCCTTGTGCAACGCCGCTCGGACCTGTTTGCCGAGATCATCCGTGCCTGCAAGGCGCTGCACCTGCCCATCGCCGGAGCAGATCGGTTGAAAGTGGGCGCTGAGCTGGCGGTCAAGGATCTTGCGGCATTGCTCAGCTTTCTGGCCACGCCCGAAGACAGCCTGTCCCTGGCGACGGTTCTCAAATCCCCCTTGTTCGGCTGGTCCGAACAGCAGCTTTTCGATCTGGCGCACCGTCGCAAGGAACAGTTCCTTTGGGCCGCACTGCGCAACCGCGCGGAAGAGTTTCCCGAAACTCTGTCGGTGCTGAACGATCTGCGCAGCCAGATCGACTTTCTGCGCCCCTATGATCTGATCGAACGTATCCTGACCCGCCATGACGGACGGCGCAAGCTGTTGGGGCGGTTGGGGGCGGAAGCCGAAGACGGTATCAACGCGCTGTTGTCCCAGGCTCTGGCCTATGAGCGAACGGATATCCCCAGCCTGACGGGATTTCTGGTCTGGATGCAGACTGACGATCTGGAAATCAAACGACAGATGACCGGCGTCGGCAACAGGATCCGGGTGATGACCGTTCATGGCTCAAAAGGGTTGGAGGCGCCAATTGTCATCCTGCCGGATACCGGCAAACGCCAGCCCCCGCGTGACGCCGAGATTATGTTGGCCGGCGGAACACCCTTGTGGAAAGTGTCGGCGGACGCGTCACCAAACCTGATCTCGCAGGCGCGGGAAGAGGCGCGCAACCGCGAGGAAAACGAACGGCTTCGGCTGCTGTATGTGGCCCTGACACGGGCGGAAAAGTGGTTGATCGTGGCGGCGGCAGGCGATTTGGGGAAAGACGGCAACAGCTGGTATCAGATGGTCGAGGCGGCGATGGATCGGGCCGGGGCCGCGCAGGTGCCGGGTACCGATATCCGCCGCCTGTCCCACGGGGATTGGGACGCGCTGCCCTTGATCGATCAACCGAACACTGTCGTTCAGCAGGTCGAACTGCCGGATATGTTCCAACATCCGGCACCGGATCCGGTTGCGCCTGCCGGCACGCTCAGCCCTTCGGATCTGGGTGGTCCTAAGGCGTTGCCCGGAGATGCCGGCCTGGATGAAGATGCGGCCAAACTGCGCGGAACCCGCCTGCACCTGTTGCTGGAACACCTTCCCGTGGCCGAGAAAGACCTTTGGCCAGAGCTTTGCGCCCGGTTGCTGCCCGATATGCACGAAACGGACCGGCACGAGGTTTTGAGCGAAGCCGTAACTGTGCTGACAGCGGAAGGTTTGCAGCCGGTCTTTGCACCTGACACGTTGGCTGAGGTGCCCATTACTGCCGCTCTGAACGGGCAGCGGATGCATGGGGTTGTTGACCGTCTGATCCTATCGGAAACGGAAGTGCATGTGATTGATTTCAAATCAAATGCCACCGTTCCAGACCGCGCGGAAGACTGCCCCGAAGGCCTGCTGCGACAGATGGGGGCATACGCGCAGGCGCTGGCGCAGATCTATCCGGATCGCAGCATTCGTACCGCCATTCTTTGGACCCGCACGGCGCGGCTGATGTGGTTGCCACACGATCTTGTGACAGATGCTTTGGCCCGCACCCAGATATCTTGACCTTACCCGAAGCGGCACATACGTTCTGTTCCCAAGTTTACCCCATTCAGGAGACAGAATATGTCGACCGTAGCCGTTACCGACGACACCTTTGACGCCGAAGTCAAGAATTCGACCGTTCCCGTGGTCGTGGATTTCTGGGCCGAATGGTGCGGCCCCTGCAAGCAAATCGGCCCTGCGCTGGAAGAGCTGGCGGCCGAGTATGGCGACAAAGTCAAAATCGCCAAGGTCGATGTGGACAGCAACCCGAACTCAGCCGCCGCCATGGGTGTACGTGGCATCCCCGCGCTGTTCATCTTCAAGGACGGTCAGGTCGTTTCCAACCGCGCGGGCGCGGCGCCCAAAGCCGCCCTGCAAAGCTGGATCGACGAATCCATCTGATCTGGTCCTAACAGATTATCTCGAAGGCGCCTCAGATCGGGGCGCCTTTTCTATTGAAGACATCGGAGACACCAATGGCAAAAACGCGGGTCCTTGTGGAATTCGGGATGGGCACATCCCTGCGCCGGATGGACTATACTCAGGCGTCACTGCGGGCGATCAAGGATGCGCTTTGGCACAACTCGGTCAACATGGCGGAACTGTTCGGGTTTCCGAAAGAGGCGATGATCATTGATGCCGAAATAGGGGTTCAGCAGCCGGATCAGGTGGACACCGAAGCGTTGAAAGCTGTCTTTCCCTATGGTCACCCCAACATTACTGTCACCAAAGGCGGGCTGGACATCGCAAAGCCCCACAGTGACGGACACACGGTCATTGCCAACGCCGCCCTGATCGTTTCCTTCGACATGGAGCCTGCACAATGAGTGAAAAACGCATCATTCTGGAGATGGGAACAGGTAACGATCTTTACGGCCAGGACTATACCAAGGCAGCCCGCCGCGCGGTGCAGGATGCTTTGCACCATTCATCCATCACGTTGTTTTCAAAACTGGGGATCGACCATTCCGAAATGCGCGTCAGCGTCACGATCGGCGTGCAGGATCCTGAAGAGGTGGATTGCGATCTGGTTGCCTCGGATCTGCCGCGGGGCAGGGCCAAGGTTCGCGCAGTCAAAGGTGGGCTTGACGTTGTCGACGAAGAAGCGGGAACGCGGCACGTGGTTGCAACTGCGGCGATCGAGGCGTTTCTGCCTGATCTTTCTGGAAAATACGTTCAGGGCTGAACAAAGAAAAAGCCGCTCGGAAATCCGTGCGGCTGTCTCGAGTTGCTGATCTGCGGGAACATCAGAGATCGGCGATGTCTGCGCGGCTCAGGCCGATATCGTCAAGCTGGGCGTCGCTGAGTTCCGACAGGAGTTTGCGGGTTTTGCGGGATTCTTTCCATTCGACAACGGTGTTGACGACATTGGTGAACGCGTCCACTACGTGCAGGATGGTAGCTGCTCCGAGCGGCGCATGAATGTTAGCTGTGGTTGCCATGTGCGCGGTCCTTTGTGAAGAAACAGCCGACCCGTTGTCGGTTGTAAGCCCCATGTAGTCCTGCATGCCCGGACTCACAATTGCTGGTCTGGTAACCCCGGAATGCGTTTTTTGCATATCTTTTAGGCAATTGAAGAACGGGTTGCGCCAACCTGCGACCCAGCCCATATATACCGCCAGCGAAAACGGAGACGATCATGGCAGACAACGACTTTCCCGGTTGGCACGGCACGACGATCATTGGCGTCAAGAAGGACGGTCAGATCGTCATAGCCGGTGATGGGCAGGTCAGCCTGGGTCAAACCGTGATCAAGGGCACGGCCCGCAAGGTGCGTCGCCTGTCCCCCGGAGGGTCCGAAGTTGTCGCCGGCTTTGCCGGGTCGACGGCCGACGCCTTCACCTTGCTGGAACGGCTGGAGGCCAAGCTCGAGGCGACACCGGGCCAACTTGCCCGTGCTTCTGTGGAATTGGCCAAAGACTGGCGTACCGACAAATACCTGCAAAAGCTCGAAGCGATGCTGATCGTCACGGACGGCAAGGACATGTTCGTGATCACCGGGGCGGGTGACGTGCTGGAACCTGAACACAACGTGGCTGCCATCGGGTCCGGGGGCAATTTTGCCCTGGCCGCTGCCCGCGCGATGATGGACAGTGACAAGTCGGCGGAAGAGGTCGCGCGTCAGGCAATGGCCATCGCGGCCGATATCTGTGTCTATACCAATGGTAATCTGACGGTTGAGACGATCTCAGGCTAACAGCGCCGAGATCTCCTTGCCTTTCCAGCGGCGATGCATGCCGATCAGGCCAATGATCGCTGCGATGATCACGATGTAGTAGGGCACGCGGATATCGATGCTCATCAATCCGCCCCCGATCAGCGACATGATCCCGCCCGCAAGGCAGAACACGGCAGTGGTCACACCCATGACCCAGCCTTGATCCGCTTCGCTGACGCTGGAAGAGAACAGCCCAAGCATGGTGGGGTAGGCGATTCCGAACAGGAAATAGAAGAAAAAGACCGGCACATAACTGAACACGCCGCTTGGGCTGAAGGCGAACGCGAAACCGCAGATCACCATGACGATGAGTGACGTGTGGATTATCGCATGTTTGCTGAATTTCTCTTGCGCGGGTTTCACCAGGAACGTGCTGGAGAAGGCCAGCGCCACACCGATGACGACCATCGCCATACTGCCGCCGATGACTCCGTATCCGAAGGCGCTGGTCAGGAAATTGTCGACAAAGACGTAGAAGGTGACATTGGCGATCATGAAGAACGAATAGACCGGCAGGATCTTCAACACCATCGGATGACCACGCACCGCCATCAGGCTGTCTGTTATGTCACGGGGACGGAAGACAAAGGGCGCGCGATCCGTTCGGGTATCCTGGAAGAAAAACAGGACCAGAAAGATTGCAATCAGCACAAGGACAAATGCGCCGTAAAAAGGCGTTCTCAGCGTGGCGAAACCGCCCAGCAGGGCGGCGTCAGACAAGACCGCGCCGATGATCGGCCCGCCCACAAGGCCAAAGCTGACGCCTGTCACGATATAGCCCATGTTCCGGTCCCGGTCTGTCGCGTCGGTGCTGCCGTCGATCATCGCCGCTTGCGCAATGGGTTGGTTGCCCGCAGTAAATCCGGTGATCGAACGCCCGACGATCAGCAGAAGAAGGCTGTTGAGATAAAGCGCGGCAATGGTCAGGGCATACCCGGCCAGAGCACCGCCCAGGCACACCAGCAAAGCGTTCTTGCGCCCGATCGAATCCGATACTTTCGAAACATAGACAACGCCCAAAAACCAGGACAGGAAAAAGCACCCGATCACGAGGCCGTAATAGAAATGCCTGCGCCCCTCGGGCGTGTTTTCGGGCAGAAACCCGGATTTCGTTTCCATGATCAGCGAGTTGATGATCGGAAAGACCAGCCCCTGTCCGATCAGATCCACAAACACCACAAACAGAAGGGTAATCTTGGCAATATTTGTCATGTCTTACGCTCCTGACCCTCAAACCCTTGAAATCACTGTAGCAGAGGGTTCGCGCATTCCCCAAGCAAAGCATTTGCAAACCTGAGCCGGCATTGCTAACCAACGCGGCCATGAATACAGGCTTGGTTGTTTTCGCCCGCGCGGTGATTACCTAAGCCGCATGACACAAATGCCGACCGAAAGGACTGCCCTTTGACCGACCTGACCCCGCGCGAGATTGTCTCGGAACTGGATCGCTTCATCATCGGGCAGAAGGACGCCAAGCGCGCCGTGGCCGTCGCCCTGCGCAATCGCTGGCGCCGCAAGCAATTGCCGGACGACATCCGGGAAGAAGTCTATCCCAAGAACATCCTGATGATCGGCCCCACCGGCGTCGGCAAGACCGAAATCAGTCGCCGTCTGGCCAAACTGGCCCGCGCACCGTTTATCAAGGTCGAGGCCACCAAGTTCACCGAGGTCGGATATGTCGGTCGTGATGTGGAACAGATCGTGCGCGATCTGGCAGATGCGGCCATCCTGCAAACCCGCGAGTTCATGCGCGAAGACGTCAAGGCCAAGGCACATCAGGCTGCCGAAGATCGGGTGATCGAAGCCATAGCAGGCGCGGATGCGCGCGAAGGCACGCGCGAGATGTTCCGCAAAAAGCTGAAAGCCGGCGAACTGGACGACACGGTGATCGAACTGGAACTGTCCGACACCTCGAACCCGATGCCGATGTTCGACATTCCGGGGCAGCCGGGCGGTCAGATGGGCATGATGAATCTGGGCGACATTTTCGGCAAGGCCTTTGGCGGACGGACGGTAAAGAAACGCATGACCGTCGCCGAAAGCTATGATGCGCTGATCGGGGAAGAGGCCGACAAGCTGCTGGATGATGAAACCGTCACCCGAACCGCGCTGGACTCCGTCGAACAGAATGGCATCGTATTTCTGGATGAGATCGACAAGGTCTGCGCCCGCTCTGACGCACGCGGCGGCGATGTCAGCCGCGAAGGCGTGCAGCGCGACCTTCTGCCCTTGATCGAGGGAACCACCGTCAGCACCAAGCATGGCCCGGTCAAAACGGATCATATCCTGTTCATCGCCTCGGGTGCGTTTCATATCGCCAAACCGTCGGATCTGTTGCCGGAATTGCAAGGGCGCCTGCCGATCCGCGTCGAACTGCGCGCCCTGACCGAAGAAGACTTCGTGCGCATCCTGACCGAAACCGACAATGCCCTGACCTTGCAATACACGGCGTTGATGGGCACCGAGGACGTGACCGTCAGCTTTACCGAGGACGGCATCGCGGCGTTGGCGAAGATTGCGGCTGACGTGAACCAGAGCATCGAAAACATCGGCGCGCGGCGGCTCTATACCGTCATGGAGCGGGTTTTCGAAGAACTGTCTTTCGCTGCACCGGACAAAGCCGGTTCAGAGATCACCGTTGATGCACAGTTCGTCAGCGACAATCTTGGTGAATTGACCAAGTCCTCTGATCTGAGCCGTTACGTTTTGTAACACGGCCAGCCGTTTTTTGCCGTTGTTTTGGTCTTGCCATGCTGGACGTCGCGCAGGAATAGGCTAGCGTGTGCACAAGTCACCCCGAGGTCTGGCCCGTGCTGCGATACTTCGTCATTCTGTTCATATCCCTTTCGCTCAACGCCTGTGTCGACCGGACGGTGTCCGAGGTCGTGCCCGGTGCCGTGAACATCGGAACACCTGAAACCATCTTCGCAAGCACGACCCGCGCGCGTGAGGCTGATGGATCCTATGGATTCCGACGCGGCGAAACACTCAGGTTCCTGGAAACGACGGTTTCTATTCCACCCACGCATACTCCGGGTACGCTCCGCTTCTCCTACGCGAACCCGAATCCGCGGAAAGAATTCGTTCTGGCAGACGTGACCGAGTTGGATGGACCGCAGGGGCTGCGCAAACACCTGCGAGGACAGGATGACGTCACTATCTTTGTGCACGGCTACAATTCGACTCAGACCGAAACGATCTTCCGCGCGGCGCAGCTAACACATGACATCGGCCTCCCCGGATCAACGCTGGTGTATTCCTGGCCCAGCCGCGCGACGGGCTATGGATACGCCTATGATCTGGACAGTATGCTGTTCGCCCGCGACGGGTTGGAACAGACCATCCGCGAACTGAAAGCCATGGGTGTCAAACGCGTTATTCTGGTCGCGCATTCCATGGGCGGTGCGTTGACGATGGAGATGATGCGGCAAACCGAATTGCAGGAACCCGGCTGGGCCAAGCGAAACATCGAAGGGGTCGTTCTGATCTCGCCTGATCTTGATCTTGATCTGTTTCGCTCGCAGATGAAACGTATCGACAACCCCCCCGATCCGTTCATCGTAATGGTGTCGCAAAAGGACAAGATCCTGAACATCTCGGGCCGCTTGCGTGGCACGGATGAGGGCCAGCGGTTGGGGAACATCAGTTCGGTTGACTCGCTCGAGGAATTCCCGATCAGCGTGATCGACACGACTGCTTTCAACAGTGACGCGGCATCCTCGCATTTCGTTGCCGCGACCTCTCCGGCTTTATTGTCGATCCTCAACTCGTTGCGGCGTGTCAACAATACCTTCGGGCGGGAAGATCGACCGACCATTGATATTCTGGTGCCACCCAGCGAGCGCAATCCAGACGGGGCCACTGAAATTGTTCTGACGGAAACTGGGCAGGCACAGGTTACCACTCCGTGACGCGGTTCAAGCTGCGTCGGTATCTTCTGGACAATGCCACCTGGCTTGGCGCCGGCGTTCTTCTGACGTTTTTATCCAGCTTCGGGCAGACATTCTTCATCTCGATCTTTGCCGGTGAAATCCGCGCGGAATTCGGCCTCGGCCACGGTGCGTGGGGTGGGCTATACACA
This sequence comes from Ruegeria sp. HKCCA0235A, assembly GCF_013033235.1. NCBI lineage: Bacteria > Pseudomonadati > Pseudomonadota > Alphaproteobacteria > Rhodobacterales > Roseobacteraceae > Ruegeria > Ruegeria sp. HKCCA0235A. Next base: position 144,729 of record NZ_WQDQ01000009.1, on the reverse strand, counting down.
TTGGGCACAACCCTGTCGGCCATCGTGATGATTTGGGCCGGAGGGCTGACGGATATCTTTCGCGTCCGGGTGCTGGGTCCGGCGGTTCTGGCTGGGTTGGCCCTAGCCGCCCTTGCCATGGCGCTGAATACCTGGCTGCTCCTGTTGCCAGTGGTGATTTTTCTGTTGCGCCTGCTGGGTCAGGGGATGAGCACACATCTGGCCGCGGTCGCCATGGCGCGGTGGTTTACGGTCACGCGGGGCAAGGCGCTTTCCATTGCATCCATCGGCTATGCCATCGGTGAGGCCCTGCTGCCCCTGATCTTTGTTGCAGCCATGGTTTACCTGGACTGGCGTTGGCTGTGGGTCGTCGCGGCAGGGATGACTGCCTTGGGAATTCCTGTGTTGATGCGTCTGTTGCGCGAGGAACGAACACCGCAAAGCCTTGCCAGCGAATCCTCTGCCATTGGGATGCAGGGTCGCCACTGGAGCCGTCGCGACGCGCTGTTTAACCCCTTGTTCTGGTTCATGGTGCCCGCCGTGCTTGCGCCATCGGCATTCATAACCGCGTTTTTCTTCCATCAGGTCTATTTCGCCGAGGTCAAAGGCTGGCAGCATATCCAACTGGTCGCTCTGTTCCCGATCTTTACCGGAGTATCACTGCTGTCGATGTTTGCTGCGGGCTGGGCATTGGACAAATGGGGCACTGCGCGCATCATGCCATTCTATCAGCTTCCGATGGCGGTTGGGTTTGTGGTTTTGGGCATGACTGAATCAATCAGCGGCGCGACGATTGGGTTGGTGTTTCTTGGCCTGACGGTCGGAGCGAACAGCACGTTGCCCAGCGCGTTCTGGGCAGAATTCTATGGGACCCGGCATATCGGGGCCATCAAGGCGCTGGCTGCGGCTGTCATGGTACTGGGGTCAGCCATCGGCCCAGGTCTGACCGGCGTTCTGATTGACCTTGGTATCCCGCTGAGCATTCAGTTTTTCTGGATTGGCCTGCTCTTCGTGCTGGTATGCAGCCTTGTTTGGGTCGGTATTTCCCGCGCGTGTCGCGACCTTTAACGCACCCGCCTGAGATACACGTAATACGCCCCGTCTCCGCCGTGGCTTATATGAGCCGGCGTGACCTGCAACACCGCCTGGGCCAGCGGTGGGATCGACAACCAGTGAGGAACCTGATTTCGCAGAACACCTCGCGGCGTCGGAATCGGACCGGGCTCGTCCCGATCCTTGCCTTTGCCGGTCACGACCAAAACCAGACGCTTACCCTGTGCTTGCGCGCTCAGGATGAATCGGATCAGCGCGGGATGGGCCGAAGCCACCCGCATACCGTGCAGATCCAGCTTGCCTTCGGGTTTCAGCTTGCCGCGCTTCATCCGGCCAAAGGCCTTGTTGTCCATCTGAACCGGTGCATTGCGCAACGCATCCGTCACCGTGGGCTTCAGGTTGTTCGGTTTCGGTTTCGACTGATGGGTCTGTCCAAGTTCGAATGCCTGAAAACGGGGTTTCGGGGTTTTCTTGGGCTTGGGTTTCGGCAAAGAGGTCGGATGGATCGTCTGCGGGATTTCCGGGTGCAGCCTCTCGGCCTGTTTGGCGACCTTGCGCCACAGCTCGATCTCTTCGCTTGTCAGTTTGCGCCGGGTCATCAGAATTCATCCGGCAGCAGGGCATAGGCACGCTGGATGGGCAGCAACAGCACCATCCGACCGGGATCCTTCAGCTTGCCCGCGGCCTGACCGGCTTCGTCCCCCGTTCCGAAAAAGATATCGGCCCGCTGCGCGCCTTTGATGGCCGCACCTGTATCCTGCGCGATCATCAGGCGGCGGATCGGTTCCTTGCCGTCCTTTTCCACCCACACCGGCGCACCCAATGGGGTATAGGCGGGATCAGCCGCAATGCTGCGCATCGTCGTGACAGATCGGTTCATGGCGCCCAACGGCCCAAGCTCAGGCGCGACACGTGAAACTTCGCGGAAAAACACGTATGATGGGTTGTGGAACAGCAATTCCGCGCCAGCCTCGGGGTTCTTGCGCACCCAGGCGCGGATCATCTGGGCGCTGACCTCATGCGCGCCAAGAATGCCGCGCCGCACCAGTTCCACGCCAATTGACCTATAGGGATGCCCGTTCGCACCGCCATACCCGACGCGCAAAGCGCCGCCATCTGGCAATCGAACGCGGCCCGAACCCTGGATTTGCAGAAAAAACAACTCTACGGGGTCATCGACCCAGGCAATCTCAAGCCCGCGGCCCTGCATGACATCGCCGGTCAGGATTTCTCGTCGGCTCAGCCAGGGCCCCTCAGCGCGGGCCTCGGGCGGCATTTTGTAGATGGGGTATTTGAAACGATCCGTCCGGGTACGTGCACCATCAAGTTCGGGTTCGAAATACCCCGTGAACAGGGCATCCTCACCATCCTCGACCAGAACAGGGCGAAAAAAGAGCTCAAAGAACGACCGTGCCGCTTCGGCATCATAGGTTCTTGCCACACCGCACAGGGCCCGCCAATCGGGATCCTTCAGATCCCCGCAGGTGTTCAGAAAAACTGACAGGGCTGCACCGTGGTCATCCTCGGCCCAGCCACGCAGATCATCGAACGACAGAATGGATCGCGTTGCCTCGGCCCCGGCAGCGCTGGTAGTGGTCATTGCACCCACCAGTAAAAGCGACCGGAGCGTGGCAATCATGCGTCCGTGGCAACAAGCAGCCAGTTCGGGTCGTCCTTGCCCATCACACGGGCAAAGGTCCAGCTGTCCTTTTGGCGTTTCACGGTGTTGGGGCTGCCTTCGACGATATCCCCACCGCGATCCCGCACGACCGATGTCAGTTCACCGACGAATTTCATGGTGATCTCGGCCTGATTGGTATCCTTGTCGAATTTCACATCCGTCAGGGTCGTCTCTCGGACACCGATAAACTCGGCCTCGATCGTCAGGCCCTGATCTTCTCGTGCGGCGACGCCCGCAACGAAGGATTCAAAAACTTCTTCCGACAGGAATGGCTGGATCTCGTCCAGGTTGCCCTTCTCAAACCCCATCACGATCATTTCATAGGCACCGCGCGCACCCTGAACAAACTCGGTGACGGAAAAACCGGGTTCAACGCGTTTCATCGCCGCCAGCGTCTGTGCCAGCTCGCTGTCTTCCGGGACATGGTCTGTGATGTCATGATCCGGGCCGCCTTCGATCACTTCGAAATCGCGGCGCGACTTATGCGCTTCGGGCTGCTGCTGCACAGGCGGTTTCTCAAAACCTTCACGCGTGCCCAACACGCTCTTGAGGCGCAGGATCAGGAAAACGGCAATTCCGGCCAGGACCAGCAACTGGATCATGGGTTCGTTCATTTCATCCTCTTTTCAGAACCGCGGCTTTGTATACGCGGCCTCATGCCACTATGTAGGTGACCGTAGGTGGCAAGTCCACAGCCCGGCCTAAGGGAAAGGATAACGCAAATGTATCTGTTCTTGGCATTTTTGTTGGTGCCCATCATCGAGATCGCGCTGTTTATTCAGGTTGGCGGGTTGATCGGCTTGTGGCCAACCCTTGCCATCGTAGTGCTGACGGCGGTTTTGGGCACTGTTTTGGTGCGGACACAAGGTCGCATGGCGTTGGGAAACCTGCAACGGTCGTTTGCCGAACTGGACGACCCGACCGAGCCGCTGGCTCATGGTGCGATGATCCTGTTGTCGGGCGCTTTGTTGCTTACACCGGGATTCTTTACTGATGCCATTGGATTTGCGTTGCTTGTTCCCGGCGTGCGGGTTGCGGTTTTCAGGTATCTCAGATCGAAAGTTACCGTTACCCAGTTTCAGATGGGCCAAGGCCCCGGTTTTCAGTCTCGGGGAAATCCGTTCGATCAGGGTGACATCATAGATGGTGACTTTACCGAGGTCCGCCCGAAAAATGATCCGTCAAAGCCGTCTAAATGGGTGGAAGGCCCCCACCGGCATTGAGGTGCCGCGCCCAACTTGATAAGCAGTGGCGAATTTCATTTTTGGAGTAGATCCATGGCCGAAGAAAAAGCTGCAGAAAACACTGCGGCCAAAGCCGCCCCGCAAGTTCAGATGCGTGTTCTGGGGCAGTTCATCCGCGACATGTCCTTTGAGAACGTGATGGCCCAGAAGGGTGTTTCCGGTGACGTACAGCCCGAAATCGCGGTTCAGGTGAATCTTGACGCCAAGAAGCGCCCGGCTGACCACCAGTTCGAAGTGTCGATCAAGCTGAACCTGACATCCAAAGCCAAAGGCTTGGAAGATGTTCTGTTCCTGTGTGAACTGGACTATTGCGGCCTGTTCCACGTGGAAGGTGTGCCGGAAGACCAGTTGCACCCGTTCCTGATGATCGAATGCCCGCGGATGCTGTTCCCGTTCCTGCGCCGCATCGTCAGCGACATCACCCGCGACGGCGGTTTCCCACCGGTGAATCTGGACAATATCGATTTCGTCGCCCTGTACCGCAACGAACTGATGCGTCGTCAGGCCGAACAGTCCCAGAAGACAGATGCCTGAGGGTTTGGCCCGTGCCTGACAGGGTCAGGTGCGGGTCCATAGGGCATTGTCGCCCAGTTTTTCTATGAATGCATCATGTGCCGCGCGTTCATCCTCGGTAATACGAGACGGCAGTGGCGTTGCTCGTGGTGCCGGTCGCCAATCATCGCCGCCGCCTGCCACGGATGATGCAGATGTTGACAGTCCAAAATCGGGCTGTCGTCCTCCGATCAGCTCAAGATAAACCTCGGCCAGGATTTCAGAGTCGAGCAACGCGCCGTGCAGCACACGGTTCGAGTTGTCGATATTGAAGCGACGGCAAAGCGCATCCAGTGAGGCCGGCGAACCGGGAAACCGTTTGCGCGCAATCGCCAGCGTATCCAGCGCCTGTTCCATCGGGATGAGCGGGGCACCCATCCATTTCAGTTCGGCATTCAGGAACTTCATGTCGAAAGATGCATTGTGGATCACCAGCCGCGCATCGCCGACGAATTCGCGAAAAGCGTGACCGATCTTGGCAAAAACCGGTTTGTCTTTCAGCGTCACTTCACCCTTTTCCGGCGGACGTGGGTTTTCCAACAGGTCCGGGCCGATGCCATGCACGCCAAATGCCTCTTCCGGCATCGAACGTTCGGGGTTGATGTAGACGTGATACGTCTCACCCGTTGCGACGTGGTTCCACAGTTCAACGGCGCCGATTTCCACGATCCGATCACCGCTTTCGGGATCGAAACCCGTGGTTTCGGTGTCGAGTACAATTTCACGCATCTGCCATCCCCGCCCGTATCTGCCTGACCACATCCTGCACCTGCGCGCGGGCGTGGTCCAGAGCGTCGGTCACGATGACGTAATCCGACCGCGCGCATTTTTCTTCATTCGGCATCTGCTTGGCTCGGATTTGCTCGAACTGCGCCTCGGTCATTGTGCCCCGTTCCATGACACGCCGCTTTTGCTCGTTGGCCGGGATCGAAACACAAGCCACCGCGTCCATCGCCACGTCACCGCCCGTTTCAAACAAAAGCGGAATGTCGAACACCAGGATGTCGTTTGTCGCGGCTTCACGAAATGCTGCGCGGTCAGCAGCGACCAGAGGGTGGACGATGGCTTCGATGGCCTTCAGCGCAGCAGGATCGGCGGCAATTATCTGTTTCAGCGCCTCCCGGTTGACCGCACCGTCCTGAATGGCCGACGGAAACAATCGTTCCATGGGGCCAACGGCCGCGCCCCCCCTGGAATACAGGCGATGCACCGCCGCGTCCGCATCCCACAAGGCACAACCTTCTTCGACGAACATCTCTGCCGTTGTGCTTTTCCCCATGCCGATCGAACCGGTCAGGCCAAGCGCAAAACTCATGCCAAGGCCGCCGCACGTGCATCAGCATCAACTTCGGGGCGCACGCCGAACCAGCGTTCGAAACCGGGCACAGCCTGATGCAACAACATGCCCAGCCCATCGACTGCGGTGCATCCAGCCTGTTCAGCGGTTTGCAACAGGCGGGTTTTCAATGGCGCATAAACCAGATCCGTCACCACGGCACCGGGCTGCAACCCGTCAAGCGGAACCCGCAATTCCGGTTGGCCTTGCATGCCCAACGAAGTGGTGTTCACCACGAGTTCTGCGTTTTCGATGACATTTCCGGCCTGAACCCAATCCACCACGTGGATACGTTGACCGAATTCCTCTTTCAGATGATCCGCACGGGCGCGAGTTCGGTTGGTCAGCAGGATTTCCGGAACACCCGCGTCAGACAATGCCTGCAACACGGCGCGCGCGGCCCCTCCGGCCCCGAAGACAACAGCCGGCCCGTCCTTTGCATTCCAGTCCGGCGCACCGGTGCGAAGATTCTCCATGAACCCGTACCCGTCAGTGTTATCCGCGTGGATCGAGCCATCTTCACGAAACACCAGAGTGTTCGCCGCACCTATCACCGTCGCACGGTCAGACGCATGATCCGCGATCTTCAGGGCGGCTACCTTGTGGGGAACGGTCACATTGGCGCCGACAAAACCCGCCTTGGGCAGGGTGCGCAACACAATTTCCAGGTCGGCGGTGGCGACATCCATCGGGATGTAATGACCGGCAAGACCGTATGTCTTCAGCCAATGACCATGCAGTTTGGGGGATCGTGAGTGACCAATGGGATGTCCAATCACACCGGCCAAAGGAACCCGATAGTCCGTCATTGATCGATTACCCCTTTGACAGCCAGAAAGTTGAGCAGCTCCAACAGGGGCATACCCAAAACGTTAAAATAGTCGCCGTCAATGGTGGCGAACAGGCGGACACCTTCTTCCTCCAGCTTGTAGCCTCCGACGGCGTGGCGGATACTGTCCCAGTTTCGCGCCACGTAATCCTTCAGATAGGCGTCGGAACTGGCCCGCATCCGCAATCGTACCTGCCCCACATGCCGCCAGACCGGCTGAGCATTCTGATAGATCACCGCTGCGGACAAAAGCATGTGACGCTTGCCACGCATGGCTTTCAGCTGAGCCAACGCCTGTTCGGGGGTTTCCGGCTTTGACATCAGCTGACCGTCAAAATCCAGAACCTGATCGCATCCTAGGACTATGGCACCGGGGTTTTTGTCACTGACCTTCCGGGCCTTCATTTCTGCGAGTGTGTCGGCAATGTCCCGTGGAGATGCGTTTTCAGCCAGCAGAGCGCGTTTGGCCGTCTCTTCATCCACGCGCGCGGTTTGAACCACAAACGGTACGCCTGCATTTTCAAGCAGCTGCGCGCGAATGGCAGACCCGGAAGCAAGAAGAATGGGGACAGACATGTGGAAAACCCCGTGCGCAAATCATTGAGAGTTCAGGGGTGCTTTGTATGGTTTTCCAGTTGACACGCAACCCCGGGGATTTCGCGCCAGAGATCCCCGAGTCGCTCAAATCCCATCCCGTCCGGACAAGGATAAGTCAGTTTCTCTGGAAAAGCCCGATATCCCAAATTCTCCTACTAGTTATCCCCAAGTGGAACAAGGAATACTGATAATAAATAATTGATTTTAAATGATAAAAATATCCACCAACAGAATCACATGAAAAAATCCGTGTTCTGTCCACCTGGGGAAAACACTTGTGTAAAAAAGTAATCCACGGATTTTACTCACCCTACAAAACCATCATCCTTTTTCTTTTCTTATTTTTTTATTAGGGAGGGTCCCGAACAACGCCCGGAGCCGAAATGACCGATCTTCTGTTCACTTTGTACCCATGGGTGAAATCGCTCCATATCATGGCGGTGATTTCGTGGATGGCGGGCCTGTTCTATCTGCCCAGGTTGTTTGTCTATCACGTCGAAAAGGCACAGGCCGTAGAAGGCGCACAGGACATTTTCTTTGAAATGGAAGAAAAGCTGCTGCGTGTGATCATGAGACCGGCGATGATCGTTGCCTGGGTTTGTGGTTTGATCATGGTGTTTACGCCGGGCATCGTGGGGTGGGACTGGAGCTGGCCCTGGGTCAAGGGCGCCGCCGTGATCGGCATGACATGGTTTCATCACTGGTTGATGGCGCGACGCAAGGATTTCCTGGAAGGGCGAAACACGCTCAGTGGGCGGCAGTTTCGCATGATGAACGAGGTCCCGACCGTTTTGATGGTTGCCATCGTTCTGGCGGTCGTTCTGAAGTTCTGAGGGCCTGTTTGACTCCGCACCGCACTGCGCTTATGTAGGGGTCAACACGCCCGTCCGGGCGGCGTATCTTCCATACTGAAATTCCACTTCGTGCCGCGCTGTGAGCGGTGAAGGTATATATCATGACAACCGAATCCCTGAATCTTGCTGATCTGAAAGCCAAAAGCCCCAAAGACCTTCTGGCGATGGCCGAAGAGCTGGAGATCGAAAACGCCTCGACCATGCGCAAGGGCGAGATGATGTTCCAGATCCTGCGCGAACGCGCAGATGAAGGCTGGACCGTTGGTGGCGATGGCGTGCTTGAAGTGCTTCAGGACGGTTTCGGCTTCCTGCGCTCGCCCGAGGCGAACTATCTGCCCGGCCCGGATGACATCTATGTCTCACCCGAGATGATCCGCCAGCACTCATTGCGGACAGGGGATACCGTGGAAGGCGAGATCAAAGCCCCGGATGAGAATGAGCGCTATTTCGCGCTGACGAAGGTGACCAAGATCAACTTCGAAGACCCGGAAAAGGCCAAGCATAAGATCCTGTTCGACAACCTGACGCCGCTTTATCCGGATGAGCGGCTGAAGATGGAGATCGAGGATCCGACCATCAAGGACAAGTCCGCACGGGTGATCGACCTGGTAGCGCCGATCGGCAAGGGCCAGCGGTCGTTGATCGTGGCGCCGCCGCGCACCGGTAAGACGGTGATCCTGCAAAACATCGCGCATTCGATCGAGCGCAACCACCCGGAATGCTACCTGATCGTCCTGCTGATCGACGAACGCCCGGAAGAAGTCACTGACATGCAGCGTTCAGTGAAGGGCGAGGTGGTATCCTCGACCTTTGATGAACCCGCGACGCGCCACGTGGCCGTGTCGGAAATGGTCATCGAAAAAGCCAAGCGTTTGGTCGAACATAAACGAGATGTTGTTATTCTTCTTGATTCGATCACAAGACTTGGTAGGGCATTTAACACAGTGGTCCCATCCTCGGGTAAAGTTCTGACCGGCGGTGTGGACGCAAACGCCCTGCAACGGCCCAAGCGTTTCTTTGGCGCGGCGCGGAACATTGAAGAGGGTGGTTCGCTGACCATCATCGCGACCGCACTGATCGATACCGGCAGCCGGATGGACGAGGTCATCTTTGAAGAATTCAAAGGTACTGGTAACTCGGAAATCGTTCTGGATCGCAAGATCGCAGACAAGCGTGTGTTCCCGGCCATCGACATCCTCAAATCCGGCACGCGGAAAGAGGATCTTCTGGTCGACAAGGGTGATCTGGCCAAGACCTTCGTTCTGCGGCGTATCCTCAACCCGATGGGCACGACCGACGCAATCGAGTTCTTGTTGTCCAAGTTGAAGCAGACAAAGACAAACAGCGAATTCTTCGATTCCATGAACACCTGACATTGGTCTTTAACTCTAGCGAGGCCTTCGAATGGATACGATATTCGCCTTGGCCAGCGCGCAGGGCAAAGCCGGGGTGGCGGTCATCCGCCTCTCGGGTCCGAATTCCCATTCAGCAGCGGCGCGCCTGACGGGTGGAGCGCTGCCAAAGCGTGGCATGGTCCTGCGCACTCTGACCGATCATGGCGGAGCACGTTTGGACGACGGATTGGTCTTGACCTTCCAGGCTCCGGCCAGTTTTACCGGTGAGGACGTGGCCGAGCTTCAGATTCATGGAAGCACCGCCTCTGTCAACGCCGTTCTGCGCTGCCTGTCGGATACAGAAGGGTTGCGCATCGCTGAACCGGGTGAGTTCACACGCCGAGCGCTGGAAAACGGCAAGATGGACCTGACTCAGGTTGAAGGCCTGGCCGATCTAATCGATGCAGAAACGGAAGCACAACGGAAGCAGGCTCAGACCATTCTGGCGGGTGAGCTGGGCACATTGGCTGAACGGTGGCGTCGGGATTTGATACGGGCTGCGTCCCTGTTGGAGGCTGTCATCGATTTTGCCGATGAAGAAGTTCCAACCGATGTCACGCCGGAAGTGCGCGAGCTGATCCAGGGCGTCATGTCGGACCTTCATCGCGAGGCAGATGGAGTCAAGATTGCCGAGCGAATTCGTTCAGGGTTCGAGGTTGCGATCGTCGGCCTTCCAAATGCGGGAAAATCCACCCTTTTGAATGCCTTGGCAGGCCGTGAGGCGGCCATTACTTCGGAATATGCTGGAACCACGCGTGATGTGATCGAAGTTCGAATGGATCTGGCTGGATTACCGGTGACCTTGCTGGATACGGCAGGGCTGCGAGAGACCGAAGATCATGTCGAAAACCTGGGTATCGAGCTAGCGCGCAGCAGAGCGGAGGCCGCCGATCTTCGCGTTTTCCTGTCTGAAACACCGAAGGACCTAGGGGTGGAGATGCGGGAAGATGATATACATGTTTTGCCCAAAGCAGACCTTCGGGGGATCGGGGAAAAGGGTGTGTCAGGGAAAACAGGCCAGGGAATAGATGCGTTAGTAGACGATATATCGTGTGTTCTGCGTCAGCGAACCACTGCCCATGGTATTGCAACTCGGGAACGTCACCGCATTGCAATCACCAGAGCATTGGACTCACTCACATCTGCAATCTCGGTTCTGGAATCAGGCCCAGACCTGTATGATATCGCAGCAGAGGAGCTGAGAACCGCCATTCGCGCCCTTGAATCCCTGGTGGGCAGAATAGACGTGGAAACTCTGTTGGATGAAATCTTCTCCAGCTTCTGTTTGGGAAAATAAGGAGTGTTTCACGTGAAACATTCGAAGTTTGATGTCATCGTCATCGGCGCAGGTCATGCCGGAACCGAGGCCGCTCATGCATCAGCCAGAATGGGCGCTACAACGGCGTTGGTGACGCTGTCTGCAACGGACATTGGCGTCATGTCCTGCAATCCAGCGATTGGCGGTTTGGGGAAAGGCCATCTTGTGCGTGAGATCGACGCCTTGGATGGCGTCATGGGTCGCGTGGCGGATCAGGCCGGCATTCAGTTTCGATTATTGAACCGTCGAAAGGGGCCCGCCGTTCAGGGGCCGAGAGCGCAGGCGGATCGCGCCCTTTATCGTCTTGCTATGCAACAGGTAACGGAGAAGCAGGATAACCTGTCCGTCGTTGTTGGCGAGGTTGTCGATTTCCTGATGAACGGCGAAAAGGTTGCAGGTGTTGTTCTTTCCGATGGATCAGAACTTTCCGCCCGCGCCGTTATTCTGACGTCCGGTACGTTTCTAAGGGGCGTCATCCATATCGGTGACGTGTCTCGCCCAGGCGGGAGAATGGGGGATCGGCCCTCCATCAAATTGGCTGAGCGGTTGGATGGATACGATCTTCCTATGGGGCGATTGAAAACCGGCACACCGCCGCGTCTGGACGGGCGGAGCATTGATTGGTCCGATCTTGAAAGGCAGGACGGCGACGATGAGCCAACCCTGTTTTCTTTCATGTCGAAATCCGTTGTCGCGCCCCAGATTTCTTGCGGAATTACACATACAAATGCGCGAACGCATGAGATCATTGCGGAAAATCTTTCGAAATCTGCCATGTATGGCGGTCACATCGATGGGGTAGGCCCGCGTTATTGCCCTTCGATCGAAGACAAGATCGTACGCTTCGCCGACAAGGAATCGCATCAAATCTTCCTTGAACCCGAAGGGATCAACGACCACACAATCTATCCGAACGGCATATCGACATCTCTGCCCCAGGATGTTCAGCTGGACTATGTGCGGTCAATCAAAGGCTTGGAAAATGCAGAAATTCTGCAACCGGGATATGCAATCGAATACGACTATGTTGATCCGCGTGTCCTGAGCGCTTCCTTATCCTTGCCGGCTGTTCACGGACTATATCTAGCGGGACAGATAAATGGGACCACAGGATATGAGGAAGCCGCGGCTCAGGGCATGGTGGCGGGCCTCAACGCGGCGTTGGAGACCCAAGGGCGGGAGCCCATCCATTTTACACGATCCGACAGTTATATTGGCGTAATGATCGACGATTTGACAACTCGAGGGGTTGCCGAACCTTACCGCATGTTCACGTCGCGCGCGGAGTTCCGGCTATCTCTGCGTGCCGACAATGCTGATCAACGGTTGACACCGCTTGGTTTGGAGCTGGGGTGCGTCGGAGAAGGGCGCAAGATTCAGTTCGAAGATAAAATGAACCAACTTGAGAGTGTGAAGTTAAAGCTGACGGAACGCACTTACACACCCAAGGAAGTTCTCGCTGCCGGCATAAACGTTAATCAGGACGGAAACCGTAGAGATGGGATGGCAATTCTGGCATTCCCTGATACCTCGTTTGAAGATTTGTTGCCTCTCGTTCCTGATTTGCAGGACGTCGACCCAAAAATCAGGCTCCAGATCGAGCGGGACGCCTTGTATGCCAACTACATTGCCAGACAAAAGCGGGATGTCGAAGCAATGAAGCGGGATGAATCCTATGTCATCCCGCTTGAGTTCGACTATTTTGCCTTGGACGGCCTGTCGTCGGAGATGAAACAGAAGCTGTCGCAAGCGAAGCCCGCCAATATCGCTCAGGCAAGCCGTGTCGAGGGCGTTACCCCGGCAGCGCTGACGCTTGTTCTGGCAAAACTACGCCGGGATCAAAGAGCTCGTCAGGCATGAAGGTTGATTTTTCGAAGTTTGAAGACCTGAATGTTTCACGTGAAACATTCGATCGCCTCGTGACCTATGTTGATCTGGTGAAGCGTTGGAATCCTAAGATCAACCTCGTGTCGAAGAACAGTTTGGAGCATATCTGGGACCGGCATATTCTGGATTCGGTGCAAGTCTATCGGTGCGCTGACAGGTTTGACACCTGGGCGGACCTGGGAAGCGGAGGCGGGTTCCCGGGTATGGTCTGCGCCATCATCGCCGCGGAAGAAAACCCAGGCGCCGCATTCAATATGATCGAGAGCGACCAGCGGAAATCGGCTTTCTTGCGCAGCGTTGCGCGGGAATGCGGTATAAAATGCACGGTGACTTCAAAAAGGATTGAATCGGTTGATCCTTTGGCTGCAAACATAGTTTCCGCCCGAGCGCTGGCTAACTTGCGCACCCTGTTGTCCTTTTGTGACAGGCATTTACACATCAACGGGACAGCGTTGTTGCCCAAAGGAGCAAATTGGAAAAAAGAGCTGGAAGACGCACGTGAGGAATGGAATTTCGAGGCTGAGGCGATTACAAGTTTAACTGAACCTCAAGCCGTTATCCTTAAGATAAATGGAGTATCACGTGGTTGATTTGTCTCGACCTTCAGGGCCTCGGATAATTGCTGTTGCCAATCAGAAGGGCGGGGTCGGAAAAACAACCACAGCAATCAACCTTGCAGCAGGATTGGCCGAATCCGGGTGTCGGGTTCTGGTGGTTGACCTTGACCCGCAGGGGAATGCTTCGACAGGTTTGGGTGTCGAAGATCGAGACTGGACAACTTATGATCTGATCCTTGACGACGCGCCATTGGAGGCCGTCGTTCAGGAGACTGAAATCGAAGGTCTTTTCGTTGTTCCGGCGACCGTTGATCTGAGTTCCGCCGATATTGAACTGATCTCCAACGAAAAACGTAGCTATCTTTTGCATGATGCTTTGAGGCAGCCAGCCATAGATGCGTTTGAACTGGATTTTGTGCTTATCGACTGCCCGCCGTCCTTAAACTTGCTGACCGTGAATGCAATGGTTGCTTCGCATTCGGTGCTTGTTCCGCTGCAGAGCGAGTTCTTTGCCCTTGAAGGGCTTTCACAACTGATGCTCACGATTCGAGAGGTCCGCCAAACGGCTAACCCGGATCTGAGAATCGAAGGTATTGTGTTGACCATGTATGACAACCGCAACAACTTGTCCCGTCAGGTTGAAAAGGACGCGCGTGACAATCTGGGTGAGATGGTCTTTAAAACGAAAATACCCAGAAATGTGCGGGTCAGCGAAGCGCCGTCATATGCGCTGCCTGTTTTGCAATATGACTCGGGATCGCTTGGGGCCATGGCCTACCGGCATCTTGCTCGTGAGATCTTGCACAAGAACAATAAGACCGCTGCCTGAGCGGGAACGAGGAGGGCGACATGAGCGCCAAGAAAGCAAAGTCCAGAGGTTTGGGGCGGGGGTTGTCTGCCCTTATGGCGGATGTGAATCCTGAATCAGAAGGCCGGATTTCAACGGATGCACGCAGACCGGATCTGAAAGTCCCGATTGAAAAGCTGAAAGCCAACCCCAATCAGCCGCGCCGGACATTCATGCCCGAGCAGTTGGACGAACTGGCAGCGTCGGTCAAGGAAAAAGGTATCATTCAGCCGTTGATCGTTCGCGCGACGGGGCCCGATGAATACGAAATCGTCGCGGGGGAACGCCGTTGGCGCGCGGCGCAGATGGCGCAGCTGCATGATATCCCGGTTATTGTACGTGATTTCGATGATACGGAAGTGTTGGAAGTTGCGATTATCGAAAACATCCAACGCGCGGATCTGAACGCGGTGGAAGAGGCCGCCGGCTACAAGCAGTTGATGGACCGGTTTGGTCACACGCAGGAAAAGCTTGCCGAGGCCCTGGGCAAAAGCCGCAGCCACATCGCAAATCTTTTGCGGCTTCTGTCCTTGCCGTTGGATGTGCAAACTCTTGTTATTGAAGGTAAATTGTCTGCGGGGCACGCCAGGGCACTGATTACGGCGGAAAATCCGTCGGAACTTGCGAAACAGATCGTCAAGGATGGCTTGTCGGTGCGCGCAACCGAGGCTTTGGTCAAAAAACAGGAGCAAGGCAGTGCCGAACGTTCCGCACCCCGCTCCAGAAATCTGGATGCCGGAAAGGATGCAGACACACGTGCCTTGGAAAAAGACCTGTCCGCGATCCTGGCGATGAAAGTGTCAATCAATCACAAGGCCGGAACGGAAACGGGACAAGTTGTTCTGACCTACGAAAACCTGGATCAGCTGGACGACTTGTGCGCCAAGCTCAGCCGTTAGGCCGTGACCAGATAAAGATCATGACACCGCCCAACACAACCGCCTGAATGATCAACACGAAAAGCGGTGCTGACAGCAAAACAGAGAGTCCGAAAACGGCGGCGATCGAGACGGTTGCCGCCTTTTTTGCAGCTGGTCGAATGGCGCCGGAGCTTTGCCAATCAAGAATCAGTGGCCCAAAAAGGTTATGGGTCACAAGCCAATTGTGCAGCCGCGAGGATGAGCGGGCGAAGAAAAACGCGGCAAGCAGAAGAAAAGGCACCGTAGGAAGAAGGGGCAGGACAACCCCAACAGCCGCCATGGCAACACAAAGCAATCCCAGTCCGGCCCAAAGATACTGCATGCTCAGTCCAACAGCTCCCGGATGACTGCGTTCAATACGGCGCGCCCGTCTAATGTGGCGATGAGGCGCCCGTTGCTGCGCCGAACCATGTTGATGTCGGTCAGATGAATTATGGTTTCAGAGGGAAGAGAGCGGCCAGACAAAGTTTGCCACCTGTCCATATCTAGTCCCTCAGTAATTCTCATACCCATCATAAGGTATTCATTTGCCTGATCTTCAAGGGGCAACGTGCTGCGGTTCTTTTCACCATTGCCTTGATTGGCGGCATCAAGCCAACGCTGGGGGTTCAGATAGGTTTCGGTCGCGTATTTCTGACCATTCAGGGTAATCCTCCCATGGGCGCCGGGGCCGATGCCCACATAATCGCCGTATCGCCAGTAAATCAGGTTGTGCTGCGATTCTGCGCCCGGTCGGGCATGGTTCGAAACTTCATAGGCCGGCAAGCCATGTGCTTCGCAGATTTCCTGCGTGGCCAGATACATGTCGGCGGCACTGTCATCTTCGGGCAGGCCACGTAACTTACCGACGGCGTATCGATCCCCAAAGGCCGTCCCGTCTTCGATCGTCAATTGATAGAGCGACAGGTGGTCGATGGCCATCGATAGCGCTTGGGTCAGTTCCTCTTGCCAGGCGTCCAATGTCTGGTGTTGGCGCGCATAGATCAGGTCAAAGCTGACCCGGTTGAAACAGTTGCGGGCGATGTCAAAGGCAGCGCGGGCCTCTGCCACGGTGTGGATGCGGCCCAGCCGCCTCAGGTCTTCGTCATTCATCGCCTGAATGCCCATCGAAACCCGGTTCACACCCGCATCGCGATAGGCAGCGAACCGCCCCGCCTCGACCGAACCGGGATTGGCCTCGAGCGTGATTTCCATGTCATTGGCGGGCCGCCACAGGGCGCGGGCGGTGTCGATCACGGCGGCGACAGTTTCGGGCGCCATCAGTGATGGGGTGCCGCCGCCAAAGAAGATCGTGTTCAAAACCCGATCGGGCGTTTCGGCAGCAGATCGGTGAAGCTCGGACAAATAGGCGTCAAGCCATTGTTTCTGATCAATATTTTTGGCAACATGGCTGTTGAAGTCGCAATAGGGGCATTTGGCCTCGCAAAAGGGCCAATGCACGTACAGGCCAAAGCCCCCGTTGCGCCAATCATCCGCCAAAGCAGCCTTTCACGAACATTTCCACCGCGCGACCACGATGGCTGATCTTGTTCTTTTCCCAGCGATCCATCTCGGCAAAGGTAATGTCGTAGCCGTCGGGGACAAACATCGGGTCATAGCCGAACCCATCCTTGCCGCGGATCGGCCAGACCAGATGACCGGGCGCGACGCCTTCGAACACCTCGTCGTGCCCGTCGGGCCAGGCCAGAACCAGTGTGCAGCGGAATTGGGCCGTGCGCGGATGCGGCGCGTTTTTTGCTTCGAGCTCATCATGGGCGCGGGTCATGGCCATCAGAAAATCGCGCCCGTTGCCGGTTTCTGCCCAATCGGCGGTGTAAACACCCGGTGCGCCGTTCAGCGCATCGATCGTGATCCCGGAATCGTCCGACAAAGCGGGCAGGCCGGTGGCTTTGGCGGCCGCATGGGCCTTGATCCGCGCATTGCCGACAAAGGTGTCCTCGGTCTCTTCGGGTTCCGGCAGGTTCAGTTCGCCGGCACCGACGACTGTCACGCCGAAGGGCTCGAGCAGATGCGCCATCTCTTCGAGCTTGCCTTTGTTGTGGGTGGCGACCAGCAACCTGTCGCCGTCGAACTTGCGGGTCATGCGGTGGCGGCCTTTTGCGCGGCCGCCAGTTCGGACACGCCTTTTTCCGCCAGATCCATCAGTTGATCCATTTGGGCGCGGCTGAAGACCGAGCCTTCGGCGCTCATCTGTACTTCGATCAGTTTGCCGGATCCGGTCATGATGAAGTTGCCATCTACGCCTGCTTCGCTGTCTTCGGGGTAATCAAGGTCCAGCACCGGCTGACCTGCATAAATGCCACAGGACACGGCCGCGACCGGATCAACCAGCGGGTCCGAGATCACATCGCCGGTCTTCATCAGCTTGTTCACCGCCAGCCGCAGCGCGACCCAGCCGCCGGTGATTGACGCGCAGCGGGTGCCGCCATCGGCCTGGATCACATCACAGTCCACGGTGATCTGACGCTCGCCCAGAGCAACCCGATCGACGCCGGCGCGCAGGGCGCGGCCGATCAGGCGCTGGATTTCGACCGTGCGGCCCCCTTGTTTGCCCGCGGCCGCCTCGCGCCGCATCCGCGTATTGGTGGCACGGGGCAGCATGCCGTATTCGGCTGTGACCCATCCCAGGCCCGAGCCCTTGATAAACGGCGGCACGCGATCTTCGATCGTAGCGGTGCACAGAACATGCGTGTCGCCCATTCTGATCAGGCAGGAACCTTCGGCATGTTTCGTGACTCCCGTCTCGATTGAAACGGCGCGCATTTCACTTAAATCTCTTCCAGAGGGTCGCATCGGAATTCCTTTGTTTGCTGGGTTGGGGATAACGCTCCGCAGCGTTACGATGCAACCCCGATTGACCTTTCATTTGCCTGCTATTTAATGACAAACGAGCAGGGGAACACGGATGAGCGAAGCGAGCAAGATTCTGGACGAGATGAACGACCGGTCACGCGAAGTGTTCCGGCTGATTGTCGAGAGCTATCTGGAAAGTGGAGAGCCCGTCGGCAGCCGTACTTTGACGCGTACGTTGTCAGAAAAAGTCAGCGCTGCAACTGTCCGCAATGTGATGCAGGATCTGGAATTTCTGGGTCTTCTGGATAGCCCCCATGTCAGCGCCGGCCGAATCCCGACGCAGCAAGGCCTGCGAATGTTTGTGGACGGATTGCTTGAGGTCGGCGACCTGGGTGCCGATGACCGGCAGAAACTGGAGCAGACATTAGGCTCTAACACGGGTGATGTCGGTGGAATGCTGGACCGTGTCGGCTCTGCCTTGTCAAACGTGACACAAGGGGCCTCGCTGGTTCTGACGCCCAAGCATGAATCGGAAATCAAACATATCGAATTTGTTTCTCTGGGCCATGATCGGGCTTTGGTGGTTTTGGTTTTCTCGGACGGACATGTGGAAAACCGGCTGTTCACGCCGCCACCTGGGCAAACGCCAAGTTCCATGCGCGAGGCCGCGAATTTCCTGAACGCACTCATCGAGGGGCGGACACTCAGCGAAGTGCGGCGGCAAATGCAGACGCAGATCGATGCGCGCAAGCAGGAAATCGACACTCTGGCCCGTGAGATGGTCGAAAGCGGAATGGCCGTTTGGGACGGAGACGGAAGCGACTCGGCCCGTTTGATCGTGCGCGGGCGCGCGAATCTGTTGAACGAACCCGGTCAGGCCGAGGAACTTGACCGCATCCGCACCCTGTTCGATGACCTTGAGCGCAAGCGAGACATCGCCGAATTCCTTGAATTGACCGAAGAAGGCGAGGGTGTGCGCATTTTTATCGGGTCTGAGAACAAACTTTTCTCACTTTCGGGTTCCTCTTTGGTGGTGTCTCCTTATATGAACGCTGATCGAAAGATAATCGGTGCGGTGGGGGTTATCGGACCCACACGTCTGAATTATGGGCGGATCGTACCGATCGTGGATTATACGGCGCAACTGGTCGGCAAGCTGATATCCGACCGGAGCTAGAGGGTAAAAGATGGCAGAGCCGAAGAACGAAGATTTTCTGGACGATATCGCAACCGCCGAGGCCGAAGAGCTGGCCGAAGAGCTGATGGATATCAGCGAAGAAGAACTGGAACTGGACGCGCTGCGGGCCGAACGGGATGACTATAAAGACAAGTTCATGCGCGCGCTGGCGGATGCCGAAAACATGCGCAAGCGCAGCGACAAGGCGCGCCGCGATGCGGAACAGTATGGCGGGTCCAAGCTGGCCCGCGATATGCTGCCCGTCTATGACAACATGAAGCGCGCCCTTGAAGCTGCGACGGATGAGCAAAAAGAAGTGGCTGCTGGTCTGCTGGAAGGCGTCGAATTGACCATGCGCGCTTTGAAGGATGTGTTCCAGAAGCACGGAATCGAAGTGATCACACCCGAAGTGGGCGACCGGTTTGATCCGAACGTGCACGAGGCCATGTTCGAGGCACCTGTTCCCGGAACCAAGGCAGGAGACATCATTCAGGTGTCCGCCGAAGGGTTTATGTTGCACGATCGTCTGCTGCGCCCGGCGCAGGTGGGCGTGTCGTCAACCCCGGCAAGCTGATACGCGCCCAAGGGCGCGTGCCTTCGGCGAGAGTATTTGGGAAAAGATGAAGGGGCGGTCAGGATCTGGCCGCCTCTTTCAGTTTGTAGATCAGATCGAGGGCTTCGCGCGGGGTCAGGTCGTCCGGCAGGATCTGGTCCAGCATATCGGTGACGGGCGACGCTTTCGGGACCGGCGGCGGGGGCGGTGCGGCCGAAAACAGCGGCAGATCGTCGATCAGCGCCTTTTGCTTGCCGCCCTCGCGTTCCGTTTTCTCCAACTGGTCCAGAACCACACGCGCGCGCTCGACGACCGAAGCCGGCAGACCGGCCAGTTGTGCGACCTGCACGCCATAGGACCGGTCGGCCGCGCCCTTGTGGACCTCGTGCAGGAAGATCACCTCGCCGTCCCATTCCTTGACCGCGACAGTGGCGTTTTCGACGCCTTCCAGCTTGCCGGCCAGCGCGGTCAGCTCGTGGTAATGCGTGGCGAACAGCGCGCGGCAGCGGTTGGCGGCGTGCAGATGTTCCAGCGTTGCCCAGGCGATGGACAGGCCGTCATAGGTGGCGGTGCCACGCCCAATTTCGTCGAGGATCACCAGCGCCCGGTCATCGGCCTGGTTGAGGATTGCCGCGGTTTCCACCATCTCGACCATGAATGTCGACCGGCCCCTTGCCAGATCGTCAGAGGCGCCCACGCGGCTGAAAAGCTGGCTGACCACGCCGATATGAGCTTGCTCGGCCGGGACGTAGCTGCCCATCTGGGCCAACAGGGCGATCAGCGCATTCTGGCGCAGGAAGGTCGACTTACCGGCCATGTTGGGGCCGGTCAGCAACCAGATGGCAGCGCCGTCCTCTGCGCTGAGGTCGCAGTCATTGGCGATGAAGGCATCACCGTTTTGCTGGCGCAGCGCGTGCTCTACCACCGGATGCCGACCGCCCTGAACACTGAACGCCCGGGAGGCGTCTACCTGTGGTCTGCACCAGTTTTCTCCGCGGGCCAGATCTGCCAGCGCGGTGGTCTGATCCAGTTCGGCCAGCCCTCGGGCGGCTTGATTAAGTCGCGCAGCGAAGCTCAAAATCTCATCAGAAAGCCTTTGATAGAGCCTTTTTTCGATCTCAAGAGCCAGGTTGCCGGCGTTCAGGATGCGGGTTTCGATCTCGCTGAGCTCAACCGTGGTGAACCGCACCTGGTTGGCGGTGGTCTGGCGGTGGATATAGGTCTCGCTGAAGGGCGGGTTCAGCATCTTTTCGGCATGGGTGGCCGTGGTTTCGATGAAATAGCCCAGCACGTTGTTGTGCTTAATTTTCAGCGAGGCGATGCCGGTGTGTTCGGCGTATTTCTGCTGAAACCCGGCAATGACCGAGCGGCCTTCGTCCCGCAGGGTGCGGGCCTCGTCCAGTTCGGCGTCAAAGCCCGGCGCGATGAAGCCGCCATCGCGCGCCAGCAGCGGCGGGTCGGCGACCAGCGCCTGATCCAGCAGGTCGAGCAGATCGTCGAATCCCACAAGGTTCTGCACCGCAGTCGCCAGCAGCACCGGCAGGTCTTGACCTTCGCAAATCCCGGCGATCGCTGCGGCTTGGGTCAGCCCGTTGCGGATGGCGGCCAAGTCGCGCGGGCCGCCTCGGTCCAGCGACAGGCGCGACAAGGCGCGGTCCAGATCGGGCGTCTTGCGGAGCGCCTCGCGCAGATCGGCGGTGATCAGGCTGTCCTGGGCGGCAAAATCGACCGCGTCCAGCCGCGCGTGGATGACATCCAGATTGCGCGAGGGGCTGGACAGGCGTTGTTCCAGCAGGCGCGCACCGCCCGGGGTTACGGTCCGGTCCACCACCGACAGCAGCGATCCGGCCCGCCCGCCCGACAAAGATCGTGTCAGTTCAAGGTTGCGGCGGGTGGCCGCGTCGATCTGCACGACGCGATCTTCGGATTCTTTCAGCGGCGTTTGCAACAGGGGCAATTTGCCCTTCTGTGTGATCTCCAGATAATCAATCAGCGCGCCCATCGCGGACACTTCGGCGCGTCCAAAGCTTCCGAACGCGTCCAGCGCGCCCACGTGAAACAACCCGCAGATGCGTTTTTCAGCCGCCGTGCTGTCAAAACTCGCCCGTCCGACAGGGGTGAGAGAAATACCCAAATCGCGGACCGGCTCATTCAGTTTTTCCTGCACGTTGTCTGCCACGATCAGTTCCGACGGGGCCAGCCGGGCCAGCTCGGGGCTCAGCCGGACCGAGGTCAGCGGCATCACGTGAAACGCCCCGGTCGATATGTCCGCCCAGGCCAGCGCGGCCTCGTCGCGCACCTCGGCATAGGCGGCCAGAAAGTTGTGGCGGCGCGCCTCCAACAGCGCGTCCTCGGTCAGGGTGCCGGGAGTGACAAGGCGCACCACATCGCGCTTTACCACCGATTTAGAGCCTCTTTTCTTGGCCTCGGCCGGGCTTTCCATCTGTTCGCAGACGGCGACGCGAAAGCCCTTGCGGATCAGTGTCAGCAGATAGCCTTCGGCCGAATGCACCGGCACGCCGCACATCGGAATATCTTCGCCATTGTGTTTGCCGCGTTTGGTCAGGGCGATGTCCAGCGCCTCGGCGGCGTTCACGGCGTCTTCAAAGAACATCTCGTAGAAATCGCCCATGCGGTAGAACAGCAGAGCATCCGCGTGGGCTTCTTTGATTTCCAGATATTGCGCCATCATCGGCGTGACATTGGACAAGGCTGCTCCCCTCTGGCGTATTCCGGCGCGACCTTACAAACCCGGCCCCTGCGACGAAAGGTGAAAACGTATTGTCGTTGAGACGCGCCTTTGCCTGCGCTATGAGGCAAAAGCCCAACAGATGTAAAGAAACGACATATCCGATGCCCAAAGCGAAGATCACCAAAGAAGAGGCGCTGGCCTTTCACCTCGACCCGACCCCCGGCAAGTGGGAGGTGCAGGCAACCGTCCCGATGACCACGCAGCGGGATCTTTCGCTTGCCTACAGCCCGGGTGTGGCCGTTCCATGTGAAGCAATCGCCGAGAACCCAGAAACCGCCTATGACTATACCAACAAGGGCAACCTGGTGGCCGTAATCTCGAACGGGACGGCGGTGTTGGGTCTTGGCAACCTTGGCGCGCTGGGCTCGAAACCGGTGATGGAGGGGAAATCCGTTCTGTTCAAACGGTTCGCCGACGTGAACTCGATCGATATCGAGCTGGATACAGAAGACCCGGATGAGTTCTGCCGCGCGGTTCGACTGATGGGGCCGACCTTCGGCGGGATCAACCTGGAAGACATCAAGGCGCCCGAGTGTTTCATCATAGAACAGCGCCTGAAGGAAGAGATGGACATCCCCGTCTTTCACGACGACCAGCACGGCACGGCGGTGATCTGTGCGGCGGGGCTGATCAACGCGCTGCATATTTCGGGCAAGAAGATCGAGGATGTGAAGATCGTTCTGAACGGGGCCGGGGCGGCGGGGATCGCCTGTATTGAACTGCTCAAATCCATGGGCGCGCGGCACGAGAACTGTATCGTCTGTGACACCAAGGGCGTGATCTACCAGGGCCGGACCGAGGGCATGAACCAGTGGAAGTCGGCCCATGCGATCACCACGGATCTGCGTACTCTGGAAGAGGCCATGAAGGGCGCGGACGTCTTTCTTGGTGTTTCGGTCAAGGGCGCGGTCACGCAGGAGATGGTCGCAAGCATGGCCGATAATCCGGTGATCTTTGCTATGGCCAACCCCGATCCGGAAATCACCCCGGAAGAGGCGCACGAGGTCCGCGTGGACGCCATCGTGGCGACCGGGCGCAGCGACTATCCCAACCAGGTCAACAACGTTCTGGGCTTTCCCTATTTGTTCCGCGGCGCGCTGGACATTCACGCGCGTGCCATCAATGACGAGATGAAGATCGCCTGTGCCCATGCACTGGCCAATCTGGCGCGCGAAGACGTGCCGGATGAGGTCGCGATGGCTTATGGCAAATCGCTGACCTTCGGGCGCGACTACATCATTCCCACGCCGTTTGATCCGCGCCTGATCCACCGTATTCCGCCCGCTGTTGCCAAGGCGGGGATGAATACCGGCGCAGCCCGCCGTCCGATCATCGACATGGATGCGTATGAGCTGAGCCTGAAGTCCCGGATGGACCCGACCGCAAGCATTCTGCGCGGGCTGAACGCCCGGGCGCGACAGGCGCAAGGCCGCATGATTTTTGCCGAGGGCGATGACCCCCGCGTGCTGCGTGCGGCGGTCATGTATCAGCGCTCGGGCTTCGGAAAGGCGCTGGTTGTTGGTCGCGCCGATGACGTCAAAATCAAACTTGAGGCTGCCGGGCTCGGAGATGCTGTGCGTGAGCTGGAGGTGGTGAACGCCGCCAACACCACTCACCTCGATACCTATAAGGAATTCCTCTATAAACGCCTGCAACGTAAGGGGTTTGACCGCAAGGATATCCACCGTCTGGCCGCGCGCGACCGACATGTGTTTTCGTCTCTGATGCTGGCACATGGGCATGGCGATGGTCTGGTTACGGGCGCAACCCGGAAATCAGCGCATGTGTTGGATCGGATCAATCACGTCTTTGACGCGGATGCGGCTCATGGCGCTGCTGGTGTCACGGCATTGCTGCACAAGGGCCGGATCGTCCTGATAGGTGATACGCTGGTTCACGAATGGCCGGATGAGAATGATCTGGCCAATATCGCCGAGCGCGCAGCCGCCGTTGCCCGCCATATGGGTCTGGAGCCGCGCGTTGCTTTTGTCAGCTTCTCGACCTTTGGCTATCCGGTGTCGGAACGTGCGGAAAAAATGCATGTCGCCCCGGAAGTTCTGGACGGGCGTGGTGTGGATTTCGAATACGAAGGCGAGATGACCGTCGATGTTGCCCTGAACATGGATCAGCAAGAAGCTTATCCATTCTCGCGCCTGACCGGCCCTGCGAACATTCTGATCGTTCCCGCGCGGCATTCGGCCAGCATCTCGACCAAGCTGATGCAGGAAATGGGCGGTGCCACCGTGATCGGGCCGATCCTGTCGGGTGTCGACAAGCCGATTCAGATTTGCTCGACCGTCTCGACAGCGAACGATATTCTGAACATGGCCATTCTGGCCTCGTGCGACATCGGATAAACCATGACGATCTGGAACCTCGGCTCGATCAACGCGGATATGGTCTATGACCTGCCGCATCTGCCTGCGCCGGGGGAAACTCTGGCCGCCCACGGGCTGGATCGGTTCCTTGGCGGAAAAGGTGCCAATATGTCAGTGGCGGCTGCGCGGGCCGGATCGCGCGTCAGCCATATCGGTGCCGTCGGGCATGATGGCCGCTGGGCGAAGGACCGACTGACGGAATATGGCGTGGACACACGCTATATCTCGGAGGTGGACCTGCCGACGGGGCACGCGATCATTGCGGTGGACGCCGAGGGCGAGAATCTGATCATCCTCTATCCGGGGGCCAACCATGCCTTGGATATCAGCCATCTTGGGCAGGCCCTGTCATCGGCAAGCACCGGTGATCTGCTGATCTTGCAGAATGAAACCAACGCACAGGTCGAAGCCGCGCAGTTGGGGCGCAAACTTGGACTGACCGTATGTTACGCCGCCGCACCGTTTCAGGCACAGGCGGTTCAGGCGGTTCTGCCCTATCTGGATTTCCTGATCCTGAACGAGATCGAGGCCGAACAACTGCGGCAGGAAACCGGGATGGGTGCGGCTGACCTGCCCGTGCGACATGTCATTGTCACGCTGGGCTCAAAAGGTGCCCGGTATTTGCAGCAGGGCAAAGACCCGGTGGAATTTGCGGCCCACAAGGTTCAGGCCGTGGATACCACCGGGGCAGGTGATACATTTACCGGCTACGTGCTGGCTGGAATGGATCGCGGAATGCCGATGGAACAGGCCATTCTGCAAGCGAACCGCGCCGCTGCCCTGATGGTCACGCGGCACGGAACCGCGGATGTCATTCCTGATCTGAGAGAAGTGCGCGACGCGACCTTTGATTAAGACCCGGCGAAAGGCGCATCTGAACCCCAAAGCTGTTTGACACGCGCGTCACGGCCACAGGCTTTGCGATATGCTTTATAGGCGTTGTGCTGACGTTTGGGCCCAAAGCGGGTAAGGATCAGCTTGTTCCCTTTGTAGTAATCCTGATGATAGGCCTCGGCAGGGTAAAACGTGCCCGCCTTCAGGATCGGGGTGACAACATTTTGACCCAGGGCTCGTTGTGCTTCTTTCTTCGCCTGTTCAGCCAACGCTTTTTCGCCTGTGTTAGAGACGAATATCGCAGTTCGATAGCTGTCGCCCCGGTCGCAGAACTGGCCGCCGGCATCCGTCGGATCAACCGAGCGGAAGAACATGTTCAGCAGAGTTTCACGTGAGACGCGGGCCGGGTCAAAAGTGATCTGAACTGCTTCATAATGGCCGGTGCCACCTTTGGAGACCTGATCATAGGTGGGGTTGGCGGATTTGCCGCCGGTATAGCCCGACACGGCCCCGATAACGCCCGGTACAGATTCAAAATCGGACTCGACACACCAGAAACAGCCTCCTGCAACTGTCAGCGTTTCGGCACCTGCCGCGGGGGCAGGCAGGGCGCGCAACATCATCGCAAGTGTGATCAGGGCAAACAAAATGGCCGGTTTGAAGGCGTCCAGATAAGCAGTCCGTAACATGTCGGGTCTCCTTTCCGCACCAAGGTGACCCGAACCCGGATGACATTCAATTGCCTGACATCTGATGTCACGGGCTGGTGAGGCAAGTTTATCGGCGCCGGATGTCGGTGGAACACCTTGCGCCGGGCCGTCTTGGCGGTTGGATAGGGCGCCCCGGCGAGGTGGAATTCCGCGGTGAACCTGCCTTCGGCTTAACCCAGAAGCTGCCCCAGTTTCATCGCAACGCCCATATTGCCCGAGATTTTGAGCTTGCCCAAAGCGACACCTGTCATCGGGTTCAGTTTTCCGGTCAGAAGCTTGGTCAGGTTGTCCTGCGAGATGCGGATCGTGCAATCCGTTTCCTGGTCCTGTGTCGATGCCTGACTGTCGGCCAGAACAATCACGCCGTCCTCGCCACAATCGAATTTCAATGAGCCGTCAAAGGTTTTGCCGTTCAGGCCTTTTTGAATTTCGTCGGCGATATGCTGAAGCATCCGGGTTCCTTTCGCAGTTTCCGAATGCGTAAAACGTCAGGTATCGAACAGGCAAGGCTGACCCGACTGGAACTTCCGATCACGATGCGTCAAGGCTCTGAACGGTTCGCGCGCAAGGCTCCCCATCGTAGAAAGCGTCAAGAATTGCCTGAAACTCGGCCGGAGCATCTGCCACCAAGGAAAACAATGTCATCGAAGAGCGAAGCTTTTTCGCGTCAACCCCACCCAGAATGTCGCTGGCGGCGCGCCCCTGATGCAGCAACATCAACGAGGCCGCTTGCGTCAGACGGTGGCGCAGTACCGGGTGGTTCAGATAGCGCGTGGCTTCATCCAGATCTTCGATGCCGTAAAGCTGCGCCATATGGGACTGGCCCAGCTCGGCCAGTTGCGGAAACACGAACCACATCCAGTGGCTGGTCTTCTGCCCCTGTTCCAGTTCGCGCAGGACATCGGCCCAGACCGTGTCCTGCGCTTCGATGAACATTTCCAGTTCGTCGTTCAGACCGTCATCTTCGGTCACTTGGACAACCGCTTGTCGCGCGCGGCCAGCAGTTTCAGCCGCAGCGCGTTCAGTTGGATGAAGCCCGCGGCGTCTTTCTGATCATAGGCACCCGCGTCTTCTTCGAAGGTCACATGCGCTTCGGAATACAGCGAGTGATCCGACCAGCGGCCCACGGTCGAGGCTAGACCCTTGTACAGCTTCACGCGGACGGTGCCGGTGACGTGTTCCTGGCTCTTGTCGATGGCGGCTTGCAGCATTTCACGTTCAGGCGAGTACCAGAAGCCGTTATAGATCAGCTCGGCATACTGCGGCATCAGCTGGTCTTTCAGGTGCATCGCGCCGCGGTCCATGGTGATGGATTCGATACCGCGGTGCGCTTCCAGCAGGATGGTGCCGCCGGGAGTTTCATAGATGCCACGCGATTTCATGCCAACGAAACGACCTTCGACCAAGTCTAGACGACCAATGCCGTGTTTGCCGCCGTATTCGTTCAGCTTGGTCAGGATTGTGGCCGGGCTCATCGCTTCGCCATTGATGCTGACCGCGTCGCCTTTTTCAAAGCCGATCTCGATGAATTCGGGCTCGTTCGGCGCGTCCTCGGGGTGGACGGTGCGCTGATAGACATAGTCGGGCGCCATATCGGCGGGGTCTTCCAGAACCTTGCCCTCGGACGAGGTGTGCAACAGGTTGGCATCGACCGAGAAGGGGGCCTCGCCGCGCTTGTCCTTGGCGATCGGAATCTGGTTCTGTTCGGCGAATTCCAGCAGCTTAGTGCGGCTTGTCAGATCCCATTCGCGCCAGGGTGCGATCACTTTGATGTCGGGGTTCAGCGCATAGGCCGCCAGTTCGAACCGCACCTGATCGTTGCCCTTGCCGGTCGCACCATGCGCCACGGCGTCAGCGCCGGTTGCCTCGGCGATTTCGACCAGACGTTTCGAAATCAGGGGGCGAGCGATGGACGTGCCCAGCAGGTACAGACCTTCGTACTGCGCGTTGGCGCGGAACATCGGGAAGACGAAATCGCGCACGAATTCCTCGCGGATATCCTCGATATAGATGTTCTCGGGCTTGATCCCCAGCAGCTCGGCCTTTTTGCGGGCGGGCTCCAGCTCTTCACCCTGACCCAAATCGGCGGTGAAGGTTACAACTTCACAACCATATTCGGTCTGCAACCATTTCAGGATGATCGAGGTATCAAGGCCACCGGAATAGGCCAGAACAACTTTCTTGGGCGCGGACATCTGACTTCCCCTTATGCGTAAGACGATTGGCCCCTAGCGGGTTTTACGCGCGGGGGCAAGTTGTGAGGATTGACGCAGTACCTGAATTGGGGTGAAACGGGTGCAGAGAATAACAAGCATTGGTTGAAGGGGCGGTTTCAAATGTTGGGATGGCAGATTTTCTTGCATTCTGTGCGGATGGTATTTGGAAACATCAAGCAGGTGCTGCAGATTACGGTTGGCCCTGCTCTTATTGCGACGATCATCATCGTGGGCGTGTTCTTGGCGCTTGGTATTCCGCTTGAGGCGCTTGAAGACAATGCAGGCGCGTTGCCGTCAGGTGCAACTGCAGGTTCAGCCTTTGTTTTTGTGGTCGTTTTGCTGGCGGTAATGTCCGTCACGATGTTCTGGATTGCGGTGTCATGGCACCGCTTCATCCTGATGGAAGAGTATCCCACGGGAATACTCCCGACATTCCGCTTCGACAGGATTCTTGCCTATTTCGGTCGTTTTCTGATGTTGGGGATTTTGATGGTGATCGCGTATATCCCCATGGGTCTGGTCGCTGCTGCACTAGGCGAAAGCCTTGCGGTGATTTCGACCATTCTGGTGATTGTTTACACCGTTTTTCTGGTCGTGTGCTTCTATCGCCTGTCAATTATTCTGCCCGCAGCGGCGATAGGAAATCCCATATCGATCGGTGAGGCATGGAACAACACGTCCGGGGTCAGCGGTGCAATCTTGTTGCTGCTACTCGTCGCCCTCCTGTTCCAGATTCTGGTGCAGCTGGCTTTCACCCTTCTGGCAATAATACCGGTGCTGGGCGTATTGCTGACCGCGTTCTTTGGCACGCTCATTCTGCCGATGATCAATGTCAGTATCCTGACCACGATGTACGGAATCTTCATCGAAAAACGCGAACTGTCCTGAGCGGCGTACACATATGTATTCCTTGCCCTTATCGCGATGATGGGGCAGGGAAATCGACATGACTGATTTCATGACCTGCGCCCGCGCTGCCGAACAGGCGATGCGCACCGTGTTTCCGGCAACACCGTTGCAACGGAATGCCCATTTGTCTGAC
Organism: Ruegeria sp. HKCCA0235A; assembly: GCF_013033235.1. NCBI lineage: Bacteria > Pseudomonadati > Pseudomonadota > Alphaproteobacteria > Rhodobacterales > Roseobacteraceae > Ruegeria > Ruegeria sp. HKCCA0235A. The sequence goes on along the minus strand of NZ_WQDQ01000009.1, from coordinate 115,226 downwards.
CGTTATGGGGCCGATATCTGGCTTAAGCGCGAAGACCTCAGTCCGGTGCGCTCCTACAAGATCCGTGGTGCGTTCAATGCCATGCGCAAGCAGCAGGGGCAGGACCTGTTCGTCTGTGCCAGTGCTGGCAACCACGCGCAGGGCGTGGCGTTCATGTGTAAGCATCTGGACGTGCGCGGCGTGATCTTCATGCCGGTGACGACGCCGCAGCAGAAAATTCAAAAGACCCGCATTTTCGGCGGCGACAATATCGAGATCCACCTGACTGGCGACTATTTCGACGATACTCTGGCCGCCGCGCAAGCATGGTGCGCGCAGCAGGGCGGGTATTTCCTGTCACCCTTCGATGACGCTGATGTCATTGAAGGCCAGGCCTCACTGGCGGTCGAGATCGAAGAGCAAATGGGCGGTGTGCCGGATCACGTCGTTTTGCCGGTTGGCGGCGGCGGCATGTCCTCGGGCGTGGCCACATGGTTCGGGGATCGCAGCCATTGTCTGTTTGTCGAACCGGCCGGAGGTGCCTGTTTGCGCGCTGCACTGGCTGCGGGGCATCCTGTGTCGCTGGATCATGTGGATACCTTCGTCGATGGCGCTGCGGTTGGACGGATCGGTGAGAAACCGTTTGAATTACTGAAGTCTCGCCACCTGTCGGATGTTCTGGTTCTGTCCGAAGACCGCATCTGCACAACTATGATTGAGATGCTGAATGTCGAAGGCATCGTTCTGGAACCCGCGGGCGCGCTGGCGATCGAAGCGGTGGGCGATATTCAAAGCTTTGTGCGGGGCAAGACCGTGGTCTGCGTGACATCCGGTGGCAATTTCGATTTCGAACGCCTGCCCGAGGTCAAAGAACGCGCCCAACGCTATTCCGGAGTGAAGAAGTATTTCATCCTGCGCCTGCCGCAGCGCCCCGGCGCGTTGAAAGAGTTTCTGGGTATTCTCGGCCCCGAGGACGATATCGCCCGCTTTGAATACATGAAAAAATCGGCCCGCAATTTCGGTTCGGTCCTGATCGGGATTGAAACCCGCAAGCCTGAGAACTTCATGCGTCTGTTTGCGCATCTGGATGAGGCAGGGTTCACCTACACCGATATAACCGAAGACGAAACGCTGGCGCAGTTCGTGATTTAATCCAGATTCTGGCGCAGCTCAGCCTCGAATTTCTGTTTCGAGCTGTCAAATACGGCCAGAATAGCGGGCAGATCGACATCCTCGCCCTGACCCGCGGCCGCCTGCCGTTCGCCGTCCTGACAGAGTTTCGAGAACTGGTCGAATCCAAGACTGAGCGCGCTGCCCTTCAGGAAATGCAGATTCTGTTCCAGTTCGGACCGGCTTGTATCCTGATGCAAGCGGGCGATGACCTCCTGCACTTCTTCCAGAAAGATGTCGACCACCTCATCAAACTCATCCGGGCCAACCTCGTCCCGCAATTGTCGGACTCTGCCCCAGTGGATCATACTGCGTCACCTGCCGTTGAACATGCGTTTTCAGGAATAGGCAACACCAGTAAAAACCGGGTTAACAGCCCAGCGGGATTGCGGCCTTCGGTCTTCACCGGATGTTAAAACCGTCGCTACTAGGATCGCCCTGTGTGAATGAACGCATCAGGTCAGAGGGTAAATGGTACCAAGGGCGAGTCTTAAGGAAACCAGATCAGATCTGGATTTCGGCGCGATCCGTAAGGTGCTGGTGGTTGATGACAGCCGTCTGCAGCGGCGCATCTTGGTCGCATCGCTCAGAAAATGGGGCTTTGAGGTGGTTGAGGCCGATACGGGCGATGCCGCCCTGGCGCATTGTCTGGACGATCCGCCCGATCTTGTTCTCAGCGATTGGGTCATGCCGGGGATGAGCGGGCTTGAGTTCTGCAATGCGTTTCGCGCCCTGGATACCGATCAATATTGTTATTTCATCCTTCTGACTTCCAAAAGTGAAAAGCAGGAGGTTGCGCGCGGACTGGATGCCGGGGCAGACGATTTTCTGATCAAACCCCTTGAGGCGGATGAATTGCGGGCGCGCATATCCGCAGGCGCGCGCATTCTGGACATGCAGCGCGAGCTTTCACAGAAAAACCGCCTGATCGAATCCGCGCTGGAAGAACTCAGGCTGGCGCATGACGCGATCGACAAGGACCTCATTCAGGCCCGAAAAATCCAGGAATCGCTGGTCCCGGAATTTACGCGGAGCTTTGGAAAATCCCGGGTCAGCCTGTTGTTGAAACCCTGCGGCCATATCGGTGGGGACCTTGTTGGCATGTTCTCACCCGGGGTCAATCGGCTGGGGTTCTACAGCATAGATGTATCCGGGCATGGCATCACCTCGGCCATGATGACGGCGCGTCTGGGCGGTTATCTTTCCAGCAAGCATTTCGATCAAAACGTCGCAATGGAGAAGAGGTTCAACAAATTCTACGCACTGCTGCCTCCGGAAGACGTCGCAAGCATGCTCAATTCCCGATTGATGGCGGATGAAGGGATCGAGGAATATTTCACGATGGTCTACGCCATTGTGGATCTTCGAAACGGGCATCTCAAAATGGTGCAGGCCGGGCATCCGCATCCGCTTCTGCTGCGGCAGGATGGCAGCACTGAATTTCTGGGCGATGGCGGGTTGCCGATCGGGCTGATCGAAGATGCGAGTTTTCAGCAAATCGAGATTCACATGAAACCCGGCGACAAACTGTTGGTGTATTCGGACGGATTTACCGAATGTCAGCTTGCCGAAGGCGGTTTGCTGGAGGAAGACGGTTTGCGACAGATGGCCCAGCAGTGCATTTCTGAAAAGGGCGGGTCGGAGTTTCTGGACGACATGTTCTGGCGATTGACCCAGGAGATTTCGCCCAAAGATGGCATTGGGGATGACGTATCCGCCGTTTTCTTTGAATATTACGGGCCTTAAAGCGAACTGAGATGCATTTCCGCAAAGTGCCGGTCACCGTCATTGCCCAGCAATTCAACAGCATCGGCGGCTTCCATCCACAGTGCTTCGTGGAATGCCTCGCTCGGCGGGCCTTTGCGGCGTACGGGACGGGCGCGGTAGATCAGGCAGACCTTTTCGGCCCACAGATCGTATTCGGGCATATAGGTGAACCGGCGAAAAGCGCCGATGCGACGCGGGTTGGCAACGTGCCACCCGGTTTCTTCATAGACTTCGCGATGCAAGGCCGAAATCGGTGATTCGCCCGGATCGATGCCTCCACCCGGCAATTGCAGATCCGGGCCCGGTTCGGTCTGACAGGTCAACAGCAATTGACCGCCACGTGGCAAAAGGGCATATACGCCAACCCTTCGGGTGTATTTCCGCCCCGTCTCGGGGGTTTCACCGAACCGCCTGATCATGTATGGCCCCTTTCAACCCGATCTGTACGACCTATATGGTGCCGGTATGCCAACCCGTGGCGTGTAAGGAAACCCCATGTCTCTTGGAACAAAAATCGCGTGGGACGATACCGTCCTGCCCTTTCAACTTGATGCATCCGACATGCGCGGCCGCGTGGCCCGTCTGGATGGCGTGCTGGATGGTATCCTGAAACAGCATCACTATCCCGAGCAGGTCGAGGCGCTTGTGGCCGAGATGGCCTTGCTGACCGCGTTGATCGGCCAAACGGTTGCGTTGCGCTGGAAACTGTCGTTGCAGGTACAGTCCAAAGGGGCGGTGCGCATGATCGCAACCGACTATTATGCGCCGCAGGAAGAGGGCCAGCCCGCCCAGATACGGGCTTATGCCAGCTTTGACCGGGACCGGCTTTCCAATTCTGCGCCTTTCGATCAGGTGGGCGAAGGGTATTTTGCCATCATGATCGATCAGGGAGAGGGCACGCAGCCGTATCAGGGCATCACTCCGCTGGCCGGTGGATCGCTGAGCGCCTGCGCCGAGTCGTATTTTGCGCAATCCGAACAGCTGCCGACGCGGTTTTCGCTGAGCTTCGGCAAATCGACCGAGCCGGGCGTGGGCGAGCATTGGCGTGCAGGCGGCATCATGCTGCAACACATGCCCAAAGCGTCGCCCTTTGCCGCGTCGGGTGAAGGAACCGGTGACATCCTGACCGCTGCCGATCTGGTCGATGGCGAAGAAGGTGAAAACTGGGGTCGCGTCAATATCCTGCTGGATACCGTCGAGGATTTGGAGATGATCGGCCCCTCTGTTGCGCCGACCGACCTTCTGGTTCGCCTGTTTCACGAGGAACAGCCGCGTGTCTATGATGCGCAGTCCGTGCAATTTGGCTGCACCTGTTCCGAGGATCGTGTGCGACAGAGCCTGTCGATCTATTCGGCCAAGGATATCGAAAAGATGACCACGCCCGAGGGCGAAGTCACCGCGGATTGTCAGTTCTGCGGGGCTCATTATGTGTTGGACCCGGCAACTGTCGGATTCGATGCCGAAGACCCCAAAGGTGCATGACCCGGTTGAAAAGATCCGGGCGGCCCTGCGCCGCCCCGGTCACGGGTCCAGCGACTTTGACTTGAACCCGGATACCGTTCTGCCGCCCGGACGACGGTTGCGACCCGCCGGTGTTCTGGTGGCCATTTCCCTGGCTGATGACACACCGCAGGTCATCCTGACCAAACGCTCATCCGCGTTGAAGCATCACCCGGGCCAGATCGCCTTTCCCGGTGGCAAACAGGACGAAACCGATGCTGATGTTACGGCTGCGGCTCTGCGGGAAGCTGAGGAAGAGATCGGCCTGCCCCCTGAAATGCCCGAGATCCTGGGATTTCTGCCGACGCATGAGACCGTGACCTCGTTCACAGTAACACCGGTTGTCGCAGTTTTGCGGGACAGGTTCCAACCCGTGCCTGAACCCGGCGAAGTGGACGAAGTTTTCTCGACCCCCCTTGCCCATCTTTTGAATCCTGAGAATTATCTGGTCGAGTCGCGCCGATGGCGCGGCCAGAGACGCAGATACTACGCAGTTCCGTACGGCCCCTATTACATTTGGGGCGCGACCGCCCGCATATTGCGCGGGCTTGCTGCACGGGTGAATGAATGATGCTGATTGACGAAGCTTGGATCAGTGAACCAGCGACGCAAAAGGTCTGTTCGGCCCTGACCTCATCCGGGGCTCAGGCGCTTTTCGTGGGTGGATGCGTGCGCAACGCGCTGCTTGGTGCTCCAGTGTCGGATATCGACATCGCCACCGATGCAAGGCCCGGGCAGATCGTCGAGCTGGCGCAGGCCGCCGGGCTCAGGGCCATTCCGACCGGCATCGAGCATGGTACGATCACGGTGGTCAGCGCGGGCATCCCGCACGAGGTCACCACCTTCCGCCGTGACGTGGAAACCGATGGCCGTCGCGCGGTGGTGGCATTTTCCGATCATGTCGAAGAAGACGCGGCGCGACGGGATTTCACCATGAACGCGCTCTATGCCCAACCCGATGGCACCGTGCTGGACCCTCTGGGTGGTCTTCCCGACCTCGAGGCCCGGTTGGTGCGGTTCATTGGAACCGCCGAGAACCGCATTCGCGAAGACTATCTCCGCTCGCTTCGCTACTTCCGTTTTCACGCCTGGTACGGGGATCCGGATGGCGGTTTCGACCCCGATGCCCTGGCCGCCATCGGCGCCAATCTTGACGGGCTGGAGTCATTGTCGCGCGAGCGGATCGGGGCAGAGCTGCTGAAATTGCTGGCATCGCCTGATCCGGCCCCTGCCGTTGCGACCATGCGCAGTACCGGTGTTTTGGCCCGGGTGTTGCCGGGGGCGGACGATCGGTCTTTGGCCCCTTTGATCGCGCTGGAACAGGCGGCTGGTGCCGATCCCGATCCGGTGCGTCGTCTGGCAGCCATTGCCTCGCCCGATGATGCCGCGACATTGCGGTTGAGCCGTTCGCAGTTGCAACGCCTGATCAGGATGCGTGAAGAAGCACAGTCCACAACCAGTATTGCTGAACTGGGATACCGCTATGGCGATGAAGGGGGATTGCACGAGACGCTTTTGCGCTGCGCCTTTCTGGAACAACCCTGGTCCGAAGATTTGCGGCGCGATCTGCATGCAGGCGCAGCAGCGCGTTTCCCTGTCCAGGCCAGAGATCTGATCCCCAACTTCACCGGCCCGGCGCTGGGCAAGAAGCTGGCCGAGCTGGAAAAACGCTGGATCGCATCCGGTTTTTCGCTGTCACGCGAAGAGTTGTTGGCACATTAGCGCGAAGTCTCAAAAGGGGATGACATCTCGGATCCTTTGTGCTTAGTTGCGCCTGTCACATGGATGGAGGAATGCGAATGTATTACGGGATCTGGTTCGGCTAAAGCCGGGACACCTGCCCCGTAAAGGGTGGTGTTCAGGCGCCATCTTTCTTCGCACGTCTATTTTCCTGCTCAATCGGAGCACTTTCCATGTTTCGCTATTTCGAAAACCTTGTTGACCCTTTTGTTGCCTACCGTGAGGCTGACGCACCGCCGACGCGGTTATGGCCCTTCATGCTGGATTATTCGCGGCCCTTTTTCCGGGTATTTTTCTGGGCGGCGCTGGTTTCCATAATCGTCGCGGGTGTTGAAATCGGGCTGATCTACTACATGGGTCGCGTAGTGGATCTGTTGGGCGGCACGCCGGCAGAGGTCTGGCAAAATCACGGAACGGAATTGTTGTTGATGGCAGCCTTTGTGTTGCTGTTGCGTCCGCTTCTGCATTTGGTCGACGTACTTCTGCTGAACAATACGATTTTGCCGAACTTTGGTACGCTGATCCGTTGGCGTGCGCACAAACACGTGTTGCGTCAGTCGGTTGGCTGGTTCGAAAACGACTTTGCCGGGCGGATTGCAAACCGGATCATGCAGACACCTCCAGCGGCGGGTGAAGTGGTCTTTCAGGTTTTTGACGCGATTTCCTTTTCGTTGGCCTATTTGATCGGTGCGGCGATCCTGCTGTATGCGGCGGATCCGCGTTTGTTGATCCCGTTGCTGATCTGGTTCGGATTCTACGCCATACTGGTGCGCTGGACCGTTCAGCGTGTTGGTCCGGCGTCAAAAGCGGCCTCGGATGCGCGTTCGACGGTCACGGGGCGAGTGGTGGACAGCTATACCAACATCCATTCGGTCAAAATGTTTGCCCATGGCCCGCAAGAGCTGGACTATGCCCGCGAGGCGATCGAGGAAACCCGTCGGACATTTCAGATCGAAATGCGGATTTTCACTATTATGGATGCCGTTTTGGTCACGTTGAACGGTATGCTGATCGTGGGTGTTGTGGGCTGGGCGATTGCCTTGTGGATGCAAGGCAGCGCTTCGGTCGGTGTTGTTGCGGCGGCTACGGCCTTGACCCTTCGCCTGAATGCCATGACCGGATGGATCATGTGGGCCCTGACCAGCTTTTTCCGTCAACTTGGTATCGTGTCCGAGGGGATGGAGACCATTGCCCAGCCCATCGACTTGCTTGATGCGCCTGACGCGAAACCCTTGCGGCTTACCAAGGGTGAGATCCAGATCCGCGACCTCTCGCATCACTATGGTCGCGAGGCCGGCGGTTTGGACCATATCGACCTGACCGTCCGGCCCGGCGAAAAGATTGGTTTGATCGGTCGTTCCGGTGCTGGCAAATCGACACTGGTAAAGCTGCTGTTGCGGTTCTACGACGTCGAACGCGGTGCGATTTATATTGACGGTCAGAACATTGCGCATGTCACCCAGGACAGTCTGCGCAGCCATATCGGTATGGTTCAACAAGACAGCGCCTTGCTGCATCGCTCGGTCCGCGACAACATCCTTTATGGCCGGCCAGATGCGTCCGAGGCGCAGATGATCGCCGCCGCCAAACAGGCCGAAGCACATGAGTTCATCCTCGATTTGCAAGATCCGCAGGGTCGGACCGGGTACGACGCGCATGTCGGTGAACGGGGGGTGAAGCTGTCAGGTGGCCAGCGGCAGCGTGTGACGCTGGCGCGGGTGATCCTGAAGGATGCACCGATCTTGTTGTTGGATGAGGCGACATCCGCCCTAGATTCCGAGGTCGAAGCGTCAATTCAGGAAACCCTCTACGGCATGATGCAAGGAAAAACCGTGATCGCCATTGCCCACAGGCTCAGTACCATCGCGCAGATGGATCGCATTCTGGTGATGGATGCAGGCCGTATCGTCGAGGAAGGCACGCATTCCGATCTTCTGGCGCAAGGTGGCCTTTACGCCCAATTCTGGGCGCGGCAATCTGGTGGTTTCATGAACCCGGAGGCTGCTGAATGAGGATTGCCGACCTCATCTATCCGTTCAGGAACATCGAAACGCCCCCACCGCAGACGTTGGGGGCGTTCATCCGCTGGAGCCTGTCCGGGGCGTGGCCAATGCTGTTTGTTGCGGCGTTCTTCTCGGCCATTGCAGGCGCGATGGAGGCGGTCACGGCTTGGATACTGGGCCGCGTGATTGATGTAGCGACCGCCAGCGGGCCCGAGAATTTTCTGACCGCTGCCAATATGTGGATGATCCTCGGTGCGGTCGCCTTCTTCATGTTGCTTCGCCCGATCCTGTTTGGCCTGTCATCCTTGTCGAACAACTACATTGTCATGCCAAACATCACACCTTTGGTTCTGGCCAAGCTGAACCGTTGGACCTTGGGTCAGTCGGTGACCTATTTCGACGATGATTTTGCCGGTCGGATCGCGCAAAAGCAGATGCAGACATCGAACGCCATGGCTTCGGTCGTGTCGGAAACGATCAGCGCGATTGTGTTTGCCCTGGCGTCTCTGGTGGGGTCTTTGTTTTTGTTAGGGTCTATTCATCCTTTGGTGATGCTGCCCTTCGCGGCATGGCTGGCGGTGTATTTCATGCTGGTGCGCTGGTATCTGCCGCGCATCCGCAAACGTTCCGCCGCGCGGGCCGGGGCGCGGGCGATGGTGTCCGGGCAGGTGGTCGATACGATCACCAACATCAAAACCGTGAAGCTGTTCGCCCACTCAGAATTCGAAGATCAGGCGGCGCGTGAATCGATGGTGGATCTGCGTGAAAAATCGTTGGATTTCGGCAAGTTGTCGGCAAGTTTCCGGTTCATCCTTATGACGCTGGCCGGTGTCCTGCCTGTCTTGCTGCTGGGCGCGACCTTGTGGCTGTGGAAGGGCGGCATGGCGACCGCCGGGGATATCGTGGCTGCCGGGGCGGTTTCGATCCGTATTGCTCAGATGACCGGTTGGGTCAGTTTCACCTTGATGGGGCTGTATGCCAATGTCGGTGAAATCGAAAACGGGATGAAAACGCTGACCAAGCGTGACCGGGTCGAAGATATGCGCGGGGCGACGGACCTTGATGTGACCGAAGGGTCGATTTCCTTCGAAGGCGTCAGCTTTGCTTACGGGCGCGATATCGGTGGCGTCACGGATTTGAGCCTGACCGTCAACCCGAGCGAAAAATTGGGCATTGTCGGTGCATCGGGGGCGGGGAAATCCACGCTCGTCTCACTGTTGCTCAGGCTCTATGACAGGGAAAGTGGCGCCATTCGTATCGATGGCCAGGACGTGTCACAGGTAACGCAGGACAGCCTGCGCCGACAGATAGGAATGGTCACGCAGGAAACGGCGATGTTCAACCGGTCTGCTCGTGAGAACATTCTGTATGGCCGGCCGGACGCCTCAGAGGCCGAGATGATCGAGGCCGCAAAAAAGGCCGAAGCGCATGATTTCATCCTGAGTCTTGAAGATGCTCATGGTCGAAAAGGCTATGATGCTCATCTGGGTGAACGGGGCGTGAAACTCAGCGGCGGGCAACGACAGCGGATCGCTCTGGCGCGCGCCATTCTGAAAGATGCCCCAATTCTGGTTCTCGACGAAGCGACATCGGCGCTGGATTCCGAGGTTGAAGCTTCGATTCAGACCGCGCTGCATCGGGTGATGCAGGGCAAAACGGTTCTGGCCATCGCGCACCGGCTGTCGACACTCAGCGAAATGGACCGGATTGTTGTTTTGGACGAGGGCCGGATCGTCGAAACCGGAACGCATGAGGCGCTGCTGGACCTGGGCGGCCTGTATGCGCGGTTCTGGCACCGCCAGTCGGGCGGGTTCATTCAGGCAGAAGCTGCGGAATAAGGGTTTTTTTGCTGCGAAAGCCCGGCTATCAGGCCTCTCATGACGCAGCAATTCACAATCACACGGCTTGGACATCAGGGCGACGGTATTGCCGATGGCCCTGTTTACGCCCCTCGTACCCTTCCCGGCGAGATCGTCAGCGGCACCCTTGTCGGTCAGCAAGTGACCGATATCCGGGTCGAGACACCGTCCGAACACCGTGTCAAAGCGCCTTGCCGCCACTACAAAGCGTGCGGTGGCTGCCAGTTGCAGCACGCATCCGATGCATTTGTGACCGACTGGAAATTGCAAGTCGTCCGCAAGGCGCTGATGGCGCAGGATCTCAAAGCTCCACTGCGCCCGATACACACATCGCCCGAACAGTCACGTCGGCGGGCTACGATTGCCGTAAGGCGCACGAAAAAGGGCACGTTGGCGGGGTTTCACGGTCGTGCATCCGACACGATCACCGAGATACCCGATTGCCGGTTGCTTGACCCGGCCTTGATCGCGGCCATTCCGGTGGCCGAGGCGCTGGCCAACCTGGGCGCAAGCCGCAAGGGCGTTCTGGCTGTCACGCTCACACTGTCCGAAGCTGGTCTGGATGTGGCCGTAACAGGTGGCAAACCGCTGGACGGCCCCTTGGAACTGGCGTTGGCGCAGGCGACCGAGAAACATGGGCTGGCCCGGCTCAGTTGGGATGATGAGGTTATTGCCATGCGGCATGCGCCGGTTCAGCGCTTTGGAGCAGCCGGAGTCACGCCACCCCCCGGAGCTTTCTTGCAAGCAACAAAGGACGGAGAAAAGGCTCTGTTAAAGGCAGTTTCCGAGGCTACACGGGGCGCGAAACGTATCGTTGACCTGTTTGCGGGCAGCGGAACGTTCTCTTTGCCGTTGGCGGAAAGCGCCGAAGTTCACGCGGTTGAAGGCGAGGCCGCCATGATCGAGGCGCTGGATCAGGGCTGGCGCAGGGCACAAGGGCTGAAACGCGTAACGACCGAGGCCCGTGACCTGTTCCGCCGCCCGCTTATGCCGGACGAGCTGAAATCTTTCGACGCCATTGTTCTGGATCCGCCTCGTGCCGGTGCCGAAGCTCAGGTAGATGAGATTGCACAGGCGCAACGCCCGGTGATCGCCTATGTCTCGTGCAATCCCGTCACCTTTGCGCGTGATGCGAAAACGCTGGTTAACGCGGGTTACACCCTTGAATGGGTACAGGTCGTTGACCAATTTCGATGGTCAACACACACGGAACTTGCTGCGCGGTTTGTTCTGAACGCAGCATCTTGATCTTACCGGGGAAACTGACACATGGGGTCCAAACAGCGTTTGCTGAATATTATCGAAGCGCCCGTTTTCGGGCGGTTCATAACGGCCGTGATCATTTTCAATGCCATTCTTTTGGGGATGGAGACATCGCCGACCCTGATGGAACTGGCCGGCCCCTTGATCGTGGCGCTGGACAGGCTTTGCCTGGCGATCTTTGTAGCTGAAATTTCCATGAAACTGATTGCCACCGGGCGCAGGTTCTTCACAAATGGCTGGAACATATTCGATTTCCTGATCGTTGGAATTGCCCTGGTTCCCAGCGCCGGAGGTCTGTCGGTGCTGCGCGCCCTGCGAATTCTGCGGGTGTTGCGCGTGATTTCCGTGGCGCCTCGTCTGCGTCGCGTGGTCGAAGGGTTCATCTCGGCCCTTCCCGGCATGGCCAGCGTGTTTCTGCTGATGGCAATTCTGTTCTATATCGGTGCGGTAATCTCGACCAAGCTGTTTTCGGCATCGTTCCCGGATTGGTTCGGCGATCTGGGCCTGTCTGCTTATACGCTGTTCCAGATCATGACGTTGGAAAGCTGGTCGATGGGCATCGTGCGCCCGGTGATGGAGGTCTATCCCTATGCCTGGGTCTTCTTTGTTCCCTTCATCATGGTCACGACCTTTGCGGTGGTGAACCTGTTGGTGGGTCTGATCGTCAATTCGATGCAGGATGCCCATCATGCCGAGGATGAGGTTAAAACCGATGCCTATCGCGATGAGGTTCTGGAACGGCTGGAAAGCATCGAACGTCGACTGGCCGAGCAGTCAAACATCAAAAAGTGATTTCAGTTTTTCCCATTTTTGGCATAATGATCGAAAAAAAGCAGAGCAGGCAGTGAAACATGGATCGTCGAGTATTCGGTTTAGGCGCGCTGGCAACGCTGAGCCTTTCGGCTTGTGCCTCTAGCGGCCCAAGATTTCTGACTTATAACGGACCCGAGGTGACCTCTTTGGTGGTCAACAAGGGCACGCGCAAACTTTACTTGTTGCACAACGAAAAGATCCTCAGGGAATATGACGTCGATTTGGGGTTTGCGCCGAATGGAACAAAGAACCAGCGCGGTGACGGCAGAACGCCCGAGGGCACCTATCTGATTGACCGTCGCAACCCCAGAAGCCGGTACCACCTATCCCTGGGCATTTCTTATCCCAACTCGCAGGATGTCGCCAAAGCCAAGGCTGCGGGCGTTGATCCGGGTGGGGATATCTTCATCCACGGTGAACCCAATCTGCGTTCTGAGCGGAGACGCGCAAAAAAGAAGCGGGATTGGACAGCTGGATGCATCGCAGTCAAGAATGACGAAATCGAAGAAATTTATGCGATGGTCAACAAAGGTACGCTGATAACCCTGCGCCCTTAGGCCGATCCTGGCGCCCAGTCACTGAATCCGAATGCTTCATAGTCGCGCTGATAGGCTTCAACCGCCAGCGCTTTGAGGTTTTCGTCGTAGATCTGGTCCAAAGCGTATGGTTCATCCGGTGCGCAGGAGCCAGGCTTAGGCGGGTTTGAATGCCCCATGTTACGCGCCAGATCCGGCAAGGCCGTCATCAGATCCTCTTCTCTCAGAATCAGATCGGGCATCGTGAAGGATGCGATTCCCTCCAACGTCCTGGACTGGCTGCACCACGTGCCGTCCACACGGACCGGTGTCTGCCCGTTGAGGTTGAGGCGTAGAAAGTCCAGAAAGCCCGAAAAAGCTTCGCGGTGTTGTTCGACAGAATAATTGTTGTCCCGCACTTGCCCCGGGATCGGCAGCTTGAGCCGGTTGCGAAGGTAATTCCGCACCATCTTATAGCTGCCCGGCCCCGTATTCAGAATATGACTGCAAAATGCCGTATGTGCCCGGGCCAGAGGGTGACGCAGAACAGTGAATTGCCGATGTCCGGGATGGCCCTGTTTCCATGAGCGGACCTGTTTGCGGTTTCGATCCGTGATCAGCTTGTCGGTCTGACATCCGTCCAGATCAGCGAGCCATTGCACGATAACAGGCTCTATTCCGCCCCGAATGGGCAAATACATCAAAGGAGACCTTGCAGCGGCAACATAAAGCGGTACAGCCGCGCCGCGCTGCGGCTCAAAGCTTGTTGACCGATGCAATCCGAACCGATCCTGATCGCACAGGGCTTGCTTCATTTCATCAGGATTGGTGACCTTCGACAATGCCGGCGCCGGGTTTTGCGGTTTCAGGGTATCATCCAGTCGGGTCAGCCGCCCCTCAACCCCCAGCCATACAGCCAGCCCGTTTATGACCTCCAGCTCGGTCAGGTCGTCATAGTGAATGAAGAACCCGGTTTGGCCTGTCTTCTGCAGGTGCCGTTGCACCATAAGCTGATGGTCTTGCAGCTGGTTCAGGTAATCCGAAAATTCGTCGGCGTCGAAGTCAACCTGCGCGTCGACGCGGCGTTTCACATTCTTCAGCAGCCACTGCTGCGTTTTCTGTGCTATTTTCAGCGACAGGTAACTGTCCAATGGGTTGCGGGTCAGAATGATCTTGGCACAGCGCGGGTCGTTCAGCATGGGTTTCAGGATACGTGGGTCATGGTCTTCGAAATATCGGAAGCCATTGATGTCACCCGGTGCTGATTTGATCGCCTTGAGCATTCTCATGGGGTCCGCATCCCGGTCTTCCAGCGAAAGGCCAAGCAGACGATCGGATTTCAGGCTGCCCGCAAAATGCGGATTGAACGCCTCTCCGTGACAGGTGACCCCTTCCAGCGCGTTCAGGTTGGCCTCAAGCAGGTTCGAACCTGTGCGCATGGCGGCCAGAATCACGAAGTAATCAAAATGGGCTGACATGGGCAATCACTGCACCAGATACGGTTTTCGATATGGCTTTTCCTGGCGACCGAACACATCGTCCGCCGGGAAATCACCCATCAGATATGGGTGCATTCCCTGATTCTTGAGGTTTTGCAGGAACTTCCCGAATCCGGACAGATCGACCATGGTTGGCACTTCGGTCAGATGGCTGGTCTGCTGCATGCCGATTTCTTCTAGAATACCCTGCAAGGCATCCATCGGAGATTCAATGAAGTCGGCCAGCGTCCAACTGCGCATCCGCGCCTTGGTCCAGACCGATGTCAGCACCTCCAGCTGCTTGGTTTCAATCTGTTGCAGGCGCGCCGCTTCACTCCGGATTTCCGAGAAGTTCATATTGGATCGGAACAATGGGATCGCCCAAGCGCCGGTGATGACCGAAATCTGAGCGTTCTTGTCCCGCGCCAGAAACCAGTTGATTTCCTGAGTGTCCCGCGGGCTGAACTGGAAACACTGGCGTTCACCGCGCGTATTCCAGATCAGGTTCGACAGAAAGGCGGTCGGGTTATAGTCCCGCAGCGCCGCACTGTCGCTGAGGGCACCATTTGTTATGGCTTCTCCTTGCGAAAATTCGGCGCGTTCCGGCCCGAATAGATGCCCGTGGACTCTGGCTCCGGTGGTTGCGGCCAACCAAGGTTCGAAATCCTCGAACAATTCCGAAAAGCCTTGGAATACGGAATATTGTGACGATGTCAGACCGTTTTCACTGCCATGGCGGGGAAACCGGCTTTGCATATACAGCCCGTCGCGCCCACGAGTTCGCCGTTCCACCGCTTTGGAAAATACGCGATCGATCTTGCCCGGATTGGGTTCCGCCGGTTTCATCGCCCCGGCCTGATCTGTCAGGAATGCCTGGTACAATCGCTCTGCGCGGGGCCAGATTTTTCGGGCGACAAAACAATCCGATCGACGCAGCAATTGCAGATGATCGTCATAAAAGATGTGCGGGCGGCCCTGGTAATCGAATTTGGATAGGGTCAGGGACCTGCTTTCAATATGCGTGGAATACAACCGCGCAAGCGTCTGGAAATAGCTTTCATCCGGAATCCAGACATGACGGAAATACTTGTCATACAGCTTGCGCCTGGGGTCTTGAAGGATTGCCGACAGCGTTTGGCGGGTCAGGCACCACCACTGGCTTCCCATATGCGGAACCAGGCCGTCGGGGATTTTCCTGCGAAACCCTATCAGACGCTGAAGTTTTACATATGTGTCGAATAGTTTGCGATGCTTGCGCCACGAAAACGGAAACCGCAAGGTGAACCGTTCATGATCCAGCCCGCCGATGGTCCAGCTGACATCGGATGTCGTCGCGCTTTCGATGAAATCGACACGCGGCCGGTCTGACAGGTAATCGATCAACTCCTGAACCGGTCGCAAGGGCAGGCAGGCCCCCGAGGCAAGAAACACATGCCGAACTTCGGGGAAACGCTCCAGCATCAACTCGGACGCGCTTTGCGAGGCGGCAACGATACCCCAGCCACCCCAATCGCACCGATGTCGGTCAGAAAACACGATCGATGGATTGTTCGAACAGGACGCAACAAACCGGGAATAAACAGTGTCTGGCACCTTGCGATCCACATGGATGACCACCGGGCATCCCGCTGCTGTCCAGTGTCGCGCGACCTGCTCGGCGCGGTCCAGTGAGGTATGAACCAACATGACAATACCTAGACCGCTCATGCCCAGTTTCCTTTCGACATGAGGCCCAGGATCTCAAGCTGTCGCCAGTTGATATAGGCCTCGGACCACTCGCACCAGAAAACAGGCTTGTCCTCAAGCTGAGTGGCATAGGCCTTGTATTCGCCCGAGCCCCGGTAATGCTGGCCACGCAGCAATTCCTCGCGGGCTTTTTCCCCAAGAGTATTGATCAACTTGGCATGAAGCAGTGACCCGCTGGCTTTTTCGCCGCCCCATTCGTCGTAAACCTGGTTGAGCCCGCGTGGCAAAAGCGAATGGGTCGAGCTGACATAAACATAGCGCCGGTTCCATTTTACCAGCGGAATCTTGTTCAGCGCCGGTGCTTTGGAGGGGTTGTCCTGAAAGAACACGCGCGCCCGTGGGCCCCCTTGAATCCAAAGGTTCTTGTACTCGGGGTTCTTGGTGATCATGTAATTCCCGGGATCGAACCAGCGCGCGATTTCGAACGGGTTCTGACCTTCAGCATAGGGGTCGGCGTCCACCGGACCTTCGGGGTACATGTCGATCAGCATCGTGCCAAAACTGCGCACGGCACTGCCATCCAGCCAGTCCGTCAAGGCTCGGATTGGACGGGTGTCGCAGAACGGATAGATGAAGAATTCGTCCGGATCGACGCTCAGCACCCAGTGATCGTGCGCGTATTTGCGCAACAGATAGTTCGACCAGTCCAGGCCATAGCTTGCCCGTTTGTAGCTGGTCGTCGTCCGCCAGACCGAAACGTCAGCCTGTTCTTTCAAAAATTCAAAACTGCCATCATCGCTGTTGTTGTCGACAAACAGAAAATGGTTGATGCCCAGTTTGCGATAATATTCAAGAAAGAAGGGCAGGCGAATTTTCTCGTTCCGCACAACGCTCATCAGCAGGATATCATCACGCCGTATAGCCTGTGTGTTGTTGCTGACTGGCTTGAGCTCGCGGCGTCGTCTGAGGCAGCGCAGAATACGGCGCTTGCGCCGCAATCTCATTTTGTAGGATTCAAACAGGCTCACGTGACTGCCCAACCTTTTTAAAACGCGAGCTTTCCCCGAACCAGCCGTGACCGTTGGCACGACATGGCATTACCGGTTTATGCCATCTTTGCATCTTCTGAAGCAACGTCTTTAAAACCCGCAAACTGTAAACGTGCGGTTGATGCCCTTGTTTTCGTTTTCAATCCCAGCCTCCGCCGTTCATCAGACCCAACTGTTCCAGCTGGCTCCACCCGGTGTAGCGCACCGAATGTGGGGTCCACATGTCCGGCTGGTTGATTATCCCATCGTAGTATGGCCCGAATTGGTCCGGATCATGAAAATGTTGGCGTCGCTGCTTTTCGGTGTTGGATTTCTCGATAACGTCCGGCAGGAACTTCGTGTGCAGCAACACGCCTGACGGGGTATCGCCGCCCGGTCCATCATAGGTTTCGTTCAGGCGGCGCGGCAGGGCGGAATGGCATGAGTTCACGTAGGCATAGCGCCGCGACCAGCGCATCAGCGGGATCTTGTTCAGCGTGGGCGATCTTTGCCGCGTTTGCGTAAAGAACATCCGTTCCCGCGCGCCACCCTGCACCCACAGATTGCCCATCGGGCTTTGCCGCTGCGCGCGATACGGTCCTGCATCGAACCAGCACAGCAGATTTGTGGGGTCGGTGTCCGGGTCATAAGCCGCATCACCCAAAGGACCCTTGGGATAGAGATCCAGCATCAGCGCCCCGAACCCGATCTTCCCGCGCCGGTCCAGCCAGGCTGTCAGGTCATGCAGGGACCGGGCGTCGCAGTGGGCATAGACCAGCAGTTCATCCGCATCCACCATCAGGCACCAGTGGCGGTGGCCATAGCGCATCTGCAACCAGGTCAGCCAGTCCAGGCCAAACCGCGATCCACGATAGCTGGAATGGGTTCTCCACACCGAGACATCCGGTTGATCTTGCAGATACTCGGATGATCCATCGTCGCTGCCGTTGTCGACGATTAGAAAATGATCGACGCCCAAGGCGCGATAGTGACGAAAGAACCAGGGCAGGCGAATGATTTCATTGCGCAAGGTGACAAAGGCCAATATGTCACCCCGCTGGATTCGGGATGTCTGATCCTTCTGGCAGGTCAACTGATGTCGGCTGCGCAGCGACCTCCAGAGCAGCCGCCGGCGTTTCCAGCGCAACCTGTACTTCCGTGCCCATCCGATCCGGGGAAGTGTCAAAGCAGTGCTGGATGTCACCGGGTCCTCATTTTTCGTAGTGGCCGTTCTGGTGCCAGCGCCAGGCATCTGCGATCATCGTCTCTAACGTGGATCTTTTGGGCTTCCAGCCCAGTTCATTTTCAGCCCGCACAGAACCGGATACCAGCTTGGTGCAATCTCCTGCCCGACGAGGGCCCACTGTATACGGAACGGGACGGTTGGTGACGGACCTGGATTGCTCGATCACCTCTAGAACGGAAAACCCGGACCCGGTGCCCAGATTGAAGACACGGCTGCCTTTGCCCTGTTCCAGCCAGCCCAGCCCCAGAATATGCGCATCAACCAGATCGCAAACATGTACATAATCGCGGATACAGGTGCCGTCGGGCGTATCATAATCCGTGCCAAAGACGGTCAGACCGTCCCGCTTGCCGTCAATCGCGTCCAACATCAGCGGGATCAGATGGGTTTCAGGGCGGTGAAACTCGCCCACCTCCCCTTCCGGGTCTGCACCCGCAACGTTGAAATACCGGAAAATGACATGGCGCAGCCCATGAGCCGCCTCGAAATCCTTGAGGATATCTTCGATCGCGCGTTTTGATGCCCCGTAGGCGTTCAGGGGATACTGTGCCGTGGATTCATCAAGAACCACATTGTCGTGCTCACCATATGTGGCACATGTGGACGAAAATACGAAATCCAGACAACCGGCCGCAACGGCTGCTTCAATCAGATTCAGTGAACCCGTGACATTGTTCGACCAATACATGCCGGGCTTACGCATAGCATCGCCAACCTGGCTGAGCGCCGCGAAATGCATCACTGCATCTGGTTTGTGTTTCGCGAACACCTCATCCAGGCGGTCCCGATCCAAAAGGTCGCCCTGTTCAAAAGGGCCAAATTGCACCGCATCCTGCCAACCCGTGATCAGGTTGTCGTAGGTCACAGGAAGATAACCTGCCTGCGCAAGCGCCTTGCAGGCATGTGAGCCGATATACCCGGCACCACCGGTGACAAGAATTGTCTTCATGGCATATCCATCGGGGCTGGTTGAGGAACAGTTTCGCCAAAGGCGCCGTCAGAGTCATGGGGAAAAGACGTCACTCCAGCCCCATGGCTGCCATCATCTCTTCAATCTTGGGCACGTCCTGCGGGTTGTTCAGCTCCCAGAACTGACGGCCCCTTGCCTCGACCTCGACGCACAGAACCTTGCGCCCGTTTTCCATGAACCTGAGCTGCTCCAGGCCTTCCAGCAGTTCCAGAGGCCCGGCTGGCCAGCCCGGATACGCCGCAAGGGCGTCGGGCCGATAGGCGTAAACGCCGACATGATGAAACACGGGTGTCGCTTCATCGCCAGCGTATGTCTGGGACGTGAAGGGGACGACCTCTTTCGAGAAGTACATCGCACTGTGATCGCGTCCGAACACTGCCGTCGTGCCACCTACACGGCCATGCTTGCGGTCGTTCAGAAGACTGTTCAACGCACTTCCGTCACAGCGCAAGACAGGGGTCGCAACACCGGCATCCGAGGCCGCGCGCAGGCCGGAAACCAGATCTTCGACAAACCAATGCGGGGTCAGCGGAGCGTCGCCTTGCAGGTTGACGATGATTTCATACCCGCCACCCAGAACCTCATGCGCCTCGGCGCATCGTTCGGTGCCGTTCTGACAGGTTTCCGAGGTCATCACGACCTCGGCCCCAAAGCCCTCGGACACGTCGCGAATGCGCTCATCATCCGTCGCGACAACAACACGGTCGACACCCGAGACTGACCTGGCTGCACGCCAGGACCGTTCGATCAGTGTCATGGAGTCGCCTTTTGCGCCGGTCAGGGGAACCAGCGGCTTGCCGGGATAGCGGGTCGAGGCGTAACGGGCGGGAATGGCAATCAGAACAGACATCAGGCTTCCTTCAACTCAACGCCCGGAGCGTAAGCAATAAAGAACGGATTTGCATAGCCATCCTTGCCATAAACCAACGGAGTATGGTCGTCAAAACGCACAATCCGGCCACCGGCTCCGGCCAGTACCGCATGGCCTGCCGCCGTATCCCATTCCATCGTGCGCCCGACGCGCGGATAGATGTCCGCCTCGCCCGTGGCAACCAGACAGAACTTGAGTGACGACCCCGCGCTTTTGCTGTCCTTCACGTGATATTTGTTGATGTAGTCCTCGGTGGCCTGATCCCTGTGGGACTTCGACGCCACGACCAAAAGCCCGGAATTATCCGGTTCAGAGACTGATATGGGTGTCAAAGGACCGGTCTCGTTTTTGTCGAAAGCGCCTGTTTCCTCGACCGCGCGGCCATCAGCCAGCGTGAAGAACATACGACCCCGCGCCGGGGCATAGACCACGCCCCGGGTTGGCACTCCGTTTTCGACAAGCGCGATGTTGACGGTAAAGTCGCCGCGACGGTTGATGAATTCCTTGGTGCCGTCCAGCGGATCAACAATGAGGAAAGTATCGCCTTTTTCCGAATGCGAAGCGGCCTGTTCTTCGGTGACCAGAAGAATATCCGGGAATGCCGCACGCAAGCCTGCCGAAATCAATGCGTCAGCGGCTTCGTCTGCCTCGGTCACAGGGCTGGAGTCGGATTTGACTTTGACATCGAAATCATCCGCCTCGTAGAATTCCATGATCTTGTCGCCTGCCTCCAGAGCCAGTCGCCGGATGACGGGAATAAGCGCGTCGTAGGTCACAAAAAAGCTCCGTTCCTGTGGTTTGTTGATCCAAAATCGCGATCGACTTATGATGCGGCGGTTACGGAACGGCAAGATATTCATGCCAGTTTAGAGGCGACGAAGCAGAAAAGACCCTTTGAATGTTCTATTTCAAGCGCAACCAAACGCTGCTGGGCGGCGCTTTCACGACGGCTGAGCTGGTGTTCCATGCCACCGTGCGAAAGGTGCGCTCGCAACATCCGAATGCAATAGTCGCCATCCTGATCAATGTCTTGCAGCTTGTGGTGATGGGAACCACTTTCTACCTGCTCATGTCACTGATGGGCCGGGGCGGAATTCCGAAAATCAGGGGCGAATTTTTGCTGTATGTTCTGTCCGGCGTGTTTCCCTTCATGCTGCACATCCAATCGATAGGTGCGATTTCAGGGGTTGGGTCCGCGAACAATCCGATGATGCTCCATTCGCCGATGAATGTGATGGTGACGATCCTGTCTGCGGCGCTCGGTATTCTTTACAAGCAACTGCTGGCCATGTTCGTGATCCTGTTCATCTACAGTGTCGCGGTCGCCCCGATCGAGGTGCAGGATCCCGGCGGTGCTTTCGCGATGCTGATAATGGCCTGGTTTACCGGATGCGCGGTGGGTTTGGTGTTCATGGCGATGAAACCATGGTTTCCGACGACTGTGGGAATGCTCACCAATATCTACCGTCGCCTGAACATGGTGTTTTCGGGAAAGATGTTCGTTGCAAACACACTGGGCGGCGGATTGCTGATGATGTTCGCCTGGAACCCGCTGTTTCATATTATCGACCAGTGCCGGGGCTTCATCTTCCGAAACTACTTTCCGCGAAACACAAGTTGGGAATACGCGCTATGGGTCGGGATAGCCTTGTTGATGATCGGTTTGATGGCTGAGTTTTTCACGCGCCAGCATGTTTCGCAAAGCTGGAACGCGCGCCGCTAACATGCGACCCGCAGCGTCAAGTTGATCCGTCCGCCTTTTGGCAACAGTCGGGATGATCCGTATCTGATCCGGTCGATTCCGTGATAGGCCAATCGTGCCGGACCGCCCATGATCACCACGTCGCCCGAGCCAAGCCAGATCGACTCGGTCTTGCCGCCACGGGTTGTGTTCCCAATTCGGAACAAGGCGTCATCGCCCAGGGAAACCGACAGAACGGGCCAGGAAAAATCTGCCTCGTCCTTGTCCTGATGCAGGCCCATTTTGGCGCCTTCCCCGTAGTAGTTGATCAAACAGCAATCCGGCGCGCGCTCGGTGCTGACCAGATCGTGCCAGATATCAAGAATGACCGGGGGGATTTCAGGCCAGACCCCGCCTTTCGGGTGCTTATCCTGATAGCGATAGCCTGCCTTGTCGGTCACCCACCCCAGATCCCCGGCCGAGGTCATGCGCACCGACATCTCTTTGCCCGACGGCGTGACGGGTCGAAACAAGGGTGCCGCTTTCAGAATCGGTCGAAGGGCCGCGATCAGCCGTGCCTGGGCAGCAGGGTCAATATAGCCTTTCCTGATTTCGAACCCTCGCAAGACCACCCGCGTCATTCCGGAAACCCCAAACCTTTCCAATTTCTTGCCAAAAAAGACCTCAAATTCCCGAAAACCTGCACTCTACGGTGCTTGCAGGCCTCTTGCCTCGCCCTTATATACGCCGGGACGCGCGATGGTAGTGCTGTCGCGCACATCAGATCGGGGGTGGGATGCCATAAAGGGTCCGACCCTCGGGACATCGCCTTGAAGAGAAAGGGATTGCAAAAATGGGAAAAGTAATCGGGATTGACCTCGGAACCACGAACTCCTGCGTAGCCATTATGGAGGGCTCGCAGCCGAAGGTCATCGAAAACGCCGAAGGGGCGCGGACCACGCCTTCGATCGTCGCCTTCACCGAAGATGAGCGACTGGTCGGTCAGCCTGCAAAACGTCAGGCGGTCACCAACCCCGACAACACGATCTTCGGCGTCAAACGTCTGATCGGTCGTCGCGTGGATGATGCCGAAGTAGAAAAAGACAAGAAAATGGTGCCGTATTCCATCGTGAATGGCGGCAATGGTGACGCGTGGGTTGAAGCCCGCGGTGAAAAATACTCCCCCAGCCAGATTTCCGCTTTCATTCTGGGCAAGATGAAGGAAACCGCCGAGAGCTATCTGGGCGAAGATGTCACCCAGGCGGTCATCACCGTTCCGGCATATTTCAACGACGCCCAGCGTCAGGCCACCAAAGATGCCGGTAAAATCGCCGGTCTGGAAGTTCTGCGGATCATCAACGAACCGACAGCTGCTGCGCTGGCCTATGGTCTGGACAAGGAAGAAACCCAAACCATCGCGGTCTATGACCTTGGTGGTGGTACTTTCGACGTGACAATCCTGGAAATCGACGATGGCCTGTTCGAGGTCAAATCGACCAATGGTGACACCTTCCTGGGTGGTGAAGACTTTGACATGCGCATCGTCAACTACCTGGCGGATGAGTTCAAAAAGGAACACGGTGTCGATCTGTCTCAGGACAAGATGGCCCTGCAGCGTCTGAAAGAAGCCGCGGAAAAAGCCAAGATCGAACTGTCCTCGACCTCGCAGACCGAGATCAACCAACCCTTCATCTCGATGGGCGCCAACGGTCAGCCGCTGCACATGGTCATGAAACTGACCCGTGCCAAGCTGGAATCGCTGGTGTCGGACCTGATCAAGAAGTCGCTGAAGCCCTGCCAGGCCGCTCTGAAAGACGCGGGTCTGTCGGCTGCTGACGTGGACGAAGTTGTTCTGGTCGGTGGTATGACCCGGATGCCGAAAGTGATCGAAGAGGTCACCAAGTTCTTCGGCAAAGAGCCGCACAAGGGCGTGAACCCGGACGAAGTGGTTGCCATGGGCGCCGCCATCCAGGCCGGTGTTCTTCAGGGCGACGTCAAAGACGTGGTTCTGCTGGACGTGACCCCGCTGTCGCTGGGTATCGAAACGCTGGGTGGCGTGTTCACCCGCCTGATCGACCGCAACACCACGATCCCGACCAAGAAGTCTCAGGTCTTCTCGACCGCCGAGGACAACCAGAACGCCGTGACCATCCGCGTGTTCCAGGGTGAGCGTGAAATGGCTGCGGACAACAAGATCCTGGGTCAGTTCAACCTTGAAGACATCCCGCCGGCACCGCGCGGCATGCCTCAGATCGAGGTGACTTTTGACATCGACGCCAACGGCATCGTCTCGGTTTCGGCCAAAGACAAAGGCACTGGCAAAGAACAGAAGATCACCATCCAGGCATCGGGCGGACTGTCCGACGAGGATATCGAAAAGATGGTCAAGGACGCCGAAGAGAACGCGGAAGCCGACAAGGAACGCCGCGAGCTGATCGAGGCGAAGAACCAGGCGGAAAGCCTCATCCATTCGACCGAAAAGTCGATGGAAGAGCATTCCGACAAGGTCGACCCGACCACGATCGAAGCCATCGAGTTGGCGATCGCCGCGTTGAAGGACGAGCTGGAAACCGAAAATGCCGACAAGATCAAGTCGGGCATCCAGAACGTCACCGAAGCCGCGATGAAGTTGGGCGAAGCCATCTATAAGGCGCAAGCCGAAGAAGGCGAAGAGGAACCTGCTGCCGCAGACGCTGCACCAGGCGACGATGACATCGTCGACGCCGAGTTCGAAGACCTCGACGACGACAAGCGCGCCTAACGCGTTAATCGGTTCCGGCAGGCCTGGTTCGGGCCTGCCGGAACGGTCTTGACCATGCAGCACGCGTCTCCGAAACCTTCTTTTGGCACCTACGCTCTCTCACATCGGATGGAAATATTGCGCCGGTGGTCTGAGGGCATGCCGCGTCAATGGATGTCGTCCGGAATTCGCAGGATAGTAATGGCCTCTCAGCGAGAGCCTTACGATGTTGAGGTGTTTGGCGGACAGAAATGCCGATTGTACCCATCTGACAACTGGGCCGAACGTCGCGTCATAACCGGCTCGCAGTTCTTTGATCTGGATGAGCGTCAATCGCTGGCCAACCATATGTCGCAGGGCTCTGGCGATTATGTCTTTGTCGACGCCGGTGAAAATGTCGGGCTGTACACCCTGTGGGTCAGATCAGTTGCGCAGAAGTTGGGGCGCAACCTGAAAACACTGGTTGTTGAACCGGATCCGGTCAACAAGGCTCGCCTTGGTACCAATCTGGCTGCCAATCAAGTCAGTGAGGTCATCCATTGCGACAAGGCCTTGTCCAACAAACCGGGTGAGGTGTGGTTCGAATCCGCGAACCTTGGCGATCGGGGTCATGCCAAAGTTGCCGAGTCGGGCGATCTGTGCGTTCAGGCGATTCCGTTGTTGGACGCGATACGCGATGCCGGGCTGACCAAGGTTGATGCCATGAAAATGGATATCGAAGGTCAGGAAACCCGCGTATTGCGCGCTTTTTTCGAAGACGCACCGCGGGAGATTTGGCCCGAAGTGCTGCTGATAGAAATCAAGCATTCGGATGACGGGCTTGACGAGGTCTTGAATAAGGCAGGTTACGTGGCCAGTTTTGCAAACAACACCAACGGCGTGTACAGGCTCAATGAAAGCACCGCGTCCGGCGGCACGAAGGAATAACAAATGTCAAAGCGCGACTATTACGAAGTGCTCGGCGTGTCCAAGGGCGCTTCGTCGGATGAGATCAAGAAGGGTTTTCGCAGGAAAGCCAAAGAGCTGCACCCTGACCGCAACAAGGACAACCCGGATGCCGAGGCGCAGTTCAAGGAAGCCAACGAGGCTTACGACGTTCTGCGTGATGCCGAAAAGAAGGCAGCTTACGATCGCTTTGGCCATGCCGCATTTGAAAACGGCATGGGCGGCGGTGGCCGCCCCGGTGGCGGCTTTGGCGGTCAAGGCGACTTCTCCAGCGCATTTTCGGATGTATTTGACGACCTGTTCGGCGATTTCATGGGTGGTCAAAGGAGTGGCGGCGGGCGTCGCGCCGCGCGCGGCTCGGACCTGCGCTTCAACCTGCGTGTGACGCTGGAAGAAGCCTACTCGGGCCTGCAAAAAACCATCAACGTGCCAACGGCCGTGGCGTGTTCGTCCTGCGAAGGTACCGGGGCTGAAGGTGGCGTTGAACCCACATCCTGCCCCACCTGTTCGGGCATGGGGAAAGTGCGGGCACAACAGGGCTTCTTTACGGTGGAACGGACTTGCCCCACCTGTTCGGGGCTGGGTCAGATCATCAAGAACCCCTGTAAATCCTGTCAGGGGGCCGGCAGGGTCGAAAAAGACCGCGCTTTGTCGGTGAACATTCCTGCCGGTGTCGAAACCGGTACGCGAATTCGTCTGGCAGGCGAAGGTGAGGCGGGAATGCGCGGCGGCCCTCCGGGCGATCTGTATATTTTCGTCGAAGTGGCCGAGCACAAACTGTTCGAACGCGACAGCGTGAACCTCTACTGCCGCGTGCCGGTCAGCATGGCCAAGGCGGCGCTGGGCGGATCGATCGAGGTTCCGACCATCGATGGCGGTCGCGGCCGCGTTCAGATTCCGGCCGGAAGTCAGTCGGGTCGGCAAATGCGTCTGCGCGGCAAAGGCATGCCTGCGTTGCGCGGCGGTGGTGTGGGTGACATGTTCATTGAGCTGGCCGTG
The DNA here is from genome assembly GCF_013033235.1 of Ruegeria sp. HKCCA0235A. Lineage (NCBI taxonomy): Bacteria > Pseudomonadati > Pseudomonadota > Alphaproteobacteria > Rhodobacterales > Roseobacteraceae > Ruegeria > Ruegeria sp. HKCCA0235A. Next base: position 88,973 of record NZ_WQDQ01000009.1, on the reverse strand, counting down.
GAAACCCCGGTCAACCTGACCAGCCGTCAGAAAGAATTGCTGCGCGAGTTTGATGATCTGGGTGAAGACAACCATCCGGAATCAAAAAGCTTTTTCTCGTCTGTCAAGTCTTTCTGGGACGGTATGAAAGGCTGAACGACCAGGAACGGGGGCTCTGCTCCCGCCGCCCTTCGGGCGACTCCCCCGGGATATTTGCAGCCAGATGAAGCATGTGACCCGTTCTTCATCTGGCCCAAAATATCCCGGAGCGCGAGGCAGAGCCTCGCATGCCTCTGTCATTTACATGCAGTTTTGGCCTTAGCAGAAAGCTGAAAGTGGCAATATATCTGGAAAATTGAGTCTTGATTCCGGCCCTCGACCCTGAGATTGTCCGCCTCAACCGTTGGGGTGCCCTTTGACAGGGCTGAGAGACGCAACCGCGTTAACCCATCGAACCTGATCCGGGCAATTCCGGCGTAGGGAACGGTCTCTTGAACACAGACGTTTTCTCTACTCCGTTGCCCATAGAAGATGGAGCAACGACATGGCGGCAATTGCCCTGACCATAGCAGGATCCGACAGTGGCGGCGGCGCGGGAATTCAGGCTGACCTGAAGGCAATGTCGGCGCTGGGTGTTTTTGGCGCAAGTGTCATTACCGCCGTTACCGCGCAGAACACGCAAGCTGTCACCGCGGTGCATGGGATTCCGCTGGATGTGATTTCCGCTCAAATCGACGCGGTTCTGAACGATCTTGACGTCAGGGCCGTCAAAATCGGCATGCTTGGCACACCTGAGATCATTCATACGGTCGCCAGGGGGCTGGCGGCTTTCGAGGGTCCCGTGGTTCTTGATCCGGTCATGATCGCCAAATCCGGCGACGCTCTGTTGGCGCAAGAGGCGGTCCGGACGCTGCGCGATGTGTTGTTGCCAACGGCGACGGTTCTTACGCCGAATCTGCCTGAGGCGGCGTGCTTGCTGAACATGCCAGCGGGGGAAACGCGTGAGCAGATGGCTGAACAGGGCCGGGCATTGTGCGCCTTGGGTGCGGGTGCAGTCGTGATGAAAGGCGGACACGGGTCAGGTGAAATCTGCCACGATTTGCTGATCGATCGGTCGGGTGTCATGGCCGAGTTTCAGGCCCCGCGTCAGGATACGAAAAACACCCATGGAACAGGATGCACCCTGTCGTCATCCATCACCGCCGGTTTGGCCACGGGGCTGACCCTGAGGGACGCGGTTGCGCAGGCGCATGACTATCTGCAAGGGGCCATCGCGCGCGCGGATGAGTTGAATGTCGGCGCTGGGCACGGCCCGGTGCATCATTTCCACCGGGTTTGGCCCTCGTGACGCTTTGGTCTGTCATAGGGGCAGGGGTTGCCGGTCTTGCCGTTGCCAGCGAACTGGTGTCGCGCGGTGCAAAAGTGCAGATATTCGACCCCGGCGGGCCACCGGGCCCGCATGGGTGTTCGTGGTGGGCCGGGGGAATGCTGGCACCTTGGTGCGAATATGAAAACGCGGAAGAACCGGTGCTGCGCCTTGGGCAGTCAGCGATTGAATGGTGGGCCCAACGTACCAAAGTGACCCGTCGGGGAACGCTTGTTGTCGCAAGTGCCCGTGATGTGCCGGACCTGCGCCGATTTGCGCGTCGGACAAAAGAGTTCACCAAGGTCGAACGGGCAGAAATATCTGAATTAGAGCCTGATCTGGCAGGGTTTGGCCAAGGCCTGTTCTTCGAACGCGAAGCCCATGTTGATCCGCGTCAGGCGCTGCAAGATCTGTGTCGTCAATTGCAAAGCCAGGGTGTCGCGTTCCACCGGAAGCTGGCGCCCGCTCAGTTGGAAAAAGCAATTGACTGCCGTGGCCTTCACGCCCGCGAATACCTGCATGATCTGCGCGGCGTGAAGGGTGAGATGCTGGTCATACGATGCCCTGACGTGGAACTGACGCGCCCGGTTCGTTTGCTGCACCCGCGGATGCCGCTTTATATCGTTCCGCGCGGCGGCGGTGTCTATATGTTGGGTGCGACCATGATCGAATCCGAGGACAGCAGCCGCATTACCGCCCGTTCGATGCTGGAATTGCTCAGCGCGGCCTATGCCGTGAACCCGGCTTTTGGCGAAGCCGAAGTGTTGGAGATAGGCGTCGATCTGCGCCCCGCCTTTCCCGACAACTTGCCGCGCATCCGGCGTTTGGGCCGGACGATCTATGCCAACGGGCTTTATCGCCACGGATATCTGCTGGCACCGGCGCTGGCGCGGGGTGTTGCAGATCTGGCGCTGAACAACACACATTCGGAGATGGTCGATGAAGATCGTGCTTAACGGTGAGACGCGCGAGGTGCGCGCCGAAACCCTGTCGGAATTGTTGGATGAATGCGGTTTCTCGGGCCGTGTGGCCACCGCCGTGAACGAAGATTTCGTGCCCTCAAGTCTGCGCGTCGCTCACAAGCTGGCCGAAGGCGACCGGGTCGAGGTCGTCGCACCGATGCAGGGGGGCTGAAGATGAAGACGTTTTACGGCACTGAACTGCCCAACCCGCTGATGCTGGGCACGGCGCAATATCCAAGCCCGGCCATTCTGGAACAGGCGTTTCGCGAAAGCGGTGCAGGCGTTGCCACTGTATCCTTGCGGCGCGAAGCGGGTGCAGGCCAGACCTTTTGGAACATGATCCGCGAATTGGGAGTTCTGATCCTGCCCAATACGGCCGGTTGCCATACGGTGAAAGAGGCCGTTACGACCGCCCATATGGCCCGCGAAGTGTTCGAGACCCGATGGATCAAGCTGGAACTCATCGGACATACGGACAGTCTGCAACCGGACGTTTTCCAACTGGTAGAAGCCGCCCGCATTCTGACCGAGGATGGGTTCGAGGTGTTTCCCTACACCACCGATGATCTGATCGTGGGCGAACGCCTGTTGGAAGCGGGATGCGAGGTGCTCATGCCCTGGGGCGCACCGATCGGGTCAGGACGAGGGCTGAACAACGAATACGCCCTGCGTGCGATGCGGGCCGAATTTCCTGACATTCCCCTGGTGGTGGATGCCGGTATCGGTTTGCCCAGCCACGCGGCCCGCGCGATGGAGCTGGGCTTTGACGCGGTTCTGCTCAACACCGCTGTGGCCCGTGCCGGAGATCCGGTTCTGATGGCCAAGGCAATGGCGCAGGCAACCCTTGCCGGGCAATTGGCCCATCAGGCCGACCCGATCGAGCCGCGCGATATGGCGGAACCCTCTACCCCTGTTGTTGGAAAGGCCTTCCTGTCATGACGCTGGACCGTTTCTATCCGATCTTTGATCACTCGGACTGGCTGCGGCGGATGTTGCCGCTGGGTGTCAAACTGGTGCAGCTGCGCATCAAGGATCAGCCAGACGATGCGGTGCGCGACCAGATTGCCGTCTCACGCGAATTGTGCCGCGACCATGGGACGGTTCTGGTGGTCAATGACTATTGGCAACACGCGATCGATCTGGGCTGCGACTGGATCCATCTGGGGCAGGAAGATCTGGACGACGCCGACCTGAAAGCCATCCGAAAAGCGGGTCTGAAACTGGGCGTTTCCACCCATGACGATGATGAGCTTGAGCGTGTGCTGGCCATGGATCCCGATTACGTGGCATTGGGCCCGGTCTACCCCACCATTCTGAAAAAGATGAAATGGCATCAGCAGGGCCTGCCCCGCGTAACGGAATGGAAGGCGCGGGTTGGTGATATTCCCTTGGTCGGTATTGGCGGGATGAGTGTCGAGCGCGCGACCGGTGTGCTGAAGGCCGGGGCGGACATCGTCTCGGCGGTCACGGATATCACACTGAACCCCGACCCCGAAGCACGGGTGCGCGCGTGGATCGAGGTCACACGATGAGCCGATATGCCCGCCAGACGCTTTTGCCCGAAGTCGGGGCGCAGGGGCAGGCACGCCTGTCGGCGGCCCGTGTTCTGGTCGTCGGTGCGGGCGGTCTGGCTGCACCGGTTCTGCCACTTTTAACAGGGGCCGGGGTGGGGCGGATTACGGTCATGGACGGTGATACCGTCGATCTGTCCAACCTGCACCGTCAAACGTTTTTCTCCGAGGCCGATTGCGGGCACTCCAAGGCGGAAACCGCCGAGGCGCGCTGCCGCGCGCTGAATGGTGAAACTGATGTCATCGGTCTGAATCAGGCTCTGACCAGTGAAAATGCGCCTGGCTCGGTGTCGCAAGCCGATATCATTCTGGATTGTGCCGACAGCTACGCAGCCAGCTACATCCTGTCGGACACGTGTCTGGCGCAGGGCAAGCCTTTGATCAGCGCCTCGGTGCTGGGGCTTTCGGGTTATGTGGGCGGGTTCTGCGGCGGGGGCCCGTCGCTGCGCGCTGTGTTTCCCGATGCACCGGACAGTGGCGCCAGTTGCGCCACTGCGGGGGTTTTGGGCCCCGTGGTTGGCGTGATGGGGGCGATGCAGGCGCAGATGGCGCTCAGCTTGATCCTTGGACTTGATCCCTCGCCCCTTGGGCAGTTGGTTCAATACGATGCAAGAACCCTGCGCAGCACCGGGTTTCGCTTTGATGACGCACCCGAGCCCGGCAACTGCTTTCGCTTTCTGTCCGCAAGCCAGCTGAAAGACACGGATCAGATCATCGAGCTGCGCAGTTCGCAGGAAGCCCCTGTTCCCATCCATTCGAACGCGACGCGCATTTCACCGGATAATTTGCGAAGAATAGATCCTAACAAAGGAAAAAGGCTGGCTCTTTGCTGTGCCACCGGTTTGCGGGCATGGCGTGCCGCCGAACAGATTCAACCAGATTGGCCGGGCGAGATTGTCCTCGTCGCGGCCTCAACCTCGTGAAGAAAAGGGAAACGCGAGACATGAAAAAGCTGATGACAGCCATCGCCCTTCTGGCCGCCGGGCCGGCATGGGCCGAAGACAAAATGACCGTCCTGCTGGACTGGTTCATCAACCCTGACCACGGTCCCATCATCGTGGCGCAGGAAAACGGCTACTTTGCCGAACAAGGGCTTGAGGTCGAGATCGTTCCACCCGCCGACCCGTCCGCCCCGCCCCGTTTGGTGGCTGCCGGCCAAGCCGACCTGGCGGTGTCTTACCAGCCGCAATTGCACTTGCAGATTCACGAGGGCCTGCCGCTGAAGCGCGTCGGCACATTGGTTGCGACGCCGCTGAACTGCCTTCTGGTGCTGGAAGACGGGCCGATCAAGTCGCCTGCTGACCTCAAGGGTAAAAAAATCGGCTTCTCGGTCGCGGGGGTCGAAGAAGCCATCCTTGGCACCGTTCTGGGCAAATATGATGTTGCGCTGGGCGATGTCGAGCTGATCAATGTCAACTTTTCCCTCTCGCCGTCGCTGATGACCGGTCAGGTGGATGCGGTGATTGGCGCATATCGCAACTTCGAACTGAACCAGATGGATATCGAAGGTCGTCCCGGCACTTGCTTCTATATTGAGGAAGAGGGCGTTCCGTCCTACGATGAACTGATCTATGTCGCCAATCCTGAAACGATGGACAAGGACAAGATCGCCCGGTTCCTCGCCGCGACTGAAAAAGCGACCCAATATATCGTCAACAATCCGGAAAAAAGCTGGGAAATCTTCGCGGCGACCTCGCCGGAACTTCAGGACGAGCTGAATGCCCGCGCCTGGGTCGATACACTGCCGCGCTTTGCGCTGCGCCCGGCAGGTTTTGATGCCGGTCGTTATGCCCGGTTCGAAACCTTCCTGAACGAAAGCGGGATGATCGACAGCGTCCTTCCGGTCAGTGACATCACCATCGACGTGACCGCGCAATGAGCAATTATGGCAAAGCCTTTGCGCTGATGCGCGATGCTGCGGCGGAGCCGTGGCGGGATTATACCCGCCACGCCTTCGTAGAGGGCATGAAAGACGGAACGCTGCCACGCGAGGCGTTTCTGCACTATCTGCGGCAGGATTACGTGTTTCTGATCCACTTCTCACGCGCCTGGGCGCTGGCCGTGGTGAAATCAGAAACGCATGAAGAAATGCTTGCCGCATCGCGAACTGTGAACGGTTTGATCAGCGAAGAGATGAAACTGCATATCGGTATCTGCGAGGCAGAAGGTATCTCGCAGGCAGAGTTGTTTGCCACGCCAGAGAGGCACGAGAATCTGGCCTATACCCGGTTTGTCCTGGAAGCAGGCTACAGCGGAGATCTTCTGGACCTGCTGGCGGCCCTTGTTCCTTGCGTCATGGGGTATGGTGAGATCTGTACGCGCCTATCCGCCGAGGCAACGTCCGAGGCATATCGCGGCTGGATCGACACTTATGCCGGCGAGGATTACCAAGGCGCATGTGTGGCGGTTGGCGAGTTGCTGGATCAGGCTCTAACAAGACGTATTGGGGCTGATTTTCCAGGGTCGCCACGCTGGGATAGACTGTGCAAGACCTTCCGCAAGGCGACAGAGCTTGAAGTCGACTTCTGGCAGATGGGTTTGACGCCATGACACCTGCGCCCGAACTGACCATCAACGGCACTGCCACGATCGACGGCGCGACCCTGTTTGCGCCGTTGTCCCTGACCCTAGGGGCCGGGGCGTGGACATGCCTGCTGGGCGGTTCGGGCGTGGGAAAAACCACGGTTCTGAGGTTGATTGCGGGGCTCGAGACCGGGGCTGTCTTCGCCGGGCGGATCACGGCCAGTGATGGCTTGCCTGTGGCTGAGCGTGTCGCATACATGGCGCAGGACGATCTTCTTTTGCCTTGGGCAACTGTCGCGCAGAATGTCTCGCTGGGTGCGCGTCTGCGCGGGGAAACCGTGGATCTTGATCGACGCGACCGCCTGATCAAGCGTATGCGGTTGCAGGATCACATGAACAAGAAGCCTAGCGCGTTGTCCGGCGGGCAACGTCAGCGTGTCGCCCTGGCCCGGACGCTGATGGAAGATCGCCCCGTTGTTTTGCTGGACGAGCCCTTTTCGGCCCTTGATGCCCGCACCCGCGCTGACATGCAGGATCTGGCCGCCGAAGCATTGCACGGTCGAACCGTCCTTCTTGTGACCCATGATCCCGCAGAGGCCGCGCGTCTGGGGCAATCCATCGTGGTGATGACGGAGCACGGATTGACGCCCTGCGATCCGCCCCGGGCCCCGGCCCCGCGCCGCGTGGATGATCTGGAGACATTGGAAACCCAGGGTGCCTTGCTGCGTCTTCTCCGCGAGGGCGCGGCATGAAGTATTTTTCTGCATTGGCCGCAACTTTGTTTGCCTTGCTGATCTGGCAGGGCATCGTGACCCTGACCGGGTTGCCGAAGTTCATCCTGCCCGGACCCGCCGTCGTGGCCGAAACCTGGTGGCAGAACCGCTGGGTGATCGCAGAGCATACCTGGATCACCGCGATCGAAGTGGTGATCGGTCTGGCATGCGGAACGCTGCTGGGTGTCGTTACTGCGTTGCAACTGGCGAATTCGCGGGCGGCGCGGGTGCTGGTGCAGCCGATGCTCGTGTTTACGCAAGCTCTGCCGGTATTCGCATTGGCGCCGTTGCTGACGCTGTGGTTGGGCTATGGGCTGTGGTCCAAGGTCGCCATGGCGGTGTTGATCATCTATTTCCCGATCACCTCATCCTTTTTTGACGGGCTTATGCGCACCCCTTCGGGGTATCTGGATCTGGCCCGAACGATGCAGGCCAGCAAGCGCGCCGTATTGTGGCATATCCGTATTCCGGCCGCTCTGCCGTCGCTGGCGTCGGGGATGCGGCTGGCGGCGGTCTATGCCCCGATCGGAGCGGTGATCGGCGAATGGGTCGGCTCGTCGCAGGGGTTGGGATACCTGATGCTGCTGGCCAATGGACGTGCCAAGACCGATCTCATGTTTGCCGCGATGCTGACCCTGGGCGTATTCTCGATTCTTCTGCACATGATTGTCCGCCGGGCCACGGCACGCATGGCGGGTGAGGTGCGTTAACCAATCAGAAACCGATTCTGGGTCAGGGTGCGCTCATGACACAGGACGCCTTTGCCGAAGCCCCGATGCTGTTTGATACGGACGAAGCCCCGGCGCAGCCGCTGCCCTCTGGTCGGCTACCCTCCTACATAAAAGACCACCGCAAGCGGCTGCGCGAACGGTTCATGACCGGCGGATCGGCGGCGATGCCGGATTACGAACTGCTTGAACTGGTCCTGTTCCGATCCATTCCCCGGCAGGATGTGAAGCCACTGGCGCGGGCGTTGATGGACACTTTTGGTGATTTCAATCGTGTCCTGACCGCGCCCGAGGAACGGCTGCGCCAGATCAAGGGCGTTGGCGATACCGTGGTTACCGACCTGAAAATTCTTGAGGCCTGCGCCCACAGGATGGCCCGCGCCCGGGTGATGCAGCGGCATGTGATCTCGGGCTGGGATGCGCTGCTGGATTATTGCCACACCACCATGGCGCATCGTGAGATCGAACAGTTTCGCGTGTTCTATCTGGATCGCAAGAACGTAATGATCGCGGATGAGGAACAGGCCAAAGGCACCGTGGATCACGTGCCGGTTTACCCGCGCGAGGTTGCCAAACGAGCGCTGGAACTGAATGCCTCGGCCCTGATTCTGGTGCACAACCACCCGTCGGGTGATCCGACGCCCTCGCAGTCGGATATCGACATGACCAACCGTATTCAGGATGCCTGTTCGGCCCTGGGTCTGACCCTGCACGACCACCTGATCATAGGAAAATCGACCGAGTTGAGCTTTCGGTCCGAAGGGTATCTGTGAGCTTCACTGCACCCAGATTTCAACCCGGCGGTTGACCTTGCGGCCCCACTCGGTGTCGTCACAGGCCATCGGCATTGCCTCGCCAAACCCTTCCGCGACCACCTCGATACTGTCTGATATCGATGTCTCGGCCGCGGCCAGAACCGCGTTTCGTACGGTCTGTGCACGCCGCAGGGCAATGCGGGCGTTGGTGGCGGCCCCGCCATCCCCGTCGCTGAAGCCGGCAAACACCAGCTTGCGTGCCTTCAGTGTTCCGGCGTCAAGCATATGTGCCAGTTGCTGAATATTGGAGCGTGACTGCGCATCCGGACGGGATGATCCGGGCTCGAACCGAACCGACAGGGACAGGCGCGACAGCGGGCGCAGGGTTTCGATCATGCGCTGAAGCTCGTCCAGCCCAACTTCGGGCCCTCCGGTGGCGATGGCATTGGCAAGCCGGTCGCCTTGTACGCCAACCGGCAAGGTTTCAGGCGACTGATCCACATAACCTGCGTCACGAATGGCCATCTGGGCCCCGGGGCTTAGACTAAAGGCCAGAAACTGCCGTGCGATCCGCGGCAGGCGGCGTTCGGGCAGATACAGGAACATCGGCAGATTCAGCGGATAATCTTCGGTCTTGATCGATTGACGGGTTGCGGTCAGCGGATGCCCACACCCTCCGGTCAACGGCAGGGCGCGGGTATCGCCGGCTGTCGCCTTGCTGGCGATTCCGATGGAAAACGGGTCTTTGGCCACGGCCTTGGTCAGGTCGCTTGTTCGAGTGTGACGAATTGCGGTATCGGTCAGTTCCACACCAGCGGTCTTCAATACCTGATCCTCGACAGCCTGCGCCAGCCCCGAACCCGGATCCGGCACATGCAAGGCGATCGGAGCATCCGGCCCGCCCAGGTCCACCCAGTTCTTCACTTCACCTGACAGAATGCGCGCCAAATCGGCCAGCGAAATCTGACGCATCACACTATCGGGCGCCACCACCGGAACCATGGCGTCCAATGCAACAACCCTGGATCGCCGGGCCCGTTTCAAATCACCCAGCCCCGCGGCTTCGGCTGCATCCCGCTCTGCCTCGCGTACTTCGCGCAGGGCCATCACGATATCTGTCTGGTCTTCGATCAGCTTGGCGAATCCACGATCCGTGGTCCCAACGTCAAAGTAGAACCGCGCCAACGGGGCGTCACGGCCTGACTGAAAAAGTTCATAGACGAAGGTGTCCGAATCCACGCGGGCAGGCGTTGCGGTCAGATCTTCCTGCCGCGCAAACCCGATGATCAGGGCGGGCAGGACCGTTTCGGCCATGACAGACGATCCGGAAAACCACAACTCGGCTACGAAATCCGTCAGGCTGGGGCATGCAGGTCCGTCGCAGGTGACGCCCGAGCCATCAACGGTCAACTCACCGAACTGCGTATCGACGCGGTAGAATTCGCCGTCAAAGCCCAGCAGGTTGCCTGTTACTTCGACCTTGCCGTCATGAGACGTCAGCGTGATGTCCTGCGCCACTGCACAGGTCGCACCTGCAACGGTTAACAGCGCGGTCACAGCCGCACGAAAGAAAGTCATAAGAGAGTCGAGCCTGCCTGCGGATTACTTTGCCGCAATTGTCAGGTCTGAGAGCAGATTATTCAACACCAGAAACTCACCGGCCTGTGAACAATCCGGCAGGGTCAGGGACATGTCGCGCGACCGCAGGCGGCTATCTGACAGAAGTTCCAGCGCCTGCACATTCAGCGTTTGCCCGCAGTTGGATTCGGTCACTTCGGCTTCGACCGTCAGGTCGATGCTGCCGGACCGATCCGACGCGCCCGTCGGAAAGGAATATACTTCGATATTCTTGGCACGACCCAGACCCGTCTGGCCCAGGCGCAGAACCTCTCCTGCGCCATTTTCCGAGGAATCATCCCACACGTGGCCGCTGCTGCCATAGCTTGCCCCGAATTCCAGCGCGTGAATCTGCAACTCGGTTTCACCCTGCCATTGCAGGACGACGCGGTCATATTCGGCAATGTCGGTCACGTGAGTGGTGGCGACCGTACCCGTTTCATCTTCGAACGAGATCAGGAAAATCGCGTATTCCGACAGTGCCGGAATGGTCATGTCCAAGGCGCCGGAATCGTCGGTGTTCTGGCTGACCGTCAGGCCGCTGTGATGAATTTCAACGCGTTCGTTTCGGTGGCAGGGTGCCCGCAGCGACAGCTGTGCCATGGCGCCGGGGACGGCGACGGCGCGCGCGCTGATGTTGCAATCCGTCGTTTTCGGGGCTGACGGAACTGCGCGAGGTTCGGGCGCTGCCGCCCCGGAATCTGCGTCAGACGCCGAAGCCGAAGTCAGTACGATAGCATCCAACCGCGACAAAACCGAAGATTGCTGAGATGCCGAGGCAACATCAACACTATCCCCCGCGTTCGCCGGCTGCGCGGTTGGTCCGTTCTGCATCAGGTAGCCTATGCCCAAAGCACAAGCGACCGTGCCGCACATGGTCACGTAGTTTCGAACTACAAACAAGACACCCTCCCCAGTTGAAGGAGCAAATCGCACATTCGCCACGAATCACGGCCAATTTGTGGCCGCGAGACGAACACATTGTGGATTCGGCGGGTGACGTTAGGTCAGTCGGCCATGGCAGTGTTTGAACTTCTTGCCCGAGCCACACGGGCAGGGATCATTTCGCGACGGGTTCCCCCAGGTCGATGGATCGCTTTCGTCGAACCCGGGAAGCGCATCGCCCGAAGCCGCAGCCTCGGCCTTGGCTTCGGCCTGTTTCGCGGCCTTGTCCACGGCCTCCTGCGCCTGAGCCTGCTGCCCTGCCATCTGCGCCAGCATTTCTTTCTGTTCTTCTTCGGTCAGCGGACGTACGCGTGACAATTGCTGTGTCACGGTCTCGCGCAGGGAATCCAGCATGCTTTCGAACAGCTGGAAGCTTTCGTTCTTGTATTCGTTCAGCGGATCGCGCTGGGCATAACCGCGGAACCCAACGACCGAGCGCAGATGTTCCAGGGTCAGCAGATGCTCGCGCCATTTGCTGTCGATGGTCTGAAGCAGAACCTGTTTTTCGATGTTGCGCATGTTTTCAGGGCCAAAGGCGACGGCCTTCTGCGCCATCATCTCATCCGCAGCCTTGATCAGACGTTCGCGCACCTGCTCGTCATCCACGCCTTCTTCGGCGGCCCAGTCCTGAACCGGGACGTCCATGTTCAGCTTGTCCTTTATCGCCTCGTGCAGGACCTCGGTATCCCACTGATCCGCATAGGATTTCGGCGGCATGTATTCGTCAATCAGGTCGTCAATCACCTGTTCGCGCATATCCGAGACGATCTCGGACAGGTCGTTCGCAGACATGATTTCGCGGCGCTGGCTGAAGATCACCTTCCGCTGGTCGTTCATCACGTCGTCGAACTTCAGAACGTTCTTGCGCATGTCAAAGTTGCGGCCTTCGACCTTGGACTGCGCGCGTTCCAGCGACTTGTTCACCCAGGGGTGAATGATCGCCTCGCCTTCTTTCATGCCCAGCGTGGTCAATACCTTGTCCAGCCGTTCCGAGCCGAAGATGCGCATCAGGTCATCCTCGAGGCTCAGGTAAAATACCGTTCGGCCCGGGTCGCCCTGACGGCCGGAACGACCGCGCAACTGGTTGTCGATCCGGCGGCTTTCGTGGCGTTCCGACGCCATGACGTAAAGACCGCCAGCAGCCAGAACCTTTTCTTTTTCTTCGGCGTGGCGTGCTTCTTCGGCGGCCCGCAGCTCGGACGGATCCGCGTCTGGATTCTCGGCAATCGCTTTCAGCACCTTCATCTCGACATTGCCGCCAAGCTGAATGTCGGTGCCGCGACCGGCCATGTTGGTGGCGATGGTTACCGCGCCCAGACGACCGGCATCGGCAACGATCTGTGCCTCTTGTTCGTGCTGGCGAGCGTTCAGAACGTTGTGCTTGATACCTTCCTTGGTCAGCAGCTGGCTCAGCAGTTCGGATTTCTCGATCGACGTGGTCCCCAGCAGAACCGGCTGGCCCTTTTCCTGCGCCTTTTTCGTCTCGGCGATCATCGCATTGTATTTTTCGGCGGCCGTACGATAGACCTGATCATCTTCGTCGATACGGGCAATCGGCAGGTTGGTCGGAACTTCGACCACGCCCAGACCGTAGATCTCGGCAAATTCTTCGGCTTCGGTCAACGCGGTGCCGGTCATGCCGCTCAGTTTGTCGTACAGGCGGAAATAGTTCTGGAATGTCACGCTTGCCAATGTGACGTTTTCCGGCTGGATCTGAACCTTTTCCTTGGCTTCGATCGCCTGATGCAGACCTTCGGACAGGCGACGCCCCGGCATCATGCGGCCGGTGAATTCATCGATCAGAACGACGTTGCCGTCGCGCACGATGTAATCCTTGTCGCGCTGGAACAGCTTGTGTGCACGCAGCGCCTGGTTGACGTGATGCACGACGGTGGTGCTTTCCGGATCATACAGGGAATGGCCTTCGGGAATCAGGCCGGCCTGAAGCAACTGTGCCTCAAGAAATTCGTTGCCTTCATCGGTAAAGGTCACATTGCGCGATTTTTCGTCCAGGGTGTAATGATCATCGCTCAGCGTCGGGATCAGGGCATCAATGGCGGTGTACAGATCCGACCGGTCCTGCGCAGGACCCGAGATGATCAGCGGCGTCCGCGCTTCATCGATCAGGATCGAGTCAACCTCGTCCACAATCGCAAAGTTGTGATGTTTCTGGTAAACCTGCTCCAGATCCGCCTTCATGTTGTCGCGCAGATAGTCAAAGCCCAGCTCATTGTTGGTGGCATACGTGATGTCACAGGAATACGCGGCCAGTTTTTCCGCGTCGGGCTGGCCGGACCAGATCACACCAGTTGTCATGCCTACGGCCGCAAACACCTTGCCCATCCATTCCGCGTCACGTTTGGCCAGGTATTCGTTCACCGTGACGACATGCACGCCCTTGCCGGTCAGCGCGTTCAAATAGGCCGGGAAGGTGGCGACCAGAGTCTTGCCTTCGCCCGTCTTCATTTCCGAGATGTTGCCCTGATGCAGGAAAATGCCGCCCATCAGCTGCACGTCAAAGGCCCGCAGGCCAAGTGCGCGCTTGGCGCCTTCGCGTACGTTGGCAAAGGCCTCGGGCAGCAGGTCGTCCAGGCTTTCCCCATCCAGTGCGCGCTTGCGCAGGTCTTCGGTCTTGTCGATCAGACCTTGATCTGAAAGCTTTTCAAACTCTGGCTCCAGCGCATTGATCTTTTCGACCAGAGGGCGGGTCGCCTTGATCTTGCGGTCGTTCGGTGTTCCGAACACCTTTTTGGCGAGCGTTCCGAGTCCCAGCATGTTCACTCCAGAGGATCTGTTCTTTTCGTGGTTGCGACAGGCTTGCCCACCTTGCGCGCAACCCATAGATACGGGGGGTGAAAGGCGGCCCTGTCCAAGGCTTCAAAGCGATGTAAGCGGCAGGTTCCAGAGTGTCAACGCCGCGCCCTGTCGCGGCAAGAAAATAGGATGATTCAATGCCCAAAGGTCTCACTTTTCTGCCATCGCTGGCCCTGGCCGCCGTGATGGCCCTGCCGCTGGCCGCCGAAACCCAGCCGGATGCGTCGACGGTGGTCGCTCGGGTAAACGGGGATGAGATCACATTGGGTCACGTGATCGCCACCGTCGCTTCTCTGCCACCGCAATATCAACAGGCGGAAGACGACGTGCTGTTCGATTTCGTTCTGGAACAGCTGATCCAGCAGCAATTGCTGGGACAGCAACAGGACGGCCTGAGCAAGCAAAACGCGCTGACACTCGACAATGAAAAGCGGTCGCTTCAGGCGGTTCAGACGGTGGCGGCCCTGACCAACGATGTCGTCACAGAGGAAGCCATTCAGGCCGCTTACGATGCGCGTTTCAATGATTTTGCGGGTGAAGACGAATTCGACGCCAGCCATATTCTGGTGGAATCGGAAGAAGAAGCCAAAGCGCTCAAGGCACAGCTTGATGATGGCGCCGACTTTGCGGAACTTGCCCGCGAGAACTCGACCGGTCCGTCCGGCCCGAATGGTGGCGCGCTGGGATGGTTCGGAAAAGGCCAGATGGTACCTGAATTCGAGGCAGCAGTGATCGCGCTGGAAAAAGGGCAGGTGTCGGATCCGGTGCAAACACAATTTGGCTGGCATCTGGTCAAGCTGAACGACAAGCGCAAAACCGAAGCCCCCGAACTGGACGCGGTGCGCGATGAGCTGGCCCAAACGATCCAGCAAGATGCCATTCAGGCGCGGATCGACGAGTTGACGCAGCAGGCACAGATCGAACGCCCCGCGCTGGAAGGCGCAGGCCCCGAGATCATGCGCCAGCTGGACCTGATTCAGGAGTAAAGACCAGTGGCCACGATCACGAAGGTTTCGCCGCTGGCGCCGGCGTCTTTCCCTGAACTGCCTGCGATTGACGGTGTGCGTTTTGCCACCGTCGAAGCGGGTGTGCGCTATCAGGGTCGCACGGATGTCATGCTGGCTGTTCTTGATCCGGGCACGTCGGTGGCGGGTGTCTTCACCCGCTCGGCCACCCGCGCGGCACCGGTTCTGGATTGTCAGGAGAAAATCGGCGGCCCCAGCGATGGACCTGCGGCGATCCTTGTGAACTCGGGCAACGCCAACGCCTTTACCGGGCATTATGGCCAGACATCGGTTGCCGAGGTGACGCAGGCCGTTTCCAAATCGACCGGTGTCCCGGTCGAACGGGTCTTTACCTCATCCACCGGTGTCATCGGTGAACCGCTGCCGCATGATCGCATCATCTCGCAGCTTGAGGCGTTGAAATCCGGCCTCAGCCGCCATGCAATCGAAGACGCCGCGCGGGCGATCATGACGACGGACACGTTCCCGAAAGGGGCGAGCGCACAGGTCGAAATCGGTGGCAAAACAGTCTCTATTGCAGGGATTGCTAAGGGTTCTGGAATGATCGCGCCAGACATGGCGACGATGCTGGTCTATATCTTCACCGACGCACGGGTTGAGCAATCGGCGTTGCAGGAAATGCTGAGTGCCCAGACAGATCGCACCTTCAACTGCATCACTGTGGACAGCGACACCTCGACATCGGACAGTCTGCTGCTGTGTGCGACGGGGTCTTCGGGCGTTGATGTCACCGGCGATGCCGCTTTCGCAGGGGCTTTGGAAACGGTGATGCTGGACCTTGCGCAACAAGTGGTGCGTGACGGGGAAGGCGCTACGAAATTCGTGGAAATCCGCGTGACCGGAGCCGCCTCGGACGCTGACGCCAAGACCCACGGTCTGGCCATCGCCAACTCCCCTCTGGTGAAAACCGCCATCGCCGGTGAGGACCCGAACTGGGGCCGTATTGTCATGGCCATCGGCAAGTCGGGCGCGGCGGCCGATCGCGACAAGCTCAGCATTTCCTTCGGTGATATTCTTGTGGCCGAGAACGGCTGGGTCAGTCCCAACTACCGCGAAGAGGACGCCGCCGAATACATGAAAGGCCAGGATTTGGTGATTGCCGTTGATCTGGGGCTGGGCGAGGGGAAATCCACCGTCTGGACCTGTGATCTGACCCACGGCTATATCGAGATCAACGCGGATTATCGCTCGTGAAAACCGTGTTAGTCTCTGCTGTCGCCCTGATCGACATCGAGGGCCGCGTGCTGCTGGCCCAACGTCCCGAAGGCAAATCCATGGCCGGACTGTGGGAATTCCCCGGCGGCAAGATCGAGCCGGGCGAAACCCCCGAGGCCGCCCTGATCCGCGAGTTGCACGAGGAACTGGGCATCGACACCTGGGCCTCGTGCTTGGCGCCGCTGACCTTTGCCAGCCACAGCTATGACGATTTCCACCTGCTGATGCCGCTGTTTGCCTGCCGCAAATGGGACGGCATCCCGCAGTCGAAAGAGGGTCAGGCGCTGAAATGGGTGCGCGCGAAAGATCTGCGGAACTACCCGATGCCGGCTGCCGATGTGCCGCTGATTCCGATTTTACGGGATTGGCTTTAGGCGCTACTTAGACCCTGAAGCGGCCTAATCGTCATAAGCACTCAAATCCTCTGGGGCGTGAAGGAGTGTGCCCTCGTACTTCTTCAGACCGTCTTCGATACGCAGCCATGGAAGTTTGCTTTGGTAGTTGACGTGGAAGGTCGGAACAAAGTCCTCTGGGTATTCCATTGAAGCGGCATATAAATGCATCCCGCCAGGGTAATGGTCTGCTTCAAAACCAACTGGAGAACCACAATCGCGGCAGAAATGCCGAAATACACCTTTTGAGCTTTCCAGTGTTTTGGGTGCTTGGGCAGTCCATTTGAAGTTCCGAAGTGGAACACCCAACCATGCAACTATGGGTGCGGCACAGTTTCGACGGCAATCATCGCAATGGCAGTAGCACGCCCATGTCACATCCCCGATAAACTCCCATTTCGTATTTTTGCACAGGCAATTGCCTCGCGTTGTCATGCCAAGCTCCTTGTTCATTTGCCAATGTGTATTGGCACGCCCATTGGCCCAAGACTGTTTGAAAGCGGACAGTTAAAATACAAAACACGACTAGAATATGCGGTTTGAAACAGGATCAGACGATCACCCCTCCATTGTTACAATTCGTAAGAATTGAGAAAACATCACGAAAAAGTTGACGCTGATCGTCCTCCTTGTCCTTAATCGGGGCAACAGCGTTCCGGTCTGACCCGGCGACGCCGTTCCGGCCCGAACCGGGGCCGGATGGGGAGGAGAGATAGAATTGGCTCAGACGCAGTCGGGCGCCGAAGGGATGCACTCCCTTCCGGCGCTGCTACATCGCAATGCGACGCAGTTCGGGGATGCCCCGGCTTACCGCGAAAAGGAATTCGGGATCTGGCAATGCTGGACCTGGGCGGAAACGGTCGCCGAGATCCGCGCGCTGGCGCTTGGATTTCTTGAACTTGGCGTTGAAAAGGGCGACCACATCGCCGTAATCGGGCGCAACCGTCCGGCACATTACTGGTCAATGGTTGCGGCGCAGATGGTCGGTGCTATTCCGGTCCCTCTCTATCAAGACGCGGTTGCCGAAGAGATGGCCTATGTGCTGGAGCATTGCGGGGCGAAATATGTCGTCTGCGGCGATCAGGAACAGGTCGACAAGGTCATCGAGATTCAAGAAAACCTGCATCAGGTCAAACACATCCTCTATACCGACAAGCGCGGTATGCGGAAATACGACCACAGCCAGATGAATGCCCTTGACGACATCAAGGCCGAGGGCAGCGCCGGTCATGCGCGTTTCGACGCCGAACTGGACAGGCGCATCGGCGAGATCACCTATGACGACACCTGCGTGATGCTTTATACCTCGGGTACCACGGGCAAGCCCAAGGGCGTGGTGCTGTCAAACCGCAACGTGATCGAAAGTGCCAAGAACTCAGCCGAATTCGACCACCTGACCCGCAACGAGGACATCCTGTCCTATCTGCCGATGGCCTGGGTCGGGGATTTCATCTTTTCCATCGGTCAGGCTTATTGGTGCGGGTTCTGCGTGAACTGCCCCGAAAGCGCCGACACGATGATGACCGACCTGCGCGAGATCGGGCCGACCTATTTCTTCGCGCCGCCGCGGGTCTTCGAGACCCAGCTGACCAATGTGATGATCCGAATGGTGGATGCCAGCAAGCTCAAGCAGCGCATGTTCCACTACTTCATGGCGCATGCCAACAAGGTCGGCGGCCGGTTGCTGGATGGCAAGCCGGTGAGCTTGGGCGACAAGGTGAAATATGCGCTGGGCAATCTGTTGGTTTACGGGCCGCTCAAAGACACGCTGGGATATGGGCGCTTTCGGGTGGGTTATACGGCGGGTGAGGCGATCGGGCCGGAGATCTTTGATTTCTATCGCTCTTTAGGCATCAACCTGAAACAGTTGTACGGCCAAACCGAGGCGACCGTGTTCATCACCGTCCAGCCCGACGGCGAGGTGCGCGCCGACACCGTTGGCGTCCCGGCCCCCGATGTCGAGATCAGGATCGACGACAAGGGCGAGATACATTACCGCTCGCCCGGTGTGTTCGTCGAATATTTCAAGAACCCGGACTCGACCGCATCGACCAAGGACCCTGAAGGCTGGGTGGCCACGGGCGACGCGGGGTTCATCGAGGAAAGCTCGGGTCATCTGCGGATCATCGACCGCGCCAAGGACGTGGGCAAGATGGCAGACGGGTCGATGTTCGCGCCGAAATATGTCGAGAACAAGCTGAAGTTCTATCCGGATATTCTGGAGGCGGTGCTGTTCGGCAATGGCAAGGATCGTTGCGTGGCCTTCCTCAATATCGATCTGACCGCGGTCGGCAACTGGGCCGAACGCAACAACGTGGCCTATGCCTCGTATCAGGAACTGGCGGGACATCCGCGCGTGTTAGAGACGATCAAGGCCCATGTGGAAGAGGTGAACAAGTCGGTCGCCGCTGACGAGATGCTATCGGGTTGTCAGGTGCACCGCTTTGTGGTGCTGCACAAGGAACTGGATGCCGATGATGGCGAGATGACCCGGACCCGCAAGGTGCGGCGCGGGTTTGTCGAGGACAAGTTCAGCGACATCATTGCCGCGCTTTATGACGGGTCCAAGGCGGTTTCGACCACGACCGAGGTGACCTATGAGGATGGTCGCAAGGGATCGATCTCGGCGACGCTGGAGATCGTTGACGCGCCGGTTGTTCCCGTCGCCCAACACAAGGTTGCCGCAGAATGAGGGCCGTACGAGCGCCGCTCGACCTGCGGTCATCGCCCCGCCCGCCGTCCCGTTTTCGCGCAAGTCAGGGAGTGACCGATGCTGGATAATTCCGAAGGATATGTCACCGAAGACGGTCGCAAGATCGGCGGTGTGGTGATGGAAATGAAGAACATCACTCTGCGCTTTGGCGGTGTGGTGGCGATCAAGGATATCTCGTTCGATATCCGCGAGGGCGAGATCCGCGCCATCATCGGGCCGAACGGCGCCGGGAAATCCTCGATGCTGAACGTGATCTCGGGCTTCTATGTTCCGCAGGAAGGCGAGGTCTGGTTCCATGGGTCCAGACGCCCGCCGATGCGGCCATTTGAAGTCGCCCAGCAGGGAATCGCGCGGACGTTTCAGAACATCGCCCTGTTCGAGGGTATGAGCGTTCTGGACAACGTGATGACGGGTCGTCTGAACTTTATGAAGACCAACATCCTCCAGCAGGCGATCTGGCGCGGCAAGGCCGAAGCGGAAGAGGTGCAAAACCGCGAGGCGGTCGAGAAGATCATCGACTTCCTTGAGATTCAGCACATTCGTAAAACGCCTGTGTCGCGCTTGCCGTATGGCCTGAAAAAACGCGTCGAACTGGCGCGGGCGCTGGCGGCGGAGCCCAAGCTGCTGCTGTTGGATGAACCGATGGCGGGCATGAACGTCGAAGAGAAAGAGGACATGAGCCGCTTTATCCTCGATGTGAATGATGAGTTCGGGACCACGATTGCCCTGATCGAGCACGATATGGGCGTTGTGATGGATCTGAGCGACCGGGTGGTCGTGATGGATTACGGCAAGAAGATCGGCGACGGCACACCCGATGAGGTGCGCAACAACCAGGAAGTCATCGACGCCTATCTGGGGGTCAGCCATGATTAAGCTCTGGGCAGAATTGGGGAGGGGCTGGCATGCCTGAACAACTTATCTTCGCGATGGAGGTCATCCTCAATGGTCTGATGGCCGGGGTGCTCTATGCGCTGGTCGCGCTGGGCTTTGTGCTGATCTACAAGGCGTCCGGTATTTTCAATTATGCGCAAGGGGTTATGGCCCTGTTTGCGGCAATGACGCTGGTCGGGATCATGAATGGGCAGGTGCCGTTTGCCCATCTGATCAACGCGACTTTCGGCACCCATATCCATTATTTCGGGTGGAATGTGCCCGCGCTGTTCGCGATCATTCTGACGATGGGTGTGATGGTGTTGCTGGCCTGGGCCGTGCAGCGGTTCGTCATGCGCCATCTGGTGGGGCAGGAACCGATCATTCTGTTTATGGCGACCATTGGTCTGGCGTACTTCCTTGAAGGCGTGGCCGACCTGATGTGGGGGTCCGAGATCAAGCCGCTGGATGTGGGCCTGCCACAAGGGATCAACCTGTGGATTGACGAGACCACCTATAACATCTTCGACTACGGCTTCTTCATCGACAATCTGGACATCGTGGCAACGATCATTGCGGCGCTGTTGGTGGCCGCTCTGGTGGCGTTCAGCCAGTACACCAAGCAGGGCCGGGCCATGCGCGCGGTGGCGGATGACCATCAGGCGGCGCTGTCGGTGGGCATATCGCTCAACTTCATCTGGGTCATGGTCTGGTCGGTGGCCGGGTTCGTTGCTCTGGTCGCGGGCATCATGTGGGGCACCAAATCGGGGGTCCAGTTTTCACTGTCGCTGATCGCACTCAAGGCGCTGCCGGTGCTGATGCTGGGCGGGTTCACCTCGATCCCCGGTGCCATTGTCGGCGGTCTGATCATCGGCGTGGGTGAAAAGCTGTTCGAATTCGCAATCGGACCGATGGTCGGTGGCGCAACCGAGAACTGGTTTGCCTATGTGCTGGCGCTGATCTTCCTGGTGTTCCGTCCGCAGGGCCTGTTCGGAGAAAAGATCATCGAGAGGGTGTAGGGCATGACCAAACTGATCGCCATCATCAACGTGATCGCATGGGCGGGGTTCTGGGCCTTTGGCTACATCGCCCTCACATCAGACGATCTGACCGAAGGCCAACTGACGATTGCAGCGATCCTGGCCTTTGCAGGGCTGATCATGGGGGTTCTGGCCTACTTGAAGCTGGTGCGCGCCTCGGAGGCGAGCGGATATGCCAAAGGGTCCAATCAACTGGACGCCGAAGCCCGGAACCGGGCGCAGGAACAATGGGGAAAGTAAGACATGTTCTATCGTGAGGCCGGAGATTTCAAAACCTCCTACGTGGATGACAGCCAGACTTTCCCGATCAAGTTCGATCGGTATCGGTACTATGTGGTGCTGGCGGTGGCATTCGGGATCATCCCGTTCATCATCAACGACTACTGGGCCAATGCACTTCTGCTGCCCTTCCTGATTTATGCGATCGCGGCCATTGGGCTGAACATTCTTGTGGGGTATTGCGGGCAGGTCAGCCTGGGTACCGGGGGGTTCATGGCCGTTGGGGCCTATGCCTGCTACAAGCTGATGACCGCCTTTCCAGACGTGTCGATGTTCATCCACGTGATCCTGGCCGGTGGCATCACTGCCATCGTGGGCGTGCTGTTCGGCTTGCCATCCTTGCGGATCAAGGGGTTTTATCTTGCGGTGGCGACGCTGGCGGCGCAGTTCTTTCTGGTCTGGCTGTTCAACCGGGTGCCGTGGTTCTACAACTACTCGGCTTCGGGGCAGATCAACGCGCCGGAACGGGATGTGTTCGGCATCATCATCACCGGTCCGAATGCATCGGCTTGGGCCACCTATCTGTTCTGTCTGATTTTCCTGACCGCCTGCGCCATCGTTGCGCGCAACCTGACACGTGGTACGACAGGGCGGACATGGATGGCGATCCGCGACATGGACATCGCCGCCGAGATCATCGGGGTGAACCCTCTCAAGGCGAAACTGACCGCCTTTGCCGTAAGCTCGTTCTTTGTGGGTATCGCGGGCGCGCTGTTTTTCGCGGTCTATCTGGGCGCGGTTGAGGTTGGCGAGGTGTTCGGGATCCAGAAATCGTTCCTGGTTCTGTTCATGGTCATTATCGGCGGATTAGGGTCTATTTTTGGATCCTTTGCCGGGGCCGCTTTCCTGGTGTTGCTGCCGGTGGTTCTGAAACTTGTTGGCGTTGATTTGCTGGGCTGGCCCACTGACATCGTCGCGCATCTTAACTTGGTGATCGTGGGTGCGCTGATCATCATGTTCCTGATCCTAGAACCACACGGGCTGGCACAGCTGTGGCGCGTGGCGAAAGAGAAACTCAGACTCTGGCCGTTCCCGCACTAAGGGGCAGGCCCAAGGAAAAGACGGGTGCGAAGC
This sequence comes from Ruegeria sp. HKCCA0235A, assembly GCF_013033235.1. Classification (NCBI taxonomy): domain Bacteria; kingdom Pseudomonadati; phylum Pseudomonadota; class Alphaproteobacteria; order Rhodobacterales; family Roseobacteraceae; genus Ruegeria; species Ruegeria sp. HKCCA0235A. Next base: position 66,329 of record NZ_WQDQ01000009.1, on the reverse strand, counting down.
CCGAAACTCAACATCGGATCAATCAAGGGAGGACACACCCGATGAACAAGAAACTGGCAACCCTGGCGCTGGGCGCCGTGATGGCCGCAGGTCCGGTCATGGCCGACCTGGTGTTCCCATCGCTCAGCTACCGGACTGGCCCATACGCAGCGGGCGGCATTCCGTTCGCGGATGGCTATGCGGACTATTTCACTCTGCTGAACGAACGCGATGGCGGTATCGGTGGCGTTCCGGCCAAGGTTATCGAGTGCGAAACCGGCTATAACACCGAAAAAGGTGTGGAATGCTATGAATCGACCAAGGGTGAAGGCGCCCTGGTCTATCAGCCTCTGTCGACCGGCATCACCTATCAGCTGATCCCGAAAGTAACGGCAGACGGCATCCCGCTGCACACGATGGGCTATGGCCGGACCTCGGCTGCCAACGGCAAGGTGTTCAGCCATGTGTTCAACTATCCGGCCAACTATTGGAACGGTGCATCCGGCGCGATCAACTATCTGCTGGATGAAAATGGCGGAGATCTGAGCGGCAAAAAGATTGCGCTGGTCTATCACAACTCTGCCTACGGCAAAGAACCGATCCGCACACTTGAAACCCTGGCCGAAAAGCATGGCTATGAACTGACCCTGCTGCCCGTTGACCATCCCGGTCAGGAGCAAAAGTCGCAGTGGTTGCAGATCCGCCGTGAAAAGCCTGACTATGTCATTATGTGGGGCTGGGGCGTCATGAACCAGGTCGCGGTTCAGGAAGCCGCCAACATCCGCTTCCCGATGGAAAATTTCATCGGCGTCTGGTGGTCGGGCGCGGAATTTGACGTTGAGCCGGCAGGTGAAAAAGCCAATGGCTATAAAGCGTTGACCTTCACCGGCCTGGGTATGGACTATCCGGTCTACGACGATCTGAAGAGATACGTTGTGGATGCCGGTAAAGCCGCCGGCGCAGGTGATCAGCTGGGAACGGTTCAGTACAACCGTGGTCTCTATGCCGCGATGTTGGCAGCCGAAGCCGTGAAGACCGCACAGGAGATGCACGGAACCGCCGATATCGACGCATCGATGATGCGTGACGGAATGGAAGCGCTGGAGATCACCAATGCCAAGATGGAAGGTCTGGGCATGGCAGGTTTTGGACCCGAATTCGCGGTAAGCTGTGAAAACCATGGCGGACCCGGTCTTGTGGGCGTCGTTCAGTGGGATGCGGCAGCAGGAACCTGGAACCCGGTTCAGGATTTCAAACCGACCGATGTCGAGGTGATCAGCGCGCTGATCGAAGAAGACTCGGGCGCATATGCGGCTGAAAACAACATCTCTCCGCGTTGTGAATGATAAACTGATCGCCCCGGACATTCCGGGGCGGTGCAGACAACCGGAGCGGCGGTTTGCCGCCGCTCCTCACGAACAGTCCCGAAGGGGACAGGCATGAGGACACGCGCTGATGCTTGATGCGGCACAAACCACTGACGTGCAGGCGGAAACCCTGCTTGAGGTCAACAATATCGAGGTGATCTACAACCACGTGATCCTCGTGCTGAAGGGCGTAAGCCTGACTGTGCCCAAGGGCGGTATTACGGCCTTGCTGGGGGGCAATGGCGCGGGCAAGACGACCACGCTCAAAGCAGTCTCTAACCTGCTGCATTCAGAACGCGGCGAGGTCACGAAAGGCACGATCAAGTATCGTGGCCAAAACGTACACGAAAGCGACCCCGCCGTTTTGGTTGAAAAAGGCGTGATTCAGGTGATGGAAGGCCGTCACTGTTTCGAACACCTGACGGTTGAAGAAAACCTGCTGACGGGCGCGTATACCCGCAAGGACGGCAGCGCAGCGATCCAGCAGGATCTGGAACTGGTCTACAATTACTTTCCCCGCCTGAAAGAGCGCCGCCGCTCGCAGGCAGGTTATACGTCGGGTGGTGAACAGCAGATGGTCGCCATGGGCCGGGCACTGATGTCGCGCCCCGAGACAATCCTGCTGGACGAACCTTCGATGGGACTGGCGCCGCAGTTGGTCGAAGAAATTTTCGGTATCGTGAAAGATCTCAACGAGAAAGAGGGCGTATCGTTCCTGTTGGCCGAGCAGAACACAAATGTCGCCCTTCGGTTCGCGCATTACGGATACATTCTGGAATCCGGGCGCGTTGTGATGGATGGCCCGGCCGCAGAACTGCGCGAGAATCCGGATGTCAAAGAATTCTACCTCGGCATGTCTGACGAAGGCCGCAAGAGTTTTCGCGATGTGCGGTCCTATCGTCGCCGCAAGAGGTGGCTGTGAGCGGATGGAGGATATCGCGATGACCTATTTCGACGCACTCGAAACACGCTCGGCGGACGAACGAACTTCGGATCAGGCTGCAGCTCTGGTAGAGCAGATCAAGCGTGCTGCATCGGCACCCGGGTTTGCTGCACATTTTTCTGATTCAAACACTAACAAGGTGATTTCGGCAGATGATTTGCCGATGCTGCCGGTGCTGCGCAAGTCGGACCTGATCCGCGCGCAGACGGAGCGCCCCCCTTTTGGTGGGTTCACCGTGAAGCCTGCGCGCCACTTTCATCACGTGTTCCAGTCCCCCGGGCCGATCTATGAACCGGGCAGCACCGATCACGACTGGTGGCGTATGGGCCGGTTCCTGCATGCCGCTGGTGTTGCAGCTGGCGATATTGTTCAGAACTGCTTTGGCTATCACCTGACGCCGGCTGGCATGATCTTTGAAAACGGTGCCCGCGCAGTTGGTGCTGCCGTTTTGCCAGCGGGAACCGGGCAGACCGAACTGCAGGTGACAGCCGCGCGTGACGTTGGCTGCACCGCCTATGCGGGCACTCCTGATTATCTAAAGGTCATCCTGGACAAGGCCGACGAGATGGGCGTTTCGCTGAATTTCTCCAAGGCCGCTGTTGGTGGTGGCGCGCTGTTCCCGTCCCTGCGTCAGGAATATGGGGATCGCGGTATTTCGTGCCTGCAATGCTATGCGACGGCGGATCTGGGTAACATCGCCTATGAAAGCGCCGCGATGGAAGGGATGATCATCGACGAACACGTGATCGTCGAAATCGTGACGCCCGGAACCGGAACCCCGGTAGAGCCGGGCGAGGTGGGCGAAGTTGTCGTGACCTCTCTCAACCCGGATTACCCGCTGATCCGCTTTGCGACAGGGGATCTTTCTGCAGTCATGCCGGGTGTCTCGCCCTGTGGCCGGACCAACACCCGGATCAAAGGCTGGATGGGTCGCGCCGATCAGACCACCAAGATCAAGGGAATGTTCGTACGCCCGGAACAGGTTGCGGCCCTGGTCGACAAGCATGAGGAAATCGTCAAAGCCCGCGTCATCGCAGCCCGCCAAGGTGAGATGGACACGATGACTGTCCGGATCGAAAGCCCACGCGGTGACGACCCGGCATACGCCAAGTCAGTGGCCGAATTGTTGAAACTGAAAGGTGCGATCGAGGTCGTGGCACCCGGATCCCTTCCCAAGGACGGGGTGGTGATCGAGGATCAGCGCGTCTACGAATAGTGGTGTTTTTCAGGTCTGCGGCAGATTGTGCCGCAGATTTGTTGACCGATGCACTGGTGTTTCCGAGCTTTTTGGTCGATTAAAGGCGAACCCTTCGCCTTTGCCAATCACAAGCCGGGATGATGGCCGAAATCGAGTTTTCACAGAACGGATCGCGCAATCGCGGTGTACGCGGTACCCGACTGCTGGCGGGGATCGCCTATGTCGTGGCTGCCGCATGCCTTTTGCCGATGATCGCCGTGGTCCTGGCGGCTGTAACCGGAGGAACGGACACGATCTCGCACCTGATGGAGACGGTGCTGCCTGGCTATATCGCGACGACCCTGATTCTTGTGGTCCTGGTCGCGGCCGGCACGTTCAGCATCGGCACCGGGGCGGCCTGGCTGGTAACGATGACCCGTTTTCCCGGCGTGCGGTTTCTAGAGATCGCACTGGTCCTTCCGCTGGCCTTTCCGGCTTATGTTCTGGCCTATGCCTACACTTTCATTCTGGATCACCCGGGCATCGTTCAAAGCACGCTGCGTGATGTAACGGGCTGGGGCCCGCGCGACTATTGGTTCCCGGAAATCCGCTCGACCGAGGGTGCGGCGGTCATGTTGATCCTGGTGCTTTACCCTTATGTCTATCTGCTTGCACGGGCTGCGTTCCTGCAACAAAGCGCAACCGCGTTTCTGGCGGCGCGGGCTCTGGGCAACAATCCATGGCTGGCTTTTCGGCGCGTGTCACTGCCGATGGCGCGACCCGCCATTGCAGGCGGCGTTCTGCTGGCCGTCATGGAGACCATCGCAGATTTCGGAACCGTGTCGTATTTCGGTGTGCAGACCTTTGCCACCGGGATCTACACAAGCTGGTTTTCCATGGCCGATCGTGCGGCAGCGGCGCAACTGGCCCTGTGCCTGCTGGTCTTTGCCCTGATCATGGCCGTGGCCGAGCGCACCCAGCGTGGCAAGGCAAAATACTATCAGGCGGGGAAACAGCATGTGGCGCAACCGGCGGCAAATCTGACGGGTCTGCGCGCCTGCGGGGCATTTCTGCTGTGTGCAATACCCGTTCTTTTCGGTTTTTTGCTGCCTGTCATCATTCTGGTCGAGATGGGCCTGGACTCCGAACAGAGCCTGCTGTCGCAGCGTTATATCGGTTTCATCCAGAATTCGTTGATACTTGCTGGTACGGCGGCGGTCATCACCGTCTTTGCGGCGATCAGTGTCGGTTTCTTTCAACGTCTGAGGCCCGGGCGCGCCTCGTCTGCGACCGCATATATGGCGCGTCTGGGATATGCCGTTCCCGGTGGCGTCATTGCAGTTGGTTTGATCGTCCCCTTTGCGAGTTTTGACAACGCGCTGGACGTCTGGATGCGACAGACCTTCGACGTGTCCACGGGGCTGTTGGTGACAGGTTCGATCTGGCTGCTGGTCGCTGCTTACATGGTGCGTTTCCTGGCTGCCGCGCTTAGCGCCTATGAGGGGGGCCAAAGCACTGTACATGCGAATATGGATGCCGCAGCCCGTTCACTGGGTCAGACGCCTTTGGGAACATTGCGACGGGTTCACCTGCCGATTCTGACCCCCTCTCTGCTGACGGCCCTGCTGATCGTGTTCGTAGACGTGATGAAAGAGCTTCCCGCCACGCTGATCATGCGCCCATTCAATTTCGACACATTGGCGGTGCAGGCGTATCGGCTGGCCTCGGACGAGAGGCTGGAGGGCGCCGCCGTGCCTTCGCTGGTCATTCTGGCGGTAGGTCTGTTGCCTGTAATCCTGATCTGCCGTCAGGTAGGCCGACGGTAACACTTGTGTCGCAATTGTAGGACAACTGCGCATCAGGCTTGATTCAAACACGATTTCCGGCAAGGCTGGAGGTATGAATATGCAGCCTCCCAGCCGGTTCTCGGCAAGCGCAGCGCAGATGCCCGTGGCTTTCGACCGGCATGAGATGTCTCAAATCCTATCCGTTTATGGTCGGATGGTCGCCGCCGGAGAATGGCGTGACTACGGTATTTCCAACCTGCGCGACATGGCGGTGTTCTCGATTTTTCGGCGCACCGCAGAACATCCGATCTACCGCGTCGAAAAGCACCCGCGCCTGAGGTCCCGGCAGGGAATGTATTCCGTCATAGGAATGGATGGCCGCATCCTGAAACGCGGCCACGATCTGCGGGCAGTCCTGCGGGTGCTGGAACGCAAGCTGATCCGGGCCGTAAACCCGGATTAGAGCCTTTTGTGGGCCGTGACGGGCCCGTCACCCTGATCCAATATGCGGCGGATCGCCTGATCCATTGGTTCGAATACCACCGCCATATGACTGGCGTTCGCATGCAAAAGCATGTTTTGGCCCGAAACCCAGGCCACGTGCCCTTTCCAGAACAACAGATCACCCCGTTGCGCAGGGGCTCCTTCGATCACGGTTTTGCCCAAAGCGCGTTCCTGATCGCCGCTGTCGCCGGGGCACGGCAGGCCACAAGTCAAAAGCGCCGCCTGCACCAACCCGGAACAATCGATGCCGAACCGGCTGTTGCCACCCCACAAATAGGGTGTGCCCAGAAACAGCTGGGCCACTTCGACCGGGTCGTCAGGCTTTGCGGTCATCGGCGCCGTGTGTACCTTTGGGATATATCCCAGTTCGGTTTCAACAAACCGGTCCGTCTCGGTCTTGGCTTGGATTTTGCTTCCGAAACTCAGCGACACCAGATCGCGGCTTTTGAAATCCGCTTCCTGGTAGGCGTGCGTTGCAGGCGCCGTGATCCAATGCGTCGCAGGCGCATCCGCCGTCAGCTGATCTGATCGCAACCAGCCGGTATACCCGTCTTTGTCTGCGATGACTCTGTTCCACCCGCTCTTTGTTTCCTCGATCCGAACCGTATCGCCGAACAACAATTGCCGGTCGCGTGGTCCGTCTGGGCTGCGCAGCAAATCGACAACGGATGCGGAAACTCGATGGCGTGTCACAGTCCCAATATCTCCGGCAACGCCGTCAGCACGGCACGTGGCCCCTGACCCAGACCGCCCTTGGTGCGTCCCGGCTCTTTGCTGGGCTGCCAGGAATAGATGTCGAAATGGATGTAGCGGCATGCGCCCACGAATCTGCGCAGAAACAGGGCGGCTGTGATCGACCCTGCAAACCCGCCCGACGGCGCGTTGTCCAGATCGGCGATGCCGGGTTCAATCATCGCTTCATAGGGCGTGTGGAACGGCATGCGCCAGACCGGATCAGCCGAAGCCTCGGCGGCATGCGACAGGGCAGACGCGCAGCGCTGATCATCGGTGTAGAACGGTGCCAGATCGGGGCCTACAGCCACACGGGCGGCCCCGGTCAGCGTCGCCATCGAGATCACAAGATCAGGCTCACTTTCTTCAGCAAGCGCCAACGCATCAGCAAGCACCAGACGCCCTTCGGCATCCGTATTGTTGATCTCGACCGTCAGTCCCTTGCGAGAGGTCAGGATGTCACCAGGGCGGAAGGCATTTCCCGCAAGCGCGTTTTCGACCGCCGGTATCAGGACCCTCAATTGCAGGGGAAAACCCAGCTGCATGATCATCCGCGCCAACCCCAACACATTGGCCGCGCCACCCATGTCTTTCTTCATCAGACCCATGGATGCGCCCGGTTTCAGGTTCAATCCGCCCGTATCGAAACACACCCCCTTGCCGACCAGAGTCAGCTTGGGGCCGCTGCTGCCCCAATTCAGCTCGATCAGCCGGGGGGCCTGTTCGGCGGCGCGCCCTACGGTGTGGATCATGGGAAAATTCTGTTCCAGCAAGGCCGCGCCGCTGATCACGCTGCACGCGGCACCGAATTCGCTGGCCAGAGCCTCGACCGTCTGCTGCAACTGCTCAGGACCCATATCCGAGGCTGGCGTATTCACCAGATCGCGGGTCAGAACTTCGGCATTGGCCATCGTTTCGATACGGTTGGCGTCGACACTTTCGGGCGCAACCAGCGCCGCAGTTCCAGCGGATTGAGACGCGTAGCGGTCGAAGGCGTAGCCTGTCATCAACCAGCCCAAACACTCCATCTCCAGACGATCAGCGGGAATGCCGGACGCGATATGATAGGTTCCTTCGGGCAATGCCATGGCTACGGCGGCCAATGGGAACCTTTTTCGCGCGCGCTTGTCTGCTGTTCCATACCCGGCCAGCACAAAATCAACCGCGCCATGCGCGCCTGGCGCCAGCAGGGTCTGCCCCATCGCACCTGTAAACCCGTTTGCGGCAACCCAGGCCCGGACGGTATCCGGCTGGTCCTGCAACCAACTCTCCAAATCCGGCTGCGCAATCACATGAAGCGGTATGGACGGGTCAGAGGATGGGGCGAAGGACAGGGTCATGGGCGTCTCGGCTGATGGTTTCTGCGCACAGACTAGCCGCGCATGATCTGCCCGCAACCCCTGTCAGACGGAAAGGTCCTGCTGGTCCCAGACGGCGGTCAGCGATCGTTCGCCCACGCGGATCAAACGCCCAAGCGTCGCGCCCGCCGCAACGGCGTCACCGGCATCGACGGTGTGGGCCACGTCACCCGCCACCTGGGCCAGGGCCGTCATCCCGATCTGTTCGGATATAGCGACCAGTGACCTGGCGCATTTGCGCAGGTCCGCCCATTCGCGCCGACGCCAGTAGCGTTCGCAGTTTGACAGGCGCACGGCAAGCTCTTCGACCGTGCGACACAGAACATCCAGCGCATTCTTGTCGCCAAGTTGCCGGTACAGCCCGCTTAATTGATCCGAGTCCAGACGGACGGATTCCTTGTGTTCAAGCGTGATAATCTTTTCCACCACATTCACCCTAGTTCAAACGCCCCCACGGCGCGGTGTTGATCCTGGCAGAAAATTCCTTTGCAAAACCTTGCAGGGAAACTGGATAATGGCTCGAATTTTCTTTGAATTCGGTTTAGATCATCCGTCAGCGACAAGAACGGGGACATTGAAATGGAATTTGCCAAACCTCTGCCGAGCTACCTTGTAAAACGGTATCACGGATGGAAGGCCACAACATATTCGGAAAACCAGGTTTGGTATCGCCGTCTCGCCGATGAAGGGCAACGCCCCCGCGCCATGGTCATATCCTGCTGCGACAGCCGGGTTCACGTCACGTCCATGTTCGGCGCTGACCAGGGCGATTTCTTTATTCACCGCAATATCGCCAATCTGGTGCCGCCCTATGCTCCGGACGGGGACCACCACGGCACCAGCGCCGCCATCGAATATGCCGTAACGGCGCTCAAGGTCGCTCATTTGATCGTGCTGGGGCATTCGCAATGCGGCGGCGTGCAGGGCTGCATCGACATGTGCAAGGGGCAGGCGCCGCAGCTGGATGCCAAGGACAGCTTTGTTGGCCGCTGGATGGATATTCTGAAGCCGAAATTCGAACTGGTCGCGGATATCGAGGACGGTGTCGAACAGGCCCGGCAGTTCGAACGTCAATCGGTTGTCGCTTCGCTGGAAAACCTGATGACCTTCCCCTTCGTCTCGTCAGCCGTTGATCAAGGCGCGCTGAGCTTGCACGGCTTGTGGACGGATATCGGCGCAGGCGGGCTTGAAAGCTATGATCCTTACCAAAAAAAGTTCGTCCCGGTCTGACGGCGACAGAGCTGGAAATCCGAAACAACAATGGCGGCTCTGATTCAGGGCTGTTTTTGGTATACTCCACCCATTACACCTGAAGATCGGAGCCTGCCATGAAAGTCATCAAGCGCATCTTCGCTGGATTGGTCGTTTGTATTCTGGTTCTGGTCGCGGTTTCCTATCTGTTGCCGGGAAAGGCGGAAGTTTCGCGTAGCATCGCGATCGACGCGCCGCCAAGCGCCATCTTTCCTTACGTGAATTCGATGCAGGAAACCGAAAAGTGGTCTCCGTGGCTGCACCGGGACCCCGAAACCAAATTGACTTATTCCGGCCCTGCCGCCGGGGTCGGAAACACTCTGAACTGGGCGTCGGATCACCCGCAGGTCGGTACGGGATCACAGGTAATCGTCGAAAGCGTGGAAAACCAACGGGTCAAAACGGCGCTGGATTTTGGCCCGATGGGTACTGCCACAGCGTCCTTCGTCCTTGAGCCTGACGGGGCGGGAACCAGAGTGACCTGGGGGTTTGACTCGGATCTGGGCCTGAACCCCATGTCCCGCTGGATGGGGTTGATGATGGATACGTGGGTGGGCGAGGACTATGACCGTGGTCTGACCAATCTGAAAGCACTGGTTGAAAACCAAAGCTAGGCCGCTTGTTTGTATGGAAGCATGCGTCGGCGTGCTTGACCGAAGTCCTAGCCCAGTCGAAACCGGGCAAGCTTTCCCAGGTGATCGGATCCCATGAAGGGGCGCAGCTCAACCGTTCCGGTTGTGCCTTTGGGGAACAACAGGTTGTCTATCGGCAATGGGATTTTCCAACTGCCGAGGTTGTGGGTGTTCAGGACGGTTCCAAAACTTTGGTTGTTTGCGGCTGCTCCGATCCGTCTGACGCTTTCGCCCCAGGGGACCATATTGAAATCCCCGGCAATCAGAACCGGTCCTTCAAGCTGGCTGATGCGGTCGGCAATCACCTGGCTTTGCCTGGACTGGTCGTAAGGAAATGGCCAGTTCAGATGAACTGAAACAACCCAGACCAAGTCACCGCCGGGCGCTTTGACCTGTAACCCCACAAGCCCATAACCTTGCAGACAGAACTCGGAATTCTCGACAATCGGCAAGGTCGTCAGGATGGCGACGTTTTGTTCAGGACGGAATTCACAGATCGCCTGTTCGGGATAATGCTCGAACAGATTGCTCATGTACTTGCGATTGTGGCTGGAGACTTCCTGCAAGGTCACGATCTGCGCGCCTGATTCAAGGATATCATCGGCGAGCGAATACCGGGGCCAGGCTTTGCTCATCAGGTTCTTCTGGTACAGCGTCAGGCAGGAGTCGTCGCAATCGTCCGAGGGTGCGGCAACGCTGGCCGCGATGGATCCGATGGCCACCCCGGAAAAGACCAAAGTGGCCAATGCAAGATATCTGGCGCGCATGAAAAGAAGAATTACCGCGCAGGGGAGAAGCAAAACACCAGCCTGAGGCCGGAGCAGAGCGATTGAATCTCCTACGGCAAAAACCTGCCCCGTAAAGCCAATGACGACCAGTATCATCAGAACGCATGTGCATCCGATGGTCAAGGTTCTGGCAATCCTGCGTCTGGTCGAAATGTGCATGCCCTGCCTCTTTTTCCCTGCACCGGGCAGTATTTTTTCCGGACTTCTGACATCCGCCACGAACAAGGTTCAGTTTTAGGTGGCAAGCGTGTCTGGTTTTGTCAACAGGTTGGCGATTTTCACCGGGCGCAAGACTGTACCCTAGCCGAGGTACATAGCGCAGCCATGATGGATGCGGGTGATGGACCGGAAGGTGCCGATTTGGTGGGAGAGGTGATCCGAGCCGGTTCTGCTGAGCGCATTGACGGGCCACCTCGGGCGCGGACTCACCTGTGACGTTGACTGCTGATCACGGTGGTAACCGTTCGTGTTGCGCGACTTTGTGCAAGTGCAATGGCGCTCAAAACCAAGGCACAGGCCACTGCTTGCGCACCTGTGATTGTTTCACCGAAGGCAAATACGCCCACGGCAAACATTGTCGGCAGTTCAATGCTGCCGAAAACGGCCGTGCGCGATGCCCCGATGACAGGGGAACAGACGGTGTAAATCAGCTGGGGAACCAGTGCCGTCATAAGACCGATCCCGACGATCAGAAACCAGTCACTGCCGCCTGATGGCAGGACTTCGTCAATTTCCGAAGAGATAATCAAAGGGGTTAGCCCGACGACCGATCCCAACGAAACCGACGCTATCCTGGCCAAAGGAGCAATTCGCGAAAGACGGTGTACAAGCACGCATATGCCGAAGCCAAATCCGAAAGGTGCAGCCAAAGAGACAAGCAACGTTGGAATTTGGTCAATCGGTACGGATGCCGGAGACCCTGCAATGCCTGCCGCAAGAACAATCAAACCGGCCGCAACAAGGCTGCGCCGCGTCGGCGGATCGGCGAATATCGCCCAAGCGATGATGATCGTAAACACCGGGTAGGTCATGTAAAGAACACCCACCGTTGATGCTGGCACTGTTTCAAGTGCGGTAACATATCCGACCCACCCAAGCCCCATGACTGCCCCCGCAGCCATACCCCAGACTAATTCCCGCCGGTTTGAACGATGCTTAAAAAGGGTGGGCAACAATAGGATCGCCGTCAAAATGTACCGATAAAACGCAACTGCGTAGGGCGCGAGTCCCTGGTCAGTGAGACCTCGGCTGAAATAGGGTACAAAGCCAAAACAGATGGATGCAAAGAACACTCCCGCCCCGGCAAGGGCGTAGGGTATTGGATCGTGCTTGGTTGATGTTGGCCGGCCCATCTTTGACACCTACCATGCAGTATTTCCGTTGGCATCAGCAACCTGACCGAACCGTCACGTCGTCTGTAAACCGGCTATTGGAAAACGCAAAAAAACCCGCTGAACAATCAGCGGGTTTCCTGGTTTTCAAGCTTTGACGAAAATCGGGATGTCAGCCCTTTTTCAGAACCTCGCGGCCCAGAAGTTCCGCGATCTGCACCGCGTTCAGGGCGGCGCCCTTGCGCAGGTTGTCGCTGACGCACCACAGGTTCAGACCGTTCTCAATGGTCGAATCCTGGCGGATACGGCTGATGAACGTGGCGAAATCGCCCGCGCATTCGACGGGCGAGACGTAGCCACCCGCTTCGCGCTTGTCGATCACCATGATGCCCGGTGCTTCGCGCAGGATGTCGCGGGCTTCGTCTTCGTCCAGGAATTCCTCGAACTCGATGTTCACAGCCTCGGAATGGCCGACGAAAACCGGCACGCGGACACAGGTCGCGGTGACCTTGATCGACGGATCGACGATCTTCTTGGTCTCGACAACCATCTTCCATTCTTCCTTGGTCGAGCCGTCTTCCATGAAGACGTCGATCTGCGGGATGACGTTGAAGGCGATCTGCTTCTGGAATTTCTTCGGCGGCACGTCTGTGGTGGGGTTATAAACCGCCTTGGTCTGATCCCAAAGTTCATCCATGCCTTCCTTGCCCGCGCCCGACACCGATTGATAGGTCGACACCACGACGCGCTTGATCCTGGCGCGATCATGCAGCGGCTTGAGTGCCACCACCATCTGCGCGGTCGAACAGTTCGGGTTGGCGATGATGTTCTTGTTCTTGTAGTCGTGGATCGCCTGCGGATTACATTCCGGCACGATCAGAGGGATCTCGGGGTCATAGCGATACAGCGACGAGTTGTCGATCACCACACAGCCAGCCGCAGCCGCCTTGGGGGCATAGGTCTTGGTTGCGTCCGAGCCGATGGCGAACAGGGCCATGTCCCAGCCGGTGAAATCGAAGGTGTCGATGTCCTGGGTGGTCAGTGTCTTGCCGCCAAAGCTTACTTCCGTACCCAGCGAACGACGGCTTGCCAGCACGGCAAGTTCATCGACCGGGAACTGGCGTTCTGCCAGAATGTTCAGCATTTCGCGGCCCACGTTACCCGTGGCGCCGGCGACAACGACGCGATAGCCCATTTCATGTCTCCAAAGTTAAGGACGCGCGTTCATAGCCGCGTTGCAGCAAAGAAAAAAGGGTTTTCGGGTCAGATTTCGTCTGATGACACCGATTTGACGCGGCGCATCGCCTCAGGTGTCGGTCAAAAGCCGTTCGTAGAGGGCGACAAGGGTCTTTGCTTCGCGATGGATGTCGAAATTCTGCTCGACATGGGTGCGGGCGGCGAGGCCGGATTGCGCTAGGGAATCGCGGTTTTCCAGCATCCGGGCGGCGGCATCGGCCAATGCCGGGACATCGCCGGGCTCCACTACATGGCCCAATGACGGGTCGGTGACGATCTCAGAGAACGCACCGACATCGGTGGCCACGACGGGTACGCCGCAGGCCATCGCCTCCAACGGGGTCAGGCCGAAGCCTTCCCACCGCTGGGGTGCGATGAAGAGGTCCAGAACCTGATACCATTCGGCGATCTGGTCGACTGTAACCTCGGGCATGAAGAGGATACGGTCGGACAGGCCCGCCACCGCGACCTTGTCTTTCAATTCGGACAGAAAGGTGGTGTGTTGTTCCGTGGCGCGGCCCATGACGATGCCATGCACATCGTCAAAGCGGCCACATAGGTCGATCATTGCATCCACAAAGGCGTCAGTACCCTTCTGGTGGCGGATGCGGCCATAGCAACCCAGCAGCAGGCCATCAGGCAGGCCCAACCGGGTGCGAACGGCCATTTTATCCTCGGGCGAGGTAAAGTCCTGTAGGTTGATGCCATGCATGATCACCTGTGCATCCCGATCCAGATACCCGGCGGTTTTGCGCGAGGTTGCGACCACGGCATCCATCTTGTCGATCAGCCATTTGGTATAGCCCGTATGCGCCCGTTGCGACGCGCTGGTGAACACCAGTTTCAGCCGCAGCCGCAGGATGTTGCGCAGGAACAGACCCAACAGCATCTCGGTATTGCGGCGGGCGTGCCAGACGCGCAGGGTTTTGCGCGACAGAAAGGGTAGGCGGCCAAGCGGGATATGCGGGATATCGGCAGGCAGGCCCGGACCAGTGGCTGCAATGTCGATCCATTGCACCTGCAACGGCACCAGCCGCGCAATCGTTGCCGTCACGCCCGAAAGCCTGCGTTTGAGATTGGGGGCAATGACGCGCGGGTCAGACATGGGCTCTCCTGACGGGGTTAGCGTCAGTCGACGCTGTCCCGGCTGAATAGATAGATCACGCAACCAATGGCAAGCGAGATGGCAAAAAAGCCGAATATCGCTGTGTAGGGTGCAGAGGGGCTGATGTCTACCGTGGCCGCGTGGACGCGGCCGGTGACGAATTGGGCAAGGCCGACGCCTCCGATCCCGAACAGGTTCAACAGGGTCACGCCTCGGCCCACCAGATGGGGGGGAACGAAGGCCCGACCATGGGCCATGATGACCGGAAAGCTGGCCCCGGTGAACCCAATGATGGCCAACAGCAGAACGGACAGCCATGTGGCATGGTCGATCCAAACGCAAAGCAGGGTCAGTGCCACGACACCCAGCGCGTTGCCCGTGAAGATAACCCATTTCCGAGTGCCGAAGACGCGATCCAGCGGTCCGTAGACAAAGGTACCGACGATCATCGCAGACCCCATGACCAGAGTCGCGGTGCCGATCTGGGTGGTGCTGAGCCCGAAGACATCGTTCAGATACGGCCCGGCCCATAGCCCGCGCAGCGCGGCAGAGGGCGCATAGGCCACCAGCATCAAAGGCATGATCAGCCACAGTGCAGGCTCTTTCAGCAGGTCCAGAAGTGAACCCTTGTGTTCCGTATCAACCTTTGCTGGGTCACGCAGGCTCAGCCAAATACCCAAAGCAATCGCAGCAGATATCACGGCCAGCCCAACCATGGTGGCGCGCCATCCCATCCATTCGACAGCCAGCGCAGTCGGATAAGAGGCCACGAGATTGCCCACCGAGCCAACACCCAGCATGACGGCGGCCAGTGTCGCGAATTTCGCGGGCGGGTATTCGCGGGCAAAGATGAAGTAAGAAGCCATCAGAACCGGAGAGCACCCAACCCCGATCAGGCCCATGGCAACACTGACATGCAACGGTGAGGTCGCGACCGCAAAAATTGCGGATCCTCCTGCACCGCCAACCAGAAGAAGCGCGGCTGCGGTCAGCCTGGGCCCAACCTTGTCCAGCGCCCAGCCGACCGGGATTTGCATTGCAGCGAACACCAGAAACCAAAGGCCGGATGCAAAGGCCAGATCTTCGGGTGTAGCGCCGATATCGCGTTCAAGATCCAGGCTGAGCACAGCCAGAAATGCACGGAAAAACTGGCTGAGCACATAGCCCAGGCACAAAACCACCAAACCCGCCTGCATATCCCGCCTCTTTTTCGCTCATCCGAAAGGAATGCTTGGCACGCAATGATGCAACGCACAAGCATGTGTACTATGTTTCAAAACGAGGACTCGGGCCGCATTCCGGCTATCATTGCCAGAAGTTTGATTTCGAGGGGGAAAATGAAAGACCTCCATTCCGCATTTTACGAAAACCTGCCCCTGCTGAGGGATTTCACCCGTCTGGCGGACCCGGCGCAGTTTTCGCCGGTGCCCGACGACTGGTTTCTGGGGGTTGCTGACATAGTCGATTCAACCGGCGAGATCGCGCGGGGACGATACAAAACCGTCAACACCGTGGGGGCTGCTGTTATCTCGGCGATGATAAACGCGATGGGCGGCAAGTTGTTTCCCTATGTCTTTGGCGGCGACGGGGCGGCGTTTGCGATCCCCCCCAGCGAAATTGAAGCAGCGCGGGATACTCTGTCAGCCATGCGGCGCTGGGCGGAAGAAGAGTTTTCCATGCCGTTGCGTGCGGCGCTGGTGTCGGTGGCGGATATCCGAAAAGCAGGCAGGGACTTGCGCGTCGCTCGTTTTGCGCCCTCTTCCGGGGTGGATTATGCCATGTTCTCTGGCGGAGGCTTGGCCTGGGCCGAAGCAGAGATGAAAGCGGGTCATCATATGATCGCGCCTGCCGAACCGGGTGCGCAGCCGGACCTGACAGGCCTGTCATGCAGATGGTCCAACAGCCCGGCGCGGCACGGTCAGATCGTGTCACTGGTTGTTGAACCCACTGCGTCGGCAACTGAACGCGACTTTGCCGACCTTGCGCAATCGGTTCTGTCCGCGTCAGAAGAGCTGGAGCGCGCAGGTCATCCGGTGCCGACGAATGGTCCGCCCATGACGTGGCCGCCCCCCGGCCTCGACATTGACGCGCATGTTTCGCGCAACGGGCGGAATTTGTTTCTGCACAAGCTCGTTCTTCTGTTTCAGAACCTGCTGATCGCGATATTGTTCAAAACAGGCAAGAAGCTGGGACAGTTTGAACCCGAACATTACAGGATGATGGTCAGCAGCAATGCCGATTTCCGCAAGTTCGATGATGGCCTGAAGATGACGTTGGATTGTGACCCGGCCACTTTGCGACAGATCGAACACTTGCTGAAAGAAGCGCGCGGGCGCGGCAAAATCCGATACGGTCTGCACGTGCAGGACGAGGCGATGATGACCTGTTTCGTCCCGTCGGCCACACGGGACGATCATGTGCATTTCGTCGACGGTGCCTCGGGCGGATACGCCCAAGCCGCAGCGGCCATGGTCCGTTGAGCGGTTAGTCGGCTTTCCATCGTGCGGCGAGATCACGTGCCGTTTGCGTCAGCAGCATCACATCAATGCCAACCGCCAAAAACTGTGCGCCCATATCCAGATATGCCTGACGGGCCTCGTCATTTGTGGCCAGAATGCCCGGCGCTTTGCCTGCGGCCTTGATCCGCGTCAGTGCATCCCGGATAACCGCGCGCACCTCGGGTGCCGCGCTGTTGCCCTGATGGCCCATATCGGTCGACAGATCAGCAGGGCCTATGAATACGCCATCCACGCCTTCAACATCCAGGATGTCGTCCAGAGCAGCAATTCCGGCGCGGGTTTCCACCTGCAACAACAAACAAATCTCCTGATCTGCGGTCTGAATATAATCTCCGACCGATCCGTACATCGTCGCCCGCGATGCCATCGCGCCCACGCCACGGACACCGGCAGGGGGATAACGGCAGGCCCGAACCAGATCTTGCGCCTGCTCGGCACTTTCCACGATCGGAACCAGAATGGTCTGAGCACCCGCATCCAGAACCATCTTGATTAGCCAGGTCTCACCCACGGGAACCCGCACAACCACATGAGAGTCGCTTGCCGCAAGTGCCAGAAGCTGGTCCCGGATCGACCGGATATCGTTAGGGGCATGCTCTCCATCGATTACCAGCCAATCAAAACCCGCGGTTCCCATCATCTCGGCCGCTGCGGGCTCGGCAAAGCTCATCCAGCACCCGATCTGCGTTTTTCCCTTTTTCAGAGCCTGTTTGAACGCGTTTTGCTGCGCAGCCATACTGTTTCCTTTGTTGCAAAATCTTCGGCGCGACGTGGTCGCGAAAGTGGCCGTTTCCACATCTTCTTCCGTGGCGCGAAATTGTCCAGTTTTAATGCAATTTGGCGTCATCGGATTGACGGCGGCAAAGGCGCGCCACGCAAGGGTGGCGGCGACCCTGCGGTTCTTGTGCTTAAAACCGAAAGCCGAGGGTTCCCTTGCGTAAATCACGGATTTCGGCGATAATTTTGGCATGACCGACGACCTCCCACTGACGTCGCGATCTTTGCCCATTGCGCTTTTGCGGGCGCGGGAAAAGGTTATGGGACCCATCCGAGCAATGCTGGCCGACGCCGGTGTCACCGAACAGCAGTGGCGCGTGTTGCGCGTATTGAACGAAGAAGGCCCGCAGGAACCGACGCATATTGCCGAACGCGCCTGTCTGTTGTTGCCAAGCCTGACACGGATATTGCAGAAACTGGAGCATCGCGGCCTGATCTCCCGACGATGCCATCCGGCGGACCGGCGTCGCCAGATTGTCGAGATCGGTGAGCGTGGCGTTCAGATCATTCATGCCAATCAGCCCGCCAGCATGGCACAGGCGAAACGCATTCGTTCCCTTCTGGGGCCGGAAAAACACGAATTGTTGCTGGATCTTCTGAACGAGTTGAACGACCTGGATACCTGATGCCGGTCGCAGAACATGGGTGTCATCTGCAAGGACCCCGCCGGAGATTTTAGGGGCGATCTCCGACGGGGTGGCCAGACTTGGATTTGGGTTAGGCCTGGCCTGAGGCCGGTTGCGTCACGCCTTGCCTGACGGTCCGGCCTGCGCATCGGAGTATTGAAGAGCCGGAAATGTGGCTCTGACTAGGGTCTTTCGGCCCTTGGGGGAAGGGCCATGCACCTATGCTCTCCGAAACAGACTTAGGCAATTGCCGATCGTTACGTGGGTCCGCAAGTGGTTTCCTCGCGTCACTTTGGTCGCTTATGGTGCCAAGGGCGCGGTGTTGCTGTCTTCGCATCTCATAAGATGGATGCGTCAAACCAGTCTTCCTCAGTACCTAGCCCGACTTTCGTCTGAGCCAAGTGTTA
Organism: Ruegeria sp. HKCCA0235A; assembly: GCF_013033235.1. Lineage (NCBI taxonomy): Bacteria > Pseudomonadati > Pseudomonadota > Alphaproteobacteria > Rhodobacterales > Roseobacteraceae > Ruegeria > Ruegeria sp. HKCCA0235A. The sequence goes on along the minus strand of NZ_WQDQ01000009.1, from coordinate 47,810 downwards.
ACCCGATTTGTTTGTACCTTGATGCGTCCATAAAGACGGATATGCACTTGTTTTGATACGGCGGTTTTCTTTCAGGTCAGAATTGAGCAGGTTCGCGCTGAAACAACTCTTGGATAGCGGCGAAATCCAGCGCGCTTTCCCGGCTTGCTGACTGTTCTGGCAGGCGTAAGATGACGGCAAAGCAATATTCAGGAACCAACATGTCGAACAGTGTGTTTTCCCTTCCCGATCCAATCATCATCCCCATTGTTGGCGAGACCGCAGGGTATCCTGTTGGGCGCATTTTCTGCGTCGGTCGAAACTACGCGGCCCATGCTGCCGAGATGGGGAATGAAGTGGATCGCGAAGCACCTTTCTATTTCACCAAATCTGCGCCAAACGCGATTCTGACTGGTTCGACCGTCCCGTATCCAGCCGGGACCGAGAATTACCATCATGAAATGGAATTGGCATTGGCGATTGGAAAGCCTGTGTTTCGGACCACCCGTGCGCAGGCATGGGATGCTGTCTACGCCTATGGCTGTGCGCTTGATATGACCCGCCGCGACCTGCAAATCCGCGAGCGAAACAAGCAGCGACCCTGGGATCTGGGCAAAGACGTCGAAAACGGAGCGGTATTCGCACCGCTGACGCCCACCGCTGCCTGGTCACCGGACGAAAACAAACACATCCGCCTCAGTGTAAACGGCGAACTGCGCCAGAACGCGACACTGGAAGAGCTGATTTGGAAGATAGACGAAATCGTTGTGCACTTGTCCGGTTTTTACCATCTGCGCCCCGGCGATCTGATCCTGACCGGCACGCCCGCTGGCGTGGGCCCGGTTGTAGCAGGAGATGTTCTGACTGGTGAAATCGATGGGCTGGAGCCGATTCAGCTCACGCTGTCTGACGTCGAATAGACCCTATTTAGGGTCTTTCAGCCAGTCAATTGCGAACTCTACATGCGTGACGCCTGCCAGCCTACGCACCCTGTCCAGCTCAGCGTTCAGGCGGCGGGTGCGGGCGTCAGACCAGCGCACTCCGCGTTCGGGCCAGAGCGCTTTGACATGCAGCAGGTCGCGATCGCGATGCGCCTTCATGTCGATCCGGCCGATCAATCGATCGCCTTCAAGCAAGGGGAAGACGTAATACCCATATGTGCGCCTGTCTTCGGGCACGAAAATTTCGATGCGATAGTGAAAGCCAAACAGCCGCTCGGCCCGGTTTCTGTCCCGAAGCATGGGGTCAAACGGGCTGAGCACTCGGATCCGACCGGGCGGTCGCGGCAAGTCGGTTGCCCGATCCATCAATTCAGAGCGGGCAAAAGTTTTGCGCAGGCGTCCATCGGCGCAAGTGACCTCGATCTCTTCGATATTGCCTTGAGCCAACGCCGTGGCACACCAGTCTTTGGCTTCGGCGGTGGTAACCGTGCCCCAGAACGCGGCCAGCTCGCCGGACGTGGCAAAGCCCAACCGGTCCAGCGCTGCGTTGCACAGCCAATCCACGGTCGCCGTCGCATCACAGGCCATGTTCCCGGGGCACAGGCGGGTTTCGATCACACGTTCAGTCAGATCATACCGTTTCTGAAACCCGTCGCGGCCCACAACGGTCAGGGCCCCGGAACGCCACAGAAACTCCAATGCGGTTTTTGACGGGTGCCAGTCCCACCAACCGCCCGAGCCTTTCTTTTCATCCTTGCCAACGTCTGACGAACACACGGGCCCGTGGTCGCGGATGTGTTGCAAGACAGTCTCGAACTGTTGCTCGAACCCATCCCGCCGCCAGTTCTTCCAGCGGGCCTTCAACAGATCCGCATCACGCTGAAAGCGCAGATGCCAGTGCCGATAGAACGACATCGGGATCACGGCCGCATCATGTGTCCAGTGTTCGAACAGCGCTTTTTCCCTTTCATAGAGCCTTTTCAGGTTGGCGCTGCGATACGCAGGCCGTCGGGAAAACAGGATCATGTCATGAGCGCGGGCAACCGTGTTGATGCTGTCAAGCTGCACGAATCCCAACCGCTGGACAAGGTCCAGAAGCCCGGCGCCCTTGGCCGCGCCCGCGGGCCGTTCGGCCAAAGCATGGCGATCCAGAAAAATGGCGCGGGCCGTCCGGTTGTCGAGCCGCTTCAGGGGCGTATTCATCGTCGTTTCAGGGTATCGCCATAGCTGATCTTGGGGGTCAGCGTGACCCGTGTCTCGATTTCGGAATCCGGGTCCTTCAGGCGTTCAGCGATGATCTGCGCGGCCTGACGTCCTATATCCAGACGACAGGCATCCATCGTCGCCAATTTGCGCGGAAGACCCTGCAAAAGTTCCACGTTGTTGAACCCGGCCAGACCGATCTGCCCCGGAATATCCACGCCTTGCTCCAGCAGGTACAACAGACCACCGGCGCCGATCATGTCGTTGGAATAGTAAAGAAAATCCAGATCGGGCGACCGATCAAGCATGGCCTGTGTCATCTCGCGCCCCTTGGCCAGGGCAGAGCCACCGGAATAGAACTCGCGATCTTCAATCTCGATCCCGTGTTTGCCCAGCACTTCGGTAAACCCTTCAAAGCGTTTTCGGGCACGGTGATCCAATGGCATCTTGGTGCCCATGAAGCCGATATGTTGATACCCGGCCTTCAGAATCGCCTGCGCCATCTCGCGCCCGGCGCGGCGATGCGAGATGCCCACCATCGCGTCGACAGGTTTGCCGTCGGTGTCCATGATCTCGACCACCGGAATGCCCGCCGAATCCAGCATGGCGCGGGCCGCGTCAGTGTGTTCCAGCCCGGCAATGATCACGCCCGAGGGTCGCCACGAGAGCATCTCGTACAGCACTTTTTCTTCTTTTTCGGGCAGATAATCCGTCACTCCAACCACGGGTTGCAACTCGGTATCTTCGAGCACCTGATTGATGCCGGTCATCACCTCGGGAAATACCATGTTCGAAAGCGAGGGGATGATTACCGCGACCAGGTTGACCCGGCTGGATGCCAGCGCGCCCGCGATCTTGTTGGGGACATATCCCAGCTCTTTTGCGGCGGCCAGAACGCGGGTGCGGGTGGCGTCGGAAACATCCCCCCTGTTACGCAGAACCCGGCTCACCGTCATCTCTGAGACACCGGAAGCCTCGGACACATCACGAAGGGTAAGCGGGCGTTTGGTTTCACTGTTCACGGGAGGCACCTGCGTAGTTGTTTTGTCCGATGCTAGCGTGAACAGGTCGGTGTGTACAACAATTGTGCAAAGGCGATGACAACCCGGAAAATCCCGGTTACAGAAGGCAGGGCGCGGCCCCGTGGCTCAACTGGATAGAGCAGCCCCCTCCTAAGGGGCAGGTTGCAGGTTCGAATCCTGCCGGGGTCGCCAGTTTTTGTAAGTCTTTATTTTAGTGATCATTTGGCGTGCGTGGTGTCACGGGGGGTGGTGGACTTACACGACGAATTTTAAACACGAAAAGCAGGCCATGAGTAATGATAGGAACCTTGAGCAACCAAGCGGACCCGGTACGGCTTGGCGGGTTAGGATGTCTACGCCCAAATTTTTAATGGGCACCACTGATCCAGAGATGGGCAAACTTTTTGGTCGAAACATCACCAGAAGCCTTGGAGGTGTTTAGCACAAAGCAACGGCACGTAAGTTGCGCGAGGTGGAACTTAGCAAGGTTCGAGAGTTGGAATTACAAGCGCTGGCCTCAGGGCTCATAAGCAGTATATGACGATAGCCGCGAGTGCGATTGCTTACGGGAAAGCCTTCGGGCAGCGGGCGTATCGTGTTGCAACTCACCGCCAATCTTTCAACCTGCCGAACATGATCTCAATACGGTTGCGACGTTTGTAGCGTCGCTTGTCGTATCGGATGGGCTTCTTTCGCTGTCTTCGACCAGGTGTGCAGGCCTTTATCCCTTTGTCTTGTAACGCTTCTCTGAACCAATCGGCATCATATCCACGATCTCCAGGCAGCCAATCCACGTCCGGCAGACCGTTTAGCAGGGCCTTTGCACCGGTATCATCACTGACCTGACCGGCGGTCATAAAGAAGTTCAACGGGCGCCCCTGGCTGTCACAGATGGCGCTTAGCTTCGTGTTCATGCCGCCTTTGGTGCGTCCCCTCTCGGCAGCATCCTGTAGATGCGCCTGCCAGGCAGTGTATCAGTCGTCCTCGCCCCCTTTTTTGACCCCGAGGCTGGATGCCATGCGGTGCGCCTTCAGATAGGTCGCATCAATCACCACGGTCTTTTCTTCGCCGTGATCGGCGGACAGGCCCATCATCATTTCCGCGAAGATGCCCTTATCACTCCACCGCTTCCAACAGTTGTACAAGGTCTTGTGTGGCTCGTATTCCTTGGGTGCATCACGCCATCTTAACCCGTTACGATTAATGAATATAATCCCACTCAAAACACGCTTGTCATCGACGCGAGGTTTCCCGTGGGACCGCGGGAAGAAAGGCTCAAGACGCGCCATCTGCGTGTCCGTTAGTCAGAAGTGATCAGACATGTTAATCGCTCGTTTTCGAACCGTGAATCACGCCGCATAACTTAATCCAATGGGTCATGAGGCTGGTAAAACTAGTGTTCCGTTTCCAGCAAGCATCCTAATCTGGCTAGTATCCTGACTTTTTTTCTACTTTCCGACAAGAATTGCGTGTTCCCGTTCGATGACCTTTTCCCAATCGCCTTGCGCCTTCAGACCAGTCGAAGAGTCTCCCATTAGCGACGTGACCATGAGTCTTCCACGCGCTTTCGCTTCCTCATTCGAGAAACCGGCCTGTTCAAACATCCAGGCGGCAAATTGGAAGCGTTTGCCGATGGTTCTTTGATACGATTCTTTCACCTTCTCATCGGTATTCGCCCAGACTGAGACAGCGTGATCAGGCAATGCGGCGTCCTCTTCAATGACCTTTTTCATAAGAAGAAGAATTCGGTCTTCCGGGGGGCCGCCAAATGTCTTTGCCTGTGCGATCACTTTGTCAGTCAGTTCCTGCTCCCAATATCTGAGAACCTCATCCAAAAGCTCACGGACGTTTTTGAAATGCCAATAAAAGCTACCGCTTGTCAGGTTCAGTCGCTTTGCCATTGGTACGACTTTTATCGCGGAAACGCCGCCCTCGTTCAGGACTTTGTAAGCCAGCAATATCCAGTCTTCTTTGGTCGCGGCGTTTTTGGGTGAGGCTCGGGTGATAGTTTCTGACATTCAGATTACAGCATTCTTTGTTTGACATAGAGCAGTCTATGGACTTACCGTAGAGAAGTCTATGGTTGACTGGTAGTTCACGACATCGTGCTCTCCTAAGCAACATGCAGAAAAGGGGGGGATCAATGAATAGCATTATGAATTCCACGACTGGCGCACTATTGGCATTGGGTTTGTCGTTGGCTGGCACCGCTTCAGCGCAAAACGCGCTGCCGACTGGTCGAACTGCTTCTGCAATTGAAAATGGTGTTTATCCCGCGTCATACTTTCCCAACACTGAAATCCTTGGCGCGGATGAGATGCGTATCACTGCATTGGGGACGGGGATGCCCAACCAAACCAAAGCTGCCGTTTCGATTTCATTTTATGTTGAACTAGGAAATGGAGACGTTTTCCTGTTTGACGTGGGCACGGGTGCAACTGGAAACTTGTTTTCATTGAGACCGGATTTTGCGAAGGTCGATAAGGTCTTTTTCAGTCATTTGCATGTAGACCACGTTGGAGACTTCATGGGTCTTCATGTTGGGGGTTGGCTTTCGGGCAGATATACTCCGCTCCGCGTCTTCGGCCCGTCCGGATCAGAGGATGAACTGGGCACCAAAGCCTATGTAGAAGGAATGTCAAAAGCCTATGCTTGGGATCTGGCCACACGTACGGGGGCGCTGCCGGATGATGGTGCCAAGCTTGAAGTTACCGAATTCGATTACATGCAGGAAAACGAGATCGTTTATCAGGAGAACGACGTAACTATCCGGTCCTGGCCTGCCATCCACAGCCTAGATGGCTCGGTGAGTTATTCTCTGGAATGGAATGGGCTGAAATACGTCTTTGGCGGAGATACTTACCCAAACAAATGGTATGTAGAATATGCCAAAGGGGCGGATATCGCTTCTCACGAGGCTTTTCTGCCACCTGATGCTTTGGCCCCATATTTTGGCTGGGACATGAAACAGGCAACCTATGTAGCCACGCGCGTTCATACCGAACCTGCGGCGTTTGGCAAAGTGATGTCTGCGGTCGAACCGCGTATGGCGCTGGGGTATCATTCTGTTCTTTCACCCGAGAATTATCAGGCGATTTTGGAAGGTGTCCGTTCGACTTACGATGGACCGCTCACACTCGCGCGAGATCTTCAGGTGATCAACGTGACCAAGGACAAGATCGTTGTTCGGGAAGCGAGTGTTGATGACTATGCGTTGCCACCTGCTGTGAGCGACGAGTACATCACTGCCCAACGTTCAAAAGAAAAAGAGCCGTCCGACAAAGTCAAAGCGGGAAAATGGGAGGGTTACACGCCACCGCCAATGCCGGATAATTAACGTTCAGGGGTGAACAAAATTCCGATTTGGCAGTATCTGTACCGACTATTCCTGATGCTGAGCCTGATGGCCTCAGGTGCACGCGCCGTTTCGGCGGATGTCGTTCTGACTAACGGATCAGAAGTCGCCCCCAACATCGCTGTCCTTCATATCAAAGACGATGGGGTCTACGTCGACCTTGAGATCTATATCGAAGATATTCCGTTGTTTACTGATATGTTGCCAATCGGTTGGTCATCGGATTTCGTCGAGGGTGAGCCGGAGGCTAAACAAGAGACCAATCAAGGTTTTGCCCAAGCCGAAAGCCGGGCGTTATCGATTGTTGGAAGGGACAAACAGCCCCTAATCGCTGAAATCAGAAATTTAGAATACCGAACACGCATCGACCGGGCCTCGCCACTTGCAGGTCAGCGGAATCCATTCTCGGGTCAAATTGTTCCCAGCCCGCCAAAAGATCCGCGTGTTCTGTTCGTCAAAGTGTTCTTTGCGTTTCAAAACACAGTTCCCAACGAGCTGACTATAATGCCTCCATCGCGGGATGGTGAACCACTGGCGACTATCGGGATGCAGGTTTTTGACCGTGAGGTTCCGGTCACCGATTTCAGCTTCTTGTCAAAGCCGGCAGAGTTAAAGATTCACTGGCCTGATCCGTGGGATAGCCGTTTTTCTGCTGAAAGCCTAAATCGACAAGCGCAGGACGGGACATCCACCTTTCTCTACATCGAACCTCGTGAAGTTCGGCATGAGACGCTGATCCGCTTGCGTGAACTGGCGCCTTGGATTGGTGAAACTACCGAAGTCGGTCAAACACTTTCGCCACAGCGTAGCGCCATGATCGTAAACCAAGCGGCGTCCTTCCTGGCTTCTCGTAACCCGGTGACAATTGATGGCAAATTAGTGCAACCGTCGAACGCTACAGCAAAGCTCCTGGAGCTGACATCGCAGGGTTATCAGGTTGTCGAGTCTGGAAAGGAAGTGTCCGTGAACAATGCGTTTATCGGGGCTATCCTGTCTTTCTCATCGGCAGACCTTCCCAATCAGGTGACAGTCACATGGGATATGTTTGACGAGGAGATTTCCCGCGTCGCAACGATTTCAAACGATATCGCAGGGCCGTTCTTTGGGGCTGTTTCATCTGCTGACCCGCAGTTTCACTGGCAGAACCACCTGCTCCAGTACCAAAGAGCATCTGTTACTCAGATTCCAGTTGAGCAGCAGAAACGGCAGGACCCGGCTTTGGCGTTGATCGCCGGGATTATCAGCGCCGTCTCACTCGGTTTTCTCCTGCTAACCAGGGACAAAGTCGCAAAGTGTGCCAGTCGCGTGACTATGATTGCCGCTGCTTCGGCAACGTTTGTATTTTCGGGATATTTGCCGGAATTACCCTGGAATAAGCCCGAGCCCCCTGAGCAGCAGGTTGCGGAAGACATACTGCGCTCGATGGTCAAAAACTTGAACACGGTGACCCTGGAAACTTCGCCGGCAGCAAGAAAGGCGGAGCTGGCCCACATTGTAACGGCGGCATCTCTGGGCGACATCGCAACAGAGGTAGAGCGTGGTCTCGTGATCCGAACGCCAGGAGGCAGTCTTGCTACAGTTACAGATATTAGTGCCCTGAAAGTAGAGCGCGTTGACCCGACCCTTAAACCGGGTGGATTCAGAACTCTGGCAAAATGGACAGTGAAAGCCCAAGGTGGTCATTGGGGGCACGCCCATTTACGCGCGGTTACGTTCCGAGTGCTGGCCGAGGTCATACCTGAGTCAGGGCAATGGAAGCTGGATGGATTAACTGTAATCGAGGCTCGCGATCCAAATGCATAAGTATTTAAGATCAAAGGTTTTTACTTTCGGCACTCTGTTTGTGGGTGTGTTTTTGTCACTGACGCTGTCAGCCTCGGCGCATTTTTTGCTTAACCTCAACGTTCGAATTTCGCATGTCGAGCATTCCGAAGGCGGTCTGCGTGTCTACATGCGTACGCCCATGCCTTATCTTGTTGCAGATAAGGTCGGTGATCAGAATGGTGATGCCTTGCCGGAAGCTGCACCATTCACGACCAATGCCATGAGCGACGGTCAGTTAGTCCACTTTGTCGACTTGCAGGCTTTCATGAGCGATCCCAATGGGCTGGGGCAATTCGCGGAAGGTGCGTTGCATCTGTTGGTCGACAATCAGCGCTTGAGAGGAACAGTTAAGTCCGTTCGCTTGCATCGCGTTGGAAGTGAGCCCGGATTTGCAACTTTGGCCGAAGCTCAACAGGCCGTGGACACCGAAACGGCCTTAACGCCACCGCTTTTTGTTGGTGATACGATTGTCGATCTCGTCCTGTATTATGAGACTGACGGCCCGATCCAATCGTACAGCATTTCTAACGTGCTAGACCCCGGCTTGCCGGATCAGCACCAAACGGCCAACCTCATTCTCGACTACGCGTCTGACACGCCTCAGATATTCCGATCTCGGGGCCTGATGACTGAACCATTGGTGGTTCAGAAGAAGGGGTATGGAGGATTCCTCAGTTTCGTCTGGGAAGGCATACGACATATCCTCGAAGGGTTGGATCATGTTTTGTTTGTTGTGTGTTTGGTCATCGGAGCGCAGACACTCAGGGCACTATTGCTGCGTGCAACCGGTTTTACCGTTGGGCATAGCGTGACGCTGTCTCTGGGGTTCTTCGGGTTTGTGCCATCGGGCGCGTGGTTTGTTCCTGCCGTCGAAACCGGGATCGCGATTTCTATTATTTTTGCAGCCGCAGCAGCGTTTATGAGTTTCAAGGACAACGCGCGTTCTGAGGTCACGATGGTGCTTCTGACGACACTGATTGGCCTCCTGCATGGTCTTGGATTCAGTTTTGTGTTGCACAAGATATTGCAGGTCACATCCCCAAACATCTGGCAGAGCTTGCTTGCTTTCAACCTTGGCGTCGAGCTTGGCCAAGTTGCCATTATTCTTGCACTCTGGCCTGCCTTGATAATGTGTCGGCGCGTGAACTCCAGTTTGTGGATGTCCCTACGAGTGGGCTTAGCCGTTGGGTGTGCGGCTATCGCCTGCTTTTGGACCTTTCAGCGAGTTGCCGAGGTTTATTCCACGTTGGCTTAGGCTCATTGCGAAGGCGCGTGCCGTGATTGTCGCCAAAGACATGCAGACTTCGGCTGTTCAGAAGCATAAGACAGATTGGGCTCAGACCGGTCATCTGACGGTTTCAGTAGGTCATTGAGTCGGTTCAATCGGCATCAAGGTCAGCAAGGCGGACTCTTCGGTCATTCGCGTGCAACACCAGTGTCTATCTTGACCCTTGGCAAATGGCTCAGGCCAGATTGTTCTTGTGAACTTTGCCGTTCTTCATAATCACATCGAAATTGTCCGCAGAGGCCATGACCGTAAGGTCGGCAATCGGGTCTCCGTCCACGAGCAGAATATCGGCGTAGGCTCCGGGTTGGATGACACCGACTGGACCAGCCTGGTAGGGATTACGCGGGCCGGTCAGGTCCCAAAGCTGTCCATTCAGACCTGTCGCCTGCCGCAGAATCTCGGCGTTGCTGAACCATGGCGTCCTGAGCTGCAATTCCTCCAACTGCGTTGCTTTCGTTTCCCTCGATCCGACGAAGTCTGTTCCGAGTGCAATCTTGGCGCCAGATTCTCGCGCTAGTCGAAGCATGGCATCGAGACCATCAAACGCCATCTGTTGGCGCTCTGCTTGGGCGGGCGAGAACCCTGCCGGAATGTCTGCCGCGAAGAAGCCAACCTGGGTTGAAAGCCAGACGCCTTTTTCCACGGCCAACTCCATCGACTCGGGCGTCATGAGGTTGCAGTGTTCGATACATTGGTAACCTGCCTCAATAGCCGCCCGAACCGATGTGTCCATGTATGCGTGCGAGGTCGCGTAAGTGTTCCAACGTTTGGCCTCGTCTACTGCCGCTTCGAGTTCTGCCGGCGAATACTCGTTGATATCCAATGGGTCGTAGAGGCCGGTCACGGCGCCACCTGAAAAGACTTTGATGAAGTGCGCACCCTGCCGAAACTGCTCGCGTGCAGCCGCCAGAACTTCAGGAACTCCGTCTGCAAAAAGTGTGATCCCAAGTCGCTCCGCTTCCGTGAACGGCGGCCCGCCGAAGGCTCTCGGACGCACAGACCGCGGCCGAAGGTCGCCATGACCGGCGGTCATTGAGATCGCAGCGTTTGACGCCTGAATACGCGGGCCGGGGTGGAGGCCTTCGTCTATGGCGCGAGCCAAACCGAGAATGCCGCCACCGGTATCTCGAACACTGGTAAAGCCACGCATCAGGGTGGCTTCACTTTCGCTCAATGCCAATGCAGCAATGTAATCTGGACGTGCCGTCAGGAAGCCAGCTGGGTCCTGGTTCCACTGTAGGTGTACGTGCATGTCGAGGAGCCCCGGCATCAGGGTCCGCCCATCCCCATCGATGCGCGGCACCTCTTGCGCAGCATCGGCAGCGGGCGAGACATCCTTGATCACTTCCCCTTCGACAAGGACGTTCGTGAGCTCGGTCAATTCATCGGACATCCCGTCATAAACACGCACGTTCGTGAAGAGCGTGGCATCCGGGGCTTGAGCACGGACTCGCGCCGGGACCAGCGCCAGCGCAGTGGTCGATGCGAGACTGGACAAAAATGCGCGTTTGGTGATCATAACTTAACCCTCAAGATGACGAAGAAGTTGTTGAAGGCTACCTCAGGCGCGCGTGTAAAACCATCCGGTAAACCCGATGAAAAGGGTGACGTAAGGTATAGAGTTTTTAAGGCGTTGAACTGCAGGTCATCCTGCTTTGCAAGAACGTCCGCTTTGAGTGCGTTGTACAAATACCGACATAAGAACATAGTAAGAACATCTCTTTCTTTGCGGAAGCTTCTCCCTTATGATTTCGATAAAATCTGGAGAAGCAGATGGGCGGTATTGGAAGTGGTCGGCACTGGCATTGGGGAGCAAAGAACACGACTTCCGACTATCGCAGCATCGATGCGCGGCGCTGGGCGCGTGAGGGCTTTCTGACGCCTGGACGACGCTTTTCATGGCAATGGTCTATCGAAGGCAAAAAAGTCGCCAGCATCGATGTACTGGCAGAGCATGGGTGTGTGAGACTCATCTATCGCAGCCGAGACCACGGCGACGAGTGGGAGAGCCTCGACTACCCGGTGCGATTGCTTTCTCAGCCTTGTCATTACGGGGGCCATCGCTACTGGTTCGCTTGCCCAGCGCGCGGTTGCGGTCGACGTGTCGCTAAGCTCTATGGTGGGCGTATTTTCGCGTGTCGTCATTGCCACCAACTCGCATATCCGTCCCAGCGAGAAACTACTTTTCAACGTAACCAAAGGCGTGCTGATAAAATACGCGAACGCCTGGGTTGGTTGAACGATCCGGATCTGATGGAAGGAACGAAGCCGAAGGGGATGCACTGGCGCACGTATTATCGCCTTGTTGCGGAGTTGGAGCATTGGGAGGAAATGTCGAACAAGTCGCTGCTGCGATACTTGGGTAGGCTGGCAGTTAACCTTAAGGCAACGTGAACTCAGAGCACTTCGGGGGGCGGTGAATTCTTCACCGTGCTTCTTTCGCTAGACCCGCCGTTCAGGCTTTCGCGTGCTTCCGCAGTTCAACATTTGTTTACACCAACAGTCACCAACCTTCGGAATCCCTAAATATCCATCGGAAAACGCGGACACGGTGTTACAAAGGGTGGATATCGGGGTGGATAGAAAGGGCAGGAAAACTGATAATACCTTTTAAATCAAATATTTACATCTGAGATTTGGTGCCGCTGAAGGGACTCGAACCCCCGACCCCATCATTACGAATGACGTGCTCTACCAGCTGAGCTACAGCGGCACCGTAGGTCATACCGAACACATTATGACCGGATGCGAAGCTTCGTTTAAACTGTCAGTCTGGCGCCTGCAAGCCCGGTTGTAACCGTTTTGGCGTTGCTCAGTACGGCCGGGCCTTAAGTTGTGAACCGAAAGCCTGTGGCCAATCTTTCAAATTGGCGCTCTGATCCGTGAATTTTTTGTGACGACGCGGAATGAAATTGACTCACTCTCTATATTTCAATAATTCATGAAATATGATAGAACAGATAACCGATCAATTGACCATCCTTGGCCACCCGCAGCGCATCACCGTGTTTCGCATGTTGATGCGACGGTTTCCTGACAGGGTTCCCGCGGGCGAGCTGGCGGCGGAGCTGGATGTCAAACCCAGCACCATGTCGAACTATCTGAATGCTTTGCAGCGGTCGGGGCTGGTGAAACAGGAACGATCCGGGACGTCTCTGCTCTATTCGATTGAAATGAAAACTGTGCAGCAAATGCTCGATTTCCTGATCTTGGATTGCTGCCGTGGCCGCCCGGATATCTGCATGCCCTTTCCCAAAGACACCGCGACGAACCGAAAGTTCAATGTGCTGTTCATTTGTTCTGGCAACTCCGCCCGTTCGATTTTTGCCGAATCCTTGCTGCGACAGATCGGCGGCGACCGGTTCAACGTTTATTCGGCCGGGACGCGGCCCAGTTCAGAACTCAATCCCTTTGCTGTGCAGGTTCTGCGCGACAAGGGGCACGATATCTCGTTCCTGCGGCCGAAGAATCTGTCCGAGTTTTCGGCGCCGGACGCGCCCGTCATGGATTTTGTCTTTACTGTCTGCAATCAGGCCGCCAACGAGGAATGCCCGGCTTGGGAGGGTCAACCGATAAGTGGCCATTGGGGCGTGGAAGATCCGGTCAAGGCCGAAGTTACCGACGCCGAGAAAAGTCTGGCCTTTCAAATCGCCTACGGTGCGCTGAAGCGCCGGATTCAGGCCTTTTCATCATTGCCGGTCGAAAGCCTTGACCGGATCGCATTGCAATCCGCCGTCGATGAAATCGGGCGTACGCCTACCGAGGAAACGAAATGACCACCTACGCACTGAACGGCCTTGGCCGTATGGGAAAACTGGCCCTGAAGCCTTTGCTTGAAAAAGGCGCTAAGATAGCCTGGATCAACGATGCCGTCGGTGATCCCGAGATGCATGCGCATCTGCTGGAGTTTGACACCGTCCATGGGCGCTGGGACGCGGAATTCGACCATGATGCAGACAGCATCACGGTCAACGGTACCCGCCTGCCGTTCGTTGGCACAAAAGACTTGAGCGCGTTGCCGCTGGACGGTGTTGATGTGGTGATCGACTGCACCGGCGTGTTCAAGACCGAAGCGAAGTTGGCACCGTATTTTGACGCTGGGGTGAAGAAGGTTGTTGTCTCTGCTCCTGTCAAGGACGGGCCGACGGCCAATATCGTCATGGGTGTAAATGACGGAACCTACGACCCCGCGGCGCATAAGATCGTGACGGCGGCCTCGTGCACGACAAACTGTCTTGCGCCTGTCGTGAAGGTCATTCACGAAAACCTGGGCATCCGCCATGGATCGATGACGACGATTCACGACGTAACCAATACGCAGACAATCGTGGATCGGCCTGCCAAGGATCTCAGGCGCGCACGCTCGGCCCTGAACTCTTTGATCCCGACCACGACCGGGTCGGCCACGGCCATCACTCTGATCTATCCGGAACTCAAAGGTCGTCTGAACGGCCATGCGGTTCGGGTGCCGTTGCTGAACGCCTCGCTGACCGATTGCGTGTTCGAAGTTGAGCGTGAAACCACGGTTGAAGAGGTCAACGCCTTCTTCAAAGCCGCTGCCGAGGGCGAACTGAAGGGCATTCTGGGCTATGAGAGCCGCCCGCTGGTGTCCACCGATTACACCAATGACGAACGCTCTTCGATCGTCGATGCGCCCTCGACCATGGTTGTGAACGGGACGCAGGTGAAAATCTATGCGTGGTACGACAACGAGATGGGCTATGCGCATCGGCTGGTGGATGTCGCGCTGATGGTCGGGGCATCATTGTGACGCAACGCCCCGAAGGACTGTCGGCCTATATCGCGGTCACGGCTGCCTATTGGGCCTTCATGCTGACCGACGGGGCGCTCAGGATGTTGGTGCTGTTGCACTTTCACACCCTGGGCTTCTCGCCGGTGCAACTTGCCTATCTGTTTGTGCTTTATGAAATCGCCGGGATTGTCACCAACCTGTCCGCCGGTTGGATCGCCGCACGGTTCGGGTTGACCTCGACCCTCTATGCAGGGCTAGGGGTGCAGATTGTCGCGTTGCTCGCCATGACGCAGCTTGATCCGAACTGGACCGTCGCGGCTTCGGTCACTTTTGTCATGATCGTGCAAGGGGCCAGCGGAGTGGCCAAGGATCTGGCCAAAATGTCTTCGAAATCGGCGGTCAAATTGCTGGCTCCCTCCGAAGGAGGCGCGTTGTTTCGATGGGTTGCGGTTCTGACGGGTTCGAAAAACGCGGTCAAAGGGCTGGGATTCCTGTTGGGTGCCGCCATGCTTGCAACACTGGGCTTCCTTCCGGCAGTGCTTGCCATGGCCGCCGCTCTGGCGGTGATCCTGGTCGCGGTGATGTTGTTCATGCCAGCGGGCCTGCCGAAGGGGCGCAAGGGCGCAAAGTTCTCTGAGGTTTTTTCAAAATCAGCAAATGTGAACTGGTTGTCCGCGGCGCGTGTCTTCCTGTTCGGCGCGCGGGACGTCTGGTTCGTGGTCGGCATCCCGATCTATTTCTATGCTGTTCTTTCAGATGGCACCGAAGAGGGCAATCGGGCCGCGTTCTTCATGATCGGAACATTCATGGCGGTGTGGATCATCCTCTATGGCGCCGTGCAAGCCAACGCGCCAAGGATTCTTCGTGCGTCAGATCGAACCGAAGGTGATCTGATCCGTGCCGCACGCAGCTGGGCGGCGATCCTGTTCTGTGTTCCTGCGGCTCTGACACTGGCTGTTTTGCTGTCAAATGGGCCCGAGACCTGGCTGACCCTGACGCTGGTCGCAGGGCTTTTGGTCTTTGGTGCGATCTTCGCGGTCAACTCATCGCTGCATTCCTATCTGATTCTTGCCTTCACCCGGTCCGAGCGTGTGACGATGGATGTCGGCTTTTATTACATGGCAAACGCGACGGGGCGGTTGGCCGGCACCGTCTTGTCTGGCCTGACCTATCAGGTCGGGGGGCTGCCCATGGTGCTGGGCACAGCGGCCGTGATGGTCGGGCTTGCCGCGCTGACCTCTGGCAAACTTACGGGTCAAACGGCTGAGGCGCTGTCATGAGCATTTTTGAACGGTATCTCACGATCTGGGTTGCGCTTGCGATGATCGGTGGCGTCCTGATCGGACTGGCCGCGCCGGGGCTGGTGCAGCTGGTGGCAAGCGCCGAAATTGCCAGCGTCAACCTGGTGGTGGCAGTGCTGATCTGGGCAATGGTTTACCCGATGATGGTAAACGTCGATTTCGGCGCAGTCGCCGGAGTCGCCCGCCAGCCACGTGGTCTGATTGTGACGCTGGTGGTGAACTGGCTGATAAAGCCTTTCACCATGGCACTGCTGGCCGTCCTGTTTTTCGACTATGTCTTCGCGCCCTGGATCGCGCCCGAAGATGCGGCGCAATACACTGCCGGTCTGATCCTGCTGGGGGCCGCCCCTTGCACCGCCATGGTGTTTGTATGGTCGCAGCTAACCAGAGGCGACGCGACATACACGCTGGTTCAGGTCTCGGTCAATGATCTGATCATGGTCGTGGCATTTGCGCCGATCGTGGCCTTTTTGCTGGGTGTCACCGACATCGAAGTGCCGTGGCAGACTTTGGTTTTGGCCACGGTCCTTTATGTGGTGCTGCCGCTTGTCGCCGGGTTGATCACCCGCCGCAGATTAGGCTCTAAACAAGCGATAGAAGCCTTTTCTTCGCGGGTGAAACCGTGGTCCGTTATGGGATTGATTGCAACCGTGGTCATCCTGTTCGGCCTGCAAGGTCAGACCATTCTGGCGAAACCTACGGTCATCGTTCTGATCGCCGTTCCCATTCTGATCCAAAGCTATGGGATTTTTGCCATTGCCTATGGCACCGCTTATGCGCTGAAGGTTCCCCACCGGATCGCAGCGCCCTGTGCCATGATCGGGACATCGAACTTTTTTGAATTGGCCGTTGCCGTCGCAATCAGCTTGTTCGGTCTTCATTCCGGCGCGGCACTGGCGACGGTCGTGGGGGTCCTGGTCGAAGTGCCGGTGATGCTGTCGCTTGTGGCTTTCGCCAACCGAACACGCCAGCGTTTCCCGGAACCTGCAACATGACAGAACCGGTCAACGCGGTAGGGCGATGACCGGAACTGGCGGCTATGCACCGCCAGCCTTGCAGCAACGTTGCTTCAGAAATCCACGCCGCGCTGTGCTTTGATGCCCGCTTGGAACGGGTGTTTCTCCTCGGTCATTTCCGTGACCAGATCAGCATAGTCACGCAGCGCGTTCGGCGCGTCGCGGCCAGTCAGGAAAACGCTGGTCTTTTCCGAGCGCGCGTTCAAACCTTCGATGACCTGTTCGACCGACAGGTATTCGTAACGCAGGGCGATGTTGATCTCGTCCAGCACAACCAGATCGTATTCGCCGTTGGACATCAGGGCGCAGGCCTTGTCGAAGGCGGCATTGGCAGCTGCAATATCGCGTTCTCGGTCCTGTGTGTCCCAGGTAAAACCTTCGCCCATCGTATGCCATGTCACCAGATCACGCTCTTCGAAGAAACGGCGCTCGCCGGTTTTCCATTTGCCCTTGATGAACTGCACCACAGCAACCTTCTGGCCCCAGCCCAAGGCACGAATGACCACGCCGAACGCGGCCGAGGACTTGCCTTTGCCCTTGCCGGTATTGATCAGGACCAGACCGCGGCCTGGATCCACGGCCTCGGACACTTTCTTGCGGTGCTGGGCCTGCACCTTCTGCATCTTTTCCTTGTGATCCTGCGCGTCGCTCATTTGGGAACCTCTTTGACTGTTCGGCCCAACCTAGGGAAAGATTGCAAAAGGTAAAGTCATGCTTTGGGGTCTGTAACCGACCGGACCTTGCCGCGCTCCAGCCCCAACTGGTGTTCGCGCCAGATGACGACAACATTGCCTGCAATCACCAACGCGGCCCCGATCAGGATTGCAAGCGTTGGCAGTTCGTCGAACCAGACATAGCCGATCACGATCGCAAAAAGCATCGTTGCATAGTCATAAGGTGCCAGCATCGAGGCCTGGCCAAACCGGTAGGAAGATGTGACCAAAATCTGCGCGACGCCGCCGATCAGGCCCATCATGACCATGATCAGAGCCTGATTCCAGGTGGGCATCGTCCATCCCCAGAATGCCGTCAGAGCGGACAGAAGCGTCGCGGTCATCGAGAAATAGAACACGATGGCCGCAGGGTGATCGACCTTGACCAATTGCCGGATATGGATCTGAACGAAGGCACGGGCAAGGGTTGCGCCCAACACGCACAACGCGCCGATGGTGGCGGCGACCTCCATCTCGGTGGTGCCAAGACGTGGCCAGATCATGATCAGGACGCCCAGCAGACCCAAAGCCACAGCGCCGATACGGATAAGCCGAATCCGTTCGCCCAGCATGACGGCGGCCAGAATCAGGGTGAAGATCGGTGTCGCATACCCGATGGCAGTGACTTCCGGCAGGGGCAACAGGCTGAGGCCGGTAAAGGTAAGCCCCATGGCGCTTGTTCCCAGAACACCGCGCCAGAAATGGCCCATGGGTTTCTTGACCACAAAGCCTTTCGACAACTCCCCCCGCGCGATGAGCCAAAGAATGATCACGGGGATTGCGAACAGGGACCGAAAAAACACCAATTGGCCCGGCGGGAATTCATCTGAAAGTGCTTTGACCAGCGCGGACATCGACGTGAACAGGAACAAGGCGCACAGCTTCAGCGTTACGGCAAGCAGAGGTCGATGCGAAGTTAAGGGTTTTGTCATCGGCGCGAACCTGCGTCTTTGACGGGCAAAGATCAACGGGTGGATTCAGCAATTCACCCAGGATTGCGGCAAGGAACAGCCGATCTCTTCGGCGAATTCTTCAAGAAAGCGGATCATGCGCGCGGTGCGTTGTTCTGCAATCCGCCTCCCGGTCTCGGTCAACATGTCACCTGGCAGGCGCAGCAGTTTCACCTTCCAGTGGTCGAGCGAGAAATGAAGGTCATCCAGTGGCCGGGCTTGGGCAAAAGGGTCCGCAGGATGGTAAAGAGTGCGCCCCAAGGCTCCGGAAACGGAAAAGTTGCGGGCGATACCGATGGCGCCCAGGGCGTCAAGGCGGTCCGCATCGCGCAGAATGCGTGCCTCGATCGTCTCAGGGGGGATATCGGCCGAAAAACTATGGGCTTCGATCGCGTGCTGGATCGCGCGGACCTGATCGGCCTCAAACCCGATTTCCTTAAGAATAGGCTCTGATTCTGCTGCGGATCTGCGCGAGGCAAGATGTCGGTCAGGATCGTCCTTGGGCAGATTCACAAGATCGTGCAGGTAACTTGCGGCCAGCAGCACGGACATATCGGTTTGATCATCTGCGATGGCCCGGGCGTTGGTCCAAACACGATCCAGATGGGCCAGATCATGGGCCGGATCCGTTTCCATGCGATGTGCGACCACGGCCCGCAGGCGGGTGCGCAGATCAGCCGATCCGTCCACGGTTTTCTCCGATCTGGCCGCGATGCAACAGCAGGTGGTCGAGGATCACGCAGGCCATCATCGCCTCTCCTACCGGGACCGCGCGAATGCCTACACAAGGGTCGTGACGGCCCTTGGTGATGATCTCGGTCTCTTCGCCTGATTTGGTGATGGTTTTGCGTGTGGTCAGAATCGACGAGGTCGGCTTGACGGCAAAGCGCACGACGATGTCCTGCCCGGTTGAGATGCCGCCCAGAATCCCGCCCGCATGGTTCGAGCTGTATTGAGGTCCGTTCTGCCCCATGAATATTTCGTCGGCATTGGCCTCGCCCGTCAGTTCAGCCGCGGCCATGCCTTCGCCGATTTCGACGCCTTTGACCGCGTTGATCGACATCATCGCAGCAGCTAGATCAGTGTCTAACTTGGCGTAAACCGGCGCGCCAAGCCCTGCGGGCACGCCGCGCGCCACAACTTCGACAATTGCGCCAACCGAGTTGCCGGACTTGCGCAGATCGTCCAGATAGGTGGCCCACTTCTCGGCGGCTTGCGCATCCGGTGTCCAGAA
This sequence comes from Ruegeria sp. HKCCA0235A, assembly GCF_013033235.1. NCBI lineage: Bacteria > Pseudomonadati > Pseudomonadota > Alphaproteobacteria > Rhodobacterales > Roseobacteraceae > Ruegeria > Ruegeria sp. HKCCA0235A. The sequence goes on along the minus strand of NZ_WQDQ01000009.1, from coordinate 28,231 downwards.
CGGGTTCTGTTCGATCTGGGACCAGTCGAAATTGTCGCGCTCGATCTTATGCGGCCCGATCTGGGTCATGTACCCGGTGATCTGCACGTTGCGTGCGATCTGTTTGATCGCCTCACGCGCCAATCCACCTGCTGCAACACGTGATGCTGTTTCGCGTGCAGAACTGCGCCCGCCGCCGCGATAATCCCGGATCCCGTATTTCTGCCAATAGGTGATATCGGCATGGCCCGGGCGGAACTTGTCCATGATATCGCCATAGTCTTTCGAGCGCTGATCGGTGTTTTCGATCATCAGCTGCACAGGCGTTCCGGTGGTTTGCCCTTCGAACACACCGGACAGGATTTTCACCTGATCGGGTTCGCGCCGCTGGGTGGTGAACTTGTTCTGCCCCGGTTTGCGCTTGTCCAGCCAGTGCTGGATCATGGTCTCGTCGATGGTGACACCCGGCGGACAGCCGTCAACGGTGGCACCCAAGGCGGGTCCATGGCTTTCACCCCAGGTGGTGACGCGGAATAGATGGCCAAAACTGTTCATCGACATGGGGCGGGCTCCTTTGGGATCGTGATTAGCGGGGAGCGCCTTGAGCCTCAAGGGGATTTGCGAATTGGTGGGCGCCACCTTCCGGTGGCGCGAATGAGTATTTTTGAAAAGATGAAGATCAGGCGGCCTGCATCAGCGCCGTTCGGGTCGCTGTGATTTTCAGCGCAGCTTGTGCGGCTTCGCGGCCTTTCTCAACAAAATGCGCGCGGTAGATGGCGTTGTGATGATCGGTTTCCTGATACTGGTGCGGCGTCAGGGAAACGGACAGGACCGGTACGCCGGTATCCATGCCGGCGCGCATCAACCCATCGACAACGGCCTGCGCCACGAAGTCGTGCCGGTAAATGCCGCCATCCACGACAAATGCGGCGCAGGCGACAGCGGCGTAGCGGCAGGTTTGGGCCAGATCGCGGGCCAGCAGCGGCATCTCGAACGCGCCGGGAACGTCGAAAACATCGACCTGATCGGCCGGGATCAGTTCAAGAAATCCGTCCAGCGCGCGGTCGACGATGTCGGAATGCCAGTTGGCTTTGACAAAAGCATAGCGGGTGTGTGTCATCGTGATCTCCTTTCAGTTCGGTGGCCTGCTGGCGGTCGCGAAAACCTTCGCTGCCAGCCCGGCATGACACGTCACCCAAGGCGATCACGAGCAGGCGCGCCGGTTCACCGGCACGGCTTGCACGTTCTCTTCCATCCGGACTTTGACCGTCGGCTCTGGCCTCTCACCAGATCTGCTGACACTCTTTCGTGGTTCCACACTTTGTCCGAATACCGGCCTCTGCCGTTCGGATCGTGGACACGGCAGAGCCGCTCGCGGGCTTGCGGGTCATGGCCCGCATACCGCCGGTGGGGAATTCCACCCCGCCCTGAGAACGAGGCAGACCTTGCCAAGAACCAACCCCATCTGCAAGAGATTTGGCAGGAGGTCGCCCATGCACCCAAATCCAGCCTTCCGCGTCGAGGATCGAGCGCGTCATATTGAATTCGCCCGTGACCGGGCTTTTGGCGTTCTGGCGATTTCCGGCGACGGCGCGCCATTGATCAGTCACGTGCCCTTTCTGCTGTCTGAGGACGGTGCGGTGGTCGATCTTCATCTGGTGCGATCAAACCCGATTGTCCGTATGCTGCAAGGGCCGAAAGAGGTCAGGATCGCGGTGCAGGGGCCTGATGGCTATCTCTCGCCCGACTGGTACGGTGTCGCCGATCAGGTTCCGACTTGGAACTATGTCGCCGTGCACCTGACCGGACAGCTTGAACTGCGCCCGCAGGACGAGCTGCGTGACTTGCTGGATCGACAAACCGCATTCTTTGAAGATCGACTGCTGCCCAAAGCGCCATGGGTCACCGGGAAAATGTCTGATGACGCGTTGGCCAGAATGATGCGGATGATCGTACCATGCCGGATGCAGGTAGAGGATATCCAGGGCACCTGGAAACTGGGCCAGAACAAGCCGGAGGATGCAAGAATCGCTGCCGCCGACAAAGTGACCGGCGGATTTGGCAGTGAAACCGGTCAGCTGGCCGCCTTGATGCACAAGGCGTAACCAGCACCGGGAAACAGGATTACTCGGAACTGAACGTTGCCAGATAGGCGGCGATATCTTCCGCGCCTTTCCTAAGCTTGACGCTCATGTTCGGGCGGGCGGTTTCGTCATCCAGATACTCTTTGATGAAACCGATGGGGTCTTTGGAATAGGCGGCGATGTTTTCTTCGGTCCAGATCAGACCTTCTTCGCCGGCGCGGATCATGTCATCGGTGAACATACCGACCGGCAGGCGCTCGCTGCCATAGCGATAGTCTTTTTCGGACCCGGCGACACGTCCGACGACGCCATAGAGATTCGGGCCGGTGATTCCGCCTTTGACCAGTACTTCGCCGTCCTTGATGATCGCATGACACGATGAACAGCGGTTGTACATCGCCTCGCCTTTCGCAGGATCACCTGCTGCAAGTGTTTGCGAGGACAGGGCCAATGTGAATATTGCAGTGGCCAGAGTGACTTTTGACATAGGGGTCTCCTTGCAGGAGTTCGCGCGATTTTCGCGCTGTCCGGTATTCACGGAAAAAGTGCAACTGTGTAATTGCGCTCAATTTTCGATTTAAATCATCTATTTGGCGAATATGATTTACCCAGCAGACAATCGTTGCTTCGTGATGCTGATTGTCAAGAATACGCGCTCAAATGACTGGCCGACTGGTGGTCAGAATCGGGCTGGATTTCGCCTGCAAAACGGAGTTCGAGGTTCGAATCAACCCCCGTTGATTCGAAGCCGCAGGCAAAGTTGCGGACGAGAATCACCAAAAAAAGCCCCTCGTCACGTGCATGAAGGGACACATGCGGCGTATTGCGCGTTTATGAACGCTGGACGAACACTATTCTCCCCGATAGTAAGCGCGGTTAAGACACCGCATTCGTGCGGTGCGCGAGCTATTTGCCCGTCCGCGGGCGCCAGATAATCGGAGATAACCTCGTGTCCCACGCAGAAGACCACGAAGGCACCCGCAGAGATTTCCTGTACTACGTCGCTGGCGGCGCAGGTGTCGTTGCAACGGGTGCAGCCGTATGGCCACTGATCAACCAAATGAACCCGTCGGCAGACGTTCAGGCGCTGTCCTCGATCCGTGTGGATGTGAGCGGCGTCGAGCCGGGCACGCAACTGACGGTAAAATGGCTGGGAAAACCCGTTTTTGTCCGTCACCGCACCGGTGCCGAGATTCAGGAAGCCCAGGAACAGGACGCCGAAGGTGTTGATGCGCTGCCAGATCCGCTTGCACGCAACTTCAACCTGAGCGCAGATGCGCCTGCGACTGACGCAAACCGCGTCATGCCGTCACCGGAAGGCGAAGCGCCGGGTGCCTGGATCGTTCAGATGGGCGTTTGTACGCACCTCGGCTGTGTGCCTTTGGGGGATGCCGGCGACTTCGGTGGCTGGTTCTGCCCGTGCCACGGCTCGCACTACGACCTCGCCGGTCGTATCCGTAAAGGCCCCGCGCCTGAGAACCTGCCTGTCCCGCCCGCAGAATGGGTGGACAACAGCACAATCAAACTCGGCTAAGGGAGACCCAAACTTATGTCCGGAATTCCCCACGATCATTACGAGCCGAAGACAAACGGCGAGAAGTGGCTGAACAGCCGCCTGCCGATTGTTGGCCTGCTGTACGATACCCTTATGATCCCGACCCCCAAGAACCTGAACTGGTGGTGGATCTGGGGCATCGTTCTGGCGTTCTGCCTGGCGCTGCAAATCATCACCGGTATCGTTTTGGTGATGCACTATACCCCGCATGTTGATCTGGCCTTTGCCAGCATCGAGCACATCATGCGCAACGTGAATGGCGGTCACTTTATCCGCTATCTGCACATGAATGGCGCATCGCTGTTCTTTGTGGCGGTTTACATCCATATGTTCCGCGGCCTGTATTATGGCTCGTACAAAGCCCCGCGTGAGATCACGTGGATCATTGGTATGCTGATCTACCTGATGATGATGGGCACCGCCTTCATGGGCTATGTTCTGCCCTGGGGTCAGATGTCCTTCTGGGGTGCGACCGTGATCACCGGCCTGTTTGGTGCGATCCCGTTTGTTGGTGACGCGCTTCAGACCTGGTTGCTGGGCGGGCCTGCCGTGGACAACGCCACGCTGAACCGCTTCTTCTCGTTGCACTATCTGCTGCCGTTTATCATTGCGGCATTGGTTGTGGTGCATATCTGGGCCTTCCACACCACCGGCAACAACAACCCGACAGGTGTTGAAGTGCGCCGGGGCTCGAAAGCTGAGGCCGAGAAAGACACGCTGCCGTTCTGGCCGTACTTCGTGATCAAGGACCTGTTCGCGCTGGCCGTGATCCTGGTCGTGTTCTGGGCCGTCGTGGGCTTTATGCCGAACTACCTGGGCCACCCCGACAACTACATCGAAGCCAACCCTCTGGTGACACCTGCACACATCGTTCCCGAATGGTACTTCCTGCCGTTCTACGCGATCTTGCGCGCGTTTACCGGTGAGGTCTGGGTCGTTCAATTCGCCAGCTTCATCACCGGCGGTATCATCGATGCCAAGTTCTTCGGTGTTCTTGCGATGTTCGGCGCGATCTTGGCCATGGCGCTGGCGCCCTGGCTGGACACGTCTAACGTGCGTTCGGGTAAGTACCGTCCGATGTTCAAATGGTGGTTCTACCTGCTGGTCATCGACTTCTTTGCCCTGATGTGGCTGGGTGCGATGCCCGCGGAAGAGCCCTATGCGACCTTCTCGCTGATCGCGTCCGCCTACTGGTTCGCCTATTTCTTCGTGATCCTGCCGATCCTCGGAGTGATCGAGAAGCCTCTGGCACAGCCCGAGACCATCGAAGAAGACTTCAACGCGCATTATGGCAAGGCTGATGCCGACGCCACGCCGGCCGAGTAAGAAGAGGGACCGGAAACATGTTCAAGAAACTTGCAATCGGCGCCGCGTTTGCCTTGGCCCTGACCCCTGTTGCATCCATTGCAGCAGGTGGGGGTGAGCAGCATATCGAAGACTTCGACTTCTCGTTCGAAGGACCCTTCGGCACCTGGGACCAGCATCAGCTGCAGCGCGGCCTTCAGATCTATACCGAGGTCTGCGCAGCCTGCCACGGTCTGCAATACGTGCCTCTGCGCGATCTGGAAGCGCTGGGCTATTCGGAAGAAGAAGTCATCGCCTATGCGGCTGACAACTTCGAAGTGTTCGATCCCGAGCTGGACGATTTCCGCCCGGCGATTCCGACTGACCACTTCCCGGCGAACAACGGTGTCGGCGCACCGGACCTGAGCCTTATGGCCAAGGCCCGCGCGGGCTTCCACGGACCTTACGGTTTGGGCATCAATCAGCTGGTCAAAGGCATGGGCGGAGCCGAGTACATCGCCTCACTGCTGGACGGCTATACTGGTGAAGAGAAGGAAGAGGCAGGAACTGTCCTCTACGAAAACAAGGCCTTCCCCGGCGGCTGGATTTCGATGGCACCGCCGCTGGCGGATGAACAGGTCGAGTTCGCTGACGGGCACTCGAACTCGGTCGAACACATGTCAGAAGACGTCTCGGCGTTCCTGATGTGGGCGGCCGAGCCGAAGATGATGGAGCGCAAGAACGCTGGCTTTGTTGGCGTGATTTTCCTGACCGTTCTGTCGGTGCTTCTCTATCTGGTCAACAAGCGCCTGTGGGCTCCGCATAAGGGCAAACTTCGTAAAGAAGACTGAGACCCTTTTCAGTAAGCATAAATTGAAACCCCCGCGCCATCCGGTTGCGGGGGTTTTTGTTTCCAGCAGGGGTCACAGGGCCTTGCCCCCCTTCTTGGCCATTGGCCAGTTTCTTCCCGGGGTCTTTCTTTACTGATGAAGGGAATCAGGCCGTGAGTTGGGTCATGGTCTGCCCGGTGATTGCAGCGCGCACGATCTGGCCTTCGGGTTGAGGTGCTTTGAACGAAACCTCGGTGAACTGTTCGGTCCGGCCCATATGGGCGTTTTCCATCAGGATGTGATGGGTCTTGCCGATTTGCTGCGACAAGTGCTTTGTGACCTGAGCGTCGCCTGCCGCGCGCAGGCGGGCGGCGCGTTCCTTGACGACCGTTCCATTCAGCTGTTGCGGTATGCGGGCTGCCGGTGTTCCTTCACGCTTGGAATAGGGGAAGACATGCAGCCAGGTCAGGTCGCAGTCGGTGATCAGCTTCAGCGAGTTTTCGAAATGCGCTTCGGACTCGGTCGGGAAGCCTGCGATGATATCCGCACCAAAGGTCATGTCGGGGCGCAGCTTGCGTGCCTCTTCGGTAAAGCGGATGGCGTCGTCGCGCAGATGGCGGCGTTTCATGCGCTTTAGAATCAGATCGTCGCCGTGCTGAAGCGACAGGTGCAGATGCGGCATCAGGCGCGGCTCGGTTGCGATGGCCTGCATCAGATTCTCGTCCACCTCGATCGAATCGATCGAGCTGATGCGCAGGCGCGCCAGGTCGGGCACCAGCTTGAGGATGCGCATGACAAGATCGCCCAGTTTGGGGCTTGCGGGCAGGTCGGCGCCCCAGGATGTCAGATCGACCCCGGTCAGCACGACCTCGTTATAGCCCTTGTCGACAAGCCGCTTGATCTGATCCACCACCACACCGGCCGGCACGCTGCGCGAGTTGCCCCGGCCATAGGGAATGATGCAGAAGGTACAGCGGTGGTCACAACCGTTCTGGACCTGCACATAGGCGCGCGAGCGGGTGCCGAATCCGTCGATCAGATGGCCGGCCGTTTCGGTGACCGACATGATGTCATCCACCTGCACCGCCTCGGTCTGACCGATGAAATCAGTCGCCATGCCTTGCCAGGTCTCGGGCTGCATCTTTTCGGTGTTGCCGATGACCGCATCGACCTCGTCCATCCGGGCAAAGGTTTCGGGCTCGGTCTGGGCGGCACAGCCTGTGACGATCAGACGGGCATTCGGATTCTCGCGCCGTAGCTTGCGGATCTCCTGCCGGGCCTTGCGCACGGCCTCAGCCGTCACTGCGCATGTGTTCACCACCACAGCGTCTGTCAGACCGGCCTGTTGCGACAGCTCTTTCATCGCCTCGGTTTCATATGCGTTCAGGCGACAGCCCAACGTGGTGAACTTGGGCGGGTTCATCCCAGCGACCTCAGAAATTCAGGCGTCAGAGTGCCAGAGAAAACGTGACATGTCGGGCCGGTCATCCAGACACCATCGTCGCGCCAGTCGACCCAAAGCGTGCCACCATCCAAATCAATCCGCACCTTGCGCCCGGTCCGCCCCCGTCGCGCGGCAGCCACGGCCGTTGCACAGGACGAAGAGCCAGATGCCAAGGTGATGCCTACTCCGCGCTCCCAGACGCGCATACGGATGTGATCCGGGCCAATGACCTGGGCCACCTGGACATTAGTGCGTTCGGGATAAAGCGGGTGGTATTCGTAACGCGCGCCGAATTCTGCCAACGGGATCGCTTCGGCGTTGTCAACGAAGAACGTGCAATGCGGGTTGCCCATTCCCGTTGCCGTCGGGGTGCCTTCGATTGGCAATTCCAGCGTGTCCATCTCTTCTGCCAGAGGAACTTCGCGCCAGTTCAGCTGCGGGTGCCCCATGTTGACCGAAGTGAGCCCATCGCCGGCATCCCGCGCATGAAGGGTTCCCCGTTCCGTGGTGAGCTTCAGGGCAGAGCGCCCCGTCTCATCCATAAGCAACCGTGCAATACAGCGGGTGGCGTTGCCGCAGGCGGCCGAGGTTGATCCATCGGAATTGTAGAACACCAGATGCGCGTCGGCTTCACCTTTTTCGATAACGGCCAACTGATCGAATCCCACACCAAATTGCCGATGCCCGATTCCCCGGGCCAGTTCCGGCGTGATCGGGGCATCCTGTGCGCGTGCGTCAACAATGACAAAGTCATTGCCCAGCCCGTGCATCTTTATGAAGGGCAGTCCGGTGTCGAGTCTCTGTTGCATGGCGGGCATATAACGTCGGTCCGAACATGAATCCACCCTGTCGCGAAGATTCCTCAAAAAAGGGGTTGACCCTCCAGCGCCACCTGCCTAATTAGGCCGCCTATCGGGTTGCCGGAAACACGCGTTGTTACGGCGAAACGAGGCGCGAAATAAGGGCTTGAACCCGGTCGGGGAATTGCCGTAAAGAGCGCCACGGATCGACAGATCCAACAAAAGAGTGGGCCGTTAGCTCAGTTGGTAGAGCAACTGACTTTTAATCAGTGGGTCGCAGGTTCGAATCCTGCACGGCTCACCACTTTTTTCTAAGTTAAAATAATGTGTTATGCGCTGAAGCGATTGTGTTGCTACTTGCTCAGCAACAACAGTTGCTTTGAATGGGGGACAAAAGCCGCTGATTTCTAACCCTAGTTCAAACCCGTAGCCAGCCTAGCTGATGTCAGGTATTTTAAGCATTCCTTCAAAGGAAGTGCGCCTGCATCATCTTTCGTCAAAAACGCTGACCAGCTTTCATCGGCGAGTGTTTATTGATTTGCGCGGGCGAATTATGTGCAATGATGGCCTCGTTCCAGGCCTCGACACACAAGTCAACATGCGTCATGTCGTTGGAACGACAGCTCAGAGCCTTATACGACGCCTAGTCCGCGATCGCCACGAGATTCAGGAGTCCGTTCTTGACTGGCACGAAGGCGATGTCCGCGCAAGCCCGCTTAGACAAGCCACAACACAAGGCAACATGCGATTGATCCGAGGGACAGGCTTCCAACAACCAATTGCAAGTGGAAGCGAGATGCCGGTTGGGCGCTGTGCGCTTCCAATCGGGAATACACGCGGCGGGCGTTCATCCACGCTCCCCAGTAGATTAGCAGCGAGATCAACACAAAAAGGGTGGCTGCAGCCTTCGCCAGCCACTCGGGTTCGACGGCGGAAAATACGGCCTTAAGGCCAAGGGCGATGGCCACGCATGCCATTCCGGTTCTCATCCATCCCGCAAATGTGCGCTCATTTGCCAAAATGGTGCGGTCTTCGGCCCAGTCGGTCCGCTCCTCGGCCAAGTTTTGGCTTTTCGTGTTTTTTTCAGACATTGCCGCCCTTTGGACTGGTCACCAAATTGGAACGCGCAGGCTTGCCGGTTTTTCGGCAAGCCTGCCCAAGACCTTACACGCGCGCAGTTGGGTCGCAAATCGACACATGCGCCGGTCACCGCGTCAGCTTGATTTTGAGATCGCCCGCAGCATCCATGCTGCCTGCTCATGAAATGCCGAACGTTCGGTCGCCAGATCTTCGGTCACGACGTCTTTGCGGCTTCCTGCAAGCTCGGTCAGGGCGCGCAGGCGGTGCGCCACCCGCTCGTGATCGGCGGCCAGATCTTCGATCATGTCGGCGGCGGACAGGTCCCCTTCGCGATCCTTGATGGCCGAGAAATCGAGTATGTCGGACATGCGCGAGGGCGCCAGATGTCCCAGCGCGCGGATGCGTTCCGCGATCTCATCAGCGGCGGCGAACATGTTTTCGTACTGTTCTTCGGTCAGCTTGTGGATCGAATAGAACAGCGGGCCTTCCACGTTCCAGTGATACGCATGTGTTTTGAAGGTCAGCCGGTAGGTGTCGGCCAGAACATCAGCCAGACCCTTGGCCAAGGGTGCGGTGTCGCGCACGCCAGTGGAAACGGGGTTTTCGTTCGGGACAACGTTCAATGCGTCGGTCATGACAACTCCTTTTTCTACTAGGAAATAAACGCCCAAAGGCGGATTTGGTTCCACTTTCGGCGGAAAAATCAGGTGACGGTGGGCATCCCGCCATCAGCCGAATAGTCGACCGACACCCGCAGCAGGGTTGGAACGGCGACGTCAGCCGCCGCCTGCAGCGCAGGAGCAAGTTTGCGGTGGCTTTCAATATCGTGGTAGACCCAGCCAAAGGATCGGGCCAGTGACTCCCAATCGGGGTTACCGAAGGAAAACTCGCGCGCACCTGGCTGTTTTTCGTCGATCAGACCATAGCCGTTGTCTTCCCAGAGCAGAACGGTAACGGGCACGCACAACCGGGCCGCCGTCTCCATCTCCTGAACGTTCATCAAGAAGTCCCCATCACCGCAAACGGCAATCACCCGACCCTCGTCCAACAGACGGGCCGCCTCGATCGCTCCGGGCAGCGCAAGGCCCATACCGGCCAGACCGTTCGGAATGATGATTTGCCCCGCTCGGCGTGCTTGAACCTTGCTGGCGACCCAAAGTTTGTGCAGGCCCACGCCAGACAACAGAACGTCGCTTTCGCGAAGCGTTTCGGAAATCGCCTGACAAATGTCCGACGGCGCGACGCAGGCGGCATCGGTAGCTGTTGATCCACCTTCCAGCGAGGCGTCAATCCTCCGCTGGAGACCTTTGAACCAGCTTTGCGCGGGACTTTCGGCCGTGGCCTTCGCCAGAACGTCGATGCAGTGCGGAAGATCCCCAGTCAGAGCGGCCTTTACCGGCCAGTCCACATCAACAGTCGAGGCCACGTCCGAGATCTCGAGAACCGGCTTCTTACCGCCCGTCGAAATGTTCGAGGGTGGATATTCAACCGGGTCAAACCCGATGGCAATGATCAGGTCGCACAGGTCGAAGGCTTCTGATGCCAATTCTTTGCCCGGCTGACCGATCGAATGCAGCGAGAGCGGGTGTCCCGGAGGCAGAACGCCTTTGGCCATGAACGTCGTGACGACCGGGGCCGAAAGGCTTTCCGCAAGTTCCCGAACGTCGCTTGCGGTGCCGGATCGGATGACCCCGTGCCCTGCAAGAATCAAGGGCTTTTTCGCCTCGGCCAGCAGGCGCGCGGAACGGATGACCGCATCGGCCACCGGTCGCACCTCGGCTGGCGGCGGCGCCACGAAAGGTTCGGCCAGACTCGGGACCTCTGCCAGATCCTCGGGCAGAGAAAGATGGACGGCTCCGGGTTTGTCGAGCTTGCTCAACCGCACGGCCTCGGCAACGACTTGGGGGATTTCATCCGCGACCATCAGCGTTCGGCTCAACTTGGTGACTGGCTTGAAGAGCGCTTCGAGATCGATGATCTGATGACTTTCGCGGCCCAGCCTGGACCGCGCACCCTGCCCCGTGAGGGCGATCAGCGGCACATGGTCAAGCGTAGCGTCAGCCACACCGGTGACAAGGTTGGTCGCCCCAGGCCCAAGTGTCGAGAGGCATACTGCCGGGTTCCCCGTCAATCGACCGTGAACCGATGCCATGAACGCCGCCGACTGCTCGTGCCGGCACAGGACGAAGTTGATGCTCGACTTGTCGATTGCGGAGATCAGATCGGTTGTTTCCTCACCCGGAACACCGAATGCACAGGTCACGCCGTTGGCTTCCAAGCAGGCAACCAGCAATTCGGCGGCGGTTTGGGTATGGATGGCATCTTTCATAGGGCTTTGAACCTCGGGGTACTGTTTCAGGGATTGCGGATGCGCGGGGGCTTACCCACGGATCAGTCGCAAGATCAGCGAACCGATGAACAGGACCAGAAAGATCACGAAAAGGATCTGCGCGATACCGGCCGAGGCCGACGCGATGCCGCCAAACCCGAAGATGCCAGCAACGATAGCAAGTGCGAAAAAGATCAGCGCCCAGGACAACATGGGATTTCCTTTCATTTCTGTGGCTACTGACGGGTCAACGCTTGGAACCCCAGATTGGTTCCGGGTCATTTTGGTGGAACCTTTGGCGAGCGCCTGCGTTGGGTTGATGAAAGGAGATCTGACATGACACAGAAAACGGCGAAAAAGGCCCCTCAGGACACTCCGCATGTGGAGATGGCGGCGCGGATCGACGAAGTGGCCAAGGAGGCCAAATCAGCCTTGGAAGATGGCGTAACCGCAACGCGCGACACGTTGAAAACGGCGCGCGACGAGGCGCAAAAGCAGCTGACACAGACATCCGAGAAAAGTGCCGCATTTGTGCGCGAGAACCCGGGTATGGCTATGGTCGGAGCGTTGGGCGCGGGTGTCCTGCTGGGCCTCGCGTTGCGCAAGGCGGAACGTGGTTAGAACACGCGGTACACCGCGACCGATATGGGTATCGAGTACCTTTTGCCGGCCATGCTCGGCTTGGGTTTGGCCGGACTACTGATCTGGTTCTTCATCAGGAATCGTTGACACCGCTACTCGTCACTGCCACGCCAACCAATCCGCCATCCCAAAGACCCAAAGCGCCTCAACCGCGCTTTGGGTCTTCTTCTATTTCGGGTTTGATCTGGGCGTAGGCCAGCATCGTGAAGACAGCGGTTCCGCCGATGATGTTGCCGGCGAGAACGGGCAGGAAAAAGCTGAAAACGGCTGTGCCTACTGGCAACTGCCCCTGAAGCATCAGAACCGCCATTTCCACCGAACCGGCAACGACGTGGGTAAAGTCGCCGGCCGCAATCATCCAAGTGAAGATTACGATGACCAGCACCTCGTTGTTCTGTGCCGAAGGCAGCATCCAAACGATCGCCGCAATCAGGATCCCCGCCGGTATTCCGCGCAGAAAGCCAACCCAGGCGCCCATGCCGGTGGCGTGGTGGCTCAGGTCGTTGATGACCGCGACGAGTTGGGGCGACAACACCGGCGTATGGATCAGGAAGGCAGATATCGCAAACGCCCCCAGCACATTGGCACCCAGAACGATTGCCCACAGCCTCGCGGTTTTGGTGAAGCACGCGACGGACGGATTTATCATGGCTGGAACGACGGTCGTAATCGTGTTCTCGGTGAATAGCTGCATCCGCCCCAGGATGACCAAGACAAAGCCGAGGGAATAACCCAGGTTCTCGATCAGAAAGCGCCCGCTGGTTTCGGGCAGATGTGCCCGCAATATCGCTTCGCCCAGCACCGAAAAGCTGATCAGCACTCCAGCGGCAATCCCGGACCAGAACAACGCTTTGGTCGGGCGGTCCAGCTCCTCCTCACCGTTTTGGCGGATGGTCTCGAATATCTGGCGCGGAGACAGCCCGGACGCTTCTTCGACCGCTTCGCGCTCACTCTCTTTCTCGACAAGATCGTCTCGCGGCGCGTTGTGTGTATTGGACATTTTGACCCCTTGTATCGACCTTCAAACCCAACGTTCTGCCGGTCGTTTTGGTTCCATCAGGCGCAAAAAATCCTCAAGCCTCGTGCGAGAACTGGGATCACACCCAGATCTTTGTCGGGAACTTTTAGCCACCTATCGCGTTGTGTCCGTGTAGGAACAACGACACGTAATTCGAAAGGAACTTCGGTATGGTGGAAGTATATGGCATTGGCGGTCTGATCGTCCTGGTTTTGTCGATCTGGGCCATTATCTCGATCATCGGTTCGTCTGCGACAACCGGTGCGAAAATTCTGTGGGTCCTTTTCGTTTTGTTGCTTCCGGTCATCGGGTTCATCTGCTGGCTGATCTTTGGCCCGAAGGCAGCGCGCAGCGCGATTTGATCAGCGCGGAAATTGTCGGTACAAAAAAGCGCGGCATCGGCCGCGCTTTTTTTGAGTCAATTGTATAGATGGTGAAATGGGCCTTGTGTCAGTTCACCCAGGATCAACGCCGATTTTCAAGCCGTTCCCACTGAAATCAATGGCTGCGATCTTGCGGGCAAGATCTGCGGCAGTAAAAGGCCGTATCAGTGCCACACATTCAAATTGCGCTTGCACCTCGGGGGACGGGTCCAACAGCAACAGTGCACTGCCGCGCTCGGCCAACAGCCGCGCGACGGCGTCAAATGACGTCTCACTTCTGCGATAGCTCAGAACGCTCAAGGCCGGGGCGAATTTGGGATCCTGCCAGAAATGCCCGCCCGCGTGCAGCTCGCGGATATGGACAATGCGATCGGTTGGAACTGCGGGGATGGCGTCACTGATGTCCGCTGCTTCGATAAAGTTTTCCGTAACAATCAAAACATCTGCTACGCTGCGGGAAGAGGCTTCCATAAATACCATCCTGAAATCTGTTCGATGCCACCCTAGGGCAATCCCGCAGCGCCGCAATAAACTATGACACAGCAACGAAAAAATTCTCTGATCGCATGTGCGGACTGTCCGCTGAGGCAGATGGACGTCTTCCTGCCGTTTTCGGAAGACGACCTGCGATTCATGCAGGGTTTCAAAACCGGCGAGATGCAGGCCGAACCCGGAACACAACTGTTCATCGAGGGCGCGAAATCCGCGCATCTGTTCACGGTCCTGAGCGGGATGGGCGTTCGCTACAAAACGCTGGAAAACGGTCGTAGGCAGGTCATAGGCTTTGTGCTTCCAGGCGATCTCGTCGGGCTGCAGGCTGGCGTCATGGGCGAGATGCGGCACTCGGTCGAAGCGACAACCGCGATGCGGCTGTGCGTTTTCAATCGCTCGCGGCTGTTCGAGTTATATCAGAACCAGCCTGATCGCGCCTTTGACCTGACATTCCTGGCCGCCGTCGAAGAGCATTTTCTGGGCGACGCTCTGACAACCGTCGGCCAGCGCGGCGCGATCGAGAAGATCGCGTGGAGCCTGCACCGCTTCTACACAAGGTCGCAGGCTGTCGGATTGGCCAAAGGCTTGCAGTGTCCGCTGCCCTACCGGCAGCAGGATCTTGCGGATGCGTTGGGCTTGTCGCTGGTTCACACGAACAAGACCCTGCGCCGGCTGAAGGATCTCGGTCTGGCCGAGTGGTCCAACAATGTGCTGCAGATTAACGATCTTGAGGGTCTGGCCGAGCTTGGCTTGGTCGAAATCACCGAAGCCGTTCCGCGCCCGCTGATCTAAACGTGGCGGATGGACAGGAACTAAAGAACCGCCGACCGAAAAATCGGCCGGCGGCTTGATCACATGCTTTGCGACTGAGGAGCCGTTTTACGACCCTTCGTAGGCCGGCATACCCTTCAGCATCTCTTTGTCAGCGTGAACGAAGGCATAGGTGTTGTCACCATTGACTTCACGCATCAGCGACACGCGCGAGAAATCGATCAGAACATCCTTTTCCCCCAGGCCGAGGAACCCGCCGACGCCGATCACGGCCCCTTCGACCGATCCGTCCATGTCGACGACGACCTCTTCGATCTCGCCGATCCACTCTTGCGAGACGTCATAGACGCGCATGCCGGTCAGATCTTCGGCCGGGATGGTGCCTTGGGCAACGGGGACATAACCTTCGATGTCGATGGTGGTGGGATCGACCGCATCAGCCATCTGTCCGGCTTTTTCGCTGATGTACTGACCGGTTGCTTCGGCTGCCTGGTCGACGTCTTCCGCCGTGTTCTGCGCAGCGTTCTTGATGTCCTGCGCGGTATTCGACAGCGCATCACCGGCTGCCTCGGCTGCCTCTTCCAGGTTCTTGCCGACTTCTTCGACATTCGAGCTTTCTGCATAGGCCGATGCCGACATCACCAGAACGATCGAAGTTGTGGTCAGAAAACGTTTCATAGCTCACTCCTTTGGTCTGTTCTGACCGCGTTTCCCGCGGTCTTGTTGAACAAACGAATGACGCCGAGACTTGTTCCCAGAAAAATGCAAAAATATTTGTTTTAAAAAGAAAAAAACGCGCATCTGCGCGGTATGACAAGCCGTGGCCAGACCCTCAGACCGGGTGCAGCGGATCGGAAGGTCTGGACAGAACCATGTAGTGTTCATCGTCGGGAATATTGCGTAATTCAGCGAACGGAAAACTCAGGATATCTGGTCGCCCGTCGATCAAGAGAAACCGCAGAGCCTTGGTGTTTGGGTCGAGCTCAATATCCATAAACCTTCCCAACTCACCAGTCGCGTCAAACACGGGGTTGCCCTGCAACTTCGCAAACCATCGGAAGTTGCTTCCGGGTGGCCTGGGCTGGGGGCGTTGGCGGAGAGCGTCATTCAGGATCGCCCCCATCACAACCGGCGCAATCGCGTTGCCGAACGGCCCTACGACCAGGGGCGGCAGGCCTTTGATGTCTACTGCGAGGGGGTCTTCGCCCCCTTCGCGCTGTCGAAGGTGATTCACTTGGTGATGGGATAACGCGCACACTACCTCGCTTGCACCAAGTTTGAGCGTATCGGCGGTGAAAGCCACCGGGTCATTCCCTCCGGCCACGCTCAGATTGACTAAGACGTACTCCAACTCGGTCTGCCCAGCGCGAATGGCGATATCGGAAATGCGACCAATTGCGTGGTCGGTTCCAGCTGGGACAACGGGCGTGTTGATGAGGGTAGACAGTTTCATGGCGCTCGTGATTACCTGTTGGGGTCGATCTTGAGAGTCTGTGGGGCGCCATTGACTTTATGCCGCCCAGCGCGATGTGCGCATCCACCTTCGGGCTACATGTCCTTGATCAGGCGATCCACGATTTCCCGAACGTCTTCTTTCGAATCTCCGTATTTCTTTTGGATGATGCCTTCCAGTTGCTCGCGATCGCCGCGGGCTTGCTCGATCTCATCATCGGTCAAATCGCCGAAACGCTCGATCAGCTTGCCTTTGAATTCGGTCCAGCGTCCAA
This sequence comes from Ruegeria sp. HKCCA0235A, assembly GCF_013033235.1. NCBI lineage: Bacteria > Pseudomonadati > Pseudomonadota > Alphaproteobacteria > Rhodobacterales > Roseobacteraceae > Ruegeria > Ruegeria sp. HKCCA0235A. The sequence goes on along the minus strand of NZ_WQDQ01000009.1, from coordinate 11,813 downwards.
GAATTTGGTCCCAGTTCATCGTAAATTCCTTTCGATTGCTTCGTCGCTGTCAGTGAAACGCGCCAAACGCGAGCTGGTTCCGGGCGGCGGCGTTTTTTCTGCAACTGACACCGTGCAAGGGTGATCTGACGGTATCCGAACTGGGTCCACCGTGGCGTTCGAACTGGTCTTGGGAACAATTTCGCCTTCTATGCGTTGGAGGACCGAGACCTCAACACAGGAGATCGAACCATGCCACGTCGAACCGAGACCACGGAGAAGGCAAAAGCCCATGCCCAGGATCTGGCCGACAAGGTCAAGGACACCGTGACCGCCGAGGCCTCGGCCCGGGCCGAATCACTGAAGCACAGCGCAGCGCAGGAGGTTGAGAGCGCCGCTCATGCAGCCGACGCAGCTGCCGATGCATTTCCCGACCGATCGGTGCAGCATCAGGTCTTGTCGAGGATTGCGGACAACATGGAGGCTGTGGCTGGGCAGGTCCGCTCTGCCGATTTGGCCAGTATGAGCCGAAAGGTGTCTGATTTCGCCCGCGAAAACCCTCTATTGTTCGTCGGATCGGCTGCCCTGGCCGGGTTTGCCGCGGCCCGTTTCCTTAGCGCGCGCAATACGGGCGCGGCCCAATCCGCATCTTTTGGTGCAGATCCTTGGGATATTGATCCGTCGCTGCTGCATGGGACCTCGGTCGATACCTCGGGCCACACCAGCGCGTTGGCGCGAATGAATGGTGGCCGCGATGCATAACCCCAACGATCTGCGATCTGCACCGGGGCTTTTGGCAAACGCGCTCAAACATCTGTCGGGTTTGCTTCAGGCTGAGGTAAAGCTTGCCAAGGAGGAGTTGTCCCGAAACCTGACGCGAGCGGGCTTAGGGCTGGCCTGCCTTGGCGTTGCTCTGATCCTTTTGATGATCGCACTGAACCTCATGGCGACATCCCTGGTCGCGTATATCGCCGCCAATGGTTTTTCGGTGGGTATGGCCTCGTTGCTCGTTGGCGCGGGCTTAGCACTGGTTGCTGGGTGCCTGGCGCTTTTTGGCCGGTCCCGCTTGTCCGCCACCGCGCTGGTCCCCGAGCAAGCCATGAAAAACCTGCAGCGCGACATCGAAGCGATGAAGGAGTCGACCCATGTCTGACCTGACACCTCTTGAAACGCAGATCGCATACGAACGCAGCGCTCTTGCACGCTCGCTGAATGCTCTGTCGGATACGCTGGCACCGCCGCGCCTGGCAGACGAGGCGAAATCGACGCTCGAAGCCTATGGCGGGCAGATCGGTGCGCAACTCTGGTCCGCGGCTCAAAAAAACCCGGCCGCCTTTGCTCTGCTCGGTGCAGGAGCAGCCCTTTTGGTTGCGGGTCCAGGGTCTGGCTCAAAAAGCACCCAATCCCCGCGCCAGGCCGTACCTCCGCAGCAGGCCTTCGACGGCTTTGATCGGCGTGTCGCCGACGCCGACAGCCGCATGAAACAGGAGATGACCGGAATGACTGAACACAGCCAATCTGCCAGCGTGCTGTCCGCCGCCTTGGATCGTGGTCTGGACAAGCTCTCACCCCAGGCCCGTGCCCGTGTGATCGAAGCGCGCAAGGCCGCAATCGGTGCGCAGCAAGCGGTCGAGAAGCGTGCGCGGAAGGCGACGAAGGCCTCGCAGACCTTCGTCCATGATCAGCCGCTGGCGGCCGGCGCATTGGCGCTGGGCGTAGGTATTCTGGCTGGTGCTCTGCTGCCCAACACTCGCAAGGAGGACGAGCTGCTGGGCCATCGGCGCGATCAGCTGATGCGTCACGCCCAAAAGGTTTTGAACGAAGAACTGGACAGGCTGCGTGCCGCGGCCGATGCACGGCTGGATGACGCGGCAGATCGGGCCTCTGGCGCTTTGCGCAGTCAGTGAAGCGCGCCCATGCCAACTGCTTTCAGCTCTCCATCGGCCTTGCGTGCAATGCTGGCGATCCTGACTGGGATCGCCAGCATCACCGCTTTGTACCTGGCCCGGTCCATCGTCGCGCCGATCACCTTTGCGTTGGTTCTGGGAGTCGTGGTCGCCCCGCTTGCCGACAAGCTTGCGAAGGTCGGTTGCCCGCGTGTGATATCCGCCTCGGCACTGCTGTTCGTGACCAGCACCGTCATCGTCGCGGCGTTCCTTCTGCTCGAACCAATGCTGTCCACGCTGGTCGAACAGTTGCCTGCCATCAAACGTGAGTTGCGCTCTTGGGTCGCCGCGATGTCTGAGTTCATTCGCGGTATCGAAACGCTTGGACGCGAGATCGAGGAAACCGTCGGGGCCGATGGGGCAGCGGAAACGGAGTCCGCCCTTCCGTCGGTGATGGATGCCTTGTGGCTGGCGCCCAACTTCGGATCAAAGATCCTGATTTTCATCGGCACGCTGTTCTTTTTCGTTTTGACCCGGCCCGAGCTCTATGCCGCAGCCGGTCCCCTGCAAGAGCGGCTGTATCTGGCTGACCGCGCGGTCTATCGCTATTTCGCTGCCGTGACGTTAGTCAATATCGGCCTTGGGACTGTTACGGCTGTGGCCTTGGGGCTGATCGGCATCAATGACGCCGTAATCTGGGGGGTGGCCGCCGGCCTTCTGAATTTTGTGCTGTATCTCGGTCCGCTGATGATCCTGACCGGCCTTCTGATCGCCGGTTTAACCCAGTTCGGTGGAGCCGCGGCCCTGTTGCCCCCCCTGGTTTTCCTGGCGATCAATCTTTCTGAAGCACAATTCGTAACACCCGCCTTCGTCGGCCAACGTCTGCAGGTGAACCCGTTGGTCGTGTTCATTGCCATCATCTTTGGGCTTTGGCTGTGGGGGCCGGTCGGCGCCATCGTCGCACTCCCGATCCTGCTGTGGTTCGGCGTATTGTTGCACCCCAAGGTCATGAGCCCGGTCGCGCCCACCTAAACGATGTTTTCAGTTACCCCCGGAAGCGGTTGCCGCATGTCGCGCGCAACGTCGGCGTCATGCGGAACCAGGAAGCCGCTGCGCGCTTCGGGGCGCCGCACGCCGTTGGCCTGTACCTCTCGCCCCCACCACGCGAACATGGCATCGGGCTCGATCGGTTTGCTCAGATCATCCGAGAACCACCAATGGTCCACCAGGGCCTGCCGCAGAACCGCGACCCGCTGCCGGTCGGTGACCCGAAGGGCGACTTCTGTGTCCCACCGCAAAGACCGTCCGTTCAGGTTGGCGGACCCGACCAAAGCATGATGGTCATCCACCACCAGAACTTTGTTGTGAACGTGAATGATCGGAGACCCGCTCAGAACTTCAGCGCTGGCATCGGCCCCACTGGCCGAAATCGGTTGGACCGGGGTCGACACCGAAACCCGGTCTTGGAACCCCTGCTGGATAATCTCCAGGCATTTGGCCTGCAGGTCCAAACCGAATTGCGCGTCCAGTCCGTCATGCCCGCCAAAGGCCACTTCCTCTGGTAAGGCTGGTAGAACAAGCACCAGTTTCAGGTCCTGCTTGTTAAGGCCCGCCTCAGCCAAAGCCTCGGCCAATCGAGTCGATCTGAAATACTGGGTCTCGATGTGCAGAAGTTGCCGCGCGGCTTGAAAGGCGGCTATGTGCTCATCCTCGATCTCATGCGCGATAGTCTTTGGCGACAGCCGCCAGAACGCAAACCGGCGCGGGCTGGACAGGGTGCGGCGCAGATGGCTCGCCTGGGGGTCCGGTTGTCCGGTCGCGATTTCATGTTCGAACCGGTCGATATGGCGCGCGGCCTCGGCGGCCTCGGGTCCGCGGACCAGCAATTGAATGTCTGACCATGTGTTTTTGGCCAGACGATCGTGATCCGGTGTGTCAAAGCGCCTTTCGTTCAAGTCCAATCCGCCGAGGTAGCAGACCTCATTGTCGATCACGGCGACTTTCTGATGGTGCGACACGGTGTGAAGCCGGGGCAGCGTGTCCGACCCCAGCCGTACCGCCTGCCGTTTGCGTCGTTCGCGGGACAGCTCCTGCATTCGCTGCGCCTTTTTACGCAGAACCGCGGGCAACAGCGTGGCCCAAGGCAATGCGCCGGCCTGCGCGGGGTGCATGGACACGCGAACGCTCAACTGCGAGGCCAGTTCGGGACCAAGGACTTCCGCAAGCGCTACCGCCTGCCGTTTGGTGCGCCAGCTCAGTTCGTGCAACTCGGTCGCGAAGATCGGATCGAAATCGCTGATGACCAAATGAAACGTTACACCCTTGCGAATGACATGCTCGATCAGGTCAAACCAGGTATCGCCGATCTGGCGCGCCTGATCGCTGCGCAGCCGTGTCATGAAATCGAATATCCGAAAACTTGCCTTGATCTGGTGCCGGGCCTCCAGAACCGCTTTTTCCAAGGCGGGCCAGGCTTGCTCGGCCGTGATCAGGACCTCAAAGTCATTCTGCTGCGGCACGGGCATCACCGCCTCTCTCATCCGCAATGGTCTGTGGTTCGCTATCCCCTTCTAATTCAGCGATTTCGAACGTCACCTCATACACATAGTGCGATGATGTCTCGGTTATGGTTTCGGAACCGTCCAATTGGCGGAGGAAGGCCTGCATCAGCCGCTGACCGATCCCGCCGCTGTGAAACAGATCCGCACCGTCGTCCGTCTGCCCGCGCGTGTTGGAGATTTTCAGATGCAGGTTGCTCTCCTCGGGTCGGGTCAATTCCACCGAAATTGTCGGCGGTCCGTCCTGCGGAACGCCTACGTATTTGACCGCGTTCGTCAGCGCCTCGGCCACCAGCATCGACAGCGTGACTGCCTGATCCTGCCCCAGTTCGACAGGCGCGATCCGGCAGTCAACCTCGACCACCTGACCCAGAATTGGCGGTCGATGCGCCAGTTCGGCGACCAAATGTCCGATCAGTGCCTCGGTGTTGATCGTCGTCATCTGCGAGTTCTGGTTCAAGCTCTGGTGCACCATGGCCAGGCCGCGAACCCGACGCTGCAACTGTTCCAGCAAGCGCCGGGCCTCGGTGGTTTCGGCCTTGCGCAAATGCATGTTCATGATCGAAGCGATCAGTTGAAGATTGTTTTTGACGCGATGGTGTACCTCGCGCAACAACAGCGTTTTTTCGACAAGGTCGCGTTCGTGCTGCGCCTCAGCCTCGCGGATCAACAAGACCATGCGGTTGAATGCAGTCTGTATTTGCTGAAACTCCTGCGGGGCGCCTGCGAGGCTTTCAATTGGGTCGCGCTCGCCCAACGCGAAACGACGCACGGCCGAACGCAAGCTGTCGAGATGCCGGATCACCAATCGATGCAGGCCCCACAAGGCAACTCCCAGACCGGTCACCCACATCAGGATCGGAAAAGCAATGGTCAAAGCAGTGCTGCCTGCACCGACAGAGGCCAGCGCCGCCTCGCGTGGCCAACTGCCAATCACGGCGACTTCGCCCGGAATGATGCTGGCAACTGCAAAAACCCGATCCTCTCCGTCGGCCGTTTTAGCCGAAAATGTTTTACCGGAACTGGACAGAACCAACAGGTTTTCTTTCGCGGGCGGTAGGAATGGTTTGACCTCATCCAAGCCCACATTTGATGACAGCACTTCTCCAGTCGCGTCGAACAGGGCGATGACCACGTCACTACCAATGTTGCCAACATCCAAGGGCGTGCGCGCCAGCGCATGAGGTATCGAGATGGAGACAAACCCCATAAGCTCGGTCCTGTTCATGACCGGCTGGGTTACGATGATCACCGATTGCCCGGTCGCCGCGCCGGCTCGATTGACAGAAAACGTAAGCTGCGGATTTTCCGAGATCTGCCCGAAACCGGGCGCGTCCGACAAATCGATGGTCTTTTCGACGGTCGAGCAGGCCATGACCCCATTTGGCTGACTAAACCCGGCAAATACAAACTCGGGCTGGCGTTCAACGAACCGGCGCATGAGGTCCGAACAAGCGGCATTGTCCAGACCTCCCTCCGCAAGCGCGGCTGTAAGTCCCGAACTTGCACCAACAGCTTTTTGCAGTAGCTCCCGCTCCCGACTGGCAGCTTCGATGGTGCGCGCCAAAACCGAGGCCCGAGATCTTTCGTCGGCCTCGGCAATCACAGCGCGTGTCTGCAATACCGCAATCAACCCCAAAGGCAAAAGCGCCAAGGTGACCAGCGCGGCAAGATAGACGGTTAGGCTGCGCGGTTTCGCATCCATCGATCGTCAGGCCGCCGGTTGCGTCTGAACGATCGCCGCCGTCACCGCATCGGTCAATTCGATGGGTTCGTCATCTTCCAAATCCATCAGCTCGGCCAGTTGCGCGCGGGCACGGTTCACTCGGCTTTTGATCGTTCCAAGAGCGACGCCGCACATCTCGGCTGCTTCCTCATAGGAAAACCCTTGTGCACCGACCAGCACCAAGGCTTCGCGCTGTTCATCCGTCAGTTGGCCAAATGCAACAGCAAAATCCTTTAACGCCAACCGTCCGTCATGGTCGGGCTTTTGCGACAGGCTTTCGGCCATCGCGCCATCCACATCCTCGACCTCACGTTTGCGCTTGCGGTGCAGCGAAAAATAGGTGTTCCGAACGATGGTGAACAACCACGCCCGCATGTTGGTGCCTTCCTGAAACGAGTCGATATTGCTCCATGCCTTGATCAATGCGTCCTGCACGATGTCATCGGCCGTGGCCCCGTTTCGGCACAAGCTGATCGCAAAGGCACGCATCGCGCCAATATGTTCGACAAGCTCTTCTCGCGGATCAACCATCCGAGCCTCCCGTGTCACCGCTTTTGGGAACACTGGTCTGATTGCGCAGTTTCTCAAGAAGATCGACGAACCGATCCGGAACCGGTTCGTTGGCTACCTCATCGAAAGCCCGCTTGAGGTTCTCGTCGATCCTTTGCTCTATTTCTTGCCGATGGCTTCGGCTGGGCTGTGGTTTTGTCATGGCATCATCAAAAATTTTTACTTTTGCTGGAACCATAACGCCCCAGTATGCGTTTGGTTCCCGAGTTTAGAGAAAAAAATGAGGAAAACATAGATGACCGAGCTGACCGGAGTTTCCGTCGCAGATCAAATTGGCCCGCTCTTGCCGTTTCTGCGCCGTTATGCCCGTGCCCTCACCGGCTCACAGGACAGTGGCGACGCCTACGCCGCAGCATCGCTTGAGGCGATCCTTGCAGATCCCGCCCAGTTCGATGCCGATCTCGCGCCGCGGGTCGCGCTGTTTCGTGTGTTTCACAGCATCTGGTCAACATCGGGAATGCCCGTTGACGCAGATGGCCACAGCTCTGACATCCAAACGCGCGCCCACGCCCAGTTGGCACGCCTGACGCCCAATACGCGCGAGGCCTTGCTGCTGCGCACGGTCGAAGAGTTCTCGGTCAGCGATATCGCCGCAATCATGCAGATAGAACCCGCCGAGGCTCAGAAGCTGATCGATATCGCCTACGAGGAAATGGCCCGCCACACTTCTGGGCGCATTTTGATCATCGAAGACGAGGCAATCATCGCGATGGATCTTGAAACTATGGTGACGGACCTGGGCCACCGGGTCACAGGGGTCGCACGCACCGAGACGGCCGCCATCGAACTGGCCGAGCGCGAGCCGTTCGACCTGATCCTGTCGGACATCCAACTGGCGGACAAATCCAGTGGAATCGATGCAGTGAACCGCATCATTGCCCAGCACGGCGATTGTCCCGTCATTTTCATTACCGCATTCCCCGAGCGCCTTCTGACGGGCAAAGGGCCCGAACCGGCCTTTTTGATTTCCAAACCCTACACCGAAGAACAGGTCAAATCGGCCGTCAGCCAGGCCATGTTCTTTGCCTCTAGCGCCGTGATCGAGGTCTGACGCGGCAGGGCCGCGCTGCAAGACACGAAAACTCAGGCGATGAGACACGACGAGGAACACCATGGAAAACGAGATTGCACAGACCGCAGAGACCGTGACGAACACCGTTTGGGCCGAACTGTCGCAAGTTCTGAATACCGAGCTGTATGACGGGAAATCGCTGAGCGACCTGTTGACGCTCGAGGCCCTTCTTGGCCTCGTCGCGAACACGATAGCCGCGCTGATCCTACTGGTTCTCGGGCTTGTGATTTCAAGATATGTCAGCCGGAAGATCCGGGGCGTCGGTGAAAAATCGGAACGCCTGGACGATACGTTGTTCAACTTTCTTGGCAATCTGGCGCGCTATACGATCCTGGCGTTTACCGGGCTGTTCATTCTGAACACGTTCGGGGTGCAGACGACGTCGATCATTGCGCTGATCGGTGCCGCCGGTTTGGCCATTGGTCTTGCGTTGCAAGGCACATTGTCCAACGTTGCAGCCGGCGTGATGATCATCCTGTTCAGGCCGCTCAAGATCGGCGATTTCGTCGACGTGAATGGCGTGCTCGGAACCGTTAAAGACATCACTCTGAACTACACCGAAATTGCCGATATGGGAAACGTCAAGGTTATCGTTCCCAACGCCGAGGTGTGGGGAAACACCATCAAGAACTATTCCGTCTACGAGACCCGTCGTGCCGAGTGGACGTTCGGCGTTGGATACGGCGTCAACTTGGCGGAGGCCGAGCGCGTCATTCGCGAGACGATCATGTCGGACGCCCGTTCGTTGGCTGACCCCGAACCGTTCATCCAGGTGAACAATCTTGGCAGCAGCAGCGTCGATTTTCTTGTCCGCGTGTGGTGCAAGTCTTCGGACTACTTCCAATACCAGGCGGACATGAAGCGCAAAGTCAAAGAGGCGTTGGACGAAGCGGATATCAATATTCCGTTTCCGACCCGCACTCTGTTGATTGAAGGCGAAAAGACTCAGCGAGAAAAAGCGATCGCGGCAGAGTAACCTTGACTGTTGACCCCAGGTGCCTGAAGCCAGCACTCTTAAGGCAAAATTAGGGGTTTGAGCAATGGAGGTGCGGTCATCGGGCTGAGTCGCCAAAATGATTGCCGCGACTGAAACGCCAAAATGAGTTGGCCTGATCCTCCCCCAATGAAGTGGTCCGCCATTATGCTTGGGAAAACCGAAGATCAGCATGGCAACGAAGAGACACAAGCCAGAGGAGATTGTCACGAATAGTAATCCTTGGGCTAGAACCTGAGCGGCAGTACCTGTCTTGGTAGGCCCAGTGCTGATCAATATGATCCTAATCAGTCTTTTCACGCTCAGACTCCGGCTGGCTCGAAGCTCAAACATGCAATTAAGTCCACTTGGCATCCCAGGGCAGGCAAACGGTCGTGCCAACCTTCTTACCTATCTCGATGCCTGTCTGGTCGAAGCGACGCATGAACTCAGCGCCCGACTCGTCTTGTCTCCGTTGCAAAGTGACAGTTTCCTCTGAATCCGAAACGCTCACTATGGCACGATGAACGTCCTCTTTTAGATTGGGGGGCCAGCCGTTTTCGGTCGAAATTGGGTTCCCGTGCTTGTCAAAGAACTCGCCCTGAGTGACGACGACTTTGAACTGGTTTCCTGCGTCCTTTTCCAGTTTTTCCACCCTGCTACGAACACTCATTTTGAAGCCTCCAAAGCTGCTATTCGTTTCTCTAGTTCCGTCGTTTCCAGAACCCGCCTGTATTGCTCAATAAGCCCCATGACCGTCGCTCCCTCCAAAGGTGTCACGTCACCCTGAGAAACGGCTTGTAGCACCGCTTGTGCGGCTTCTGAGGCGTCGGATGCGGATTTGATGGGGGGAAGGTCGAAATTGACCGGTGCGTCCTTTCTGGTGGGTGCTATCCGCTCTAGACAAAGCCGCAGGGCCGTGCTGTCACCCTCAAGCGCCAACTCAACCGCTTTTTGCGTGATTGCCTCCGATTGCCCCTCAAGCAGTTCCTCTACTGCCCGAGTGACCCGGTTTCGGGTTCCTCTGGGCTTGCCGGGATTGCCAGTCGCAAAAGTGCCATCCGGGTTTCGTTCGTCCGTATTGGTTCCGTTTTTTCGGTCGGGTTCATCCGTCATTACTTATGCCTCGTTTGTTGGACTGTTGGTCCAGAAGGTGTCTGTTTCCCCCAGACCCCCTGGTAGATTAAGGATGTCTTAAAAACTGCGACGGGGGACTTGCCGAAATCGGGCGTTTTCGTCGCAAATATTGATACGGCCCGTCGCATTTATTGCGTCGCCTCCGTCATTCTCGTCGCAAAATCTACGACGGTCTCGTCGCAGTTTTTAAGACAGGGTTTTGTTTTTCCGCCCTTGCCAGTTGGATTGTGAACTGGAGCTTTTACGACCGGGAAATCTGCCCCTTCAGACCACTGCTTGTATAATCTGCGACCTGCCTCCCCGTGTGCGGTCGGCAGCGAAATTTCGGTCAGTTCAAACAGCGGAGATGATGCGACGCCACTGGTGCCGAGTTTGGGCGGACGCGTCACGGCGATGAAGCCCTTCGCCTGTAATTCACGAAACCCTTTGGCGGCTGTGTTGTACGACACGCCTAACCGGTCAGCGGCTTGTCTGACGCTCAAGCAAATTCTGCCGTTGTTATTGTTGGCCGCTCCGTGCCATTCCAGCCTAAGCCATGGATACAAGGCCTGCGCGGTGGAAGAGAGGGCCCGCCAAGCGGGCTCCTCCATCATGTTGCGAACAAGCTTGGTCCAATGCTCGACGCGCTTTTCGTTTCTCTTGTCGCGCCCCATCTAAGCAACCTCCGCCTTGCTAAGCGCGTCTATGAATTCCGGTAGCAACTCCGCCTTGAAGGCGACGCCTTGCTTGCCCGGTAGCATCTCTCCGTCTTTTGAGGTGAAGAACACGCGGATATTGATGAGGTCATGCCCCTGAAAGTCATTCCGGCTGACACGGTATTCCTCGTGGCTGTTCTTGGGGATCTGGGTGATGAGGGCCATTAGCGGCCCTCCCCGTAGTACAGCGTTGCGACGATGCGTGCAGCAGAGTCCGAGAGGCCATGCTTGCGACGAAATGTGTGGATCTGAAGGTCGCGGGTTTTCATGCCGCTAACTCCTGACCGCCAATACGTGTCACGCTGTCCAAAAGGTTGTAAACGCCAAACCGGCTGCGTCCGGCCTTTGGGTCATTGTCGAACCATATCGTCTTAATGTTTGGGCCCTGCTCATCTCGTAGACCCATGACGAAGTGGCTCAAACTGCAGGGCGATGCGCAGTGAACCGGGCCGTCAATCAACGAATCCAGCATGCGGCGCTTTTTCTTACTTACCCAGATGTTGCGGGTTTCACTTGACTCACCGGTTACCCGGTACTCAGCCGGTTCGGTGTCTGGCGAAAGGTCACGCCATGCGGTAACCCACAATGCGTTTCTTACGAGTAGTTCGGGTGTTTTGGTATTCATGCTCAATTCCTCAAGCTTGCGCTTTAGGTCAGAACACGTTACATTTCTTGCAGTCATAGCCACCGACTTACAAACGAAATGCCGCGTGCCCATGTTTGACCCATGGTGCGCGGGTTTCGTTTTAAGCAGCGACCTCTTTTGATTTCTCGTCAAACCAGCGGTCTAACTCGTTGTATTCCAAACGAGTTGCGCCACCGATTTTGACAAACTTAAGAGCCCCCTTCTTCATCTCTGCATACAGTGTTGCGCGGGACATGCCGGTGTAGGCAACTGCGCCAATGATATCCGTGGCGCGCGGCCTAACGGTGATTTGAGTAGTGCTATCCATCCTGCTCACCTCTGTGTTGCTTCGATGCACACAGGGTGTCAGGCTCTATTCGCGCCGAAAATACCGCCGAATTCGCGCCAATCGCGCCGTTTACTAATATGGATAAATTTTCGCGCGATTTACCCGCGTTTGGACTTTACTCCCGGCCTTGAGCCATCATCGGGCTTGTAGGCATCCCACAATTGGCTGAGCAGCCTCATCTGACTGGTCCAAATTGATTGTTGGTGCATTGTCGGCCTGCGATCCATTGGTATGATGGTTTCG
>NZ_WQDQ01000008.1:7500-233094 GCF_013033235.1 Ruegeria sp. HKCCA0235A | reverse complement strand
ATGACCGTTGTTCCAAGGTCTTCCTATCAGCCATCGCACTCGTAGCAAACCTCATCTACTGGTTATGGGTCCTGACCTAGCCTGAGCCCAAAATTGCTTCAATCTTTGACAGGGTTGCGGAGTTCACTGCAACTCCCGCTTTGCTTGACGAAAGCCGGCTCTTGCGGCGGCCATCACCTGGCAGATGCGCGCCGTCCTGAGATCTGATCGACTCAACCAGAGTTGCCATGGCGTTTGAAAACAAACCTGCGGACGACGCCACGGGATCAATCGCAATAAAGAACTGCCCCGTTTTCGGGGGGCCACCGGCCGTTCCGGAAAAAGGCGATGCGTTCAACCCAAGTGTCGATCCAGTAAGGGCTGCGGCCATGACTTCGGTCAGCAAAGCAACACCCACGCCCTTGTAGCCGCCCGAGGGGGCCATGCTGCCTTTCAGTCCAACGTCAGGATCCGTTGTAGGGTTGCCGTCAGCGTCCAGCGCCCATCCGACGGGAATGGCCTTGCCTTCCCTTGCATGCTTCATCACTTCGCTTTTGGCGATGGTGCTGGCGCTCTGATCTATCAGCAGTGCGGGTTGACCATCTGTTCCCGGTGCAGCGATCGAGAACGGATTGGTCCCAACGACAGGTTTCGATCCGCCCGAAGGTGCGATGGATGCTGGCGCATTGGTGAACCCCAATCCGACCAGCCCTGCCTGGGCCAGCCGATACGTGTGATAGCCCAGCACACCGCAATTGTAGCTGTTTGTAATCGCCAATGCGGCGATGCCCTGTTCCTGTGCCGCAGGGATCAGCGCCTCGAAACCCAGATCAATGGCCGAATGTGCAAACCCGGTTTTGGCATCGACGCGGATGAGGCCCGGACGCGGGGTTTCAAGGGCAGGTTTTGCCTGACCGTCGACCTTGCCGCATTGAACATGCTCGCAATAGATCGGGATATACGCCAGCCCATGGCTGGCCACGCCGTCCGCTTCGGTCGCGGCTGTGGCAACAGCCAAAGGGCGCGCGTTTTCTTCGCTTGTGCCGGCGGCAACCAGCGCATTGAATGACAGCTCTTCGATTTCGGCAAGCGAGAGGGTTCTGGTTTCGGTCATCGGGTGGTCCTTCAATCGTTGTCTGACAAGCCTGAACCAGCGCCAAGCAGTCGGGATTCTTCAGTTGCGGGGGCATAGGTGCGATGCGCCACAGTGTTGAGGAATTGCCACGCCCCCGGATCCGGGTCAGCGCGGCTGTGCATGGAACGGGTGGGTCTGATGCGGCCGGTTTCGGTTATCCCGACGCGATTTGCCCTCTCCATTCCGAAATCGCCACAGCTGAGATGAACACCATCAGTGGTCGCTGAAACCCCGTCCAATGTGATTTCCAAAGTCGATTTCCGCTTTTTCGCCATGGTGGCGACAAAGGGCAGCAACAGAAGAGGAGCGGCAACATTGGAAATCAGAACTTTGCCTTGCGACAGGGCGTCCGGGAAATCTGATAATGCCGATCCGGTCATAAGGGGGCACAGATCCCGGGCGCCGGTCCACATGCCGTCCCGGGCCTCTGGGATGTGATGTTCCAGGTGCGGCGCAAATTCCTGCTCAAGCAACTGGGCCAGGATCGCAGGCCCGTCAAACCCCTGGACGCACAGCCATCGGGTTGCTTTCGCGGCTTCCTCCGCCACACCCCAGGCATATCCAGCCCCACGGGTTGCGCGTTTGGCGGTGGCTTCCACTTCGTTCAACGAGAAGGTCATTGCGCAACCTCCGGATAAACCCAAAGATCGGCGTTCGCGGTGTTCAGCTCTTCCGGGTAGGGCGCGCCCGCATACATGCAGATACGCACCCACCGATCCGAACGCGGGTCGAAATGCGTTGCCCCAAAGAAAGACAGTTTGGCCCGCAGCATATCAATGGGCATCACCTGCGCGCTGATCGTGTTGTCTCGAATTTCACCGTAGGGAGCGATACGGCTGATTTGCGCGCGGCGCACGCTGTGGCGGTGTTCCGGATGGCGCAACAGAAACTCTGCTATCGGAGCGTCATCAGGCCAGTTCTGCAACGCTTCGAAAGCCAGGGTTGCATCCCGCGCCGGTGCAAGAGGTTGTTCATAATCCGAGATCGGCTCCTCGAACCGCTCCCCCAGCCGGGGTTCCAGCTTTTCTTCGGACACGTACCAGGCCCGCGCGCAGTTTTCGGCGGCGGCCCAATCAAGGTTCAAAGCCCAGTCAAAGCTGTTCCGGATCAACGCACGCACCGCTGATACCGGCATGGTCCCATCAATCACCTGTGCAGAGGCGTCGGTGTCTGCCATGCAGCTCGCAAGCCCGTCAACAAGCGCGCCGTAAGGTTCAAGGATCAAAGAGGCCAGCAGCTCCTGACCTTCTTCTGTCAGCGCGGTTTCGGACCAAAGGATCAGACGGTTCCAGGGGTGATCCTGTGTCAGATCATCCTTGGCCAGGTATTTTTCGATTTCTTGCAGATCCGAATTCAACGCCGCCAGCTTTTCCATCTGCACCGGGTGTTCAGATCGCCACCAGGCGATTGACTGTTTGCAGCGTGCAAAGACATCGCAAAAGACACGTGCCTCATCCGCCGAAGCCACATCAATGGACCGAACGCGCGAGATCGCCTCCTCGCGCACCATGATCCAGTTGTTGAACAGTACCGGGTGATTGACGATGAACGGCGCCATACCCAGGCCGGTCGAATTCCCGATGCCCAGCCAGCGCGCGATGTCCGGATCAAGCTCTGCGGTCTGGTCTTGGCCTTTGACCCGAGCCATGTGCTGTACCAGATCGCGCACAAAGGCGCGGGTCAGATAGACCGACAGCATCTCGATCTGGAACGGACCGCTGACTTCGGCCCGGCCGGCTGTCTTTTCGCGGTCCGCCGCGCCGAATTTGCCCGAACCATAAACGGCCGTGGTCCGCATCAGATAGCCGACCTTGTATATCTGTTCGAGGTCGGGTTGCTGCCCCGCAGCAAGCTGATCCACCACATGGGCCCAAAGCCGCACGGAACGGTTCGCCCGCGACAGGGACAGTTCGGCTTCGCTGACGCGTCCGGCTTCTTGCAACGGAACATTCTGCGACAGACGATCGATATCCTCTGCCGTTGGAATGCCGTCAAACAAGGTAAAGGTGGCATCCCAGGCCTCGGCGATCACCCGGTCCGATCGTTGATCGGGTGGCAGGTCATGGGCAAAGGCGACCAGCGAATAGGCCCGATCGAGGCCTTGCGCGGTATAGACCGCATGGCCCACACCCTTGTTGTCAATTTCGAACGCGGGGCGCGAAAAGCTCCAGTTTTCTTCGGCCATGCGACGCGTCAGCTGCCGCATAAAGCTGAGCCGACATTGGTGCAACGATCCCAAACGTGACAGCCGCATGACCGTGGATGGGTCACGTCTGGCGATCTCTGTCTGCGCGTGTGGTTCCATTTGGTTACCTTTGTGGGACGAAGTTCTCGGCAAAGAACCGATACCAGTTCCCGCCCATGATCCCGGCCACTTCGTCATCGTTCAGGCCGGTCGCGCTTAACCCTTTTTCGATGTTGCCAAAGTCCCGGTTGTCCTGAAACCAACCCGGCATCGGTGGGAATCCCGGCGCCGAGGCCGAGCCTTCGCCATAGTCGATCTCTTTTGACCAACGCCCCACACGCATCCATTCCACGACGCTGTCGGGCTGATCCTGACACAGGTCGGTGCCGATCCCCAGATGTTCGGCCCCGTATTTGTCAGCAGTGCGGGCGATCATTTCGCAGAAGCTCTCCAGCGTGCAATCGGACTTGTCTTTCAGGTGGTGAGGGTAGACCGAAAAGCCCAGCATCCCACCTTTTTCCGTTACAGCGCGGATGACGTCATCTCGCTTGTTGCGCAGGGCCGGGGACCATTCGTGCGGATTGGCGTGTGTAATCGCGATGGGCCGGTCCGAGATTTCAGCCGCCTCGATCGTGGAACGGTCCGCCGAATGGCTCATGTCGACCACAAGGCCCACGCGGTTCATCTCTTTGATGACCTGCTTGCCCATGCGGGTGATGCCGGTGTCTTCGGCCTCGTAGCAACCGGTCGCCAGCAGGGATTGGTTGTTGTAGGTCAGTTGCATGAACCGCGCGCCCAGATCGTGCAGGATTTCGACCAGCCCGATATCGTCTTCAATGGGCGACGGGTTCTGAAACCCGAAAAACACGGCGGTTCGGTCCGTTTTACGGGCCGTGTCGATATCGCTGACCCAGCGGCCTTTCATGATCAGATCCGGGTATTGCTCGAACCAGCGGTTCCATTTCTCGAAATTCAGAACCGTTTCGCGGAAATTCTCATGATATGCGATGGTGACGTGGATCGCGTCCACGCCCCCTTCGCGCAACTGGCGGAAGATCTTTTCCGACCAGTTGGCATATTGCAGGCCATCGATCCGCATCAGACGGGGCCTGCGCTGATATAGGCGGTTTTGACGGTCGTATAGAATTCAGCCGCCGCCTTTCCCTGTTCGCGGGGTCCGTACGAGCTGTCGCCGCGGCCACCGAAAGGCACGTGGTAATCGGTACCCGCGGTGGGCAGGTTCACCGTCACAACACCGGTGCGCGCGTTGCGGCGGAAATGCGTGGCGCGGGCCAGCGATTTGGTCACGATGCCCGAGGTCAGGCCGAAATTGGTGTCGTTGACCACGCTCAGCGCCTCGTCATAGCTGCCGACCTTGATGACGCTGGTCAGCGGTGCGAACATTTCTTCGCGGTTGATGCGCATGTCGTTGGTGGTGTTCAGGAACACGCCCGGCGACATGTAGAAACCGTCATGGGGCATCTCCAGCCGCTGACCGCCACAGGCCAGCTCGGCGCCTTCGGTTTTGCCCAGTTCGACATAGGCAAGGTTTTCGTTCAACTGCTGCTGGCTGACGACCGGACCCATCTGAACCCCGTCCTCCAGCGCGTGGCCGACCTTGATGGCCTGTGCGCCGGCCACAAGCTTTTCGACAAAGGCATCATGGATGCCGGCGTGGACGACCAGACGCGATGAAGCCGTGCACTTCTGACCGGTGCCGCCAAAGGCCCCGCCCAGCGCCAGCGTCACCGCCAGATCCAGATCGGCATCATCCATAACGGCCAGCGCGTTCTTGGACCCCATTTCCATCTGCACCTTGGTCAGGTTCTGGATGGCCGCAGTAGCAATGCCCTTACCCACGGGAACCGATCCGGTGAATGAAATCGCATTGACCTTGGGGCTTTCCACCAGACGCTGACCGATGGAACGGCCCGAGCCCATCACCAGGCTGAACAGACCCTTGGGGATGTCTTGCCGCGCGATGATTTCGGTCAGGGCCACGGCCGAGGCAGGGGTGATGTTGGCGGGTTTCCAAACAACCGCGTTGCCATAGCAAAGCGCCGGGGCGATTTTCCACGAAGCCGTTGCGGTGGGGAAGTTCCACGGGCTGATGATGGCAACCACGCCAACAGCCTCGCGGCGCACGTCAACCTCGATGTCCGGGCGCACGGAATCGGCGTTCTCTCCGATCTGTCGCAGACATTCGGCCGCATAGTAGGTGAAGAACTGACCGGCGCGGTAGACCTCGCCCTTGCCCTCGGCCAGCGGTTTTCCTTCTTCACGGCTCAGCAATGTGCCGAGTTCCTCGGCGCGGGCCATCAGTTCGTTGCCGATGGCGTTCAGCACGGCCTGCTTGCGCTCCAACCCATAAGCCGCCCATTCCACCTGGGCTGCCCGTGCCTGATCCAGCGTTGTCTCAAGCTGATCAGCACTGGCCTGCGCGAATATGCCGACCAGATCGCTCAGATCCGATGGGTTGCGGTTTTCGATTTCGCTTTCGCCGGCCAGCCATTCGCCGGCAATCAGATTCAGTTTGGTCACGTCAGGCCCCAAATTCGCAAATTTCAGTTTGCGAAAGAATGGAACTTGCCGGCGACATCAGTCAAACTCAAATAACTTTAGAAAACTTCAGAAAGATTGAAGCATGGCCGTGAAAATAGAAATGCTGCGGTGCTTTTGCACTGTGGCCCAAACCGGAAACCTTGCCGAGGCAGCCAGCCGTTTGGGCCGCACGCAATCCGCGGTCTCAATGATGTTGAAACAATTCGAAGAGCATCTTGGCAAGAAACTGTTTGAAGGCGAACGGAAAAACCACCTTTCACCGCTGGGTCAGCAAGTTCTCGAGCTTGCGCTCAAACAGGTGCGGGATTTCGATCAGGCCGTTCAGAATATTGAACTGGCGGCACAGGCCGAGCACGGGTTGATCCGTATCGTATCCGTGCCGTCCGTGGGGGCGTTGGTCTTTCCTGCCCTGCTGGATCATATGACGTCTCGCTTTCCCGGCCTGAAGATCGAGCTGCGCGACGGAGATTCGCAGCAGGTTCTGGATGCGGTTGCCGGCGACACGTCTGATATCGGGATAGCGTCAGGCCACTTTCCGCTGAATGGGGTCAGTGCAGAGCCGCTGTTTCAGGACCGCTTCGGCTTGGTTGCAGCGTCCGATCATCCGCTGATGACACGGGCCGAACCGCCAGCCATTTCCGATCTGGTGGCTCAGCCTTTCGTGCGAAACGCCCTGTGTGACTTTATCGAGTCCGCGCCTTTCCGTGAAGTTCTGGACAGGGCCGAGGTTACCATCCACAACACGCATTCCCTGATCACGACTGTCAGGGCAGGCCAGTGGATCACGGTCCTGCCGCAGACCGTCGCGCAATTCATCCCGGACGCAGTCGCCTTTCGTCCGATTTCAGATTTGCCGGACAGGCGCGAGGTGTTTCTATACGTTCGGGAAAGGTCGCGATTCCGAGAAATCTCGGAGGCCTGCCGTTCATTTGTCCTTTCGAGTGGATTTGGAAATTCAAGCCTGTGAATGCATCAAAAGGGGATTAACCCTGCTCAAAATCACAAATTAATTTGGTTTTTGCAGACTCACGCCCGCTGCCATGCTAGGTTCTCGTTTGAAGTGGGGGACTTCAGAGGGGCGATATGTCTCAAGACCTGAGGGGCTGGTTGAGCGCAAATGGATTAAACGAGTACGCGCAGGCCTTCATTGATAACAAGATCGACTTTTCCATTCTGCCTGATTTGACGGCCGAGGATCTGATCGAAATCGGTGTGACCGCTGTCGGCGATCGTCGGCGGCTTTTGCGTGCCATCGAGCAACTTGATTCCTCGCAGATCGCCACGGAGCCTGAACCCGCAGCGCCGCACGAACCTGCGCGGCGGCAGGTCACGGTGATGTTTGCGGACCTGACCGGGTTCACGAAAATGTCCAGCAAGCTGGATGCCGAGGATCTGCACGCGCTGCTCAACCAGTTCTTCAGCAAAGTGGACAATGTGGTCGAAAAATACGGCGGACGCATCGACAAGCATATCGGTGATGCGGTCATGGCCGTTTTCGGAGCGCCGATCTCACATACCAATGACACGGAAAGGGCAGCACGGGCCGCAGCTGAAATTCATGCGGTTCTTCCGACGTTATCACCGCCGCTGTCCTGCCATATCGGTATCTCTTCGGGTCAGGTCATCGCCAGTACGACAGGCAGCCAGTCGCACACGGAATATACAGTGACAGGGGATGGGGTGAATCTGGCGTCTCGGCTGACAGATATCTCAGGGGGCGGCGAGACTCTGGTCTCACATGACATTCAACGCGCGCTGGGCCCGTTGTTCGTTGGCGAATCCATCGGGGTCAAGGCGATCAAGGGGTTGAACGAGCCGGTTGAGGTCTGGCGTCTGGACCGGCTGGCCAGGAACATTCGGACCAGACGGCACAAATTCATCGGGCGCGAGCGCGAGATGTCGATTTTCTCGGCCACGTTCGACCGATGCCAACGCCATGGAAAAGGTGAAGTGCATATCGTTCTGGGCGAACCCGGAATTGGAAAAACCCATCTGTCCGAGCAAGTGGCGGAACTGGCGACAAGCCTGTCCTACACGATCCACAACGGCGTTGTGATGGATTTCGGCGCGCGCGAAGGTCATTCAGCCATTCAGACCGTTGCACGCAGCATTCTGGGGCTTGAAGCGTCAGACGGGGCGGAAACCGGGGCGGCCGTTGCTAAAGAGGCCATTGCCAAAGGCTGGGTCAGCCCTTCCAACGCTGCGCATCTCAATGCTTTGCTTGAACTCGAGCAGGATCCGGGCCTGGCCGAGGTCTATGCGGTGATGGACAACAAAACCCGTCTGCGCGGGCGGCGTCAGGTGCTGGAGGAGCTGCTCTCCGCCAGCAGTCGGGAATCGCCCTTGCTTATTCAGATTGAAGACATCCACTGGGCGACGCCCGACATCCTGGCGGCGTGTTCTCATATCGCCGCTGTGACGCGGAACACGCCCTGTGTGTTGATGATGACCAGCCGGGCCGAGGGCGATCCGATCGACAGAGAGTGGCAGATGGCCACGGATGGTGCGCTGGTGTCAAAACTGGAACTGGCACCGATGGGAGAAGAGCACGTCAGGCAACTGGTCGAAGAGTTCCGGGCCATCGATCGCGACTTGCTGGAAACATGCGTCCAGCGCGCCGGTGGAAATCCGTTGTTTCTGGAACAGCTGTTGCGAAATACGGATGTGCTCAAACAGGAAACTGTGCCGGGCAGTATTCAGGGTATCGTTCAGTCGCGATTGGATGCGCTGGATCGCGCCAGCCGAACCGCCATTCAGGCCGCATCGGTTCTGGGTCAACGGTTCTCGCCCGAAGTTCTGAATTTCATTCTGGGTGAAGGGCATCTGGATACAAGCAACCTGATCCGCTCGGCGTTGATCCGAGAGGCAGGGCCCGATTTCATGTTTACCCACGCGCTGATCCGGGACGGGTCCTATGCAACATTGGTCAAATCCGAACGTGCCCGTCTGCACCGACAGGCGGCTCAGTGGTTCGAAGACAAGGATGCAACCTTGCGCGCCCAGCATCTGGACCGGGCCGGGGCCAATAACGCGGCACAAGCCTATCTGGAAGCAGCCGACAAATTGATTCAGGCCTTCCGGTTCGACGATGCCAGCCCGCTGATCGAGCGTGCTTTGGAATTGCCGTCCCCGGCGGGTGTCCGATTTGACCTGCTGTGCGCGCGGGGCGAAACCCATCGGTTGCAGGGGTTGTCAAACGAAGCTTTGGACGAGTTCAAAGACGCCGCCCGTTTGGCTGAAACAGACGAGCAAATCGCCCGGGCCCATATCGGGCTTGCGCAGGCGGCGCGGCAAGCAAGCCTGTATCAGGACGCGCTGGAAGCGCTCGACACGGCCGAGGCAGCAGCACAGCGCTGCGGGTCCGAGGAAGATGAGGCCCAGATAAGCTATGTGCGCGGCAACGTCTATTTCCCGCTGGGCCGGAACAAAGAAGCGCTGAAGGCCAACGAGCGGGCGCTCTCGCTTGCCCGCAAGCTGGAATCCCCGCGCCTTGAGGTTGGGGCGCTGAGTGGATTTGGCGACGCCAATTTCATGAAAGCCTCGATGAAGACGGCGGCGGGGTTCTATACCCAAGCCGCTGAAAGGGCGCGCGAAAAAGGGCTGGTTCGGGACCTTGCGGCCAATCTGCACAATCTCAGCGTGGCGCGCAGCTATACTGGGGATGTCGGGCAGGGCCGAGCAGATGCCAATGAGGCGATTGAAATCTCGCAGACCTATTTCGCCTTCGTTCCGGAATGTGTCGCGCAAACATGCCTTGGTGTGGCCGAGACCTTTCTGGGCAGCCTCGACCGTGCGCTGGAAGCCTTTGGCGTTTCCGCCGAAATCGCAGAGCGCGTGGGCGCAAAACGCCTTGAAGCGCAGGCGTTGGAACATCTGGCCAGAACGCAGGTTTATGCCGGCCAGATCGGGCGCGCACGTGAAACCGGTCTGCGAGCAGTCGAAATCGCGCTTGAACATGGCCGCAACTTTGTTGGACCCAAGGCCCTTTCAGCCCTGGCGATGGCCGAAACGGACCCGGATGAGCAAACGCGCCTTTTGAAACTGGGTTCTGAGATCATCGCCGAGGGATGTGTCGGCCACAGCCATTTACACTTTTACCCCGATGCCAGCGTTGTCATGCTGGCGCGCGGTGATTGGGATGCCGCAATTGAATATGCGGATGGGCTTGCCGCGTTCACCAAGAATGAGCCTTTGCCAATGGTTGACCTGTCCATTCGTCAAGCACGACTATTGGCCGAGAGCGGGAAGCAGAATATCCCACCGTCACAGCATAGCGGATTTGCCGATCTGAATGAGCAGTTTGCGGCGATGGGCATCACGCAATCGTTGCTGGGCCGAGCGGATTTTCTGGCGGAATAGGCGGCAAGGCAGGTGGCTGAATGAGCGTCGAAAAAAAGGTTTGGCTTATCTCTGGCCTGCTGACCTTTGGGTTGGCCGCCTTGTTGCTCAAGCTTTGGATCGAACTGAACCATTTCGAGGAAGACCTGACGCAGCTGCCCGATCAGGCTTCGGTAGATGCGTATCTGTGCAGAATGGACGTGGCGCCGGACTATCGTTTGAGAACGGGGATTTTCATAAAGTCGTTCAGCTTTCTGGGCGCTAGTGACGTGCGGCTTACCGGCTATATCTGGCAGCACTACAAGGAAAAGGAACATGATGCGATCCTTCCCGCCGAAGGTGAGGTTGGATTTCTTCTGCCCGAAGCGGTCGATACGGCAAGTGGCCTAGTTGAAGAGGCATACCGCTTGTCACAACCCGAGGGCGTCTTGATTGGTTGGTATTTTGAACAAACTCTGCGCCAGAGCTTCGACTACACCAGCTATCCCTTCGATCACAAAACGGTTTGGGTGCGGTTCTCGCCCGCTTCTTTCGAGGTCAATATCGCACTGGTTCCTGACTTCGAGGCTTATCCGGCGACCGGACCGGATGACATTTTCGGGATCGACAACCGGATCGTGATGGGCACGTGGGAGCGAGAAAACACCTATTTCGACTACAAGCTGTCGAAACTGGACACGACGCTGGGCATCCGGCAGAACGCTTACCAGACCAACACGCCCGAGTTGCATTACAACTTCGTCATCAAACGCAATTTCGCAAACGCGTTCATCGTTCACATGATCCCGTTGCTGGTCGTGGTGATGCTGCTGTTCGGTGCGGTCATGACAGTCACGCGCCGCGAGGGTCTGGTAGAGCGGCATGACTTCAGCACGTCCAGCGTGATCGGCACCTGTTCGGTTCTGTTCTTCGTGATCCTGCTTGCCCATGTACAACTGCGCGAAGGATTCGCCGGATCGCCCGTGATCTACATGGAGTCGTTCTTTTTCCTTATGTATTTCATGTTGTTGGCAGTTTCGATCAACACGTACCTTTTCGCGTCAGAGGCGGTAACGTCGCTGCGGATCATCCATTATCGGGACAACCTGATTCCAAAGGCCAGTTTCTGGCCCTTCGTGCTGCTGTGCATGGTGGCGATCACGGCCTATAACCTCAGCATCAAGGATAGCGCGGAACCGCCACCGATCAGCACGCGGGAGTGTTAGGCCACGGGTTCAAACCCGGGTTTGGGTTCGCCTTGCGCCATATCCAGCGTGTAGTCGCCCACCACTTCGGACGTACCCTCGCGCCAGCTTTTCAGGTATTTTTCCGGATCCGCGATCACATAGGCATATGCGGGTTTCATCGCCCCGTCGATGACGACGTTGATTTTCTTGCGCACATAGACATTCTCGGGTGAGCCGGGGCCGTGATACCCTTCCAGCCTGTCCAGTTCGCGGAGACCGGATTCGGTGACACGGTAGACCTCTCCACCCACTTGCTTGCCCATCCCCTGCTGATCCACAAGGGTTGCCATGCGATGCAGATACCCGCAGTTGGGATTGTCGCAGAATGGTTCCTTCGGGATGATCAGGGGCATTGGTTGCCGGGTGCGCGCCGTTCCCACGAATTCATTCAGGACCGCGCTGTGTGCGTCATGATTGGGGAACCCCTGCTTCAGTGATCCATAGGTGAAATACAGGTAAGAGGGTTCGTTCACCGCCACGAAGCTTTCGTCACGCCCCTGTTCGGGGTCTGCCATCTTCAGGTTGTGATCTTGCGCCCAGGCGTCCAGCATGGAACGGATTTCCGGTTCGATCTGCATGCCCTGAACGAATTCGATGCACGGGGTCGCATCCATGTCTTCAGCCCGCAGCAGGATTTCCACCATCTTCGGTGCCTTGTTCATCACCGCCACATGCAATGCGGTGAACCCGTGATCGTTGACAATGTTGACGTCGATATCCCTGTCGATCAGGTCTTGGGCAGCCTCATAATCCGGCCTGCCCAGATCATGGCCGCTTTCGCCCAGTTCGCCTTCACCGCCCGCCGCATAGTGCAACAGTGAATCTCCATGGGCCTCGTCCACGATGTTGACCCCGACGACCCCTTCGTCGATAGCACGGAACACGCGTTTCCATTCGTTGATGTCATCGGCGGCAGCGGCCTCGCGCGCCCATTTGCAGACGCGATACTTCTGGTCGTCCAATTCCTCGAACGCATCCGCCAAAGCTTCCATGATCTGGTCCGGCGTTGCCATCATGCCGATGCCCATCCGGCCGTTCGACAGGCGGCCTTCGCGCGGTCCGACGAAATCGACCCCAAGCGTCTTAAGCTTGTCGACGTTGTTCTGCGTGGTGATATTGTTCCACATATTCGTATTGCACGCGGGGCAGAGGATCACGGGTTTCTTCTGGTATTGCCAGGCCACGAAGACCGAGGTCAAAAGATTGTCGGCGATGCCATTGGCAACTTTTCCCATCGTGTTGCAGGTTATGGGGGCCACTATGACGCAATCTGCCCAGTCACACAGTGCCAGATGCGAGGCGCGCACCGGCATGTCGAAATTCAAATAGCGGAAATTCCACTCGTCATCGTCGCGGTAATAGTCATTGTGGGTGATTTTGGCGTCGATCCGTTCGGCACCGAAATCCCGAAAGAACTTCTCGGCCGAAACAGACGGGATCAGTTTCACGTTATGCCCCGCGTCGACAATACGTTCGACAAGCTCGGGGATCTTGTCCGCCGCCGACGACCCGCAGGCGCAGAGCAATACGTTTCGCTTTCCGGCGTTCACTTGATTCATCACCCCCTTGGGGTAGCCGAATGGGTTCTTCTCAAGGCTTGGGGTTTCATTCAGTTCGGATACCGGCAGCCCTTCCTTGCGCATCCTGGCCTGCAATTCACCGGCCTGGATCATGTCTACGATGTCTTCCAGCTTTTCACTTTTGCTGATGCATTTCCCTTTGAAAAACAAATACGGCACGTCCGGTCTTTCGCCCAGCGTCACCAGTTGCCGCCGCATCCTGATCATATTGGGATCGCGCCCGCCCACGTCGATCTGCTTGACGGTTGTTGCCCCGATATTCGAAAGAATGCTGCGCAGCATATAGGACCACGGGTCTTCGTCCTCGTAGAACAGAACCATCGTATTGTGCTTGATGATGCTGGCAACATCGCTTGGGTTTTCGGGCGGCTCGACCTCTTCGATCACCAACAATGCAGGGTCTTCGAGATCCCGCAGACCACGGAAAATGTTGCCCCGCGGCGCTTGCCAGACCTGCGAGGTTGCCGGACTCATATCGACTATGGTCACAACGTCTTCATCCTCGTCATAGTCTATGCACAGGCACCAGAACTCTTCGAGCAACGCAGTTTCCCGGAACACGTTGTCCGGCGGGCGGATCGCCTCGATCCCGGTGACGCGATTGAAGTCGATGTTGATCATCAGGTGGCGATTGCTGTCGGGGGTCAGGCTTTTCAACTGCGCCTTGAACCAGTCTTCGGGGGTTTGGATTGATTTGTCGTCGCGGGTCTCAAAGCTCTGGAACGAACTGCTCAGATGCAGGTTCTCGGATTGTCTGATATACTTTTCGACCATGTCGTGCATGTCTTTGGCGGTGGCGACCCGGCGGACAGTATCCGTGAACGACACCTGGGCCGCCCGCAGCAACTCGTCCTCGTCCACCCTGTAGTCGCCGTGAATGGCGAGGCTTTCCACCAAAACGCCGATCGAGTTCATGTTGGGCGTTGCCCGGCGGAACAGGTTGCGGCGTTTCTTGGGATCTTTCGCCAGATAACGTGTGCTGTCGACGTAATTGCACCGCTGCTTGAAGGTCTTCAGGTGCGTCTTGACCGCGGCCCGTGCCGAAAACCGCAAAAGGCCGCGGGACCGCATCGAGGTTCCGTCACGATCCGACATGGCTTGCCACAACCGTTCGACGGTTGTCACCCAAAGCTTGCCGTATTTCTCAGGGTGCACATCCATCATATGCACCAGCCCCGTGCTTGGATTGCACTTGGCGATGACGGCAAAATGGCCGCCGGGCATAGTCTCGTTGCCATGGGCAAGACCGACCTGGAAATTCGCCACCAGAATGTCGTTGTCACCGCCCAGCCGGTTGGATTCGTCGATCGCCTCAAGCAACAGCGGCACATTGGTTGTGTCTGCGTCCATGAAATAGGCCTGAACCTGAACCCTCTCGCGCAGCCCCTGCGTGTGAATGTAGGTGCAGGCGACGTCAAAAAGCTCGCCCAGCGAGATTCCGTCGTTCACGACAAAGGACGAGGGCAATGCGCATTCGCGGAAGATGTCATTCACTTCGCAGCTGAACCCCAGCGCCGACATGCTGAGAGCGGCCGCCGTGACACTGCAACAATTGATCGGCTGCTGAAAATTCTGCAACTGAACGCTGACCAGATCACCAAACATCGTTGCAAAACAGGGTTGCCGGACGCTCTCTGGTATCTGAAGCCAGTTCTGGCTGGATAGATACGCCAACCGGGTTCCATCCAGCGCAAGCGCTTCAAGGCTGACAGGGATATCCGAGATTTGCAGGTGCTCTTCATAGAAGTAATCACCGACATCCGCGCTGGCCAATGGATTCCCGTTCTGGCGCAGCTGAACCACGCCGCGCAGCACGATATACATGCCGTTCGCCGGCAGAACCGCGTTTCCGGTCACTTCGATACATTCGAATTGTGGGTTGATGACGGCTGGGTCGGCGATCTGCGCCTTGCCCGGAAGGACATCATATATCATCTTCCAGTCTGCGTCGCTTGGGGTGTAAGGTCTGGATTTGGAAATTTGATCTATGGTCACAACTGTGTCCCCCCGGAGTTGCGTTGCAATATTTCAATCTTCGGTCAGCCAGTGCTTCTGGTTCTTCGAAGCTCAGACACCGGTCATTCAGAATAAAAGACCTGCCTGTTTTCCGTGCGTGTTCCTGGCAAGGGCCGTGTTGCTGATAGAAAAAGTATGAACAAAATGGCCCAATTGGCTGCACAATATCCGATATTTGAATAAAAATCACGAGTGCAGTTGCAGCGGCTGCTGCTGCCTTGCGTGGCGGAACACTTGCCATCCGCGATTTGGATTGCGCAGGGCACAGGTGCCCAGTTTCAAGCACACAATCTGTGAAGGGCTTTGGGGATCAGTCGAGGAAAAGATAATCCAACTGCATGATGGCTTGGGCTTTGTCTTCACCAACCCCAAGAAACCTGGCAATAACCGCTTCGTTCTCGGCGCGCGGGGCCGTTTCCTGCAGGCGCAGGTAATTGTCCAACCGAGCGGCGCGGATCCGTTCGGATTCATAGCCCAGATCGTTGCGAAGGGTCGGCAGCAAGGAAGCAACGGTTTCCGTTGGACTGTTGTCTCCGGCCAGCCCGACGCGACGCGCGTGGCCGATCAGATAGTCGTCCGAGTATTCGCATTCGATCTCAAGCACGTGAGTTTTGGCCTGGTCGCCGCAGAAATCCTCGAGCGCGTCAAGATTGGCCGGGTCAAGGCACAGCACCAGCCGATCCGACCCGAAACTGTCGAACAACAGGCGCAGAACGGCGCGCCGGTGACGAGAGCGCTTGGTCAGTGTGGATTCGATCCCGCCCAGGTCCGGCAGCAACGTATTTTCTTCGTTGAACAGGTATTCTACGCAAGGAATACCCGTTTCAGATGCGATCTGATCGACAAGACGTTTGGCGACATGCCATTTCTTGCAGACGATCACGAACAGTTCCCGTTCCGGGCCGAGTACGCTTCCGGCTTCCCAGAAGCGTTGTCCGAACCGGCGGCCGATACGCCCGCGGCCGGTGAGAAACGCATACAGATTGCGCCCCTCGTTCGAGATCGGGAAATCGACACCCTCACTTGCATAGAGCGAGCCGAGCCGGGCCTTCAACTCATGCGCCTCGGCGCTGATCTTGCGGGCGAACAGATAATCCTGGCCCAGCAACATGTCATAATGGTCATTGTAGAACGTGACCGGCATTCCATAGTCCGAGAACATCAGGAAGGTCGGCGTTCGGTTTTCAATCTCGTTTTTTGGGATCAGGTGACGCACCAGCGTCTGAAAGAAGGTTTCATCGGGGATCCACGTGGTCGAAAAAAAACGGATCACATCCCGGCGCTGACGCAGGAAATCCAGAATCATTTCGACGGTTCTGCGACGCAGGCACCACCATTGGCTGCCGATCATCATCTGAATGTCCCGGGGGATGTCCCGCGTCAGACCGAGGCGCTTCTGCAATTCATAGGCGGCATAAAACAGCTTGGACTGCGTGCGCTCGTTGAAGTAGTGGCGATAGATCAGCCGGTCTTCCTTCATGCCGGTCTTGATCCAGTTGCTTTCAAAGAAATCGTGACTTTCGATGAAATCCTTGTCGTTATCGTCGAGGTAACAGTGCGTGTATTCAGCGGTTTTTATCGCCATGCAGTCACCCGACAGCATGTAGAAATGTGTGGCGCGGGGGAAATTTTCCACGGCGGCTTCCAGGGCGTTCAGCGTGGCCCGGACCAGCGACCATTCTCCCCAGCCGCATCTGACGCGTTTTTTTGCAAAGGTCACATTGGGGTTCTGATCCAGTGCGGAACGAATGCGCTCATAGGCTTCGGCGCTGGCGCTGGCGTCAAAATGGATGGCCATGCAATCGCCGACAGCGGTCAGTTGTTCGGCCTGTGCAATGATGGCTTCAGGGTCCTTGTGACACAGCAATATATAGGCGATTTTTGCCATTGAGATTACGCAATATCCGTTTCTGCCTGATTTGAACCGTGATACTGAGGATGAACGATTGAATAAACAGAATAATTTTGGTTCTTTGTAACCAAAAGCTGGCGTATCGGATCGAGACCTGGCCAGCGGAGGAGGCACAGCAGATGGGGTTTCCCGGTACCTGGATGACCGAGAGCGAAAGCATGGTGTACCGCGTGGTGCCCAAATGTGCCTGCTCGACCATTGGTCAGATCATGTATTTCTCGGATCATGGTCAGTTCTTCGACGGTGATATCCATGATGCCAAGGACGGCATGCACAAATGGGCATTTGATCAGAGCCAGGAGCTGATCTCGAACAATGTGCGCAATCACGCGTCCTATTCGTTCACTTGCGTGCGCAATCCCTACACTCGCATCCTCAGCTCATTCTTTGACAAGATCTGTGGCATTCAGCGCAACGGCAAGAGATACCGCGGCAATCTGGTGCCGACGCTGATCTATAACTACGGGATCGAAGTGGGCGGCGACGACGGCAAGGGAGAGTTTGACCAGATCGCCAGCTTCCGCCGGTTTCTGCTGTTTGCGCGTGATACGATCCGGTGGCGGCGCCCGATGGACCCGGACATTCACTGGTCTGCGATGTCAGGCCACGTGTCTACCTTCATCGTGAACGGCGGTCACTATGACCGGATATTCTGGACAGAAGCGTTCAATGACGGGATGCAGGATGTTCTGGACAATGTCGAGCTGAAGCACCCGGTCAATTTGTCCGAGATTCCACGGTTCAATGAATCCGAAGGGCACGGGCCAAAACGTGCGCATCCGGTCGAGGACTACTTTGACGATCTGTCAATGCATCTGGTCTACGAGATCTACAAGCAGGATTTCGAGCTGTTCAAATACGACTTCGAAAACCCGGCGAACAAGATGCCGATCGGTGAAATCGATCTGGATGAAATCCACGCCAAATTGGGCGACTGACGGTGGGGTGCTCCCGCCCGTCGTCGATATTTCTTGCGAAACATCTCCTCCGGTTGGGCCCGGCGCCGCGCGTTGCGCGGCGCCGGGCCCAAGGCCAAACGTGGCATCAGCGTAGCTGATGGTGCGATTTGGGCGCGGGAGGGTCTTTTTGCGTTTCAGTCTGAGCTCAGGTGCTGTTTGAGACCGTTGGGAAAAAGCTGCGGTCCGTCACGTGTGCCCAGTTTGCGGATGTCGCGCCAACGGGCGGTGCAGATTACCCCGTAGTCTTCGCGGAACGTGATGGGTGCATCCGGCAATTCTGCTGGATTTGCAAGGCGCACGTCCGCAGCGAAAATGATCTCATGCCCAAACGATCCTTCGTGGGTGTAGATGTTTTCGAGCACCAGCGGCGCATCTGATACTTCGACATCAACTTGGAGTTCTTCACGAAACTCGCGTTTCAGCGCAACTTGCCAGGTCTCGCCAAACTCGATGCTTCCGCCAAGCGGGTGCACACCTTTCAACACGTTGTCGTCGTCACGAACATCTGCCACAAGCAGCCGGGGTCCCCGCCAAAGCAAGCCAATGGCTTTTACACGAATACTATTTTGTGGACGCCAGATAGTCCAGATAGTCATGTCTCAGCACCGGAACAGCTGATTGGACGGAAGAAGGCCCCGCTGATTTTGAATAGCGAGGCCTTTGAAGCTATTGCGGTTTTGATGATTTGAAAACCAATTCGTCAGACTTGACGCACAGCACCTTTCGCAGCGCTTGTCGTCAGCTTGGCATAGGCCTTGAGCGCAGTGGACACTTTACGTTTGCGCGGCGCGGCGGGCTCCCACCCCTTTGCGTCCTGTTCCGTGCGGCGGGCGGCCAGCTCTTCATCCGAAACCGCCAGATGAATGGTGCGGTTGGGGATGTCGATCTCGATCGTGTCGCCATTCTGAACCAGACCGATCTCACCGCCTTCGGCCGCTTCGGGTGATACATGTCCGATCGACAGGCCTGATGTGCCGCCCGAGAAACGGCCATCGGTCAGCAACGCGCAGGCTTTGCCCAGGCCCTTGGACTTCAGATATGACGTCGGATATAGCATTTCCTGCATCCCCGGGCCTCCGCGCGGGCCTTCATAGCGGATGACGACCAAATCGCCTTCTTTCACCTTGCCCGTAAGAATGTCGTTGACCGCCTGATCCTGACTTTCGCACACGTAGGCCGAGCCGGTGAATTTCAGGATATTGGCGTCCACGCCAGCAGTTTTCACAATACAGCCGTCGCGGGCGATATTGCCGAACAGAACGGCCAGACCACCATCCTGGCTGAACGCGTGTTCTTTCGAACGAATCACGCCGCCTTCGCGGTCGGTGTCCAGTTCCTTGTACCGGTTGGACTGGCTGAACGCCTGTGTGGTGCGCACGCCGCCGGGGGCGGCCTTGAACAGCTCCTGCGCCTTTGGATTGTTGGCGACCTTGATGTCCCAGTTGGCGATCGCCTCGCCCATTGTGGCCGAATGTACCGTGTTGCATTCCTCGTGCAGCAGGCCTGCGCGGCTGAGCTCTCCGAGGATCGAGAAGATACCTCCGGCGCGGTGGACGTCTTCCATGTGCACATTTTCGGTGTTGGGCGCGACTTTGCACAGGCAGGGAACGCGGCGGCTCAGGCGGTCCATGTCGGACATGGTGAAATCAACGCCGCCCTCATGCGCGATGGCCAACAGATGAAGCACCGTATTGGTGGACCCGCCCATGGCGATGTCGAGGCTCATGGCGTTTTCGAATGCTTCGAAGGTGGCAATCTCGCGTGGGAGAAAACCTTTTTCATCCAGATCATAATGGCGCTTGGTGATCTCGACGATGCGGCGGCCTGCCTCAAGGAACAGCTCTTTGCGGTCGGCATGTGTCGCCAGTGTCGAGCCGTTGCCCGGCAGAGCCAGGCCCAATGCTTCGGCCAGACAGTTCATCGAGTTCGCAGTGAACATGCCAGAACAGGACCCGCAGGTTGGGCAGGCATTCTCTTCGATGTGTTGAACCTGTTCGTCGGTGAATCTGTCGTCCGCCGCGGCGACCATGGCGTCGACGAGGTCGATTTTCTTGGCATCCAGATCTGCGATATCGATCTTGCCGGCCTCCATCGGCCCGCCCGAAACAAATATAGCAGGGATGTTCAGGCGCATCGCGGCCATCAGCATGCCGGGGGTGATCTTGTCGCAATTCGAAATGCAGACCATGGCGTCGGCACAATGCGCGTTGACCATGTATTCGACCGAATCCGCAATGACTTCGCGCGAGGGCAGCGAATACAGCATCCCGTCATGGCCCATTGCGATGCCGTCATCCACCGCGATCGTGTTGAATTCTTTTGCAACGCCACCGGCGGCCTCGACCTCGCGCGCAACCATCTGACCCAGGTCCTTCAGGTGGACGTGACCGGGCACGAACTGGGTGAACGAGTTGACGATGGCAATGATCGGTTTGCCGAAATCATCGTCTCCCATGCCGGTGGCGCGCCAAAGGCCGCGTGCGCCAGCCATGTTGCGGCCATGGGTTGAGGTTCTGGATCGGTACAATGGCATGATGCTGTTTCCCTGTTGCCTCGGGTTGCATGTCTTGGGGTTCGTACGTTATAGCGCACGTACCACATGTGCGCTATAACGCACAAGAGGATTCGCGGGACGATGAGATGGACTCTGACGATATAACGCTGAAACTGCGAGACGTGCGTGCGGCATCGGGCCTGAGCCTGTCGAAAGTGGCCAAGATGACGGGCGTGAGCAAAGCCATGCTGGGGCAGATTGAGCGCGGCGAATCCAGCCCGACCATCGCAACGCTGTGGAAAATTGCCAAGGGGTTTCAACTGCCGCTCAGCGCGCTGATCGATACGATGAACGGGGACCCTTCGGTATTTCAGACCGTAACTTTCCCCGGCACGATCGAGGTCAAGATCGTCTTTCCATTCGATCCCGCTCTGGGGGCCGAGACGTTCCACGTCAACCTCAAGCCGAACCAAAGCCACGAGTCGCCCACCCACGCGACAGGCGTGACCGAGGAGGTCTTTGTTCTGAACGGCACGCTTGAGATCCTGCGCGGAGACGAGTGGGTTTCCCTACAGGCCGGGCAGGGGTTGCGTTTCGCGGCCGATCTTCCGCACGGGTATCGCGCCGGTCCAACGGGGGCGGCCTTTCTGAACATGCATCATTACGCCCAACACACCGAATTTGTAGAGAACGGCAAGGCCCATTCATGACCGCATTTTTCGACAGCCTGACCATCGTCGACGCCATCGGCTCTTTCGGGGCCTTGATCGTGGTCGCTGCTTATTTCGCAACACAGATGCGGATGATGAACTCGGATGATCTGGCCTTTCCGGTGATCAACCTGCTGGGCTCGGTGCTGATCGTGTATTCCCTGCTCCAGAATTTCAATCTCGCGTCAATGTTGATCGAGGGGTTCTGGATTCTGATCAGCCTCATTGGGATTATCCAACATTTCCGCCTGCGCAGCGTCAAGTGAGCGCTATCCAGCCTTGAACCCCTATGCCGCCGGGTATAGGGAAAAATCAAGCGCGCTTAGGGGAGGCTTTGATGCAGGACGATCCAAAAACCCTCGTATCCACCGAATGGCTGGCCGCGCATATGAAGGATCCGGATCTGCGGATTCTGGACGGGTCGTGGTACTTGCCCGCGCAAAATCGTGATGCACGGGCGGAATATGACGCAGGCCACATCCCCGGGGCGCGGTTCTTTGACATAGACGAGATATCAGATCACCGTTCCGACTTGCCGCATATGGCGCCTCCGGTCGAGAAATTCATGTCGCGCCTGCGGGCGATGGGTGTGGGCGACGGTCATCAAGTCGTGGTTTACGATGGTGCTGGGCTGATGTCGGCTGCGCGCGTCTGGTGGCTGTTCCGTCTGATGGGGCAGGAAAACATCGCAGTTCTGGATGGTGGATTCCCCAAATGGCAGGCGGAAGGGCGCGAGGTCGAAGACCTGCCGCCAGTCATCCGTGATCGTCATATGACCGTCCGGGTGCAAAATCAGCTTGTTCGGGATGTCACGCAAGTTTCCGCCGCCGCCAAGCTGGGTGATCATGAGATCATCGACGCCCGTTCTGCCAGCCGGTTTTCCGGGGCCGAAGCCGAATCGCGCGAGGGGCTGCGCTCGGGGCATATTCCGGGTTCACGCAATGTCCCCTTTGGCCAGTTGCTGAACGCCAATGGTACCATGAAGTCGCCGGAAGAGTGCCGCGCCATTTTCGAGGCCGCGGGCGTCGATCTGTCGAAACCGGCGATCACCTCGTGCGGGTCTGGCGTGACCGCCGCGATCCTCAGCCTTGCGCTTGAGCGCATGGGCAAGAAAGACCACTCGCTTTATGACGGCTCATGGGCTGAATGGGGCGCCTTCCCGACCCTGCCCGTCGCAACCGGAGAGACCTGATGTTCGAGAACCTGAAACCGCAGCCTGCCGACAAGATCCTGGCGCTGATGCAGATGTACCGCGAAGACCCGCGTGATCAGAAGATCGACCTGGGCGTCGGCGTCTACAAAAACGCGGAAGGCATCACCCCGGTCATGCGCGCCGTCAAAGCGGCCGAGCAGCGCGTCTGGGAAGAGCAGGAAACCAAATCCTATACCGGGCTGGCGGGCGACCCGGCCTATGCGGATGCGATGATCGGGCTGATCCTCGGCACGTCGGTTGAGCGCGGCAACATCGCCGCCGTGGCGACACCGGGCGGCACCGGCGCCTGCCGTCAGGCCTTCGAGATGATCCGTATGGCCAACCCGTCGGCCCGCGTCTTCGTGTCGAACCCGACATGGCCGAACCACTTGTCGATCCTGAACTACCTGGGGATCGAGACGGTTCCATACCGCTATTTCGATGGCGACACACGTGGCGTCGATTTCGACGGCATGATCGAAGACCTGAAGACCGCCAAAGCGGGTGATGTGGTTCTGCTGCACGGTTGCTGCCATAACCCGACCGGTGCCAACCTCAACATGGTTCAATGGCAGGAGGTCGTGAACCTGATCAACGCGCTTGGCCTCGTTGCGATGATCGACATCGCCTATCAAGGCTTCGGCGACGGCCTGGAAGAGGATGCGCAAGCAACACGTCTGGTCGCGTCTTCGGTCAAGGAATGCCTGATAGCGGCGTCATGCTCGAAGAATTTCGGCGTGTATCGCGAACGCACCGGTTTGCTGATGGCCATCAGCGCCGATGCCGGGCAGACCGCTTTGAACCAGGGTACATTGGCATTCCTGAACCGCCAGAATTATTCCTTCCCGCCCGACCACGGCGCGCGTGTTGTGACCACGATCCTGATGGACGAAGCCCTGCGCGCCGACTGGATGGCCGAACTGGAAGAGGTGCGCCTGTCGATGCTGGGCTTGCGTCGCCAACTGGCCGACGAACTCCAGCGTCTGAGCGGCTCGGACCGCTTTGGTTTCATCGCCCAGCACCGCGGCATGTTCTCGCGCTTGGGTGCGGCCCCGGAACTGGTCGAGAAACTGCGCGTTGAACACGGCATCTACATGGTTGGCGACAGCCGCCTCAACATCGCCGGTCTGAACGCCAACACCGTTCCGATCCTTGCGCAGGCGATTGTCGACGTCGGCGTCTGATTTTCAGGCATTGCCAAACAAGAAACCCGGGCACGAATGCCCGGGTTTTTTTGTTTGGGTGGAAGTGGGCTCAGCCTTTCGAAAATTCGGGATAGGCTTCCATGCCCAGTTCGCCCATGTCGAGGCCGTTGATCTCTTCTTCCTCGCCAACCCGCAGGCCGACGGTGGCCTTGAGGATCGAGAACAGGATGAAGCTGACCACGAAGACGAAGATCCCGATGGCCGCGAAGCCGATGATCTGGGTCACGAAGGACGCATCACCGTTGGTCCAGGCCACGATGAAGGTGCCCCAGAAGCCCGCGATCAGGTGAACCGGGATGGCGCCGACCACGTCATCAATCTTCATCTTGTCCAGCAGCGGCACGGTGTAGACTACGATCACGCCACCGATGGCCCCGATGATCAGTGCCTGGAACAGCGACGGCGCCAGCGGTTCGGCGGTGATCGAGACCAGCCCGGCCAGCGCGCCGTTCAGAACCATGGTCAGGTCGACCTTGCCATACATCACCTGCGTCAGGATCAGGGCGGCGACGGCACCGGCGGCGGCGGCCATGTTGGTGTTGGCGAAGATACGGCTGATATCGGCCATGTCTCCGATCGTGCCCATGGCCAGCTGCGAGCCGCCGTTGAAGCCGAACCAACCCAGCCACAGGATGAACGTACCTAGGGTTGCCAGCGCCAGGTTAGAGCCGGGGATAGGCACAACTTTGCCGTCCTTGTTGTATTTACCGATACGCGGGCCCAGTACGATGGCACCGGCCAGAGCCGCGAAGCCACCCGCGGCGTGAACCAGGGTCGAGCCGGCGAAGTCGCTGAAGCCCATCTCGGACAACCAGCCGCCACCCCACTGCCAGGACGCTTCGATCGGGTAGATGATGCCTGTCAGGACGATCACGAAAAAGAAGAAGGGCCACAGTTTGACGCGCTCGGCCATGGTGCCCGATACAATGGACGCGGTGGTGGCGCAGAACATCAGCTGGAAGAAGAAGTCCGATCCGACGGATGCATAAGACAGGTCGGTTTCGACACCTTCCAGACCAACCGGTTCCAGTGACGTTGGCGAGAACGCGCCCAGAATGCCGGTGATGGTCCAGCCGTCGCCCGGATACATCAGGTTGAAGCCCACCAGCCAATACATGATGGCTGCAAAGGAAAACAGGCCCATGTTCTTGATCAGCTGCATGGCAACGTTCTTGGAACGCACCAGGCCGGCTTCGAGCATGGCAAAGCCCGCAGCCATCCAGAATACCAGAAAACCGCCGACCAGAAACAACAGCGAAGTCAGGATGTATTGGGTATGCTGCGCAGTCTCGCCGGTGGCCTCTTGCGCCAGGCCCATCTGCGGCAGCGCGACGATCGCCGCGGCAGGAATGAGAGATTTCATCAGGTTCATGTTCAGTCCTCGAATGATTGTCGGTCGCGGCGCCTACAGCGCCTCTTCGTTGGTTTCCCCGGTCCGCACGCGCAGCGCCTGCTCGACATCGAGGACGAAAATCTTGCCGTCGCCGATCTTTCCGGTCTTGGCGGTTTTGGTGATGGTCTCGACGATCTGGTCGGTCATCGCGGCAGGCACCACGATTTCCAACTTGATCTTGGGCACGAAATTCACCGCGTATTCGGCCCCCCGATAGATTTCGGTGTGGCCGGATTGCGAGCCGAAGCCCTTGATCTCGGTTACCATCATGCCGCGCACGCCGGCCTCGGTCAGTGCCTCGCGCACCTCCTCCAGCTTGAACGGCTTGATTGTCGCAATGATCAGTTTCACGTCTTTCCCCTCTGGTTCTCCGGTGGAACCGGTTTGTTTGCACCTGCAGAAAAATGCGCGACTGATCGTGGTAAGAAACGGCTCTTGAGGGCCAAAGGATCGCCAAACGGCGAAAAATTGCACATTATTTGCACAAAATAGGCACGCTGATTAAATAATAGGCAGTATTGTGAGGGGAAATTTCGGAAATTCGGACCTCTACATACTCAGATCACCGGGGTATGGTGGCGCAAAAGAAAACCCGGGCAGAGTTTGAGCATGACTGAGTCCAAGCGACGCAAGCCGAAACTGGTTGCGGATAAAAGGTACCCGTCAAAGGGTCGTAAACCGTCGGCATCCAAGCGCCCGGCGGGCAAGAAGGCGACGGCTCGCAAAACCACCTCACGCAAAACTGCGCGCAAAAAGACGCGCAAGAGATCGGGGGGCAAAGGCGGCGGCATCTTGCGTCGTTTCTTCCGTTGGGTCTGGCGCATGGTCTGGGGTCTGACCTGGCGGGTCGGAGCGGTCGTGGCCATCCTGATCGCCTTGGCGGTGGGTGTCGTCTATTCCTCGTTGCCTGACTTGGATGCCTTGTTGGACGGCCGTGCGCGCGGGTCTGTCACGCTGCTGGACCGCGACGGCAAAGTGTTTGCCTGGCGGGGCGACCAGTTTGGCGGGGTGATCACTGCTGATACGGTGTCGCCGCATCTGAAAAACGCCGTCATCGCGACCGAGGACAAACGGTTCTATCGCCATTTCGGGGTCAGCCCGCGCGGTGTGGCAAGCGCCGTGCGTATCAACCTGAGCGAAGGGCGCGGCCCGTTGTCCGGGCATGGCGGGTCAACCATAACGCAGCAAACGGCCAAATTGCTGTGTCTGGGCGTGCCTTATGATCCGACAGAATGGGAATCAGAGGCCGCCTATGAAGCCGATTGCCGTCAGGGATCGCTGTGGCGCAAGGCCAAAGAGGCCATTTATGCAATGGCGATGGAGGTGAAATACTCCAAGGATGAGGTTCTGACGATCTACCTGAACCGGGCTTTCCTTGGTGCAGGCGCGCGCGGGTTCGAGGCCGCGAGCCAGCGGTACTTTGGCAAGTCCGCCGCCGAAGTCTCGCCGGCCGAGGCAGCGATGTTGGCCGGGCTGTTGGTTGCGCCCACACGCTATGCGCCGACGAACAATCTGCAACGGTCGCAGGACCGGGCCCGCCTTGTAATCGGTCTGATGGAGGATCAGGGCTATCTGACCGCCGCGCAGGCCAGCGAAGCGCGGGCGCGCCCGGCCCAACTGTCCGAGGCGGCGGCTGCGCGGGCCGGGGGATATTTTGCAGATTGGGTCATGGCCAGCGGGCCCGAGTTCTTTACCCGCAACACGACCGAAGATGTGGTGATCCGGACAACCTTGGATCAGCGCATTCAGACCTCTGCGGAAGAGGCGCTGAAGTTCATCTTTCAGGAAAAAGTGCGCGAAGGATCAAAGGCGCAGGCGGCCATTGTGGTGATGTCGGCCGACGGTGCGGTGCGTGCGATGGTTGGTGGGCGCAAGACACGCGTGTCTGGCGCGTTCAACCGGGCGACGCAGGCGTTGCGACAGACAGGGTCATCGTTCAAGCCATTCGTTTACGCCACCGCGCTGGAACTTGGATATTCGCCGCTGGATACGGTGATGGATGAACCCTATTGCGTCGATATTCCGGGGTCAGGCCAGTGGTGCCCCAAGAACTACACCAACAAGTATTATGGGCGGGTGACTTTGGCGGATGCGCTGAAAAACTCGCTTAACATACCGGCGGTGAAAGTGGCCGAGATTTCCGGCCTGGACAATGTTCGGACGGTCGCCAGCGGCTTTGGGATTGCCAGCGACCTGGCACAGGGGCCTGCGCTGGCGCTTGGTGCATCTGAAAGCACGTTGATCGAGATGACCGGGGCTTATGCAGGCATCCTGAATGGTGGGTCACAGGTTGAACCTTATGGGCTGACCGAACTGAAGCTGCTGGGCGACGAAACACCCGTCATGGTCACGACGACCGGTATTGGCGAGAGGGTGATCAATGAAAAGGCCGCCAAACAGCTGACCTGGATGATGGAGCGCGTGGTCTCTGAAGGAACCGGCGGGCGGGCCAAATTGCCCGGCTGGCAGGTGGCCGGCAAGACCGGAACGACCCAGGCCGCGCGCGACGCGTGGTTCATCGGGTTCACGGCGGATTATGTGACCGGGGTCTGGATGGGGTATGATGACAACACGCCCTTGTCCGGCGTGACCGGTGGTGGCTTGCCGGCCGAGATCTGGAAAGAAACCATGCTGCGCGTGACCGAGGGGATGACACCCACGCCCTTGCCGATGATGGCGCCGGAACCACCGGTTCAGGTTGCCCAGCCGCAGCCCCGCCGAAAGCGCGGAGGTTTTGCCAATGACATCAACAATCTGCTGAAGAACATTTTCGGCGGCAACTAAAGCAATCTCGAAACGCCAAAACAAAAAAAGGCGGTGCCCGGTGCACCGCCTTTTGTTTTTTCTTACTTTCGTTACTCAGACGCTTGCGTCCAATGCAGATAGGATCGCGTCGCCCATTTCGCTGGTCGAGACGGGCTGAACGCCCTCATCCGCAAGCAGGTCGCCGGTGCGAACGCCGTCGGCCAGAACCTTCTCGATCGCAGCTTCCAGCCGATCCGCTTCCTCGCCCTGATCAAAGCTGTAGCGCAGAGCCATCGCAAAGCTGAGAATGCAGGCGATCGGGTTGGCTTTGCCCTGACCCGCGATATCGGGGGCGGATCCGTGTACGGGCTCGTACATCGCCTTGGGGCGCCCATTGGCCATCGGCGCGCCCAGCGACGCCGACGGCAGCATACCCAGAGACCCGGTCAGCATCGCGGCGCAGTCGGACAGGATGTCACCGAACAGGTTGTCGGTCAGGATCACGTCGAACTGTTTCGGCGCGCGCACCAGCTGCATGGCACCGTTGTCGGCATACATATGGCTCAGCTCAACTTCGGGGTAGTCAGCGGCAACACGGTTGACCACTTCGCGCCACAGGATACCCGATTCCATCACGTTGGCTTTTTCCATCGAGCACAGCTTTTTGTTCCGGCGCATCGCCAGTTCAAAGGCCGAGCGTGCGGCGCGTTCAATCTCGGATTCGGTGTAACGCTGGGTGTTGATGCCGACGCGTTCATTGCCTTCCTCGAAGATGCCGCGCGGTTCACCGAAGTAGACGCCCGAGGTCAGTTCGCGCACGATCATGATATCCAGACCGGCAACGATGTCTTTCTTCAGCGACGAGAAGTCAGCCAGCGCGTCAAAGCACTGGGCCGGGCGCAGGTTCGAATACAGGTCCATTTCCTTGCGCAGGCGCAGCAGGCCGCGCTCGGGCTTGAGGCTGAAATCCAGATCGTCGTATTTCGGACCACCGACAGCGCCCAGCAGAACCGCGTCGACCTCTTGCGCCTTGGCCATCGTCTCATCGGACAAAGGCTTGCCGTGGGCGTCATAGGCGGCACCGCCGACCAGATCCTCGCTCACGTCAAATTGAAGACCGCGATTGGCGCCGAACCAATCGATGATTCTGCGCACTTCGGCCATGACTTCCGGGCCAATTCCGTCTCCGGGCAGGATAAGGAGCGAAGGGTTGGACATGAAGGGTCTCCTTGCGTTTTGTTGCACAGGGCCTAGCGTCTGCGTTGCATCGGGTCAATGAGACGAACCCGTCAAAACACGAGGAAAACACATGCTGACACCTGGAAATCCGGTTCCTGCGCTGAAAATCGAAACTGTTGCCCATGGCAGCTTCGATCTGGACGCGGACAAGGGCGAAAACGGGACGCTGGTGATTCAATATCGCGGGCTGCATTGCCCGATCTGCATCAAGCAGATGGCCGAGGTCGAAGCGGCGCTGGATGATTTTGCGGCGCTGGGCG
Source organism: Ruegeria sp. HKCCA0235A (assembly GCF_013033235.1). Taxonomy (NCBI): domain Bacteria; kingdom Pseudomonadati; phylum Pseudomonadota; class Alphaproteobacteria; order Rhodobacterales; family Roseobacteraceae; genus Ruegeria; species Ruegeria sp. HKCCA0235A. Next base: position 203,964 of record NZ_WQDQ01000008.1, on the reverse strand, counting down.
TCGAGGTCATCATGATCACCACCGATACAGCCGAGCGCGCGGCGGAAACCGCCGAAAAAGCCGGAGCGTCGCGCCTGCGTGTGGGTCACAGCCTTCCCCTGTCCGCCGCGCGGGATGATTGGGGCCTTAACATCTCGACCAAGCGCGAAGGCAGCGCCGAACCGGACCTGTTCGCAGAGCCGGGGCACTTCTACATCGCACCCGACCGCACGCTGTACTATGCATGGCAACAGACCACGCCTTTCGGTCGCCCGTCCATGTCGGATATTGCGGGTGGTTTGAAATTCACATTGGGCAACAACTATCCCGCGCGTGGAACTTATACCGGTCCGCTTTGACCCTCAAAGAGCGGCTTTGAGCCCTTCTGCCAACAAATCCCAGACTCTGCGGATGCGCGGGGTCTGGCGCATGGCCTGAGGTGCGGCCAGCCACACGGGTAGAATCGGGATGTCTACATCCAGCGGCAGGATTTCCACGTCGGGGTCGGCTTGGGCAACCTGTACCTGGCTGAAGCCTATGCCACAGCCTGCCCGGATCAGTTCCCAATAGGCGCTTTGCAGGTCACAGCGGGTGGCAAAACTGTCGCGGCTGGCTGGCCACCCCTTTTCACGCATGGCTTTGATGATCTCCTGGTTCGCGTCAAACCCCACCAGATCATGCGTAAACAGTTCTTCGGGTGTGTTGGGGCGCCCCTTCCGGTCCAGATAGGACTTTGCCGCACAAAAACACAGCGGCACATCCCCGAGATAGCGCGAAATGAGATCCACCTGCGCTGGGCGATACATCCGCACGGCGATATCCGCCTCTCGATAGAGCAGATTCTCGGTGGTGTCAGTGGCTACCAGTTCAAGCTGGATAGTGGGCTCCTGCTTGCGGATGGACGCCAGTATCGGTGGCAGCAGGTGATGCGAGGCAAAGACGGATGCTGTGATGCGCACCGAACCTTCAAGCTGTTGCGATTGCCCCGCGGCAGCAAGACTGAACGCGGTCATGGCGCTGTGCATCTGCTGGGCCATCGGCAAAAGCTGTGAACCCGCTTCGCTGAGCTTCAGACCACGCGCGTGGCGATCGAAAAGAGAGACACCCAGCTCATCCTCGAGGTTTTGGACCTGTCGCCCCAAAGTGGGCTGACTACGATAGAGATGTCGTGCGGCGGCGGACAGCGATCCCGTCTCGGCCACGGCCAGAAAGCATTGGATCAGAGACCAATCTGCATGTGTCAGAGCTTTGTCCATTCAGAAATGAATACACGTTCTGCAAATTGCGGCAATTACTTGCGCGAAGTGAATGGCTAGATTGATCTCAGTCAGGAGGTAAACATGGCACAATCTGCACTGGTACTGGGCGCAACAGGTCGTTTTGGACGCAACGCAGCCCTGGCGTTCAGGCGCGCGGGCTGGGACGTGACAGAATTTGACCGCAGGTCTGATTCGCTGTCACAGGCGGCGCGCGGCGTGAACGTCATCGTGAACGGATGGAACCCGCCCTATCCCGATTGGGCGCGCGATGTGCCGGTACTGACCAAACGAGTGATAGATGCGGCCTCAGATACGGGGGCGACCGTGATCTTGCCGGGCAATGTCTACGTATTTGGTGGGAATACGCCGGGTCCATGGTCGGGCGGGACGCCGCATCGGGCCACCAACCCTTTGGGCCGGGTTCGGATCGAGATGGAAGAGGCCTATCGCGTGTCAACCGTGCGCACCATCCTTTTGCGCGCCGGGGATTTCATCGACACCAATGCATCCGGAAACTGGTTCGATCAGGTCATGATCAAGCGTCTTTCGCGCGGTCAGTTCGTTTACCCCGGTGATCCGCACGCGCCGCACGCTTGGGCCTTTCTGCCTGATCTGGCCCGCGCCGCCGTCGCGCTGGCTGAGATGCGGCAAGACCTTCCCCGTTTCTGCGATGTTCCATTTGAAGGGTACACTTTGACCGGGACGCAGATTGCTCAATCGCTTTCGCAAGTCACCGGCCGGCCGGTTGCAGTGCGGCGCATGAAATGGTGGCCTCTGCAATTGGCCCGTCCCTTCTGGCGCATGGCCCCTCATTTGATCGAGATGCGGTACCTCTGGCACGTGCCGCATCAATTGGATGGCGGCTATGTGAAAGAATTGCTGGCCTCGTTTTCTGAAACGAAGCTGGAGGATGCCTTGCGCTCCGCCATTTCGCCCCAACGTGCCGCTTCATCGCCAACAACCGGGAACGGGGGCGAGGTTCTAGGGTAGGATTATGTCAACCCAGACCAGTCGATGCCTGCTGGCACGTCGGGCACTGTCGTACAGCATGTCACCTTCCACGGGCCAGACAATGCCGGTTTCCAAGATTTGCAGATCACTGGACGGCAACACGTAGTCAACGCGCATTTCCCCGGTGGCTTTCCATTCGACCGTTGCTGATGACCCCGATGGGTCCATTGGCATCGGGTCCTGCACCTTGGGATCGGTCAAAAGCGCGCGAATGGCCTGTTTGCGGCCTTCTCCGCGGGTCGGGTCGAGATTGGCGTCCGCAGCCATCACGAAGGGGCTTTGAGGAACTGGCCCCAGACCGCCATTCAACAAAACCGACCACAGGCGAATCTCATCCCCGTTGCGCAGACCGTTGCGATCCTCGGGTCCGTCAAAAACCGGTGGGGCAGCGTGAAAGGTCATCAGGCTGAATCGCCCCTGCGGGGTTTCGATCGGAAGCACCCAATGCACGGTCGAGGACAGGCGCTGAATGTCGTGCGCAGCTTCAGACGGGAAGGGAAGCCCATCACTGCGTGGCAAAGCAGCCCCAGGCAGATCTTTCCACCGCAGATCGGTGTAATCCTGAACGTCATCGGTCATGATTTCGAAACGGGACAACACCGCCACCCCTCCGTGGCCGGTGAACTTCCCCCAGCCCTGCGCGTCTCCGGGGCCTTGCGTTTTGCCATCACCGTCCAGATCCAGCGGCGTTTCCAGCCCAGCATTTGGTTGGGCGGAGAAGTGATAGGGGAAATCCAGGCCCGCATTGCGCAGTTTCTCGGACAGGGCGCTCAGGGCTGCGCCTTCGAGATCCCAGTCGATGCCTTGCAGGGCAATGACATCAGGTCGCGCAGCGGCAATGACCTCGACAACGGCTTCAACCTGCGCATCATCCCGCTGGATGTCGCGCAGCAGCAGGCCGGGGCCGTTTCTGCTGAGTTCAGTGTTGTAGGTGGAGATGCGATAAACCTCTGCCTGCACCGATAAAGGCAGCAGCAGCAGAACAAGGGCACGGATCATGCGGCTTGCGTTGTCTCGCTTGTCGAATAGGCACGGCGCTTTTCCACGATCAGACCCGCGATGCGAAGCGTCGCCATGCCGCGCATGATCATGCTGGCGGGCAGGAAGGCCCAGGCGCACATGGTCCAGATCAACGTTTGCGGATTGCTCAGCGAGATCGGGGCGACGACGCTGCTCATGAGCTTGATGACAGCCGGAATGAGGAAGGGAAGCAGAACGCCAATGCAGATATTCAGGCGACCATCGCGTTGCAGACGGGTAACGACATCGCCGCCCTTGGTGGGATCAAACAACGGTAGATTGGTCCACACGTTGAAGGCGCCATTGCCCGTGGGCCAGCCACGCACTTTGACCGCATAGGCAAAGCTGGCGACGGTGACCAAGGCGGCCACGTAGGCCACACTGGCTGCGATCCGAACCAATTCGATCAACGGCTGGCCCGCATCCAAGGGCAGCATCAGCACGATCAACCGAACCGGGGAATAGGGAAAGTCCGCGACATTCGCGACGGCCAGACCCGCGGTGTAGGCGAACGCGGTCAGCTCAGTCGGCCCATAGGCGTTTTTGCAAACCAGGGTCAGAAAGGTGACCATCGACATCAGCCCGACAAACCGCAGACGGTTCACCGGCGGCGCATCGCGAAATTCAATAAAGCTGGGAAAGGCAGAATTGTACTCGGCGAATGTCAGGATGAACGCGAGAATCGCGAGGAAGACCAGAATCTCGGTCCCGTTCGTCGATGATACAGGCAGGTACAACGCGGGTGTCAGCACCATCAGTGCCACAAGTATTCCGCGTATCGCCGCCCCTGTTGTGCGCGCAATCACTATCCGAACCCTTTTTCAAACCGGATAAGTCGATCTTCGCCGACTTACATTCCAACTTGTGCCCATCGTCTCGAGTTTTTGACGGATGCCTCTTTAGCGCCAACATGGACGATAAGCGGCATTTCGCTCAAGACAGGGTGCAGAAAACACGTGATTTCGGGCAAAATGATGGCGCAACTGGTGCGGGATTGCATCATTTTCGACGCAAATCCGACGTGTATCTCAATGTGAGACCAAGATGTTGTGGTTCTGGTAAATTCAACCCCAAGAATGAGAACGGGGCCGCCTTGGCGACCCCGTTAGGTTGAGTATCCAAAGAATCGGCTCGGGCCTTACACCCAGGGGCGGGCCTGACTTGCGTGATCCTCGAATTTGTCGATGTGGTGGTCTTTCTCCATGGTCAGACCGATATCGTCCAGACCGTTCAGCAGACAGTGCTTGCGGTGCGGATCGATGTCGAATTCGATCACGACCCCATCCGAAGTGGTGATCTGCTGATCTTCCAGGTGCACGGTCATGCGGGCATTCTCACCCTTATGTGCGTCTTCCATCAGGATCGCGTGGTGTTCTTCTTCGACCACGATCGGCAGGATGCCGTTCTTGAAGCAGTTGTTGAAAAAGATGTCGGCAAAGCTGGTCGAGATCACGACCTTGATGCCGAAATCCTTGATCGCCCAGGGTGCGTGTTCGCGCGACGAGCCGCAGCCGAAATTGTCGCCGGCGACCAGAATTTCGGCCTCGCGATAGGCGGGTTTGTTCAGGACGAACTCTTCGTTCTCCTGCCCGTCATCATGATAGCGCATTTCATCAAACAGCACGACGCCAAGGCCGGACCGTTTGATGGTTTTCAGATGCACTTTGGGAATGATCATATCGGTGTCGATATTGATCAGTGGCATCGGGGCGGCCACCCCGTGGACTTTTTCAAACTTTTCCATGTCTGCACTCCTGCAGGAGAGGGCCGCGCCCGTATCCCGCGATTAAGCTTCTTTCGCTTCTGTTGTTTCGTCCTTGGGTGCGTTCTTGACGAAGAACGCCATGAACACCAATCCGAACCCGTTGAACAGCATCTCGATGCCCAGCAGGATACCCAGAAGGCTCAGCAAAGCTGCGGGTTCGCTGCTTGCATAAGACCAGATGATACCTGCGAGGATGATAGACAAGATGCCCGAGATCATCGTGGGCCAGAAAAACTGTGTTCCTTTCATCTGGAACGACAGAATGACCCGCGCGATGCCACCTGCCATGAACAGGATCAGCATCACGGTCGCCAGCGTCAGTGTTCCCTGAAGCGGATGATCCAGAAAGGACCAGCCCAGGAACAGCATGACCGCACCCATGATAAGTGACAGAATCTTGTTGCCTGTGCCTTCGACGGTGAAACCGCCGACCACTTGCATCGCGCCTGCAATCAGCAGCAGCGCACCGGTTACGACCGTTACGGCAAGCGAAGCCGCAATCGCATTGCCCAGCGCAAAGACGCCGAACGCAATTGATAGAAGCCCCAGCAGGAGCCATTTGACCCAGTCACTCATTTGTTCAATCCCTCAAATATCTAGATATGAGGGCACCTTACATCAATTCACGGACGTCTGTCAGCCGTCCCGTGATTGCCGCTGCGGCAGCCATTGCCGGGCTCAGCAGATGTGTGCGCCCGCCCCGGCCCTGACGGCCTTCGAAGTTGCGGTTCGAGGTGGCGGCACAGCGTTCGCCCGGTTGCAACTGGTCGGGGTTCATCGCCAGGCACATCGAACAGCCTGCCAGACGCCATTCGAACCCGGCCTCTTTGAAGATGTCGGCCAGGCCTTCTTCTTCGGCCTGGGCGCGGACCAGCCCCGAACCAGGCACGACCATGGCGCGCATCCCGTCCTTGATCTTCTTGCCTTTCAGGATTTCGGCCGCGGCACGCAGGTCTTCAATACGTCCGTTGGTGCAGGACCCGATAAAGACGGTGTCAATCTCGACATCGCTCAGCTTCTGACCGGCTTTCAGACCCATATACTCGATTGACCGGCGGGCCGCCTCGACCTTGCCGCCTTCGAAATCCTCGGGGTGCGGCACGGTTGCAGTGATCGGCAGAACATCCTCGGGGCTAGTGCCCCAGGTGACGACAGGCGCGATGTCTTCGCCACGAATCGTGACAACCTTGTCGAAATGCGCGCCTTCGTCGGTGTAGAGTGTTTTCCACCAATTCATCGCGGCTTCCCACTGCGCACCTTTCGGCGCATGCGGACGGCCTTTGACATATTCGAACGTGGTCTCATCCGGTGCAATCAGCCCTGCGCGTGCGCCGCCTTCGATGGCCATGTTGCAGACGGTCATGCGGCCTTCCATCGACAGGTTGCGGATGGCTTCACCGCAATACTCGATGACATAGCCGGTGCCGCCGGCGGTGCCGGTTTCGCCGATCACGGCCAGGGTGATATCCTTGGCGGTCACGCCCGGCTGCAATTTACCGGTGATTTCCACCTTCATGTTCTTGGATTTCTTCTGGATCAGGGTCTGCGTGGCCAGAACGTGTTCGACCTCGGACGTGCCGATGCCGTGGGCCAATGCGCCGAATGCGCCATGCGTGGCGGTATGGCTGTCGCCGCAGACGACGGTCATGCCCGGCAGGGTCCAGCCTTGTTCGGGGCCGACGATGTGCACGATGCCCTGACGGACGTCATTCACCGGGTAGTAGTGAATGCCGAAATCCCGGGCGTTTTTGTCCAGCGCTTCGACCTGAATGCGCGATTCCGGGTTTTCAATACCGTTCACCCGATCCGGTGTGGTCGGAACGTTGTGGTCCGGCACGGCAATGGTTTTTTCTGGGGCGCGCACTTTGCGGCCTGCCATGCGCAGGCCTTCGAACGCCTGCGGGCTGGTGACCTCGTGGACCAGATGGCGGTCGATATACAGCAGGCAGGTGCCATCATCGGCTTCGTGCGCGACATGGGCATCCCAGATCTTGTCATAGAGTGTTTTGGGGGACATGTGTCCTCTCCCGTATGTAATGAGAAATAGCTGGCGAGTTGGCTCAGGCGACGGGTAGGCGCGCCAGGACCGTGCGGGCAGCCCCAAAGAACCGTTCGCGCAGACGCGCGCGGTCTTCCAGATTCTGTTCTTGGGCCACATTGAGTCTCATGCGGTTCAGATATACCGCGCCTTTGCTGCAATCAAGGTTCAAAACCGGTGTCAGGCTTGCATCGCCCAGCATTGCTGTCCAAGCTGTCGAGCAGGAGGCGCGTATGAACCAAGACCTGATCCCCAGCTCGCTGACAGACCTTTACAACAACATGGTCGCGGGGTTCTCTTCCGAGCTTCAAGAACTGGTCGAGTTGGTGGTTACGCCGGGCTGGCGGCAGTATCAGTTGGTCATCATCCTTTTCCTTTGGGCGCTGGCTTTCCTTCTGAAAGTTCTGACACAGCCGCGATGGGATGCTTGGACGCGCGCACGCACCGGATGGCCGAAATGGCGGCTTCGCACCATGGTACAGCTGATGCAGCGGCTGACACTGGTCTATTTCGTGCTGCTGTCCTGGCTCTTGTACCTGGTAATGCAGCATGTCACCTGGCCGTCGCGCAGTTATCTCATTGGGATCATTGCAACTCTGGCAACTGCGTGGCTGGCGATTGCACTGGTGGCGAGGCTTGTCCGCAACCGGACGCTGCGACGGATATTCAAGTGGGCAATGTGGGTCTATGCAACGCTGGTTGCGTTGAATCTGACGGATGACGTGGCCGAATTCCTCGATGGGGTCGCGATTTCCGTCGGTGACCTGCATATTTCCTTGCTGGGCATTCTCAAGGCCATCCTGCTGATAGGGGTCCTGTTGACGTTGGCCCGCATCGGCACCCGCGCGGCCGAGCGTGGATTGCAGAGCAATGACGACATCACCCCGTCCATGCAGGTGTTGTTGGCCAAGGGAATTCAGGTGCTGCTGTATGGCGCGGTCTTTCTGGCTGCGATCCGCACGCTGGGCTTCGATCTGACCGGCATTGCGCTGTTGTCGGGCGCGATCGGCGTGGGCATCGGGTTCGGCCTGCAAAAAGTGGTGTCGAACCTCATATCGGGGATCATTATCCTGATGGATCGGTCGATCAAGCCAGGCGATGTGATCTCGCTGGGCGATACGTTCGGTTGGATCAATGCGCTGGGCGCACGCTATGTCTCGGTTGTCACGCGGGACGGGCGGGAATACCTGATCCCGAACGAGGACCTGATTACCAACCAGGTGGTGAACTGGTCGCATTCCGACAAATTCGTGCGGTTGGATCTGGATTTCGGCACCAGCTATGAGGATGACCCCCACAAAGTGCGGGCAACGGCGATCCGGGCTGTAAAGGCAGTGACCCGCGTATTGAGTGGCGGAAAACATGAACCGGTTTGCCATATCACCGGTTTTGGCGACAGCAGCGTGGATTACGTTCTGCGGTTCTGGATCAGCGATCCGACCAAAGGGCTGACCAATATCAGGGGCAATGTCTATCTTGCGCTGTGGGATGCGTTTCAGGATGAAGGCATCTCGATTCCCTTCCCGCAGCGCGAGGTTCGGCTTTTGTCGGAAAACGCAAACATGCAACAAATCGCAGAAGAGTGATCAACCCTGCGCGGGGCCGGACGCGCTTTCATTGAAATGTTGCATTCCCCTTGTTACCTTATTAGTACCCCGGCGCCGGGGTTTCACGGCGCGCAGCAAAGGAGGACTATGTCCTGTCACTACATACACAGGCGGGTTTGCCTGCCGAAGACGGGTCCCGTGTAATGGCCCACTCTCAGTCAATCAGCGACAAGCTGCTTGAGCGTATCCTTTCCTCACTTTCCGATGACAAGGCCGAAGACGTCGTGCAGATCAACCTGCAAGGCAAGTCGTCTGTCGCGGATCACATGGTCATTGCTTCGGGTCGGTCGACCCGTCAGGTCTCGGCCATGGCGGAAAAGCTGACGGATCGCATCAAGCAGGAATTCGGTTTCACCTCGAAGGTCGAAGGCAAGGATGCCGGCGATTGGGTGCTGATCGATACGGGCGACGTGATCGTCCATATCTTCCGCCCCGAAGTGCGCGAATTCTACCAGCTGGAAAAGATGTGGCTGCCCCAGGGCGGCAGCGCCTCGGCGAATTGAGGCGCCATCCCGGCCCGTATTGAGGGGCCGGAGGCGAGAGAGATATGCGTATCAGCATAGTTGCGGTCGGGCGATTGCGCGCCGGACCGGAGAAGTCCCTGCTTGATGATTACCTGACCCGCTTTGACCGGACCGGCCGTGGCCTGGGCCTTGGTCCCGCGCGGGTGATCGAGGTCGAGGACAAGAAAAACGCAGGCATGGGGGCCGAAGCCGCGTTGCTGCGCAAGGCGCTGCCCAAGGGCGCGGTGATCTGTACGCTGGACGAACGCGGGCGCGTGATGTCCTCGCCCGATTTTGCCAGGAAACTGGGTAGTTGGCGCGATGCGGGGCGGCAGGATCTGGCGCTGGTCATCGGCGGGGCCGACGGAATAGACCCTGCTTTGCGGGCCGAAGCCGACTTTTCCATCTCGTTCGGGTCGATGGTCTGGCCTCATATGCTGGTCCGTGTGATGCTGGCCGAGCAACTGTATCGGGCCGCGACCATTCTGTCAGGTGGCCCCTATCACCGGGTCTGACATGGCGCAGCTTCTGATCGTTTACCATTCGCGCACAGGCGGTGCCCGGCAGATGGCCGAAGCGGCGGCTGAATCGGCGCGGGCTGAGACCGAGGTTGAGCTTGTGCCTGCGGATCAGGCGGGGCCGGAGGATGTGCTGGCCGCCGACGGCTACATCTTCTGCGCGCCAGAGAATCTGGCGGCGATCTCGGGCTTGATGAAGGAATTCTTCGACCGCTGTTATTACCCGGTTCTGGGACAGATCGAAGGTCGCCCATATGCGCAGATGATTTGCGCCGGGTCGGACGGAGAGAATGCAGCCTGCCAGATCGCACGGATCGCCACTGGATGGCGGTTGAAAGAGGTCCAGTCGCCGCTGATTGTCTGCACGCACGCGCAAACGCCCGAGGCCATTCTGGCCCGAAAAACCATTCCGGAAGATCAGCTGGATCGGTGTCGCGAGATCGGCGCCGCGTTGGGTGCGGGCCTGGCCATGGGGATTTTCTGAAGGTCAGTTCAGTTCGACCAACGTCGTGTCTTCGTTCCAGCCATCCACATTGCACCGGGCCTGAATCTGCACCTGTGAAACGTTTTCCGGAATCACCACGCCGCCAAGCGAGCGGGTAAAAGGTTGTTCTGTCTCATGCGGGTGGTGCAGCACCCGCAGTCCCAGTTCATTCCCGTCCATGTCCAGAACGCGCCAGCCGTCGGCGTAATGATCCCAGCCTGTATCGGGATGCCGGATCGTCACGTCGAACCGCCATGTGTCACCGGTGGCACTGGCGCGGACCTGTTCGATTGTCGGCGGGTCGGCAAGGGCAGGTACAGCCAGAAGGGCGCTGAGAATCACATATCGCATGGTTCGAACCTAGGGTTTAATGCCGCGCTTGGGGATCACGTCTCTGTGTTCGACGTTTGGGCCATGAGGATCGCGCGGGAATGCGATGCAAACTCGCGGCGATACAGGACACCGAATGTGATCATCGTGCCCAACACCAATGCCATCGGTCCAAGAAACCACGCCAGCGAAGCAAGGGCGAAATAGGTGGCGCGAAGACCGCGGTTGAAGCTTCGGGCGGCGGTCACGCAGATCTCGGCCGCCTGACCGGCCCTAGGATAGGCGTTTGGGTCCTCAGGATCGTTGGGGACCGAGGCCATCAAAACGGCGCAATACCCAAAAAGACGATGGGCCCAGACGTATTTCAGAAAAGCATTGGCCAGCAGCAGGACAACCACAAGTATCTTGATTTCCCAGACCATCGCCGGTGCACTGCCGATGGCAAGATCCGTCGCCACCCCGGCCAATCGCTCGGTATTGCCCAACAGGGCCAGACCGCCCCCGATGGCAATCATCGTGGTTGAGGCGAAAAAGGTGCTGCCTTGCCGCATGGCAGCCACGACCTGCGCATCGAACATCCGTGGCTGGCGCGTCACCATCTCGTGCATCCAGTCGCGGCGGTAGCCATCCATCACAAGGGCGACGGACGGCTTCTGTGGTGACGGGTGTTCGATCTTCCATCCGATCCACAGCCACGCACCCAGCAATATTGCAATGGCAGCATAATCCAGAGGGGAAAATAGGGCGGCACGTTCGATCCAGGTCATGGCGCGACAGTACGACCGGACATCGGAACTTGCCAGAGTGGTAAATTGGTAATATTATTTTACCAAAGGGAGGGATGCCATGGAAATGCCAAAGCCAAGCCCGGACGTACTGAACCGGAAAAGCGCGATCGTTTCGCGGCTGTCGCGGGTTCTGCCAGATACGGCAATTATCCATGATCCGGCTGAAACCCGAGCCTATGAGTGCGATGCCCTGACGGCCTACAAGTGCCCTCCGATGCTGGCCGTGTTGCCGTCGAGCACGCAGGAAGTCTCGGACGTTTTGCGCATTTGCCATGAAGAGGGCGTGCCGGTCGTGCCGCGCGGTGCGGGTACGTCGCTGGCCGGTGGGGCATTGCCAACGGCTGATTGCGTCATTCTGGGCGTCGCGCGGATGAATGAGGTGCTGGAGGTTGACTATGACAATCGTTTCATCAGGGTGCAGACGGGCCGCACCAATCTGAGCGTCACCGGCGCGGTCGAGGAGGAGGATTTCTTTTATGCGCCTGATCCTTCCTCGCAACTGGCATGCGCCATTGCCGGCAATATCGCGATGAATTCAGGTGGCGCGCATTGCCTGAAATATGGCGTGACAACGAACAACCTTATGGGCGTGACCATGGTGATGATGGATGGCAGTGTCGTCGAGATCGGCGGCGCGCATCTGGATGCGCCCGGTCTGGACCTTTTGGGCGTCATTTGCGGCTCGGAAGGTCAGTTGGGCGTGGTGACCGAAGCAACACTGCGCATTCTGCGCAAACCCGAAGGCGCGCGGCCGGTTCTGATGGGGTTCGACGACAACGAAGTCGCGGGTCAGTGTGTTTCTGACATTATCAAATCGGGCATTCTGCCGGTCGCGATCGAGTTCATGGACACGCTGTGCATAAAAGCCTGCGAAAACTTTGCACACGCCGGATACCCCGATTGCCATGCGCTGTTGATTGTCGAAGTGGAAGGGTCGGAAGCCGAAATCGCCCATCAACTGTCGAAAATCATCGAGATCGCCAAGCGCCACAACCCGGTCGAGTTGCGAGAAAGCCAGTCAGCCGAAGAAAGCGCAAAAATCTGGCTTGGTCGGAAATCCGCATTCGGCGCCATGGGGCAGTTGAACGACTACATGTGCCTTGACGGTACGATCCCGGTGTCGGCCCTGCCGACGGTGCTGCGCCGTATCGGCGAGTTGAGTGAAGAATTCGGTCTGCCTGTCGGGAACGTTTTTCACGCAGGGGATGGGAACATGCATCCGTTGATCCTTTTCGATGCCAACAAACCGGGTGATCTGGAAAAATGCGAGGCATTCGGGGCCGAAATTCTGAAACTATGCGTGGACGAAGGCGGTTGTCTGACCGGTGAGCACGGCGTTGGCATCGAGAAGAGGGATCTCATGTCGCATCAATATGCGCCTGCCGATCTTGAAGCGCAGATGGCGGTCAAGGACGTTTTTGACCCCAAATGGCTGCTGAACCCTGCCAAGGTGTTTCCACTGAACGTTTCGGAAACCCGCCGCCACGCGCAGATTGCTGCCGGATAACAGGCTCTAATAACGGATTTTGCCATGAAACCTGAATCAGAATCTGAACTGGCCGACATGGTGACCGGATTGAAAGACCCTGTTCGCATCGTCGGTGGCGGAACGCGCGCGGTCACCGGTCCCGACGCGAATATCGAAACCGGGGCTCTGCGTGGCATTTCGCTTTACGAACCCGGAGCACTTACTCTTGTGGCCAAGGCCGGGACACCATTGGCAGAGATCCAGGCCGTGCTGGAAGCGGAAGGTCAGCAACTGGCGTTTGAGCCGATGGATCACCGCAGTTTGCTTGATACTCAAGGTGAACCAACGATCGGCGGTGTCGTCGCGGCCAATATCTCGGGCCCGCGGCGGATTCAGGTCGGCGCCTGCCGTGATTTCCTGCTGGGTGTGCGTTTCGTCGACGGGCGCGGGCAGGTGGTCAAGAATGGTGGGCGAGTTATGAAAAACGTCACCGGTTATGATCTCGTTAAATTGATGGGTGGGTCTTGGGGAACACTGGGAATTCTGACCGAAGTGTCGTTGAAGGTGCTGCCCAAGCCGGAAAGAGTGGCGACTTTGTCCGTCGCCGTTCGGGATGCCGGCAGCGCGGTGAAAATTCTTTCCGCTGCGTTGAAATCACCCTTTGAAGTGACTGGTGCCGCCTATGACCCGGCGGGTGGAAATGCCCTGCTTAGGGTTGAGGGATTTGCAGAGTCGGTGACGTACAGGATCGGTCGGTTGACCGCCTTACTGGCAGATTTTGGTGAGGTGACAGACGAGGGAGACGCCACAGCGCTTTGGACCGGGATCCGCGACGTTCACCCATTTCAGGGCACGGACGGGGACGTCTGGCGGCTTTCGGTAAAACCGGGTGACGCGGCGGAGATTTCGGCGCGCGCCGAAGCGGATCAAACGCTGTTTGATTGGGGCGGTGGTCTTGTCTGGCTGCGGGTCCCGGCTGGCACGGATGTGCGTGGCCGGCTTGGTGCGTTTTCGGGTCATGCCACTTTGGTACGATCCGACCACGAAACGATCAGAAAACTGGGGCGATTTCATCCGGAACCCACATCAATATCGGCTCTGACAAAGGGCTTGCGTGCGAGATTTGATCCTCGGGGTTTGTTCAACCCGGGGCTGATGGGATAGGGCGATGCAGACAACATTCACGGATGAGCAATTGCAAGACCCGGCAATCCAGCGCTCGAACGAGATTCTGCGAAACTGCGTCCATTGCGGATTTTGCACGGCCACGTGTCCGACATATCAGGTGCTGGGAGACGAGCTCGACAGTCCGCGTGGGCGCATCTACCTGATCAAGGACATGCTGGAAAACGAGCGTGTGCCCGACGAAAAGACGGTCAAGCACATCGACCGCTGCCTGTCCTGTCTGGCCTGCATGACCACCTGCCCGTCAGGTGTGCATTATATGCATCTGGTCGATCACGCGCGCGAATATATCGAGGCCAACTACAAGCGCCCGCTGACGGATCGTGCGTTGCGCTGGGTTCTGGCACAGATCCTGCCTTATCCGATGCGGTTCCGTTGGGCCCTGATCGGGGCCAGGCTGGGCCGTCCTTTCCGGTTCCTGATGCCTGATGCCCGGCTGCGCGCGATGTTGGAGATGGCGCCCAAGCATATCCCGCCTGTCAGCCGCAACGATGATCCGCAGAGTTTTGCGCCCGGCGGCGAACGAAAAATGCGGGTGGCGCTTATGACGGGCTGCGCGCAAAGGGCGCTGAACACCGATATCAATGACGCCACGATCCGCCTGCTGACTCGATTGGGGTGCGAGGTCGTGATCGCCGAAGGTGCCGGGTGTTGCGGAGCTTTGACCCATCACATGGGCAAGGTGCAAGACAGTCATATGGCGGCAAAAGCCAATATCAGAGCCTGGAAACGGGAAATGGACGGTGATGGGTTGGACGCCATAGTCATCAATACCTCCGGCTGTGGCACCACCGTGAAAGATTATGGACACATGTTTAGCAATAACCCGCTAGCCGAAGATGCGGCGCGTGTGTCTGCAATCGCCATGGATGTCAGTGAACTTCTGATTCAGCTGGACCTGCCGGCGGGGGAAAACCAAAACCTGACCGTCGCCTATCATGCGGCCTGTTCATTGCAGCATGGGCAGAAGATCAAATCCTATCCCAAAGACTTGCTTAAACACGCGGGTTTCAAGGTCGTCGAACCCGCCGACAGTCATTTGTGCTGCGGCAGCGCGGGAACGTACAACCTGATGCAGCCGGACATATCAGGCCAGTTGAAACAGCGAAAAGTTAGAACTCTTGAGGCGAAAAAGCCTGATATCATTGCTGCCGGCAATATCGGGTGCATGATGCAGATCGGTTCTGGTACGCAACTGCCGATCGTTCACACGGTAGAGTTGCTGGACTGGGCGACCGGCGGACCAAAGCCACCGGCCTTGCAGGGAACAGGGAACCCGGTTCCCGTCTTGCGGTGAATCATGCTGATGCCAGCGCGCATCATTTCCCAGGGAAATACTTTTGGTGCATGATCGCCCTATTTTCGCCCAACGCGGCACGTAGGACAAAAGCTTCGAAGTGAGTCTCGGAGAACCTCGTGCGTAACTGGATCAAGGCGATCGTGCTCTGTGTCTTGCCATTGGCGGCCACGGCGCAGGACACTAGGCTGGAAAGCCTGGATACGTCTGATTCCGGGCGCGAGTGGATGGCTGTCGGGCGGTTGGATATCGCCGGCGCAGGGTTTTGCACCGGAACGCTGGTGTCGCCGACGCTTGTACTGACAGCGGCGCATTGCCTGTTCGACAAAAGATCAGGACAACGGATCAACCCCGAGGATATCGAGTTTCTGGCCGGGTGGCGTTTGGGACGTGCGTTGGCCTATCGGACCGCGCGCCAGGCTGTGATCCATCCGGACTACCAATATGGCGTCGATTCTACGGCCGACCGGGTAAGCGCGGACGTGGCTTTGATCGAGCTGTGGCAGCCGATCCGTAATACCGCCGTCATTCCATTTGAGTCGGGCGATCAGCCCAAACGTGGCGCTGAAGTGGGCGTTGTGTCTTATGCGCATGACCGGTCAGAAGCTCCGTCGCTGCAACAGGTCTGCTCGGTCATGAACCGGCAGGCCGGGGTTATGGTCATGTCCTGCGACGTTGATTTCGGGTCTTCGGGGGCACCCGTTTTTTCTTTCACGGGCGCGCGCCCTCAGATCGTATCGGTGGTTGCGGCCAAGGCCAGTATGGACGGCCAGAGTGTTGCAATTGGAACCGCGGTTGAGCATTCGCTGCAATTGCTGCGTGACGAACTTTCTGCAGGGCGGGGATTTGGGCTTTCCTCGTCCGGATCGGGAACGAACAAGAACATAGGCGCAAGGTTCATTCGACCATGATGAGAGTCTTCTGGAGCTTGTTATTGGGCCTGAGCGTCTTGGCAACAGCGCCGCAAGCACAATCCAACAAGCGCAAGCTGACCGACCGGGATGACCTTTATGGTTGGGAGGCTATCGGTCGGCTGGATGTCCGCGATGCCTCGTATTGCACCGGCACGTTGATCGCGCAGGACATGGTGCTGACCGCAGCCCATTGTGCGGTGGATCGTCGTACCGGGAAGACTTATGTGCCCGAAGACATCACGTTTCGTGCAGGCCTTAGCAACGGCAACGCTTTGGCCGAGCGTCAGGTCACGCAAATCGCCCTTCATCCCAGCTATGGGGCGCAGAACCCGCTGTCGCACGAAGGTGTCCAGTTGGACGTGGCCCTGATGCGGCTGAACGAGCCTATCCCGTATTCGGTCGCCGACCCTTTTGCGCTGCACAGCGGCCGTGTTCCGGGCAACGAGATCAGCATTGCCTCGTATGGGCGCGGACGGTCCGAGGCGATCACCCGAGAACGGTCGTGCCGTATCATCGACCGCAGGCAGGGTCTGATCACCTTTGATTGCGACATTACTTTCGGGTCTTCCGGGTCTGCAATTCTGGCGAAAAACGGTGCGCGCTGGCAGATCCTGTCTGTGGTATCGGCGGTAGGCACGAACGGCCGCAGAAAGGTGGGGTTTGGCATGGAGCTTGACGGGATCGTCGCCGAGCTAAAGGCCATCATGCGGCGCGATGCACCCCAGCCCAAGGCGTCGATCCGCCGATTGCAGGTCGGGTCCGGTAAGTCAGGATCTGGTGCGAAATTCATCAGTTCTGGCGGGGGTTGAACTCGGCGAAATCGCTACCCATGTGATGTGTATCGGACCGCCACAACGGGGTCCGGTACCTGAAATCGCCCGTCCAGTCGGAGGGCACTTATTGCAAATCGCTCAAGAATGAGGATATGACACATGCGTACGTTTGATTTTGCACCGCTGCACCGCGCCACCATTGGCTTTGACCAGATCGCCGACATGATGGATCGCGTTCTGACCAACGATGGGGCTCAGCCCAGCTATCCACCCTACAACATCGAAAAAACCGATGTCGACACCTACCGGATTTCGGTGGCCGTTGCCGGTTTTTCGGAAAACGACCTGACCGTGGAAGTGAAAGAAAATTCACTTGTCGTGGCAGGTAAAAAAGCCGCCGAAGACAAAGAGCGCACCTATTTGCACCGTGGCATCGCCACCCGCGCGTTCGAGCGTCGGTTTGCCCTGGCGGATCATGTCCGCGTCACCGGTGCGAGCCATGAAAACGGCATGCTGAACATCGAACTGAAGCGCGAGGTTCCAGAGGCCCTGAAACCGCGCCGGATCGAGATCACCTCGGCCAAAGCCATCGAGAAGGATGTGGTGGACGCCAAAGCCGTGAACTGAGGCTTCTGAATATCCCGCGGCAGTTCACTCCTCCCGGACTGCCGCAACACACGCCCCGCGTTCCTCCAGACGCGGGGCGTTGTGTTTTGGGCGTGTGCGAAAACTGGTTCCCAGCAAATTATCCGCCTGATAGTCTTCGGTATTATGGAAAGCCGACCAAAACGTCGACTAGCAGCTATCCTGGCAGCCGACATCGCCGGCTACTCAAGATTGGTTGGTCTGGACGAAGAAGGTACCATCGCAAGGCTTCGCCTGATCCGCAGCGAAGTCATAGAGCCGGCGATCGCCCGGCATTCAGGGCGCATCGCGAACACTGCGGGAGACAGCTTTGTGATCGAATTTCGCAGCGCCGTCGATGCGGTTCACGCTGCCGTGGAAATTCAGGCCGACCTTGCAAAGAGAAACGCGGGTACCGATCAAGATAGCGTCATCACGTTTCGGATCGGCCTGAATGTCGGCGATGTGGTTTCGAACGGGGATGACATCCTTGGCGACGGGGTGAACGTTGCCGCGCGGCTCGAGGCACTGGCAGATCCCGGTGGTATCATTGTTTCACAATCCATCGTCGATTATGCGCGCAACAAAGTGCCCTATGGTTTTGCCCCGATCGGGCCACAGAACGTCAAGAACATCGCAGACCCAGTTCAGGCCTTTCGCGTAGAAGCGGAAATTTTGCCTTCACCGCGAAAAAGCCGCACACTGAGGAAATCCCGCTGGCTGCCGCTGGCGGCTCTGCTCGTGATGTTGGCGGCTGTTGGGCTTTTTCTGACGAAACCGTGGAAGACTGGCCAATTGCGCGCCTCAGAGGCGCAGATGGTTTACCCTTTGCCGGATCTACCTTCCATCGCAGTGTTGCCGATTGCGAATTACACCGATGACGCATCCAAGGAAATGCTGATCAACGGTATCTCTGAGGATTTGATCACGGACCTGTCCCGAATATCCGGATTGTTCGTCATCGCCGGCAATTCATCCTTCGCATACCGCGACAGGAACATAGATATCGCTCGTTTCGCCGAAGAACTTGGGGTTCGCTACGTCGTTGACGGCAGCGTGCGACGTGCGGATGAAGATTTCCGGATCAACATTCGCCTGACCGACACATTGAACGGGCGATTGATCTGGGCGGACAGGTTTGATGGCGCGATTGATGACATCTTTGAAGTGCAGAAAACCATTGTTCTCGCAATTGCTCAGGAGCTGGATCTTCCGCTCGACCCTCAAAGCCGGCAAGCCATCGAAAGCGTGGAAACCCAGACCATTGCAGCACGCGAGGCCTTCCAGCGCGGGTGGGAGTTGTATTCGCAGTTCAACGAACAGGACAACCTTGCGGCAATTCCCCATTTTGAAAAGGCCGTGGAATTGGACCCGGATTATGGGCGTGCCTGGGCGACGCTTGCCCTGGCGCATTTGCGACCGCACATCTTTCATCATTGGAATGGGTTTGCAGAGTCAGGCGCGCAAATGCATATCGGCCTGTTTTACAGATATTACCGGGATGTGATGGAGCAGGACACCGCCCTGGCGCACGTTATCCGGGCTATTGTCAGTCTCAACCTTCCGGATTGGGACAGTAACCTACGGGTAGGTCGGGGGACGGAAGAAGCCAGACGAGAAGCAGCGAAAGCCATCGCGCTGCAACCCAGCGACCCCGAGGCGCATCTGACGATGGGATGGGCGCTGATTGCAGCCGGTGAGCCCGAGGAAGGATTGGCCTTTGTACAGGCCGCGACCCGGCTGGATCCCAATTATCCCAGCCACTACGCGCTGTTTGAAGCGGCGGCTCTTTACGCATTGAATGACCTGACGGGTGCGGCAGATGTGATCGAGAAAGAGTTGAACAGAAATCCGCAGGCAACTGAACTGATGCCATTTGCAGCCTCGGTTCTGGCCCTGAATGGAGATCGACGTGCGGGCAGGGCCATCATCGACCGATGGCAAAAGGGCAAGCATGCCGGTGTCATACAGGACGCTGTTCAGAATTACTTTTTCATCATCCGCTGGGTCGGAGAAAACCAGCATCTGAACGCCCGGCTGAACGATGGGCTTCGTCTGGCGGCGCTGCCTCCGGAAAAAACCATAGCAAGTCTGAGGGCAGATCTGTCACGGGGGGATGCAAAAGATCAGAGGGCGGCAGCCCAATCACTGGCCCTGTTTGGTCCAGATGCACAGCCAGCGGTGCCGGAATTGATCGCGCTTCTTGAAAGCCCGTCGGTGTTTGTCCGGAAAGAGGCAGCAATTGCATTGGGGAAAATAGGTGGCGCGGCGTCGTCTGCATTGCCCGCGCTGGAAGCCATGGTGGACGGTTCGTTACAGGGAAAGTTCGCGACCCGTGCAATTGAACAAATCCGCGACAAATCCGCAGACTAGCCGTGTCACCGTCGATTGGGCCGCCGCTATACATTTGTTTGTACAACGACGCGATTGCGTTTCCTGATGCGAGGTCTCTGCCCGCCGCAATGGGACAGAGACCGTTGTTGGATCAGACCGACATGCAGACGTATTTCATTTCCAGATAGTCTTCCATGCCGTGATGGCTGCCTTCGCGGCCCAGACCGGATTGCTTGACGCCGCCGAACGGGCCCAGCTCGGTCGAGATGATGCCGGTGTTCACGCCGACGATGCCGTATTCCAGCGCCTCGGCCACCTTGTAGACGCGGCTCAGGTCCTTGGCATAGAAATACGAGGCCAGACCAAAAATCGTATCATTGGCCATGGCGATCACGTCGTCTTCGTCTTCGAACTTGAACAGCGGGGCCAGCGGGCCAAAGGTTTCGTCCTGCGCCACCAGCATGTCCTGCGTCACGCCGGTCACGATGGTTGGCTGGAAGAACGTGCCGCCCAGATCATGAGGCAGACCACCAGTCAGAACCTCGCCGCCCTTGTCGGTCACGTCCTTGATATGTTCCTCGACCTTGGCGACCGCGTCGGCGTTGATCAGCGGGCCGGTGGTGGTGCCTTCGGTCAAGCCGTCGCCGATCTTGAGTGCCTCTACTGCCGTTTTCAGTTTGGCCGCGAATGCGTCATAGACGCCGGCCTGCACATAGATACGGTTCGCGCAGACACAGGTCTGGCCATTGTTGCGGAACTTGCACAGCATCGCGCCTTCGACGGCGGCATCCAGATCGGCGTCGTCGAACACGATGAACGGTGCGTTGCCGCCCAGCTCCATCGAACATTTCATGACCTGATCGGCTGCCTGGCGCAGCAGGATGCGGCCCACTTCGGTCGATCCGGTAAAGGTCAGCTTGCGCACACCGGGGTTTTCACAGAACTCCTTGCCGATCTCGCTGGCTTGTGACGAGGGCACCACGTTGAACACGCCCGCAGGTACGCCGGCCTGTTCCGCCAGCAGCGCCAGTACCAGCGCCGACAGGGGCGTTTCGGTGGCCGGGCGCGCCACAAAGGCGCAGCCAGCGGCCAAAGCCGGGCCTGCCTTGCGGGTGATCATCGCGTTGGGGAAGTTCCAGGGCGTGATCGAGGCCGCAACGCCGATCGGCTGCTTCATCACCATGATCCGCTTGTCGCGCTGATGGCCGGGAATGGTCTCGCCATAGACGCGTTTGGCCTCTTCACCGAAGAACTCGATGAAAGACGCGCCATAGCCGATCTCACCGATGGCTTCGGCCAGGGGTTTGCCCTGTTCAGCGGTCAGGATCTTGCCCAGATCCTCGGCGTTTTCCATCATCAGATCGAACCAGCGCCGCAGGATGGCTGCACGTTCCTTGCCGGTCAGCTTGGCCCATTCTTTCTGCGCGGCTTCGGCCTGTGCGATTGCTCCGGCGACCTGAGCGCGGCTGACGTCTGCCACCTCGGCGACCACATCGCCCCGAGCGGGGTTGGTGACTTTGAACGTGCCATTGTCACCGTCTACCCAGTGACCGCCGATATAGGCTTTGGTTACAAGCAATTCGGGGTTCTTCAGGATTGACTTCAGATCGGTCGTTGCGTCCAGCATGATAAGCCTCCGGCGTGAATTGGGTTGCGCGCACCCAATCAGGTGATGTCTCAATTGTCTATGGCCACTCTGGATGTGGAATCAATCCAGATTTGATCAAAAAAATACTTAACAAGTTAATTTAATCGAGTCACCCGAAATCTGCGCGTTTCATTGGCCGGTCTCGCCTTTCTTTTTGCCAAGGAGTTTGCCAAAGTCTGGGTGAATTTTGAGACCCAGGGGATGTAAATCAGTGTAACATTCCCTATCTTATTGGGTAATAGAAGAAAAAAGGGATAGAAGCGATGTCGAACCAGCAATTCGAAGCGTTGATAGAAGAGACTCAAGCCAAAGTGCGCGAAAGCCAGTCTCAGATCGAAGGGCTGACCTCGCGCATTGAAGCGGCCCGCGCCAAGATCGGCACTGCCGAGGCCGATATCGACATCGAAAACGCCACGCTCGAGGATGTGCACGCCCATACCGAGGTGATGAACGCCAATATCGCCGAACTGATCATGGGGCTGGACGACGTCACCAGCGCGTTTTCCAAGGATTTTGACGAGATGCGCTCGAAAACCGGGTGGGAGTCGTTTGTCGGCATCTTCTCGAAAGGTAAATCCGAGTCGATGCGGCAGGAGCGGATGCGCACCGCCAATATCGACGACAAGCTGCAAGACCTGATCGCCAAATCCGACGTGATCGTCAAACTGCTGCAAGGGCAACTGTCCGTGCTGGAGGAACAGCGCGTCAAGGTTGAGGACAACCTGACCGTCACGCTGGACGACCGCGAGGCGACCGTGGCGGAACTCGAGGCGCTGCGCGCCGAGATTCAGGGTATGGATCCGACGATCATCACGCTGGAAAACAAGATCAGCGTCGAACAGGACGCCGCCGCGCGCACCCAGCTGGAAACCGAACTGGCCGAGTTGAACAAACAATACAACGCCAAGGTTCAGGAAGAACAGGTCAAGTTGGCCAAATCCCAAACGCTGGAGCGTTACATCGAAAAGGGCAAAACCTGGGTCGATTCACTGCAAAACCAGGCGGCGACGCAGATGGTGCTGATCAACAAGCTGCAAACAGACACGCAACAGCGCGTGGTGCTGTATGACGCCCTGACCAAATCGCTGAAAACTGCGCAGCAGCAGGACGTGGCCCACCGCATCAACGAGATCGGCGTGCAGACCGACCAGGAGGCTCAGACGGCAATGGCCGCCATCGGCACCGCGACCAACCAGAAAATGGCCGACATGCTCGAGGCGCACGAGGACCACATGGTCTTTGCCCGCGACGTGCTGGAGAAAAAGGCCAAGGCGGATGAGCGCTTTGCCCGCCGGTTTGCCTCGATTGTCGAGAAGCATGACAAGAATTTATATCGTGGGTGAACAGGCCAGCGGGTCCAACGTGATAAAAGACGTACTTATTCTGCTCCTCAAAATGCTAGCGATGTACGGGTGTATTGTTGGGGCGATGCTAATCGTATTCGTAGCAACCAGAAGGATTTTAAGCGCGCACGATCTATTGTTTCAGATGGTGGGTTTGTCTGTCGTGCTCGGTAGCTTTTACTGTCTTTTGTATTCGTTGAAGATACTCAAAGAAGAAATGCTCAAAATCGAAAAGAAACATCGACCTTGGCTTTTCGACAGATTTGGGAACCGTTTATGAACGACCCCACCCTAGACCATGTCGGCCTGACCGACACCTTCGCCTCACGCCGCTATTTCCGCAAATTTGAGGTCATCACCGTCCACCTTCTGCGCGTGGCGGCGACGATGGAGGCCGAGGGGGCGATCAGCAAACAAGAGGTGCAGATCGTGTCGCGCTACCTCTCGGGGTTGCTCTACACCTTCCGTGCGCTCAGCATGAAATACCTGCTGGTGGGGCGCGATACGGGGCGGTTCTTTGGCAGCCTCGCCATGGACAAGCGCGACAGCGGGTTTCCGGTGGCGGCCGAGTTGTTGACCATGGCCAATGACGCGCAGCAGGCGCAGGTGCATCTGGCGAACATGCCCTCGGAAGAGGATCTGAAAACCGACATGGTGCGGACAATTATTGGCGACCGGGAGATTCCCACCAAGCTGCAATTCGCGCTGTCCCAAAGGCTCTATTACGAGGAATTGTTGAAAGGTCAGCTGTTCTGGGCCCGCAACGATCCCGAATGCCACTGGATCGGGAATGAGGGCGAGCGGCGCAAGTTCCTGATCCACTGGGCGGTCTATGACAGCCAGATCAACCTGCCCGTCATCTATCTGATGCAGTTGGAGGACAGCGGCAAAACTGCCCTGCCCAAGGATCAACGCCGCTGGCCCGAGGTACAGGCGCATCTGATGGCGCAAAGCTTGGGCGGGCTGAAACTGGTGACGATCGCCAAGGGGTTCGATCAGGATTTCGACGACCTGCACCCCAAACGCATGCGCCGCATCCATGTGGGCCCGATGTATTCCTCGGCCTATACCGAGCAATCCGGCCCCCTGCGGCAGGTGTTGGAGGACGCACAGGCGCCCGAAGGTCAGGATTGGGCGCTGGCCTGGACCACCGAGGAACTGGAAAGCGAAGAGGTGATCGAAGAACGCGCCGGTTGGTTTTCTACCGTCGAACGCGAGGTCTTTGCACTGGACCCGTTCGGCGGGCAGGGGGCCGAGACTGGGGCTACGCGCACCCAGCGGTCGATCATCCTGCCCCAGCGGCCGTTTCAGGTGCTGGCCGAGCGCAACCCGCCAGGCTTTGCCGATGTGCGCAAGTTCGTCGTCAGCAAGACCGGGCAGGTGCTGAGATATTGAATTTTTCGCCTCCGACGGGAGAATTTTTGAAAAGATGAAGCAAGGGCGGTTATTGAGATGAGTTTGACGTCAGATCAGATGGAATTGCGCGAAGACGACATTCGCAAGCATTATCCCGCAGCGACCGCCCTGTTGAACGGGTTCGAGCATGCACCGCGGATTGCCAAACCCGTTGAGGCCGCCGTCGAACGGTCTCCGGGTGTGTCGACGGGGCGGCGGTTTCGGTCGACGACACCGGGTTTGGTGACACGGCGCACGGTGCGCGAGGATGGGGTGCATCTGGTTGAACGAATCGAGGCGTCGGATGATGGCGATACGCTGGTCTCACCCCCGCAGGCGACTGCGCAGCAGGCCATCCGGCGCGCGATTGCCATCGCTCTGGCCGTGGCCGAGGCCTATACGGAGCAGACGCCGTTGGCCGATCTGAAACGTGCCAATTTGGCCGGGGATCTACCTGCCGCGCGCAAGACTGAATTCTCGGAATTGCTGACCGCCGAGGCTTTGATCACGCTCCATACGTTCGGCAACGCGCTGGCCTATCTGATGTCTTCGCATCTGGGCGAAACCACCGTTGATCTCGGTGAGATCGAAGAGGTTCTGACCGACAATGGCCAGCTTGCCCTGCATGGCGCGCTGTGGGAGCTGGATCAGGTGCTGGCCAAACACGCCCCCGACGACGCCCATCTGATCGCGGCTACCAGCGCTTATGCCGAACAACTGATGGAAAAGGCCGCCCTGCGTGCAGGGTCCGCAGGCCATCTGGCCCCGTTCCAGAATGCTGCCTGGCATATCGAGGCGGATGACCTGACCATCCGGGGGTTTGAGCCGGCCTCAAAAGCCAAATCCACCACGCTCACCATGACGTTCAAGAAACCGAATGAGGTGGTCGGCAACCATATCGCCAAATATCAGGCCATGAAACTGGCCAAGATGGTGATGGCCTACGACTTCGACCGCCGCCTGAACCCGTTCGCGGAACTGGGCGGGTTCATTTTCACCTTCATGGGCGACGGCAAACCGGGCACCGGCAAGACCACTTTGATCCAGATGATGGCCGGGCTGATCAACGACTACTGCCAGAACGCGGGCTACCCGTTCCGCTATCAGAACCTGAGCACCGACAATATCGACAGCTATCAGGGCAAGTCCGGCCAGAACGCCAAGGCCTTCATCAACACGATCATCGACCCCTCGGTCATCGGCTTCGGCACCATCGACGATATCGACCAGCTTGCGGGCAAACGCGGCGACCGGCAGTCCTCGGCCGGGCAGTTGGAAATCACCGCTGTGCTGATGGAGAGTTTTGCGGGCGCCAATACCGTTGTGCGCGGCAACTGCACCTTTGGCATGTTCTCGAACTACCCCGAGAATGTGGACGACGCCCTGCGTCAACGGGCGGGTGCGCGGTTTCTGGTAGACGGGCCACAGACGCGCGAGGATTACATCGACATCCTACACCTGCTGATGGGCCGCAACCATGACATCCCGCTGGGTGAGCACGAGGCCTATGCCGCGCAGGAAATCAAAAAGGCTGTCGCCGCCAGTTTCGAAAGCCACTCCCGCCCGCATGAGGACGCGCTGTTGCAGGTCTATGACCGGGTTTCCGGCGATATCGGCCAGATGGACACCATCGCCAAGCTGGGCACCTACCTCAAGGCGATTCAACAGGCGGATGAGCGGTTCACCGGCCGCGCGATCAAGAACATCACCGACGCGGTCAAAGTCCGCGCGATGGATTTCGAACTGCCCGACGAATGGATGGAGAACCCGGACCTGTTCCTATTCCGCGACTACGACACCAAGAAGGCGATGATCGAGGACCTGCGCCAGCCGATTACAGTCGAGATGGTGATCCAGGAGATCAACCGCTATGCCGACAGCGAGTTCCGCTATGCCGACAAGAGCGACGAGGTCGCCATCGAGAACGCCGTCCGCGAGATGGGCCGGATGGAAGAGGCCAAGCGACGGTATCTGGAGGGGAAGGGGTAGAATTCATTTATGAAAGCAATTGAGAAAATAGTCGAAATCCCAATCTATTGGGACGACCTGAAATCGCTTTCACTTGACGAGAAAGCCCTTCTTGCGTTGGCAAGCTACGCCGCTTCTGAGTCTAATACGATTAGCAAGCTGTACTTGTTTTCCACTCACAAGATGACGGGGGACGAAATCGTGGACTCGGCGATTTCAATTCAAATCATGGTTTTGCTAAGATACTGGTCTGCAAAACTCTTTGAGTTTTTTGAAAGCATCTCCGAGATATCCAATTCCCGCGGTACAAAAGACGATAACGTTATTCGTCTCGCCAAGGAATCCTTCGATGCGTTTTCAATACTTGAAGAACTTCGTGGATACGAAATTGCCCGCGCCATAAGGCACGAAGCTACCAATCACTATTCCTTCAAGGCCGCCAAAAAGAACATCGGTCACGTTTCAGATCGAGCGAACTGCAAGCTATACTTGCACAACAAAGATGGGAACTCATGGTATCCATTTGGCGAAGAAGTAATGTTTAGTGGGCGTCTAAACCGAGCCGGCGCATCCCTTAGGACTAAAGAGGAAAAAAACCAGCTACTGAAAGACTGGTTGGACTGGAACCTGAGTGCGACACGGTGGGCTAACAAAGCATACGAGTTGATCGCAACCGAATTGGTTTTGGATCGCTTGCCGGATAGAAACGCGAGACAAAAATTGCTATGGTTAGAACCCGAGCTTGTGGGTGAAATTGAAGGGCGAAAAACACCGGTCTTTCTGAGAAACGGGGTAGGCAGATGATCCGCCTCATTGAAAAAGGCCTGATGTTCGGCAATCTCGTCCACATCTCCAGCCCGGCTCTGGTCGAGCGGTATAATCGCGCGTTGCAGCATCTGGCGGGCAAGACCACGGCGCTGACGGATTTCCATGTGGATATCTCGGGCTATTCGCCGGAGGTGGGGATTGAGCTAGGGGATGAGCTCTACCTAAACCCCAACGGGGTCAACCGGCAGTTCATCCTGCTGACAACCGAGCAGAAACGCGCGCCTCTGTTGAACGTCAAATTCTCGACCTCGCGCGATATCCTGCGGGAATTCATCGAGATGAACGAGGCGCAGCTGTTCGCCCTGACCGCCACTGATGCGGTGGCCGGAGAGTTGGTGAACTCAGTCTTCAAACTCACCACACCGCGCGACCTGTTGAACCTGCGCAAGATCGAGATCGAGGCCGACACCACAGGCGGCACCCTGCGCAAGGCGCAGCAACTGGCGGGCATGGTCGAACGGTTCAAAACCGAAGAGGACGCCTGGTTCGACGATGTGCTGATCGCCAAGATGATCGAAACGGCCAGGGAAACCGGCGACGTCACCCGCAACCCGGTGCGCCTGCGCCATACGGATTTTGAGCAGCGAAATTTCTGGACGGCACATTTCGGTGGGCTTTATCTTTTTCCCGATGTTGATCACCCGGCAGCGATTTGCATGGGTGAAAAGCCTGACGACCTGCCGATCAAATACACGTTTGATCTGTCGCAGCGGAACCAGATCGCCAAATTTCTGGACTACAACGATCTGGTTGAGCCCATCGTCAAGGCGCGCGGCGTGGATGCGGCCGCGATCCTGCAACAGAAGATGGATTTCCTGACCGTCGATGCGGCGGCAGATGCCGATGTCAACCTGACCGGGCTGGATCGCAGCGACATGCGGCGGCTGGCGCGAAACCACTCGGATCGCCTGCCTGAAGCATATCACGGGCTTGCTCAACTGCTGCGCTGGGCAAGTGACGGCGGGCCGTGGCCGCGCATCACCTCGGACCACCCGGCCTATTTCTACACGCTTCGCGCCGCCGATACGCCGAACCGCGATCTGGTCAACATGCTGCTGTCCGAATTGGCCCCGCTGGATCCGCGCCAGATGTTCATCTGCCACAAAGAATTGTTCTACCGAACATATTCGGGCTGGCCCGAGAGCAAGAAGGCCTATGTGGCCGACTTCCTTGCGCGCGAATATCAGGTGGACAAGCAAGGCGCCCGCGCCGCCTTGTTCGGACATGAGCCGGATATGAGCGGCGACGATCGCGTCAGCGATGACATAATTGCTCGGGTTGGTCCGTGGGGTTCGGTGAGGAAAGGTTGAAATGTTTGGATTATTGCGCCTTTTGCTGATCTTGCTGGTGATCCAGACGATTGCCTATGTCGGGCTGTCTTTCTACTCGCGCGGCATACGCCGGCGTAAACTGGAAAACTGGTGGGACGAAAAGGGCAAGACGGGCAACAAAGAAGCCTTTGTCGAACGCGGATTGCATGTGTATGACAACTCGTTTCGGCGTAAACTGATCCTGGGTGTCTATATCGTGCCGTGGGTGGCGATTGGCGCGCTGATCTACATCGTGAATTACATGTGAGGGTTTAGGCATGGCCTATGTGAAATGGGCGTTCATTATCATTTTCTGGGGCACGATTGCCGTGATCCTGCAATATTCTCTGCCCCAGCATGACATTGTGCGCATCGTCAACACCTATGAAGAACGGCAGGATCTGAACGACTGGACCCGGATCTTCTGGTCAGAGCCGGAAGATCAATCCACCAGCCTGTCCAACCGGGATGTGCAGTTCATTCAGGCGGTGCGGGCCAATGGAAAACCCATCGTGTACCGAAATGAGGATACCGGCTGGGGATGGCCCCCGTATTTCAAGTTCGACACGGCGAACCTGTATACCGAGGCCAATGATGCGAAATCCACCAAAGAAAACCCGAAATGGGTGGTCGTAACCCACTACGGGTGGCGCAACGAATTCATGTCGATCTTTCCCAACGCCATTTTCATCAAAGACGTTGAAGGGCCGGATGTTCGGATCATTCCCTGGTTCAATATCATCTTCCTGACGATCTTTGCGGCGTTCGTCTGGGCGATATGGGTGCGTTGGCGCAGGTTCCGGCAAGCACGGATTGATCCGATGATCGAAAACGTGGAAGACGGCCTATATGCGGCGGGTGACGCCATAGAAGAGCGACACAACAGATTTCGGCGCTGGCTGGACAGCTGGAAATCGAAATAGATACAAGCTTTGGCGGGCGTGCCAGCAGCGCGCCCATCCAGCCGGCCGTGCCCTTCACCTGACGATGAATTCCGCATGCAGCGCGCCTGCTGCCTTGATCGTTTTCAGAATGTCGATCATGTCCTGAGGCGAGACCCCAAGCGCGTTCAGACCTGCGACAACCTCGGACAACGTGGTGGCCTCGGGGATTTCGGCGAGGCCGGTTCCCTCTTCTTCCTCGATCCCTGCGATTGTACGTGGCACGACCACTGTTTCACCTCTGGCGAACGGGTTGGGCTGCACCGCAATCGGTGCTTCCTGAACCGTCAGAGTCAGGTTGCCTTGAGACACTGCAACACGCGAAATTCGGACCTCCTGCCCCATGACAATGGTGCCAGAGCGCTGATCGACAACAACGCGCGCTTTCGATTCAGGTTCGACCAGAATGTTTTCGATACGCCCTATGGCGTGGGCTGTCGAAAGCGCCTGCGTCGCCGCGACGTTGATCTCAACCGTGCCGGAATCCCGCATGATTGCCACGGCTCTGTTGAACTCAGTGTTTATCGCGGTTTCGATGCGCGCGGCTGTGGTGAAATCAGGCTCTCTGAGTGCAAGGCGCATCTGAGTGAGAGTTGACAAATCGAAGTCAATTTCACGCTCGACCCTTGCACCGGATGGGATCACGCCCGAAGTTGGCACCCCACGCACGACCGAGGCTGCCTCTCCTTCAGCCGAAACGCCACCTGCAAGGATTGTGCCCTGCGCGACCGCATAGATTTGGCCATCGGCTGCGTTAAGCGGGGTCATGATCAATGTTCCACCCAACAGGCTGCTTGAATCGCCTATGGCTGAAACCGTTACATCGATTTGACCCCCCACCCGTGCAAAAGGCGGCAGGCTGGCCGTGACCAATACCGCTGCCACGTTTTTGGGCCGAAAATCCTCACCGGTGACGTTGACGCCAAGACGTTCGAGGATGTTGGACATGATTTCTTCGGTGAAAGGCGCGTTTCGTAACCCATCGCCGGTTCCGTTCAAGCCGACCACCAGGCCGTAACCCACCAGATCGTTGCCCCTTACACCGTCAAAATCCACGAGGTCCTTGAGACGGATTGTCCCAGCCCAAGCCATGCCGGGAAGGAAAATCAGGAGAAATATCAGCGCCCTCATCTCAGAAAGTTCACCAGCGACAGGTTCGCATTGCGAACGGTTACGGAATACAGGCTTTCCAGCTGAAATTGCACCGTTTGCAGTTTCGCTGCCGTCTCATAAGGATCGGCCGCGATCAGTTCGTTCCGGCTGAATTCCAGGCTGGTCCGGGCCGAGGAGTTGCGTGTTGCCGCCTCTTCGATGCGGGCTTCGGCCGCCCCGACCTTTGCCCGGAGCTTGACAGTGGCATCCTGTGCGTTGGCCAGATCGACCCCTAACTCCGTGAACAAAGCGGTACGTTGATCGGGCGAAAGTGCCAATGCGCTGTCGGTGGCCAGCGCCGCAACGGCGACGTCCCTGAGTGCGGCCTTGAACGCCGGATCCGTTGCCGTGATCGGCAGCGTGACGCTTTCGTTTTCCGAAATCTGCATCGGAGACAGGGTGCTGTTTGACCCCTGATAAATCACGGCGTCGAAACCGGCTGGGTCATTGAACCAGTTTTCTGCCGCCAGCCTGATATCAGCGACCGTGGCAAGCCCCGTCAACTGCGATTTCAGCGCCGTCAAAAGATCGTTCGAAGATTGCAGGGGCGACACATCGGTGGCGGTACCGGAAAACAGGCTGCGCCCTCCTACGCGCGTGTTCAGTGCCGAGATCATCGTGTCCAGCTCATTCTTCGCCTGTTGGGACGCTTGTTCATGATTGACGGGCTGATTGGCAGTTCCGTAAGCCAGCAAAGACGCGGTCATGTCTCCGACCGAATCTCCGAAGGTTTTCAGGCTCAGTTGCATGGTATTGGTAAACAGGGCCGCTTCGGACGTTGCGATGCCAAAGGCGTCGAGTCTGGCGAGGCTGCGGTCGAGATCCAGAATTTGCGAATAATCCCCGCCAAGCCGCCCCGACACGTCCTGTACCCGCCCGGTGGACATTTCATAAGACAGGGTTTCGATCTGGGTTTTGATATCTGTTGCGCGGGTTCGCAAGGTCATTCCTCGCGCCAAATCGCCGATAGAAGTGATATTCATGGTCACAACCTCAGAAGAGTTTCCATAAGCTCGTCAACAACCGAGATGACACGAGCGTTTGCGGCATATGTCTGTTCGACCTGCATGAGCCGCTGTAGTTCCTGATCGGTATCTACTCCCTGCGCGGCCTCGATCTGCGCCATTTGCTGCTGGAAGCTGTTTGCAAAAGTCTTGCGTTGATCTGCGGCATGGGCGTGTGCGCCCGCTTTCGACAACAGGGCCTCGGTCAACTCGGCAGCGCGCATGTTTCCCGTGCCGAACAGCCCGCCGGGTACCGGACGTGCGTCGTTCAATATGTTCCCGAACGCGCGCAGTTGAGCAGCCTGCCCGGGGTCACCCGGAGTTGCGGCACCCAGACCCGCGCGCAGTTTCCAACTGTCCCCGCCATTGTCAGGGTCCACGGTTGAATTGAGTGAAATCCGTGATGCCAGCCCGACAACAGATGCAGGATCAAATCGGTTGCCATCGTCGGTGAACAGACCAGGATCTGTCGCAAGAGCCGACGAATCCAAACCGGGCGTTTCAAATCGTTCAATCAGGTCCCTTGCAACCGTGTCGAGCTGACCCTGCGCCTCGACTGCCAAGTCGTCGCGGATGGTGAACTGCGCCATCAGTGCCCCGCCGCGGATTTGAGCGTTGTCTCCGCTTGTCCGTACCGGGTTGCCGTTCATCTCCAGACCGGACAACAGACCATTTGCCACGGTCATGTGAGATTTTGTTTCGCCGGTCGTGGAAAAAGTGAACTCCGAGGCCGTGCCTTCCAGCAGGATCAGCCCGCCCTCCGAGTACAGGGATACCTGATCATTGGCGCGCGGCACGACATTGACCGGGATCAGGGTATTGACCTGGTCGATCAGGACATGCCGCTGATCCAGCAGGGCACCGATGTCACCGCCAGAGTTTTGAATGGCGGGAATCTTGGCGTTCAGGTCTTCGATATCTTTCAGAGTCTGATTCAGGGTGTTGATCTGGGCGCCAATTTTTCGATCAGCATCCGAGCGTGCCTGGCGTACGCCTTCGGACGCCGCGTTCAGCTCGTTGGTCAGATCGCG
This sequence comes from Ruegeria sp. HKCCA0235A, assembly GCF_013033235.1. Classification (NCBI taxonomy): domain Bacteria; kingdom Pseudomonadati; phylum Pseudomonadota; class Alphaproteobacteria; order Rhodobacterales; family Roseobacteraceae; genus Ruegeria; species Ruegeria sp. HKCCA0235A. The sequence continues at coordinate 171,447 of NZ_WQDQ01000008.1, read as the reverse complement.
GGCCGAGCGCGCAACCTGATCCAGCCGTTCGATCGAGTCAGGCAGACTGGCCGCCGTGATAAAGGCGTTTTCCAACGAGGACAGACGGGTAGACAGCGAAGGGCCGTCATCAGGAGACCCCACCAGTTGTTCGAACCGTGCGTGAAAATCTGAAACGTCCGACCGAAAGGCGAGTTCGGCATCAGACGAACGTCTGTTGGCGGTCAAAACCGGATCCTGATGCCGGATCACGCCAACGGTGCGTACGCCATTTCCGGAAATTGGGCTTGTGGCAAGTTCTAGGGACCGGCGCGCATAGCCGGGGGTCAGCGCATTCGCGATGTTTCCGGACACCACAGCGGCCCCGCGACTGGCCGCAGTCAGCCCGCCCAATGCGTTATTGAGTGCTGTCGACATGTTCATGAGGCCGCTCCTTTCTTTGGGTCAGAGCTGGATTAACGTTTCAGGTTTGTCGTTTCCTGCAACATCTCGTCCACCGTCTGGATCACCGTGGCGCTGGAGGAGTAAGCACGTTGCGTCTGAATCAATGAGGTCAGCTCGGTCGCTACATCCGTGGTGGATTCCTCACGCGCGAAAGAAACAAGATCCCCGGTCGGGCCTTCGCCGGCATTCCAAAGAAAGAACGTACCGCTTTCACGGGAAGGCGCGTAAGTCTGGCTGTCCAACGCGGTTAAACCGTTGGGATTGGGGACATCTGCCAACGGAATCTGGTACATCCGGCGACTGACGCCGGTGTCGTAGAACGCGTAGACATATCCTCTCTCATCGACCTGAACGCTGGTCATTGTTCCCACGGCAGAACCGTCACGTGTGATCGAAACAGGCGCGAACGTGTCGGACAATTGGGTTATCCCGTCTGCATCCCCGATCAGGCCAATATTGACCTCCATCGCTCCGCCGGCGACGTTGACCATGACACTGCCCGTTGCTGGATCATAAGCTCCGCCAGAAACAGGTGTGACGCTGGCCAGAGTGCCGCCTGCCGTTCGGTTGTCGGTGAATGTCAGCGTGTATTCACCGATGACCGCGCCACCCGACGCCGAGTCACGCAAGACCATGGTCCATTCGTTGCTGCTGCCGGTTGCGGGAACAGTTGGGATCAGCTGGATATCGACGCTTTCAGACTTGCCGAGATTATCGAAATACTCAACCGACAAAGGTTGAACGTCGCCCGGCGCGCCCGCATTTGTCGCCGTGGCCGGAAGGTTCATACGCAGTTTCATTTCTGTGGTTGGTGAACCCGACAGCTGGTTCACGCTCAGCTGAATGGGTTCAAGCGCGGCGGGAGTATCTCGCGAAACCGGTGGAATAGTGCCATCGGGTGCCGCGGGCCACCCCAGAAGAACAAGGCCGGATTCGGTAACCAAATACCCTTCTTCGTTGGTTCGGAACGACCCGGTTGTTGTCAGCAGCATCTCGTTCGAACTATTCCCGATCTGCGAACTGGGGCGCACAGGCAGCATGCCGCGCCCGCGAACTGCCAGATCGGTTGAGTTGCTGGTCGTCACCAGGGGCCCGCGTTGATCAATCATGCGCTGGCTTGTCGTCCGTACGCCGCCTGCCGAATAGCTGCCACCCTGGCCCGACGTGACCATTGAATGAAAATCCGTCTCGACCCGTTTATACCCGTAGGTTGAAGAATTCGCGATGTTGTCGGAAATCGTCGCCAACCTGTTGGCATTGGCTTTCAGCGCCGCCACACCGGCATTGAGCGAAGAGGAAATGGTCATGGGTGCGCCCTTCTGTTGCGTCCGTCTTTGATGCAACAGGTAACGCGCTGCCCCTTAACAGCGCGCTAACATGTAAAATACGCTCTATCATTTAGGGCTGGCGCAGAAAGATCACTTCGATCCTGTTGTTCCGCGCAGCCATGGGATTGTCGGCGAACAATTCTCGGTCTGCATGGCCCGTAACACGATCCATCCTTTGTGCCGCAACGCCCTTGTCCTGTAGCAATTGACGCAATTTTTGGGCCCTTGCCGTGGACAGTTCCCAGGCAGTGTTGCGCGCCTGCACAACCGGAGACGCGCTGACATGCCCTTCGACGGCGATCGAATTGACGACAAGATCCGAGGCTCGGGCGATGATCAGGGCCAGGGACCGCAGAAAGCTGGTTGGCTTGTCGGAACCCGATTCGAACAATGCCTGATCGTCGGTGTCGAACAGTTCCACCACCAATCCTTCATCGGTGACCCGTGTGACGATATGCTTGAGCAGTTTGTCCGAGACCTCGCTTTCACCCGTGCGCCCCAGCAGTTGCGCCTCCAGGGTAGAGAAATCTTCCTTGGCCCCTTTGTCGCCGCCCACGGCGTTCACTCCGATCGAGCCACGAGCCTGATGCGATTCGGTCGGGTGCGTGGTCGTGGCACCCTGACCGTCCCGCAGCAGCACTTCTTCAGACAGCATGCTGTCGCCGCCAAACGCCCCGTCCCCGCCGCCGGATTCCGGGCTTAGCGGGATTGTCGGCGCGAAATAATCCGCCAACCCTTTTCGTTGCTGTTCCGTTGTTGCGTTCAGCAGCCACATCAACATGAAGAAGGCCATCATGGCCGTCACAAAGTCGGCATACGCGACTTTCCACGCGCCACCGTGATGGCCATCGCCACCCGATACACGCTTCTTCTTGATGATGATTGGCGCCGCATTGGTTTGCGCACCCATCTCCACCACCTTTTTATCACCCGACTATCGGAATAGCAGTGCAGGTCTTAAGGCGGCCTTAATACTTAAAACTGTTCCGAGTTCACTGACGCGGCAGGCCGGCCGAGGCACGGCGCAGAATCAGGGACAAGCGGTTGAAGCTGTTTTCAATTCCTTCGGAATCGGGTTTGCCGAAAAATGCGTCCAACTCCTCATGAACGCGCACGGCCTGATCCAAGAGCGGATCTGATCCTTCTGAATACAGCCCGGCCTTTATCATGACTTCGGATTGTTCGTAGCTGCCAACAAGTTTGCGGGTTTCGTTGATCATCTGGTTCTCTGCCTCAGATGCAGCGACTGGTAAGCTGCGAGATACAGATCTGCTGAGATCAATCGCCGGGAAACGCCCGCGTTCAGCAATGTCCCGGCTAAGCACTATATGCCCGTCCAACACGCCGCGTAGAATGTCCGCGACAGGCTCATCCATGTCGGACCCGGCCACCAGAACGCTGAACACAGCCGTAATGTCCCCCTGATCTTGTGCGCCCGGACCAGCGCGTTCGCACAGGTTGGCAATCAGGGGTGTGACCGAAGGCGGATACCCGCGCAGAGATGGCGATTCCCCCATTGCGACGGCAATTTCCCGGTGCGCTTCGGCAAAACGGGTCACAGAATCGGCCAGAAAAAGAACGTTCAGGCCCTGATCGCGCAGGAATTCTGCTGCCGACATTGCCGACCACGCGCAACGCCTGCGGGACAAGGCCGACTGATCCGAGGTGGCAGCAATGACGATGGTCCGTCTCATGGCTTCTGGACCGACCGCGTGGGCGACAAACTCATTCACTTCGCGCCCCCGTTCACCAACCAGAGCGACCACGACTGCGTCGGCCTGTATGGAGCGTGCGAGGGTTGATAGGAGTGTGGACTTCCCAACGCCCGATCCGGCAAACAACCCGACTCTCTGACCACGTACAATCGGCAGCATTGTATTGAGAACGGACAAACCTGTGGGCATTCTCTGTCCCAACGGTTTGCGCGAAACGGCAGGCGGCGGGGCCTGCATGATATCGCGGTCCTGCGCCCCGTTTAGCAGAGGTTTCCCGTCCAGTGGTTTGCCAAAAGGATCGATGACGCGCCCGAACCAATGCAGGCCCGGTGCGAAGCCGGGAGAAGGGTCAAGATACACGCGGTCCCCCAGACTGACACCATCTGGTGCGGCGCCTGGCATCATATGAACGTGATCTGCATCCACGTGCAGAACTTCACCGGAAAGATCAGGCCCCGAGCGCCGCTGCAATGTAAGTTGGTCGCCAACTCGCGCGTGACTGTTCAGGCCGCTGATCTCGATCAACCCTTTTGCAACTCCGCTGACCAGCCCCACATGACGGACCGCAGTCATCCTGTCGAATTCATGTTTCAGAAGCATAGGGTCGAGATCGGACATTGTGGGTTCTCCAACTGAGTTCTGAAAACGGTTTCTAAAGGAATCGGGGTTAAGCCTTGATTGAAATTGATCGAGGGAGAAGCCCCGGTGTTCTATGACTTGAACGTCCTTAAGACCGCGCACGCAATGGCAACCCATGCCGGGCAACGGCAGGCGGTGATTGCGCGCAACATGGCCAATGCGGATACGCCGGGCTACCAGCCGCGCGATATCGACCCCTTCCATAAAGCACTTGAAAACTCGGGACGCGAAGTGACCATGATGGCCACGCGGCGGGGTCATCTGCATGGCGGTACGGGTACGCAGCCTTGGGCAGAGCACCAGGCCGCTCCGTCGGGTGATCCAAATGGCAACGGCGTATCGCTTGAAGAAGAGATGCTGAAATCGGTCGAGGTCAAACGACAGCACGACCGCGCGTTGGCGATCTACAATTCCTCGATGAACATCCTTCGCACCAGTCTGGGACGTGGATAAGGAGGCCGAGGATGAGCGATTTTTCCCACTCACTTGCGGCATCCGCCAGCGCCCTGCGTGCGCAGGCAGCCCGGCTGCGCCACGTGTCCGAAAACATATCGAATGCGGATACGCCCGGGTACCGGCGCAAGACGGTGCCGTTTGAGACCATAGAAAAAGATGGTCAGAACGTGGTGCAAGCTGGCCGCGTAAAGCTTGATCGACGCGACCTGACACGAATTTTCGACCCCGGCCACCCGATGGCAGATGCCAGTGGTCACTATCTGGGATCGAATGTCGATCTGATGATCGAAATAGCCGACGCGCGTGAGGCGCAGCGGAGCTACGAAGCTAACCTCAAGATGTTCGATCAGACACGGCAAATGTCGTCGTCATTGATGGAACTGCTCAGAAAATAAAGGACAGCCAGAATGGACATCCGATCCTTGACCGCCGCGCAGAATTATGCCGGCGCCCGTCCTGCAACCCAGGCCGACCCCGATCACCTGGGCATGGTGCAGGGGCTGAAGGCAAGTTTTCAGGACTTTGCCTCCACGTTGAAACACAGCGAGCAGATGTCGCAGACCGCGATGGTCGGGCAAGCCGACCCGCACGCGCTGGTGCAGGCGCTGGCACAGACCGAACTGGCCGTCGAGACAGCTGTGATCGTTCGCAACAAGGTGGTCGAGGCCTATCAGGAAATCCTTCGGATGCCGGTCTGATACCATGCTGAGCGAAGGTCTTTTCTATGACATCGTACGTCAGGCTCTCTGGATCGCCGTCATCACATCGGTCCCGATTCTGGCAGTTGCTCTGGTGTCAGGCCTGATCGTTGGTCTGTTTCAGGCCCTGACGTCGATACAGGAAATGACACTGACCTTTGTTCCCAAACTGATCGCCATCGTCGTCGTGTTCTGGATCTCGATGGGGTTCATGACTCAGACCCTTGTTACGTTTTTCACCGGTACGCTTGTTCCATTGATCGCAGGAGGTCGCTGATGGACACCGCCTATGTCACCCTGTCCCGCCAGTCCGGGCTGATGAACGAAATGCGCCTGGTGGCGAATAACATCGCAAATGCCAACACGACCGGCTATCGCCAGCAGGGGCTGGTGTTCTCGGAATACATTCGAGATATGCCGAACAGCCCCTCCCTCTCCATGAGCCGGGCCGAGGCGCGAAATACGTCAATGCAACAAGGCGTGCTGACGCAAACCGGCGGGCAATTTGATTTTGCCATCGAAGGCGACGGTTTCTTCTTGGTCGAAACCCAGGATGGCAACCGGCTGACGCGGGCTGGCAGCTTTTCTCCCAATGCCGATGGCGATCTGGTTTCAATGGATGGCGCGCGCGTGCTCGATGCCAATGGCGCGCCTGTGTTCATCCCGCCTGATGCGGCGTCAATCGATGTCGGCAGCGACGGAACGCTGAGTGTCGATGGTCAGCTTCTGGGTCAGCTGGGCGTTTTCAACGTCGCCGATACGAACGAACTTGTACGCGAAGGAAACACTCGTTTCCGCACCGACGGTGCAATTGAGCCGGTCGACGAGCCGGTAGTTTTGCATCGCTTTCTCGAAGGGTCAAACGTGAATGCGATTCAGCAAGTGACCCGTTTGGTGGAAATCCAGCGCGCCTATGAGCTGGGGCAAAGCTTTCTTGAGAGTGAAGATGAGCGCGTGCGTGGAGCACTCAAGGCGCTGATGCGCTGATTTGGATGAGGAGAGTTGGACATGCGGGCCCTTAAAATTGCTGCCACCGGGATGACAGCGCAACAGATGCGGGTCGAGACGATCTCGAACAACCTCGCGAATATGAACACCACCGGCTACAACGCCCGACGGGCCGAATTCGCCGACCTGCATTATCAACAGATGGCGCGGGCCGGCACCGTGAACGCGTCGGACGGAACGGTTCTGCCCACGGGTATTCAACTGGGTCTGGGTGTGCGACCGGCAGCGGTGACAGTGCAATTGGAACAAGGGGCCTTGTCGGCCACCGGGAGCGATCTGGATGTTGCAATCGAAGGTCGCGGATATCTGGAGGTGACCTTGCCCAGCGGTCAGGCCGCGTATACGCGCGACGGCAGTTTGAAGCGGTCGGCAGAGGGCCTGATCGTCACCTCTGACGGATTTGCGGTTTCGCCGGAAATCACCATCCCTGACGATGCGCGTTCTGTTTCGATCAACGCGTCGGGCGAAGTCTATGCGTATTTTGACGATTCCCCCGAAGGTCAGTTGCTTGGGGAGTTTACGCTGGCCAGTTTTTCGAACGCCAAAGGCCTGGAAGCCGTCGGAGGCAATCTGTTCAAGGAAACCGAAGCTTCGGGTGCTCCAGTTCTGGGTACGCCGGGCGCAGACGGTCTGGGAACTTTGCGACAGGGTTATCTGGAAGACAGTTCGGTTGACGCCGTTCGCGAAGTTACCGAGCTGATCGAAGCGCAACGCGGCTATGAGATGAATGCCAAAGTCATCACGGCGGTGGACCAGATGATGAGCGCGACAACGCAGGTACGGTGATGCGACTTCTGGTTCTTTCTCTGGTGCTTCTGGCGCCAATTGCCGCCCAGGCTGAAATTGTGGTGCCGACACGTACGATACGGGCCAAGGAAGTCATTTCTGCGGCCGATCTCGAGTTGAAGCCAACAGATGTTGCCGATGCAATTTCAGACCCTGATCTTCTGATCGGACAAGAGGCCCGGGTGGCGCTCTACCCCGGTCGGCCAATTCGCGGCTCTGATGTCGGGCCACCTGCCATCGTGGATCGAAACGATCTGGTCGTGCTGGTGTTCAGCAGCCAACCCTTGTCGATCACCACCGAGGGCCGGGCCTTGGGGCGCGGCGCGGCGGGGGATCGCATTCGGGTCATGAACCTTTCATCCCGAACAACCGTAACAGGCCGAATCCGTCCGGACGGTCAAATCGAGGTACAGTGATGCACGGATTGCCAAAAACCCTTGTACTGACGGCTTTTGCCTTGTCCGCATGTGGACGAATGGATCATTTGGGCAAACCGCCAAGTTTCACACCCAACGAGGATTCCCCGGAACAGGTTGCAATGTTGTGGCCGGGTTTGCCATTGCACACCCAACCCCAGCGAAACGTCGACCGGTCCTCTTTGTGGAGCGGCGGGCAGCATTCGTTGCTGGGCGACCAGCGGGCGATCAAGAAAGGCGACATCCTGACCGTCGTCATCGAGCTGGACGAGAAGGCAGAAATTTCGAACAATACCAGACGATCCAGATCTGGGTCCGAGACCCTCGAAGTCCCCAGCCTCTTCGGCCTGCCTCAGCGCGTGCAAAAGAACCTGCCCCAGGGCGCGTCATTGGATGAAGCCGTTTCGATTGAAGCGGATTCCTCGAGCTCTGGCCGGGGATCCGTCAGGAGAAACGAAAAACTGACTCTGCGTGTTGCCGCAACAGTGCTGGATGTGTTGCCGAACGGAGTTCTTTCAATATCGGGATCGCAGGAGTTGCGGGTCAACTTCGAACTGCGAGAGCTTCTTGTGACGGGATATGTCCGCCCGCAGGACATCTCGCGGCAAAACGAAATAACCTATGACAAAATCGCGTCAGCGCGCGTGTCATATGGCGGCAGAGGGCAGATAACGGATGTCCAGCAACCCCGCTATGGTCAGCAAGTTCTTGATTCCCTTTTGCCGTTCTGAGGTGAGATCGTGGTCGCGAAATTGATTCCCGTGATTTTTCTGATTGTTGGACTCGGCGCGGGTATTGGCGCGGGTCTGGTTCTTGCACCTGCAAAAAAACCTGAAACTGCCGTTGCCGAAAAAGAAGCAGTCAAAGAGGATAAGTCGGCCGGCAAAAAAACCGGGAAATCAAAGGAAAAAGGCGAGGGGGAAAGCTTTGGTTATCTGAAAATGACCAAGCAATTCGTCGTCCCCGTTGTAAAAGACGACCAGATCGAAGCCATGGTAACGCTGTCGCTGAGCCTTGAGGCGAACCCGGACATTACAGAAACCTTTTATGCAATCGAGCCTAAACTCAGGGATGGCTTTCTTCAGGTTCTTTTTGACCATGCAAACACGGGCGGCTTTGACGGGGCTTTTACAGAATCCGGGAACTTGGATGTATTGCGGAATTCCTTGCTGGAAGTGGCGCGCAAAGAATTTGGCGACGACGTGTCCAAAGTGCTGATCCTGAGTGTAAACCGACAAGACAGCTGACACTGACCGGCCCGATACTCCGGGTCGGTCAAGCTATGGCCCGAAGTGCTTTTTGGCATTTGCTTTTCGGTTTGCCTGCTGAACTTTCTTTCGCAATTTTTCCACCGCTTGTTTTCGCCCAAAGGCAGTACGTAAAGCTTCCATTCCGGCCAGTTTCTGCGCGCGCGTTCGTGCCAGTTGCAGGTTCAATTGTCTCCGCGTCGCGGACTCCCAACTATTCCAGAGTACGTCGGTCCCTGAAACCTGATAGCCTTCGACCTTGGTGCTGTCTTGGCGCGCCTGACGGAGTTGACCGTCCAATCTGGCAAGTTGCTGCTTGATCCGTGCCTCGGCCTCCAGGATCGGTCGCAGCGCTTGAAATTGCTTCTGAAACGCTGCGTTGGTCACTTTTTCCAGATCGGGTAATTGCGTCTGAGTCATCGAACTTGCTCCTTCGCGCGTTTTCGCATCGCTTCGGCAAACCGGATCGCGGCGGCAACAGGACGATAGTGCTCTTCGGCGATCTCCTGACCTATGTCCACGGTCGCGTGAAGGGCGCGAGCTGTGGGAGGGTCTGAATGGATCGGAACGCCTGCTTCTCCTGCGGCGGATCGGATAGTGGCGGCGATTTCGTCCACCCCTTTGGCAACGCAAACCGGGGCGCTGCCCGCAACCCGTGTCCATTTAAGCGCCACAGCATAATGGGTGGGGTTTACGATCACGACATCCGCGCCTGGAACATTTGCCAACATTTGGTTGGTTGCGATTTCCTGTGCGCGCTGGCGCCGGTGTTGTTTGACATGGGGGTCGCCCTCGGCATCCTTGGTTTCATCCATGATCTCCTTGCGCGACATACGGTTCTTGCGCATGTGCTCGGCAAATTGCCAAAGGAAATCGACAACCCCGATGGCCAGTGCGATTGCGATCACGATGAAAAGAAAGCGAAACAGCAGGTTCATCATCAGCAGAATGGATGATTTTGCCGGCGCCGCGCTGGCAGACAGAATCTCGGTTAGATTGGCCTTCAGAAACAGTGCAAGGCAGGTGCCGTAGATCAACAGTTTGGTGGTGCTTTTGGCAAACTCGAACAACCCGCCCCGCCCGAACTTGTTCTTTGCGTTCGAAATCGGCGAGATACGCGAAAGTTTTGGTTTCAATTTGCTTGGGGCAAAGATCAGCGCGCGCTGGGCGATCAAGTTCAGCAGAACAGCCGCCGCAGGAAGGCAGAACAGCAAAGCAACAGGCAGCAGGGCACTTTTCAATACCCCCGCAACCGGAGCATGCGATGGCCCATCCGTCAGAAGCCGTGCAAATGCGTCGGACTGATCGATCAGAACCATGAACCCGGTGCCCATATGCTCGACGCTGTATTGACCGACTGTGAGCAGGGCGATCAGAAGCCCGGTATATGCCGCCACAACCGACAAGTCGTTGGATTTTGGAACCTCACCCTTCTCGCGCGCCTTCAGCAGCTTTTGCGGTGTTGGTTCGTATGACTTGTCGCTGTCGTCATCACCTGCGCTCATCTTTGCGCTCCTATCGGGTTGGTGAAGAAGGCAACCAGCGCGTCAGCCCACACGGACAGGATCAGCGGTGTACCGGCGAACAGCAGAAACAGCCCGGCGAAGGTGATTGCAGGAGCGCCTACGAAGGCCACCATCAGCTGGGGCATTGCCCGGTTGATGACCCCAAGTGCCAGGTTGTAGATCAAAGAGGCGATGACGAACGGCGTTGCCAGTGCAAAAGCCAGTCCAAAGCTGTTGGCGACCTGATGCAATCCCCAGCGCGACGCATCCGCGGCATCAGGTGCCAGCCCTATTGGGAACAGGGCATAACTCTGGATCAGGAACTGCGCGGCCCGGATGTGCAGGTCCATGATTACGGCAAGTGTCAGTCCTGCCAGGGTCAGCAGGTATCCCATGGCGGGGACCGGATCGGCCGCCGCGCCACCCAGCAGTTGCGACAATGACGTGGACTGAGCCGCAATAGACCCCGCGGTTTGCAGCGCGAGAACGAACAGGCGCAGGCCTATCCCCAGGACAAGCCCGATCAGAACTTCGGTGCCGACCAGCCGCACGATCGTCCAAAGGCTGGGATCAATTCTGACGGGGGGCGCAGCGGGCAGTATGATCAGCGTGAAAGCAACGGAAGCACCAAGCTTTACCCGTGTCGGAATACTGCGCTCCCCGAAAGCTGGAAGCAGCGAGCCAAGAGCGGAGACGCGCAGAAACACGACAAAGGCCTGCCAGATTGCTTCGGCCAGCTGCGACAGCATCTCTGGCGGCAGGGCAATCACGCTGCAACAGTTCCGACCAAGGCAGGTTTGGCTTCCAGCCCGATTTCTTCGAAGGACAAAACCGGGTTGGACACGCCGCGTGCCTGCATGACGGTGCGCAGCAACCGACGGCGCCGGGTCGAGGTCACGACGGCCGGAAACAGACCGTTGTCAGCGGATTTGGCGATGGTGCTCACGACTCCGTCGGCCAGTTTGTTGAACACGTTCGGGGGCAGCGCGACATCCATGCCGGTATTAGGGGCGTCAATCTGGTAAGAGGCGAACGTGTCCTCCCATTCCGGGGCCAACTGGATCAGAGGGATCGAACCATCCTCGCGCTTCATGTCCGCGACCAGCTGAAAGCCAAGACGCTGACGCACAAGTTCACAGATGCCTTCGGGCTGGGTTGTGGTAAGCCGCGCCTCGGCGACACTTTCAAGGATCAGCGCCATGTTCCGGATCGACACACGTTCGTCGAGCAACAGGCGCAGAACAGCGTGCAACGTGTCGATCGGAACTTTGTCGGGGATCAGTTCATCCAGCAGCTTGCGGTTGGCTTCGGCGCGTACCGGGTCGCTCAGGCGCGTCATTTCCGACAGCAGGCGCCGGAGGGATTTCAGTGTCAGCAGGCGCGAGAAGTTCTGTTTGATGATCTCCAGCAGATGGGTGGCAAGAATCTCGGGCGGTGAAACTATGGTGGCACCGCTAAGCGCGGCGTCCTCCTGATCTTTCGGCAGGATCCAGCGCGCTGGAGCACCATAGACCGGCTCGGTCACGTCATTGCCCTCCGGCAGCAGGTCAAACCCGTCCTGCACGAGCGCCAGGATGAGATCGGGATGCAAGACACCGCGTGCCTGTTCGACGCCCTGAACCTTGGTCACATACGTTCCGGTCGGCAGGTCGGCGCGGTCGGTCAGGCGGATTTCGGGCAGGATCAGGCCAAAGGTCGACGCCACATAGGTCCGCATATTGGCAATACGAGCGTCCAGCCCCGTGCCAGGATTCAGAACCATGCTGACCAGATCCGGCGCGAACTCCAGATGGACATCATCCAGGTCCAGGATGTCGCCGATAGCTTGGGATGTCGGCGCTTCGGTTTCGGTCGAGGGCAAGTTTGCCGACGCGTCTGCGTCATGCTGCTTTCGGTAAACATTGTAAGCCGCGTATCCCAGAATGGCCGCGCCGAGGATGAACGGCAGAAAAGGAAGACCGGGCACCAGAGCGAACAGGACCATGAGCACCGCCACGGTGGACAATGCTGCCGGGTGGCGGCCAAGTTGAGAAAAGATGGCGTTGTCCGTGGCCCCCTGCGTGCCGCCCCGTGCCAGCAGCAGGGCGGACGCAATGGAAATGATGACGGCGGGAATTTGGGACACCAACCCGTCGCCGACGGTCAGAATGGCATAGGTTTCGAACGCCGAGGCCAGAGGCATTCCATGTACGACGACGCCCATGACCAGGCCCATGACAAGGTTCAGCAACGTGATCAGAAGCCCGGCGACAGCGTCACCTTTCACGAATTTCGACGCACCGTCGAGCGAACCGAAGAATGTCGTCTCCTGCTGTTCCAGCTCTCGCCGTTCCTTGGCCTGCTGATGATCGATTGCCCCGGCGGACATGTCGCTGTCGATCGCAAGTTGTTTGCCGGGCATCCCGTCCAACGCAAAGCGCGCGCCGACTTCGGCCATGCGGGCGGCGCCTTTGGTGATGACCATGAAATTCACGATCAGCAGCACGCCGAACACCACCAGGCCAAGAAAAATACTGCCGCCCATGACGAAACTGGCAAAACCTTCGATCACGTCTCCTGCCGCATTCGGGCCAGTGTGCCCCTGCCCGATAATCAATTTCGTCGACGACACATTCAGCGACAGGCGCAACATCAAAGACGCCAGCAGAACCGTCGGGAAGGAGGAAAAGTCCAGCGGGCGTTCAATGAACAGGGTGAGGGTGAAGATCAGGATGGCCAGCGCAAAGGAGGCCGCCAACCCCACGTCCAGAACCCAGGCTGGCATGGGCAGGATCATCATGACGATGACCGTCATCAGCGCAATCGCCAGCAGGACAGTAGGCGAAAACAGCGACTGGATGTTTACCTTGGGCACGCGAAACTCCTAGTTGAAGGCGATAAACGCGGTTGCGGCGCCTGCGGCTGGCACCAGAGACCCAAGCGCGCCGGTGCGGGGCGAGGCCGTCGGAATGGGAAACAAGGGGAGGCCGGCCTCGGTGAACGGATCCCGAGACGTGCCCGCAACCCGGGTTCGGGCGGGCCCTTCGAGCTGTGCCAGCACCGTTTGAAACCGCTCTTTGTAAGCTTCGGCAAGGGGTGCCGTGCGGGAATGATAAGCCCCCGCGGCTGCGGGCCACGATCCAAGCTCGGCATGGAGTTCATTCAGGAACCGGGCGGCGTAGGTCGCGTTCTCATCTGGATCGAACATCGCGTCGATCGAACGGAAGGCTTTGCCGTGCCAGCGATAATTGATCTGAAAACAGCCGACATCAAAGCTGCGGGTGCCCGATTTGAAGATTTTGAACGCATAGGCCTTGGCTTCGACCTCGGACTTGAACCAGTATCCCTGACCGCCGACGTTGATCGTCCAGGGCCAAGGCTGCAACCGGCCGTCCAGCCTGCGCCCTGTTTCAACGCGCGAGATGGCGCGCAGCACGTCCAGGGGCACGCCTTCGGACAAAGCGGCGCGGCGCGCGGCATGATCGCACAGGTCACCGGTTTTGGCATCTGGCATGGCAAACCCTGCCTGCGCCAAAAGCACATGCACCAACATGAGTAACAGCGGGAATTTCTGATTTGGCATTCTGCCGGTCCGGGATTCTGATCTCTCCCGGCCAAGCTAGCCAACGATCGGTTTACAGAGAGTTATCGCCGCTTCAGTTTCGATCTATCCTGCGCCCGAAAACAACGCTGGTATTGGTGCGCAAGACACCAGGAATTTTCGCCAGGTCATCGACCAGAATGTCCAGATCCTCCAGCCTCGGCGCCTCTGCGGACAGCATAAGGTCGAACTCTCCGTTGATCGACAGGCACAGTTTGACTTCGGGGTAGGCTTCGAGCCGCTTGATGATCCGGCTGGTTTCCTTTTGCTGCACTTCGAGCATGACGATGACCTGCACTTTCGGGGTGTCTTCGGTGGACCCTAGGCGCACGGAATATCCTTCGATCAGGCCGCGCTGTTCCATCCGGTTTATTCTCTCGTGCACGGTTGTCCGGGCCACACCCAGCGTGGTCGCAATCTGCGTGGTCGAGGCGCGTGCGTTGGCTTGCAGGGCGGCGATGATGCGACGGTCAAGCTGGTCCATTGGGGCTCTGGTTTGTGGTCATTGCGGGTTGAGATCAGGTCCAAGCGCCCGCTCAGGGTTCGCGCGGGATGCGCGGGTGCAGATCGTCGATGATGATCGGATGCGCGTGCGGGCCTGACCCGGCCAGATGTGGGTGATCGGGCGGCAGATCGGGGTGATCATGGGTGATCGCTTCCTGGTCGAGGCGCGGCCAAAGGCCGATTGCACCGACGACGCCGGCCACGGACAGCGTCGCCATGCTGCTGAGTGTCACGGTCGGACCAAACACGGTCATCAGCCACCCTGCCAGCGGGTAAAGAACCAGCCAGCAGCCATGCGAAAGGGTAAACTGTGCGGCGAAGACGGCAGGGCGATCCTCGGGGTGGGCCGACCGGGTCAAAAGGCGGCCCGAGGGTGTCAGGGTGGTGGAATATCCGAAACCGGTGAATGCCCACAACGCGGTCAGCAACCCGAGCGACAGAGGAGCAATTGCGGCCAGCATCGCGGCGACGGCCATGGAACCAGTGGCAAAAGCGGCGCCCGCGACCATGACCCGACGGTCCTCGATCCGATCCAGAAGGCGGGGCAAGGAAAAGGCCGCCAGCATCGATCCGCCCCCGAACCCGGCCAGGGCAATGGCCACGGCGCTTTCCGACAGGCCCAGATTGGCACGCACGATGACCACGGTGTTCACGATCACCATCGAGCTCAGCGCCGCCGCGCTCCAGCTGAGTGCAAGCAGCCCGCGCAACCGGGGTGTTTTCAGATAGATACGTATGCCACGTGTTGTGCGGTCATAGATGCCGCGGGGTCGGCTTGGCTTCGGTGACGGAAGCACGACCGAGACAACCAGCAATGCCGATGCGACAAAACCCAGCGCGGTACCCCAGAACAGGCTGTTGAAGCTGACCAGCAGCAGCAATGCGGCGGCGAACATGGGACTCAGCAGGCTTTCCATATCGTAGGCCAGGCGTGACAGTGACAAGGCATGCGTGTATTCAGCTTCGTCTGGCAGAACGTCCGGAATCGTGGCCTGGAAGGCGGGCGTAAAGCCCGCCGACGCCGATTGGAGCACGAAGATCAGCACGTAGATTTGCCAGACTTCGGTCACGAAAGGCAGACATACTGCAACCGCTGCGCGGATCAGGTCCAGCACGACCAACATCTTGCGACGATCCAGACGCTCGGCAAAAGCAGCGGCGAGCGGTGCAACGGTGACATAAGCCACCATCTTGATCGTCAGTGCCGTGCCAAGGACAAGGCCCGCAGCATTCCCGGCCAGATCAAAGGCGAGCAGCCCAAGGGCCACGGTGGCCAGCCCGGTTCCGGTCAGAGCAACGATTTGGGCGGCGAACAGGTGGCGGTAGGTGCGGTGTTTCAGAATACTCAGCATGGCTCAGAGGTACTTTGTAATCGCCTTGAAGTCTTCGATCCCGCCGCCATCGTCGTCAGCGGACAGGCAGTGTTCGATATGATCGTGAATCAAAGCGCGTTTGGCATTGGTGACGGCTTTTTCTACTGCAAACAACTGTTGGGCGACGTCCGAACAGGGCGCGTGCTCCTCGAGCATGGCAATGACCTTGGCCAGGTGCCCATGGGCCCGCTTCAGCCGGGCCGTAATCTGTGGATGTGACTGGTGGGCGTTGTCTGACATGGCTTATCCATATCCCCCCGATGGGGATATGGTCAAGGATTTGGCATCGAATGGCCCGCGACTTTCGGACGGCGTTGAGTTTGGAGACCAAACCGCCTATCTCGGAGGCGATATCGCACAAAGGAATAGTCGCGTGGCGAACCATTTGTACAAAAACGATCTGCCGGATGGGCTGGATCTGGGCCCGGTTGTGGCCATTGACTGTGAAACCATGGGGCTGAACCCGCATCGCGATCGCCTGTGCGTGATTCAAATGTCAGGCGGTGACGGAAACAGCCATATCATCCAGGTGGACAAGGGCCAGACCGAAGCCCCGAACCTGAGTGCCATGCTGGAAAACCCTGATGTCCTGAAGCTGTTCCATTTCGGGCGGTTCGACATCGCCGCGATGTATCACACCTTTGGTGCCCTGGCCGCGCCGGTTTACTGCACCAAGATCGCCAGCCGGCTGGTGCGCACCTACACCGACCGCCACGGGTTGAAGAACCTGTGCCAGGAACTGATTGGCGTGGATATCTCGAAACAACAGCAGATGAGCGACTGGGGCGCTGATGCCCTCACGGATGCTCAGCTGGACTATGCGGCCTCGGACGTTCTTTATCTGCACCGCCTGCGGGACGAGTTGAACAAGCGACTGGCGCGCGAGGGCCGGACCGAGATGGCGCAGGCCTGTTTTGATTTCCTGCCGATGCGTGCGAAGCTGGATCTCGCCGGTTGGCCCGAAACGGATATCTTTGCACACTCATGACCGACACCGAAGCATTCCTGAGAACCGCCCGCCGGGTCGTCACCGACGAGGCCCGCGCGCTGGACGTGCTGGCCGACAGCCTTGACGAGCATTTTGCAGAGGCGGTGCATCTGATCCTGAAAGCCACCGGGCGCATCATCATCAGCGGCATCGGAAAATCGGGCCATATCGGCCACAAGATTGCCGCCACTCTGGCCAGTACCGGAACGCCCGCCTATTTCGTGCACCCGGCCGAGGCCAGCCATGGCGATCTGGGCATGGTTTCCAAAGGCGATGTGGTGCTGGCGATTTCGAATTCTGGCGAAGCGCCCGAGCTGGCCAACCTGCTGGCCTTTACGCGCCGCTTTGGCATTCCGCTGATCGGGCTATCCAGCAAGCCAGAAAGCACGTTGATGAAACAGGCCGATGTGCATCTGCTGATCCCGTCGATGGGCGAGGCCTGCGGTTTCGGCATGGTGCCTTCGATCTCGACGACGCTGACCCTAGCCATGGGCGATGCGCTGGCCATTGCGCTGATGAAGTATCGCGACTTCCGCCCCGAGGATTTTCGCGCCTTCCACCCCGGCGGAAAACTGGGTGCGCGGCTGAGTACGGTGCGTGACCTGATGCATACCGGCGACGCTCTGCCTCTGGTCGCGGCGAACACCCCGATGAGCGACGCGCTGATCGAAATCAGCCAAAAGGGTTTCGGCGTGGCCGGTGTAACGGATGCGCAGGGGCATTTGTCGGGCATCATTACGGACGGTGACTTGCGGCGGCATATGGACGGTCTGCTGGACAAAACGACCGAGCAGGTCATGACCGCCAATCCGACCACCATAACACCGGGCGCATTGGCCGAAGAGGCGGTGGCGATCATGAATGATCGCAAGATCACTTCGCTGTTTGTGGTCGACGAGGCTGCATCCGGGCAGGCGCTGGGTCTTCTGCATATCCACGACTGTTTGCGCGTCGGTCTGGGCTGAGGGAGGCCGAATTGGACAGGTATTCCCGCATGGTACAGTTCCTGAAGGTTCTGTTGCCGCTTGCGGCCATTCTGATGCTGTCCACAGTGTTCCTTCTGTCCCGCAGCATCGAAACCAACGTAACGGTGCCATTCGCCGAAAAAGACATTGACGAGCGGTTGGCGCAACAGGTGGTCACACAGCCGAAGTACCGCGGGACAACCCGCAAAGGCGAAGATGTCCAGATCGAAGCTATCCAAGCCAAGCAGGGCGACGAAGACGAAACCCCGAACGCATCCGAGTTTCGGGGCCGTCTGGGGCTTCTCAGTGGTGGAACGATATTTCTGGATTCCAATTCAGGTTTGATCCGCCCTGATGAGCGTACGGCAACTTTTGTCGGCGACGTGGTGATTACCACTGCCGACGGACTTCAAGTCACGACTGACCTGCTCAACACGTCGCTGGACGAAATCCGGGGCGACACGCCGGGGCGGGTGAACGGAACCGGGCCGATCGGCAATTTCTCCGCCGGACGCATGACCTTTGGGACTGAAAAAAAGGACGGACCGGTCCATATTGTTTTTACAGACGGCGTGAAGCTGGTATACGAGCCTGAAAAAGCAGAAAGATAACCTGTGTTCGATTTTCGTTTTGTTCCTTTGTGCCTTGCTCTGTTTGCAGGTGCCGCAACCGCGACAGCGCAGGAGGCGCAGGTGGCTTTTGGTTCCGCAAATGCCGACCCGAGCCTTCCGGTCGAAGTCACGTCCGAAACGTTGAACGTCAACCAGGAGGACGGTTCTGCCGAATTCCTCGGAAATGTCGTCGTCATTCAGGGCGAAATGCGGCTGACTGCTGAGCGGGTTCTCGTGATCTACAACGAGGAACGCTCGGCGATTGAACGGATGGAAGCCACCGAGAATGTTGTTCTGGTCAGCCCGCCGGATGCGGCAGAGGGCGATTGGGCGGAATACACGATAGATTCCGGTGTGATCGTCATGAAAGGCAATGTCCTGCTGACGCAAGGCCCCAGCATCATCAGCGGCGATCAGATGAACGCCAATCTGACAACGGGCACAGCGACCATGACCGGGCGCGTCAAGACGATCCTTCAGCAGGGAAACAACTGATGGCGCGACCCGACTTGTCAGTGGCCGAAGGCAATTCCGGGCTGCGCATCGAGAAACTGCGGAAATCCTACCGTAAGAAAACGGTGATCCGCGATGTCTCGATGACACTGGACCGGTCCGAAGTCGTTGCCCTGTTGGGACCCAACGGGTCGGGTAAGACCACGACCTTTTATTCCGTGGCGGGGCTTGTTTTCCCAGAGGCCGGCAAAGTCACGATTGACGGCCAGAATGTTACGACGTTGCCGATGTACCGGCGTGCGCGGATGGGCATCGGTTACCTGCCGCAGGAGATGTCGATCTTTCGCGGCATGAGCGTCGAAGACAATATCGCCGCGGTGCTGGATATCACGGTTCCTCATGCTCACAGGCGGAAAGAACGGCTGGAAGAGCTGTTGTCAGATTTCTCGATCGAACATCTGCGCCGCGCGCCTGCTCTTGCCCTTTCCGGCGGTGAGCGCCGCCGCGTTGAGATAGCGCGATGTTTGGCCGCAGACCCGAAATATCTTTTGTTGGACGAACCATTTGCGGGTGTTGATCCCATCAGCGTCGGCGATATCCGGCATCTGGTTGCCGACCTTAAAAAACGGGGGATCGGTGTTCTGATCACCGACCATAACGTGCGGGAAACGCTGGAAATTGTCGACCGCGCCTATATCCTGCATGACGGGCAGGTTCTGATGTCGGGCACACCGGACGAGGTCGTCGAGAACGAGAATGTCCGCCGTGTCTATCTTGGCGAAAACTTCCGTATTTCATAGGCTTGTTATGGTCTGCGTCGGATGCATGGCGGAAATCGCGTATATACACACCTGTTTTGATTGACTCTTCCGTCGTCTCTTGCCTCAATTGTCCCATGGCATTTACCCGGTTCCAGTCTGGAGATCGTTGTCCCTTCGTTGAAGGGCTGGAGTTAAGACAACCGCGGAAAGTGTCTCGACCCCCCACCCGATAAAAACAAGTTCGTCGCGTAACGTGACGTCAGAATGGGTGTGAATTGTGAAGGAGATCACATGCGTTACCAAATCAGCGGAAAACAGATCGACATCGGTGCGGCGCTTCAGACTCACGTGCAGACCGAATTGGGCGAGGTTGTGAGTAAATATGCTCAGCGGCCTACCGATGCCAACGTCGTCTTTTCCCGTTCAGCGCATGAATATGTATGCGAAACAACAGTGCACCTGTCCACCGGGCTGACCGCTCAGGCCAAGGCGCATGCAACCGAAATTTATGCGGCGTTCGAGGCATGCTGCGACAAAATGGAAACACAGCTGCGGCGCTACAAACGTCGTTTGAAGGACCACCACAAGGATCGGTCCGAGCCGGTTGAACTCTTTGGGGCGTCCTCTTATATCCTCGCCTCTGACGAATCGGACGCGGCCGATGAACCCGAATCGCTACAGCCCATGATTGTGGCTGAGATGGAAACAAAAATCCCATCTTTGAGCGTTGGTGAAGCCGTGATGCAAATGGAACTTGCCGGTGCCCCGGTGCTGGTGTTCAGAAATGAGAACAAGGATGGATTGAACGTCGTGTATCGTCGCGAAGACGGTAACATCGGCTGGATTGATCCTTAACAGGCAAGGATACGGGGCCGCACCCGCCGACGCGGGTGCCGTGCCTATGGAGCGTGATCATGGAGCTTTCGAGCATACTGAAGCCCGAAGCAGTGCGTGTACTATCCGCCGCTTCCAGCAAGAAGCGGTTGTTTCAGGAAATCGGCGATGTCGCAGCCGCCAATCTGGGGCTCGATTCTCAGGCCGTCGTCGACTGTCTGCTTGAACGGGAAAGCCTAGGCCCGACCGGCGTTGGGCATGGCGTTGCGCTTCCGCACGCGCGGTTGCCCGAGCTTGATTCGGTTTCGGGCGTGTTCGTCATGCTGGAAAAGCCCATCGACTTTGGATCGGTTGATCGTCAACCCGTGGACATCGCCTTTGCACTTTTTGCGCCGGAAGAGGCCGGCGTCGATCATCTCAAGGCGCTGGCCCTTGTGTCACGTACGCTGAGGGACACCTCGGTGTGCACCAAGCTTCGGGCGAACCCCGATCCGGTCAAGCTTTATGCGATCCTGACCGAAGCGCAGTCCATGCAAGCAGCGTAATCTGAAAAAAAGCCCCCGGATTTCGGGGGCTTTTTTGTGTGTACGGTGATCGGGGTCAGCCGCCGGTTCCCATTTCCAGCGTCCACCAGATTTTCCCGCCTTTTTCCTGATGCCAGGCGAACCCCATCTGCGTGGCCTTGGGGTCCATGATCACGGCGCGCGGTCCGGGTTCCTGCATCCAAGCGGCAAGGGTTTCGGTTTCGGTTTCGTAGGTCTCGGAAATTGCTTCACCGAGGAACGTGCCGAAATATCCGACCCGTGCAGCCCGATCGATCGGAGAGGAGCCGTCGGACCCGAAGTGCCAGGGCCGGTTCTGTCTGGCCATGTCCTTGGAATGGGTCGCCGCTGCCGCGTTCAACTGCGCGTTCAGCTGGACAGGCTGCAATCCTTGGGCCTGACGCAGGGCATTGACCGAATCAACCATACGGAACTGCAACTTTTCCGGGTTGCCGCGAATTTTGTAGACCGTGGGCAGCGGGCGACCGTCTGCACCGATGGTCGTGGTGCCGGTGTCTGTACATGCCGCCAGCGCGACAAAGCAAATCAAGAGTAAAGAAACGATACGCGTCATGATCGACCTGGTTATTGTGTCATTACAGGGCATAGCGCGCCTGACAGCTCTGAGCAAACGCGCAATAGCCTAAACTTGCGTGATTCTGCCGGTTTGATTTGCGACTGAAGCATTCTGGCAATAGAATGTCACGGATTTCAGACCTCACTTGAACACAGGACCCGTTGTCATGGTCAAAAAGCGCATTCAAACGTCCACACGCAGGGGTTTTCTGGCTGGGGCCACTGCAACGCTGGCAACACCCGCACTGGCGCAGTACATCCCCGGTGATCCGCTGCGCCCTGCACCCGAACCCGAACCGTCGGTGCGCCGCAACGTATCGGGTTTCCGGGCGCTGGATTGGCAGCCGTACTTTTCGAACACCAGAAACGGTGCCATTCTGGTCGATACCGTGTCGCGCGCGCTGCACTATTGGTCAGATGATCAAAGTATATACAAACTCTACCCTTCATCGGTTCCCCTGACCGAGGAACTGACCCGCCGGGGGCGTACCAGCGTGATCAGAAAGGTTGAAGGGCCCAGCTGGTCTCCGACACCGTCCATGAAAAAGCGAAACCCGGAATGGCCTGACTATATCCCTCCGGGGCCGGATAACCCGCTGGGAACACATGCTTTATACCTGAGTTGGAAGTACTATCGCATTCACGGAACGCACGATACGCGAAAAATCGGACGCCGGTCGTCGAATGGCTGTATCGGTCTGTTCAACGAAGACATTGCCGAGCTGTTCTCGATGGCGAAGGTCGGCACGCAAGTGTTGCTAATTTGACGACATTTTCGTGTGGGAACCCGTTTAGCGGTCAAGTTGCAATTGCATTCCAGCGTCAATGCTGATTAGAAAAAACCACGAGGTAAGTCTTAGATGTGTGGTTCCGGGCATTGGAACTGCGCAAATTCTGGAGGTTAATATGAAGAAACTCGTTCTCGCTGCTGCACTGACTGCTGCTGCTTCGACCGCTTATGCTGGTAACCTGGAAGAGCCGGTTGTTGAAGCACCTGTTGTTGTAGAAGAAACTCAGGGTTCGTCGCAGGGCATCCTGCTGCCGCTGATCCTGCTGGTCGTTGTTGCTGCTGCTGTTGCTGCAAGCTAATCCGACACGGAGTTCATGAAAAAGGCGGTGGAGCAATCCACCGCCTTTTTTATTTTCCCAAGGCTGTGCAGGTCAGTCCAGCCAGCCGCGCAAGTTTTCTTCGATCACTGTGCCCAATGCAGCTATGTGCGCCGCATCGTCATTGAGACATGGAATATAGGTGAAGGTTTCGCCGCCCGCTTCTTCGAAGCTTTCCTTGATCTCTTCGTTGATCTCTTCCAGCGTTTCGATGCAGTCGGCCGAGAAAGCCGGCGCGATGACCGCTATGTTCTTTTTGCCCTGTTTGGCCAAATCCGCCACATGATCCACTGTATAGGGTTTCAGCCATTCCTCGGGGCCGAATCGCGACTGGAACGTTGAAACCAGTTGATCGTCAGACCATCCCAGCCGTTCCTTCAGCAGCCGTGTCGTCTTGGCGCACTGGCAATGATAGGGGTCACCCTGTTGCAGATACCGTTCCGGCATCCCGTGATACGAGCAGACCAGAATATCGGGTTTTATCTCCGCCGCTGCATAAGCACGTTCAACGGATTGCGCCAGAGCGTCGATATAGGCGGGTTGGTCGAAATAGGCCGGTACGGTTCGCGTGGCAGGCTGCCAGGCCTCATCCATCAGTGCACGAAAGAACTGGTCATTGGCGGTGGCTGTGGTTGCGCCCGCGTATTGTGGGTAAAGCGGGAAAAACAGAATACGGTCACAGCCCGCGGCAACCATCTCGCGCACTTTGGACTTTGTTGACGGGTTGCCGTAGCGCATGCAGAAATCGACCATCACCTGATCCCCATACCGATCCTGCATCGCGTCGCGCAGCTTGGCAGTCTGGTCCTTGGTGATCGTCATCAGCGGGCTTTCGCCCTTCTCGTGATTCCAGATCGATTTGTAGGCTTCACCCGAACTGAATGGCCGTTTGCTGAGGATGATTCCCTGAAGAATCGGTTGCCATTTCCATTTCGGATAGTCGATGACCCGCTGATCCGACAGAAACTCGTTCAGATAGCGACGCATCGGCCAATAGGTGTAATTGTCCGGTGTGCCCAGATTGGCCAGCAAAATTCCAACACGGCCCATCTTGACCTTGGGATGGTCGGCAGGGGCATGAGCGGGACGAGTGGCATCAAACATTGGGCATTCCTGAATTTTCGTGTTCCGACCTGAGATAAAGGGATTTGGTTGCGCGTCAATCCGACAGTTTGCCCTCTTCCGTGCGCAGGGCATCTGCCAGGCGCATTTGGGCTGACCCCGGGCGCAGCGGCTTTGGTTGGCTGTCATCGGGGGACCAACCGGTCAGGCAAATCAGTTCGAAGGTTGCGGCAAGACGGCCTGTTTCCGTCGAAAAGTGATCCGAATAGACGCGCTGCGCGGCTTCGAACACTTTGCGTCGGGTCGGACATTTCAACCGGGCAGCCAGAGCGTTGGTCTCACCCATGTCCCTCAGATCATGCATCAGGTGCCAGATATCGCGGTATTCTGCCGTCAACGGTACGGCATCGGCCACTGGCAATGCCAGACCGGCCCGTTGCAGCAATCCACCCAGATCGCGCAGCTCGGCCATGGGGGCGATTCGGGGGCTGAGCCCGCCCGTGACCTCGATTTCGGCCTGACCCAGCGCGGCGCGCAATTCGTGAAGGGTCTCACCCCCGAGGCACAGGACAAGCACCAGCCCGTCTGGCTGCAAAGCCCTTTTGCATTGGATCAGCTGGCCGACCGGGTCATTGGCGCAGTGCAGCGCCATCGCATGAATCGCCAGATCATGCGCACCGGGTTGCAGTGACAGCACATCGTCATCCGCGACAATGGCGGCATCTGGAAAAACGTCTGCCCAAAGCTGTAGGAAAGGGGTCACAACCGCAGGTGCCGTAAAGCTTCTGTTAACCATGGAGAGCCGATCCTGAACCTCATCAATGGCGGCGCGGTGCAAGAACAGGGCGTCGTCCTTCGCGCGGGCGCGATGATGCAGAATGGCGTTACGGTCGAAAAGAGAGGATGCGGTGGGCTCGGGCAGTTTCATAGGTCGCAAGTATCGCATTGCGCAGCGGATTCAAACTGCCCTTGCATTGATCTATCCGCCGCGATGCATGGGCTGCGGAGAGCTGACGGAATCCGATTTCGGCCTGTGTGGGACGTGTTGGCGGGATACGCCGTTCATCGGTGGCACGGTTTGTGAAAGCTGTGGTGTGCCCGTGATCGGAAGCGCAGACAGGTTCCGGACCGAGTGCGACGATTGTCTGAAAACCCCTCCGCCGTGGAAAGCGGGTCGCGCTGCGCTGATGTATGATGGGAAGGCGCAGTCACTTGTTCTGGCTTTGAAACATGGTGACCGGACTGAACTGGCCCGCCCCGCTGCGCGTTGGATGGCGCAGGCCGGGCGCGAGCTGCTGCGTCCCGGGATGGTGATTGCTCCGGTGCCGTTGCATTGGTCGCGCCTGCTGAAACGGCGATACAATCAGTCTGCACTGTTGGCACGCAACCTGGGGCGAGAAACCGGATTGGACTGCGTGCCGGATCTGCTGGTGCGTAAACGGCGGACCCCGGTGCTGGACAGGAAGACCGCGCGGGAAAGGGGCGAGACCTTGGAGGGCGCAATTGACATCCACCCAAGGCGGGCACTGCATTTGAAGGGGCGCGATATCCTGCTGGTGGATGACGTGATGACATCCGGCGCGACGTTGGCGGCGTGCACGCGTGCGTGTCAGGCCGCAGGGGCAAATCATATTTTCGTGTTGGCACTGGCGCGCGTTGCCAAGGATGCCTAATTCGCCCAAGATTGCACGAAATCTAAAGGGACCGGAACATGAAGCCCGTAGAAATCTATACCTCGCCGCTCTGTGGTTTTTGCCACGCGGCCAAGCGTCTGCTGAAGCAGAAAGGCGTTGAGTTCAAGGAAGTTGACATTCTGATGCACCCCAAACGCAAGCCCGAGATGATCCAGCGCGCAGGCGGCAAACGCACCGTGCCTCAGATTTTCATCGGGACGCAGCATGTGGGCGGCTGCGACGACCTTTACGAGCTGGAGCGGCAAGGCAAGCTTGACCGTCTGCTTGCGGCCTGATGAAGACCGCGCTGCTGCAAATCACCTCGTCGGATGATCCGGTCGAAAACCTGGACATGGTGCGCGCCATGGCGGCCGACGCGGCAGGGCAGGGGGCGCGGTTTATCCTGACGCCAGAGGTCACGAATTGCGTGTCAAACAGTACGACGCGGCAAAACGAGGTTCTTCAGCACGAAGAAGACGACATCACCTTGGCCGGCCTGCGGGATCAGGCCGCCCGACTGGGCGTTTGGGTGTTGATCGGATCACTGGGGATCAAGACTCATGACGCTGACGGGCGGTTTGCCAACCGCTCTTTCATGATCGATCCGCAAGGTCAGATCGTGGCGCGCTACGACAAGATCCATATGTTCGACGTGCAGGTCACGGAAACCGAGACGTTCCGCGAATCGAAAAACTACCGCCCCGGCGAACAGGCGGTCATAGCCGAGACCGACTTTGGCAAGGTGGGGCTGACCATCTGTTACGACATCCGGTTTCCATACCTGCACGCGGCTTTGGCACAGGCAGGCGCGCGAATCCTGACCGTTCCGGCAGCGTTTTCACCTGTTACGGGCGCCGCGCATTGGGAATCGCTGTTGCGGGCCCGGGCGATCGAGACAGGCTGTTGGGTCTTGGCCCCCGCGCAAACGGGGGAACACCCATCAACGCGCGGAAAGACGCGTTTTACCCATGGGCACAGCATGGTCGTCGACCCCTGGGGAAAGGTGCTGATCGACGCAGGTACCGATCCGGGCATTCACATTTTCGATTTGGATGATAGTTCTGTGACAGAGGCACGCCGCCGCGTGCCGTCGTTGACACACACCCGGTCTTTCACTGGACCCTGACAGAATTGAACAATGACGGAAGACACCAACGCCCTTGCGGTCACGCTGTTCAGCGAGATCCTGACCGCGGATCAGTTGTTGCGCAACCGGCTCAGCCGGGTGCTGCCCAAGGGTATGGAAATTTCGCATTTCTCGGTGCTGAATCATCTTGTTTTCGTCGGGGACGAACGTAGCCCGGCGCAACTGGCCAACACATTCCACGTGACCCGTGGCGCGATGACCAATACTTTGGCCAAGCTGGAATGGGCCGGGTACATCCACATCCGCCCCGACTGGGACGACGCCCGCCGCAAGATGGTGGCGATCAGCCCCGCAGGTCGACGGGCGCGGGATCAGGCGATTTCCTCGATTGCCCCGCTGATCAACCGCGTGGTCGGAGAGCTCGGGCCGGACCGGGTCCGCAGCGCCCTGCCAGTGCTTCGGGATTTGCGCATGCAGTTGGAGGGGGAATAACCCCCTACTGTGGCTTCACGCTCGCCGTCACGTAATTCACGCTCAAGTCCCGATCCGAGATGGACCAGCTCCAAAGGATCGGGTTGAACACGAACCCTTTGCGGTCCACCGGGTCCAGCCCGGCCTGACGCAGCAGGTCGAACAGCTCGTCCGGCGTGATGAACTTGTTCCATTCATGCGTGCCGCGCGGCAGCCAACGCATGACGACCTCGGCCCCGAAAATCGCCATGGCGTAAGACTTCGGGTTGCGGTTGATGGTTGAACAAATCTCCAACCCGCCGGGTTTGAGCAACTGACGCGTGGCGGTCAGATAGGACAGGGGATCAGCCACGTGTTCGACCACTTCCATGTTCAGCACAACATCGAATTGCTCACCGGCAGCGGCCATGTCCTCGGCCGTGGTATGGCGATAGTCGATCTTCAGCCCGGATTGTTCAGCGTGAATGCGCGCCACGGGCAGATTGCGTTCCGCGGCGTCGGCGCCCACAACGTCGGCCCCAAGACGCGCCATCGGTTCGCTCAGCAGCCCACCGCCGCAGCCGATATCCAGCAGGCGCAGACCTTCGAACGGCACAGGCGACTTTAGGTCGCGATCGAATTCTCCGGCGATCTGCTGCGTTATATAGTCCAGCCGGCACGGGTTAAGCATGTGCAATGGTTTGAATTTTCCGTTCGGGTCCCACCATTCCGCGGCCATCGCCTCGAATTTTGCGATCTCGGACGGGTCCACCGTGTTCGGATGCGCTTGCATTCCTGTCTCCGTGTGCTCTTTTACGCTTAAGGACTATATAGGGCGATAATGGACAAGTACCCGGACCAAAAGCGCGCAGTTCAATATCTGTACCCGCCGATCGACCCTTTCGACCAGCGGATGGTCGATATGGGCGATGGGCACCGTATTTATGTGGAACAATGCGGTAATCCTGACGGCATACCCGTCGTGATCCTGCACGGGGGGCCGGGTGGGGGGTGCAGCCCGGCCATGAGGCGATACTTCGATCCACAGGCCTACAGGGTGATTCTGTTTGACCAGCGCGGATGTGGCCGGTCGCGCCCCACCGCCTCGGTCGAGGACAACACGACGTGGCATCTGGTGGCCGACATAGAGCGGCTGCGCAAACTCTTCGAGATCGAAGAATGGATCGCTTTTGGCGGAAGCTGGGGGGCGACTCTGGCGTTGATCTATGCCCAGACCCATCCCGATCGCGTCAGTCGATTGGTGTTGCGCGGGGTGTTCCTTGCGACTCAGGTCGAGCTTGACTGGTTTTACGGCGGCGGCGCCGGGCGGTTCTGGCCCGAGCAATGGCAGAAATTCACCTCGCTGCTGCCCGAGGTTGAACTGGACGACACCATTGCCGCCTATAACAAACGTCTGTTTTCGGGCGACCGCGCGACAGAGATCCTGTATGCGCGGGCCTGGTCGCATTGGGAAAACGCGCTGGCCTCGATCCACACCAACGGATCGGTTGGCGAAAGCCCCGGCGAATACGCGCGCACCTTTGCGCGGCTCGAGAATCACTATTTCACCAACAAGGCGTTTCTGGAAACGGACGGGCAGATTCTGGATCAGATGGACCGGATCGCGCATATCCCCGGCCATATCGTGCAGGGGCGCTATGACATGATCTGCCCGCCGCAGGCCGCGTGGTCCCTGGCGGAACGCTGGCCGAATGCTGAACTGAAGATGGTTCGTCAGGCGGGGCACGCCCTGTCCGAGCCGGGCATCAGCGCGGAACTGGTGCGAATCATGGACCGTGTGGCGGAGGGTGTCGCATGACCCGCATCGATCGCCGTGCTCTCTTTGCCTCTGGTGCCGCTGCCGCATTGCTGGCGGCGACAGGAGCATCCCTTGCTGGTACGCCCAAAAAAGGCGGGACATTGCGTCTGGCCGTTCCGCGCGATGACAGCCTCGAGCAAGTGGCGCGTGGGGCCGTTTTCGACACAATGACCGAAATCGCCCCGGATGGTACGTTGCGCGGTGAGCTTGCGACCGGCTGGCAAACCGACGCAGACGCACGGGTCTGGAACTTTGATCTGCGTGATGACGCGGTCTTTCACGATGGCGAACCGTTGCAGATTGCTGATGTCATGGCCGTTCTGGCCGAAATCGGAAGGCCCGAGGCGCTTGCCCCCAACCGCCTGCGGCTTGAACTTGCCGAGGCAAATCCCGGATTGCCTTTCCTGCTGGCCGACAGCCGCTTTGTTGTTGCGCGCGCCGGTGAAACCGTATCCCCGTTGCGCAAGGCCTACGGCACCGGCTGCTATCGTGTCGAACGGGCAGAAGATGGCCGCCATTTTCTGGGCCGCCGCGTCGACGGGCATTACAAAGATGGTCAGGCCGGATGGGCTGACGCGGTCGAGGTCATTGTAATCCCAGACCCCGCCGTGCGGGCCGAGGCGCTGCGGGACGGGTATGTCGATATCGCGGCGCTTCCGGATCGGGCCGGAATGCGAGGCACGCGCGGTGTCCGGTTCCACCCGTCCGAGGCCGACATGGCCCTTGCCGTATCGGATGCTGTCGGGATGCCGCGGCAGATTGCCGGGAACGGTGCGCTGGACGATGGCCGCATCGCCGAACGGTGGTGGATGGTGTAAATCCGAATGCGAATCCCTCGGGGGGTTGCAGACTCGGGCCATCCTGCGTATATGCAGTTTCAACAGCGGCGCGTTGGACTTCTGGTCCAAGGCTCCACCGGAAAATTCGACGGGCCGCGCGCCCGTTTTTTTGTGCCCGACTGACAGGGTAGAGTACCAGATGACAAACGACCTGATAGCAAAAGCTGCCATTGACCGGCGACTGGCCGAGATCATCACGCCCGTGATCGAGGATCTGGGGTATGAGCTGGTCCGCATCCGCCTGATGAGCGGCAAGCAGACCACGCTTCAGATCATGGCCGACAAGCCCGATGGCGGTATCGAAGTGGATGATTGCGCCGAAATTTCCAACGCGGTCAGCGCCACGCTGGATGTCGAGGACCCAATCCTTGATGCCTATACGCTCGAGGTCTCGAGCCCCGGTATCGACCGCCCTCTGACCCGTCTGAAGGATTTCGAGACCTTCGAAGGGTATGAGGCCAAGATCGAGACCGCCGAACTGATTGACGGCCGCCGCCGCTTCAAGGGTGAATTGGCCGGGATCGAAGGGGATGAGGTTCTGATCAACATCCCCGAGGGGTCTGAGACGATCACCATCGGTCTGCAATTCGACTGGCTGAGCGACGCCAAGCTGGTCCTGACCGACGACCTGATCAAGGAAATGCTGCGCCAGCGCAAAGATGCCGGTGCCCTGAACGAAAACGCTTTCGACGAGATTGAGACCGAAGGGTCCGAAGAGGAGACGAACTGATGGCAATCACCTCAGCAAACCAGCTGGAGCTGTTGCAGACCGCCGAGGCCGTGGCCCGCGAAAAGATGATCGACCCCGGCCTGGTTGTCGAAGCGATGGAGGAATCGCTCGCCCGTGCCGCCAAGAGCCGCTACGGCGCCGAGATGGACATCCGCGTCAGCATCGACCGCAAGACCGGCAAGGCGACGTTCACCCGTGTTCGCACGGTGGTCGAAGATGACGAGCTTGAAAACTATCAGGCCGAAATGACCGTCGAGCAGGCAAAGCAGTACATGGAATCGCCCGAGGTTGGCGACGTCTTCGTCGAAGAGGTTCCGCCGGTTGAAATGGGTCGGATTGCGGCTCAGTCCGCCAAGCAGGTCATCCTGCAAAAAGTGCGCGAAGCCGAGCGCGACCGTCAGTACGAAGAATTCAAGGATCGCGCGGGCACCATCATCAACGGTGCGGTCAAGCGCGAAGAGTTTGGCAATGTCATCGTCGATCTGGGCGGTGCCGAGGCGGTTCTGCGCCGCAACGACAAGATCGGCCGCGAAAGCTATCGCCCGAATGACCGGGTGCGCGCCTATATCAAAGAGGTTCGCCGCGAAGTGCGTGGCCATCAGATCTTCCTGTCGCGCACCGCGCCGGAATTCATGGCCGAGCTGTTCAAGATGGAAGTGCCGGAAATCTATGACGGCATCATCGAGGTCAAGGCCGTGGCCCGTGACCCCGGTTCGCGCGCCAAGATCGCTGTGATTTCCTATGATGGCTCGATCGACCCCGTCGGTGCTTGCGTGGGTATGCGCGGCAGCCGTGTTCAGGCCGTTGTGAACGAGCTTCAGGGTGAAAAGATCGACATCATTCCGTGGAACGAAGATCAACCGACTTTCCTGGTAAACGCGTTGCAGCCTGCCGAGGTCTCCAAGGTGGTTCTGGACGAAGAAGCCGGCAAGATCGAGGTCGTCGTGCCCGAAGAACAACTGTCGCTGGCCATCGGTCGCCGCGGTCAGAACGTGCGTCTGGCCAGCCAGCTGACCGGTCTGGACATCGACATCATGACCGAAGCCGAAGAATCGGCCCGCCGTCAGAAGGAATTCGAAGCCCGTACCAAACTGTTCATGGACAGCCTGGATCTGGACGAATTCTTTGCTCAGCTGCTGGTCTCGGAAGGCTTCACCAACCTCGAAGAGGTTGCCTATGTCGAGATCGAGGAACTGCTGGTCATTGACGGCGTTGACGAAGGTACCGCGCAGGAACTGCAAACCCGCGCCCGCGAATTCCTGGAAGCACAGGCCAAGGCGGCACTGGATGCGGCGCGTGAATTGGGCGCCGAGGACAGTCTCATTGAATTCGAAGGTCTGACACCCCAGATGGTAGAGGCGCTGGCCAGGGACGACGTGAAGACTCTGGAAGACTTTGCAACTTGCGCCGACTGGGAACTGGCCGGTGGCTGGACGACCGTCGATGGTGAGCGTGTCAAGGATGACGGTGTATTGGAGCCTTTCGGCGTAACGCTGGAAGAGGCGCAAGATATGGTCATGACGGCGCGTATCCTGCTGGGTTGGGTTGATCCGGCCGAGCTGGAACAGGCGGAAGAAGACGCAGACGGCGACGCAGCAGACGAGGAGGTCGAGGCCTGATCTCGGGCTTCGGGTGGCGTGTATGAGTCGCGGTGGCGCCCATAAGGATCGGTCCGACGGACCCGAGCGCAAGTGCATCGCCACGGGCGAGGTGCAGCCCAAATTCGGGTTGATCCGCTTTGTGGCGGGGCCGGACGGTCAGGTTTTTCCGGATGTCGCGGCGAAATTGCCCGGGCGGGGGGTCTATGTGGCGGCGGATCGTGCCGCCCTGGACAAGGCCGTTGGCAAGAAACTGTTTGCGCGGGGGTTCAAGGCGCAGGTGTCTGTGCCCAAGGACCTGGCGGAAAAGGTTGAACAGCAGATCGCGCGGCGCGTTATCGAGCTGCTCAGCCTGGCGCGCAAGTCCGGCGACGCGGTCGCCGGGTATGAAAAGGTCAAGACGTGGCTGGACCGGGAAGAGGCGCAGGTGCTGATTCAGGCCGCTGATGGATCGGGGCGCGGCAAGTCCAAACTGAGCACGCCGCACTTCGGGAAATACATAGGTTGGCTGACGGCAGACGAATTAGGACAGGCATTTGGGCGCCAAACGGTGATTCATGCGGCCTTGGCCTCTGGCGGACTCGCCAAACGTGTTGTAGAGGAAGCGCAGCGCCTGCGTGGCTTGCGCGAAACGGATGACGGCGGCAGGGGCCGCGCGGAAGGGTAAGTAGCTTTATGAGCGATAATGACGGCAAAAAGACATTGGGTCTTCGTGGCGGGGCACGCCCCGGAAATGTGAAACAGAGTTTCAGCCACGGACGCACCAAGAATGTCGTGGTGGAAACCAAACGCAAACGCGTGGTGGTTCCCAAGCCGGGCGCAGCAAAGCCGGGTGGCGGTGCTGCACCTTCGGGTGATCCGTCGCGTCGTCCTGCGGGCATTTCCGATGCGGAAATGGCGCGCCGCATGAAGGCGTTGCAAGCGGCCAAGGCACGCGAGGCCGAAGAGGCCGCGGCGCGCGAAGCTGCTGAAAAGGCGCGCGAAGAAGAACGCGCACGCCGCCGTGCGGAACAGGAAGCCAAAGAACGCGAACAGCGCGAAGCCGAAGAGCGTGCGCGTCAGAAGGCTGAGGAAGAAGAACGCAAGCGCAAAGAGGCGGAAGAAGCTGCCAAGCGCGCCGCTGCCGCGCCCACACCGGAAGAGCCCAAAGCGGCTCGCGCCCCGGCCAGCAAACCTGCGCCGGCAGCCACGCCGCGCAAACAGGATCGCGAACGTGAGCAGCGTGGTCGTGGCAAAGGTCGCGATGACAACCGCCGTTCGGGCAAGCTGACTCTGGGTCAGGCGACCGGTGGCGAAGGCAACCGTCAGCGCTCGATGGCCGCGATGAAGCGCAAGCAGGAGCGTGCGCGTCAGAAAGCCATGGGCGGTGCCGTTGAACGGGAAAAGGTGATCCGCGACGTACAGTTGCCCGAGGCGATCATGGTCTCGGAACTGGCCAACCGTATGGCCGAGCGTGTGGCTGACGTGGTCAAATCGCTGATGCAGATGGGCATGATGGTCACGCAGAACCAGACCATCGACGCAGACACCGCGGAACTGATCATCGAAGAATTTGGCCACAAGGTCACTCGCGTATCCGATTCGGATGTTGAAGACGTCATCAAAGAGGTCGAAGACAGCGAAGACGATCTGCAGCCGCGTCCGCCGGTCATCACCATCATGGGTCACGTTGACCACGGCAAGACCTCGCTGTTGGACGCAATCCGCGACGCGCGCGTTGTGGCGGGTGAGGCCGGTGGCATCACCCAACATATCGGCGCGTATCAGGTGAAAACCGATGGCGGCACCACGCTGACCTTCCTCGACACTCCGGGCCACGCGGCGTTTACGTCGATGCGCTCGCGCGGCGCTCAGGTTACGGATATCGTGGTTCTGGTCGTCGCGGCTGACGACGCGGTGATGCCGCAGACGATCGAAGCGATCAACCACGCAAAAGCGGCCGAAGTACCGATGATCGTGGCGATCAACAAGGTCGACAAGCCGGATGCAAACCCGGACAAGGTGCGCACCGATCTGCTGCAACACGAAGTGATCGTTGAGAAAATGTCCGGTGACGTCCAGGATGTCGAAGTGTCCGCGATCACGGGTCAGGGTCTGGACGAATTGCTGGAAGCCATCGCGCTTCAGGCCGAGATTCTGGAACTGAAAGCAAACCCGAACCGCGCCGCCCAAGGTGCCGTGATCGAGGCGCAGCTGGACGTGGGTCGTGGCCCGGTTGCCACGGTTCTGGTTCAGAACGGCACGCTGCGTCAGGGCGATATCTTCGTTGTAGGTGAGCAGTACGGTAAGGTCCGTGCGCTGATCAATGACAAGGGTGAGCGCGTCAAGGAAGCTGGCCCCTCGGTTCCGGTCGAGGTTCTGGGCCTGAACGGTACGCCCGAAGCGGGCGACGTTCTGAACGTGACCGAGACCGAAGCGCAGGCCCGTGAAATCGCCGCTTATCGCGAACAGGCCGCCAAGGACAAACGCGCCGCGGCAGGTGCCGCGACCACCCTTGAACAGCTGATGCAGAAGGCCAAGGAAGACGAGAACGTGGCCGAGCTGCCGATCCTCGTCAAAGCCGATGTGCAGGGTTCTGCCGAAGCTATCGTTCAGGCGATGGAAAAGATCGGCAACGACGAAGTGCGCGTGCGCGTGCTGCACTCGGGCGTGGGTGCGATCACCGAGACGGATGTTGGTCTGGCGGAAGCCTCCGGCGCGCCGGTCTTTGGCTTCAACGTCCGTGCCAACGCATCGGCGCGGAACACGGCGAACCAAAAGGGTGTCGAGATCCGCTATTACTCGGTGATCTATGACCTGGTCGACGACGTGAAAGCAGCCGCATCCGGCCTGCTGAGCGCCGAGATCCGCGAAAAGTTCATCGGCTATGCCGAGATCCGCGAAGTCTTCAAGGTTACCGGTGTCGGCAAGGTTGCCGGGTGTCTGGTGACCGAAGGTGTTGCCCGCCGTTCGGCAGGCGTTCGCCTGCTGCGCGACAACGTGGTGATCCACGAAGGCACGCTGAAGACCCTGAAGCGCTTCAAAGACGAAGTGGCCGAGGTCCAGTCGGGTCAGGAATGTGGTATGGCGTTCGAGAACTACGACGATATCCGTCAGGGCGACGTGATCGAGATATTCGAGCGCGAAGAAGTTACCCGCACGCTGGATTGATCCCAAGCGGGATGGACTCAAAAAAAACAGCGGCACAGATGGGGCCGCTGTTTTTGTTTGAAAAATGCCTCATTGCGTGTCGGGCAGGAATGTCCCGGAATGCAGGATGATGTCGAAATGGTGCATTCCGTGTTTCAAGGCAAAGCTGACCGAGTGCCCGGCCTTGCGCAGCCGTTCCGCATAGTCGCGGCTTTGACGAATGAATTCGCCGGTGTCCCGTTCCCCCACTGAAACATGATAGCGGGGGCCCGGTGGGGGCAGGTTGCGGATCGGGGACAGATCGTTCACTTCGACCGGGGTCAGGTGCAGCGGATCATTCACGGATGTCAAACTGATGGGTTCCAGATCATATACACCGCTGATCAGAAGCACGTCACGCACACGCAGCCCGGCCCGGGCCAATGCGCCGGCCGAGGTCGCCATGACCATGCTAGCCAGATGAGCGCCGGCACTCTGCCCTGACAAGGTGATCCGCGTCGGGTCGAATCCCAGTGCCTCGGCCTGTGACGCAAGCCACAGGAGGGCGTCGCGGCATTCGTCGACCATTTGATCCAGCCGCGCATCCGGGGCAAGCGTGTAGTTCAAGGTGGCAAAGGATTGCTCGGCTTCGATCAGCGCCGGGGCCATCATGGCCGATTCGCGCTGGCTGAGATCCTGCCAATACCCACCGTGAACAAAGACATGCAACGGGGCGCCGGCCCCCTTCGCAGGAAAGAAATCCAGCACCTGGGCCGGGGTGTCGCCATAGGCCAGGTTGGCCTGAACGGGCAGCTCGGCACGGGCTTGCGCACTCAGCGTTTGGTAGCTGGCCAGATAAGGGGTCAGGTCGCCACCGATCATCGAACTGGGAGAGTATTCCCGCTCCAGTTCGGCTTGTGAAAATCCGCGATACAGCATGGCTCAGCCCTGCCCGCTGTACATCAATTCCGTCCGCACATCATAGAGGTCATGGAAGAACCGCAACTCAAGTGCTTTTCGCAAGAAAGCCACGCCGCTGGAACCTCCGGTACCGGGTTGCATTCCGATCACACGTTCAACCGCCGTGGCGTGGTCAAAGCGCCAGCGTTGAAACAGGCTTTCCACATCCATGAGTTTTTCGGCCAGCGCATACAGATCCCAATATTTGTCCGTGTTGCGGAACACGTCGACCCAGATCTGAACCACGCGCGGATCACCGGAATAGGGTTCGGAGTAGTCCCGCTCGATCAAATCCCTTGGAACGTCGAACCCCTGTCGGGCCAGCATGTGCAACACTTCGTCATACAGGGACGGTTTGGTCAGGGCGGCGTTCAGCACCTCCATCACCTCGGGGTCATGCTCGTGCACTTTCAGGGTCGATGCATCCTTGTTGCCCAAAATGAACTCGATCTGCCTGTACCCATAGCTTTGAAACCCGGAAGAATTGCCGAGGGCCTGCCGAAACGTCATATAGTCGGCCGGCGTCATGGTCAGCAGGGTTTCCCAGGCCGCAATCAATTGCCGTTGAATGGCCTTGATGCGGTCGAGGTTTTTCATGGCGGGTCCGAATTCATCTTGTTGCAGGAACCGACGCACCTCGACCAGTTGGTGATGCATCAGTTTCAGCCACAGCTCACTGACCTGATGAATGATGATGAACAGCATCTCGTCAGGTTGTGCGGGGTCCTGAAAGGTTTTTTGCAGGTTCAGCAGCGTCTTCAGTTGCAGGAAGTCGCCATAGCTTTTGCGGTGCGTTTCGGCGAAATCAGTGACTAGGGTGTCTTCGACCCCCCGTTGCAACAGACGATCGTCTTTGTTCTCGCCCATCTCATGCCTCCCTTGTGCAAGTTCTGCACCTGTCTAGGGGCTGAACTTGCAACTTTCCAGCGCGTTAGGTCCAGTCCAGAACAACCTTGCCGGACAGGCCTGATTTCATCGCGGAAAACCCTTTGGCGAAATCATCAACCGCAAAGCGGTGCGTGATCACGCGGGACACATCCAGACCGTTTTGCAGCATGGCGATCATCTTGTACCACGTCTCGAACATCTCACGCCCATAGACCCCCTTGATCGTGATCGCCTTGAACACGATGCGCGACCAGTCGACCGGAGATTTGCCCGGAGGAATCCCCAGCAACGCGATCTTTCCACCCATCACCAACGCTTCGACCATCTGGTCCAGGGCGGCTTGCGAGCCGGACATTTCAAGCCCGACATCGAATCCTTCTTTCATCCCAAGCTCGGCGATGACGTCCTGCAAGTCCTCGGTGGATACATCGACAGTCCGCACCGAGGGAACCACATGTTCGGCCAGTTTCAATCGGTCTGCGTTGATGTCGGTGATGACCACGTTACGTGCACCCGCGTGACGAGCGACGGCAGCGGCCATGATGCCGATGGGGCCCGCACCCGTGATCAGAACGTCCTCGCCCAGCAAATCAAAGCTGAGGGCAGTATGCACCGCATTGCCCAGCGGATCGAGGATGGCTCCGATCTCATCCGGTATGTCGTCGGGCAAGGGAACCACGTTGAAGGCAGGCAGTTTCAGGTATTCGGCAAATGCGCCCTGTTCGTTCACTCCAATGCCCCGGGTTCCCGGATCCAGGTGAAACTTTCCGGCGCGGCTCTGACGGCTGTCGGTGGTGATCAGATGGCCCTCGCCCGAGCATCGCTGGCCGATTTCAAGCCCTGTCACGTTGCGCCCGATCTCGACGATCTCTCCGGCAAACTCATGGCCAGTGATCATCGGAACCGGCACGGTATGAGACGCCCATTCATCCCAGTTCCAGATATGGATGTCGGTGCCGCAGATACCCGTCTTGTTGATGCGGATCAGCACATCATCGGGGCCAATTTCGGGGATCGGGGCCTGCACCATCCACAACCCTTCTTCGGGTTTGGATTTTTCCAGTGCTTTCATTGTGTTGGGTCGCATATGTTTACTCCCACAAATCGGTCGACAGGTATTTCAGGCCGCTGTCACACATGACGATGGCGACGCAGCCGCCTTCTTCGGGGCCGCGCAGCAGTTCAATCGCCGCAGCAAGATTCGCGCCTGCCGAGTAGCCGGCGAATATCCCCTCGGTCCGGGCCAGAAGCCGGGCGCAATCCCGCGCGGCCTTCCCCGAAACAGCAAGATGTCCGGCCAATTGGCTATCCTTCAAATGCACCAGATCATTCATGGCGTAACCGCCGCCCTGAATGGGATGGTCCGGAGTCGAAACCGGCTCACCGGCCAAAGCGCGCGCGCCCGCAGGTTCCACGGCATAGCATCGCACGCCGTGCCGGTTCAGATACTCTGCCGCTCCGGCCAGCGTTCCGCCCGACCCTGCAAAGTCGCAGAATGCCGTGACGGTGCCTTCGGATTGCGCCCAGATCTCGGGCCCGGTCCCGGTTTCGTGGGCCTTGGGGTTTCCCGAATGGCCAAATTGATCCGCACGAAACGCGTTGCGTGCGGTCGTGATGCGTTTCGCCTCGACATCGACCAGTTCAAGATCGGCCCCAGAGACTTCGCCGGGTTTGCTGCCGGGGGCCTGGGGGACGATCACCACCTCGGCGCCCAACGCGCGCATCATGCGGGCGCGTTCGACCGAGTTCCCCGCGCTCATGACTGCCACGAACGGGTGCCCCAGAATGCCGCAGACAATCGCCAGGCCGGTGCCCATGTTGCCTGAGGTCAGCTCGACCACCGTCTGCCCCGGTGACAAAGTCCCGTCTGCGCGCGCCGTTTCGATGATGGACTTCGCCGCGCGGTCCTTTTTCGAAAATCCCGGCAGCAAGTAATCAAGCTTGGCGATGATACGCCCGTTCAGCTTCTGCTGGGCACACACGCGCGACAGTTCGACCATGGGGGTGTCGCCGATCACATCGATGACCGATGGAAGGATCATTCGATGACCCCCAGCTCTTTGCCGACCTTGCCAAATGCGGACAGGGCGCGGTCCAGTTCATCCCTGGTCAGAGCCGCATTCATCTGCGTTCTGATCCGCGCTTGCCCGCGTGGGACGACCGGAAAGAAGAAGCCCGAAACATAGACGCCTTCGTCGAACAGCCGTGACGCCATGTCTTGTGCCAGCGTCGCCTCACCCAGCATCACCGGGATGATCGGGTGTTCCCCGGGCAGCAGGTCAAAGCCAAGCTTTTCCAGCCCAGCGCGCCAATACTTGGCGTTGCCGAAGAGTTGCGCGCGCAGCATGTCGCCTTCTTCGACCAGACGGATTGCCTCCAACCCGGCAGCGACGATCGAGGGCGGCAGCGAGTTTGAGAACAGATAGGGCCGCGCCCGCTGCCGCAGCAGGTCGATCACTGGCTGCGGCCCGGCGATATAGCCGCCGATTGCCCCCCCAAGTGCCTTGCCCAAGGTTCCCGTCAGAATATCCACATCGACGCCGAAATGATCGGGTGTGCCGGCCCCGTTCGGCCCCATGAAGCCGGTCGCATGGCAATCGTCCACCATGACAATCGCATCGTATTTATCGGCCAGTTCCCTGATTTTCGGCAGGTTGGCCAGATAGCCGTCCATCGAGAACACGCCATCGGTGGCAATCATGATATGCCGCGCCCCGTCCTCGCGTGCCTGTTTCAGCCAGGCTTCGAGGTCGTTCATGTCATTGTTCATGTAGCGATAGCGCTTGGCCTTGCACAGCCGCACGCCGTCGATGATCGAGGCGTGGTTCAGGCTGTCTGAAATGATGGCGTCTTCCGGTCCCAGCAGAGGTTCAAACAACCCGCCATTGGCGTCGAAACAGGCGGCAAAGAGGATGGAGTCGTCCTTGTTCAGGAAATTGGCAAGACGTTGTTCCAGTTCGCGGTGAATGTCTTGCGTACCACAGATGAACCGAACCGACGCCATGCCGAATCCTTTGGGCCCCATCGCTTGTGTCGCGGCCTCGATCAGCGCCGGGTGATCCGCCAGACCCAGATAGTTGTTGGCACAGAGGTTGATCACCTGCTTGCCGCCCACAGTGATCTCACCGCCCTGAGGCGAGGTGATCATTCGTTCGCGTTTGTAAAGACCCTCAGATTCGATCTGCGCAAGTGTGTCCGTGATATGGGACAGGAATGCATCTGACATGGCGACCTCCGTTCAACTGAGTCGCACATCTAACATAGCGGATGAAATTCCCAAATAGGGGAAATTCAATATGAAGGAAAAATATCCGTGAAGGCGGAATTTCGCGGATCTCAGGCGTTTTTTACGATCAGAAATACCCGGGCTGGCCCTTGGGCACAGATGGAATGCGCAATGTCGGCGGCGTATCGGGCCGTGTCCCCCTGGTTCAACTCGGACACCGCATTGCCTGAAGTGACTTTGACCGCACCTTCCAGCACGGTGAGCTGTTCACGGGCACCGCGGGCGTGGGGTTGGCTGTTCAGGGCCCCGTCCTCGTCAAATTCGATATCATAGACTTCATGACCCCCGGCCTCTTCCGGTGGTGACAGGATGCGAATTCGGCAGTTCTGCCCCATATTGTCGATGCTGGGCACTTCGGAGTTTCTGAGTACCTCGATCTGGTCCGTGGCCTTTGTGCCCTCCAAGAGACCGGCGAAATCCACTTGCAAGGCGCGTGTCAGGTTCCACAAGGTCGAGATCGTCGGGCTGCTTTCGCCGCGTTCGATCTGACTGACCATGGACCGGGACACACCGCTGAGATTGGCGACAGCTTCCAGGGACAGGCCTTTGGCCCGGCGTGCCTCTTTCAGGCGGGCAGGCAGGAGGTTCAGGATATCGTCTGTGTCTTCCGTCATGACGGAATCCATGGGGGCTGCGCAACGCAATGTCAATTCCCGCCGTGACGGGACGTTTGGGGCGACAGTGCCATTCTGCGCATGCATAATGCAGCGAAATTCAGGAGGAGTAGCTCATGAGCGATATCGTTATTATCGACGGTGCCCGCACCGCAATTGGCACCTTTGGTGGTGCGCTGGCTTCAACCGCGCCGATTGATCTGGCCACTGTCGCGACGGAAGCGGCGCTTGAGCGCTCGGGGGTTGAGGGGGCGCAGATCGGGCATGTGGTGTTCGGTCATGTGATCAACACTGAACCGCGTGACATGTATCTGTCGCGTGTTGCCGCGATGCAGGCGG
This sequence comes from Ruegeria sp. HKCCA0235A, assembly GCF_013033235.1. Taxonomy (NCBI): domain Bacteria; kingdom Pseudomonadati; phylum Pseudomonadota; class Alphaproteobacteria; order Rhodobacterales; family Roseobacteraceae; genus Ruegeria; species Ruegeria sp. HKCCA0235A. Next base: position 130,479 of record NZ_WQDQ01000008.1, on the reverse strand, counting down.
GCATTCCCAACGGCACACCGGCCATGAACGTGAACCGTCTGTGCGGATCCGGCGCGCAGGCGATCGTGTCAGCCGTGCAGTCCCTGATGCTGGGCGATGCTGACTTTGCCGTTGCGGGCGGGGCAGAGAGCATGTCACGAAGCCCCTACATCGTTCCGCAGGCGCGCTGGGGCGCGAAGATGGGCGACGTCACCTCTCTGGACATGATGCTGGGCGCACTGAATTGCCCCTTTGGCACGGGACATATGGGGGTGACGGCCGAAAACGTGGCGGATGAACATCAGATCAGCCGTGAACAGATGGATGCGTTCGCATTGGACAGCCAGACACGTGCGGCTGCGGCGATCGAGGCCGGGTACTTCGACAGCCAGATCACTCCGGTACAGGTCAAGGTCAAGCGGGACATGGTCGATTTCAAAGTCGACGAGCATCCAAAGGCGACGACCGCCGAAGCGTTGGCCGGTCTGCGCCCGGTGTTCAAAAAGGACGGGCGTGTGACGGCCGGCAATGCCTCGGGCATCAATGACGGGGCGGCGGCGATGGTGCTGGCGACAGCGGATGCGGCCGAAAAGGCTGGGTTGAAACCGAAGGCGCGTGTCATTGGGTATGCGCATGCGGGCGTGCGGCCGGAAGTCATGGGCATTGGCCCTGTTCCGGCAGTGCAAAACCTGTTGAAGAAGACGGGCTTGTCAGCAGAAGATTTCGACGTGATCGAAAGCAATGAAGCCTTCGCCGCGCAGGCTCTGGCCGTGAATCAGGAGCTTGGATTGGACGCGAGCAAGGTGAACCCCAACGGCGGTGCGATTGCGTTGGGGCATCCGGTGGGGGCCACGGGTGCGATCATCACGCTGAAAGCACTATACGAGCTGGAACGTACCGGCGGATCCAAAGGGTTGATCACCATGTGCATCGGGGGCGGTCAGGGGATTGCCATCGCCATCGAGCGGCTCTGACCCGGAAGGGGTGCGGGGGGGGGCTGTCTGCCCCCCATCGCGCCAGGGCGCGATTCCCCCCGAGGATATTTGTGGCCAGATGAAGCAGGCGGTTGGTTCAGCTGAGCGCGTTGATCAGCAAGACCAGCGCCGCACCTGCTGCGGCGCCGATCGTGGCGGGCAGAGCAAAGGACCAAAGGGTGGGCGTCTGCGGTTCGTCCTTCTGGGTCTGCGCGATCAGTGCGTTTTCGACCAGTGCCGGCAGACGCGGGCCGAAGCGGGCCAGCACCATTGCGGTTTTCCCAAAATCACGCAGGGCCGCCCGGGGGCCGATGGACTGTTTGATGTAGTCTTCGACCACGGGTCGGGCGACTTCCCAGATGTTCATATGAGGGTCGAGTGAGCGCGCAACGCCTTCGACGACAACCATGGTGCGTTGCAGCAGGATCAGCTCGGTACGTGTTTCCATCCCGAACCGTTCGGTCACTTCGAACAGATAGCTCAGCAACCGCCCCATCGAGATATGCGTGGCGTCCATGCCGAAGATCGGCTCGCCCACGGCACGCAGGGCGCGGGCGAACTCGTCCACGTCCTGGTTGGCGGGAACATAGCCGGCTTCGAAATGCACCTCGGCCACGCGTTTGTAATCGCGGCGGATGAAACCGAACAGGATTTCGGCATAGACCCGGCGCGTGTATTCATCGATATGACCCATAATGCCGTAGTCATAGGCTATGATGTCTCCGTTCGCGGCGACCTTGAGGTTGCCCTGGTGCATGTCGGCGTGGAAAAAGCCGTCGCGCAGGGCATGCAGAAGGAACAGGCGCAGGACACGTTCGGCCAGATCATTGCGGTTGTGACCTGCGGCATCCAGAGCATCATTGTCACCCAGCGCGATCCCGTCCGCCCAGCTGAGCGTCATGACGCGCCGCGCGGACAGAGACCACACAACGGGCGGCAGCCAGAAGCCGGTGTCGTCCTTTGTGTTGGCGGCATATTCGGAGGCCGCCGCGCTTTCCAGACGCAGATCCAGTTCGCCGCGTACGACACCGTCGAAATGCTCGATCACCTCCACCGGTCGCAGACGGCGCGCGCCGGGGGCGAAGAGCTGGACGATCCAGGCGGCGAAATAGAACGCATCGACATCTTTGCGGAACGCGCGTTCGATCCCCGGACGCAGGACTTTCACCGCGACATCCTCGCCCGTGCTGGTCAGCTTGGCCTTGTGAACCTGCGCAATCGAGGCAGCGGCAATCGGTTCGCTGAATTCGCTGAACATGTCGGAGATCGGCTGACCCAGTTCTTTCTCGACTTCGGCCATCGCGTCGGCTTTGGAGAAAGGGGGCAGTTTGTCTTGCAGAACGCGCAGTTGCTCGGCCAGTTCATTTCCGACGACGTCAGGGCGGGTCGAAAGCACTTGCCCGAATTTGATATAGGCGGGGCCAAGCGCCGTCAGGGCGCGCGTGGCCGGTGGCATACCGGGGTCGCCTTTGTAGCCAAGCCATTGAAAGGGTTTGCCCAATGTGTGGGCTAGGATGCGAACGGCGCGCGGGGCTTCGAACGCATCCAGTACCACGTTCATGGCGCCTGTGCGCTCGAGCGTGGCGCCTGTGCGGATCAGGCGGATGATGTTATGGGGACCACGCATGTGTCAGATCTTCCAGCCGGAATGCAGCGCGGCGATACCCATGCTCAGGTTCCGGTATTTGGCGTTTTCGAAACCTGCGGCGCGAACCATGTTCAGAAACGTTTCCTGATCGGGGAATTTTCGGATCGATTCGACCAGGTACTGATAGCTGTCATAGTCATTGGCGATCAGTTTTCCCATGCGCGGGATGACGTTGAAGCTGTAAAGGTCATAGAGCTTTTGCAGCCCCTCATTGGGCAGCTGGCTGAATTCCAGCACCATCAGGCGGCCTCCGGGTTTCAGCACACGGTAAGCCTCGTTCAAAGCTTCTTGCGGGCGGGTGACGTTCCGAATGCCGAACGAGATCGTGTAGACATCGAATGTATTGTCTTCGAAGGGCAGGGCCATGGCATCGCCCACGACCCAGTTCAGGCTGTCCGACATCTGATCTGCCTCGGCACGTTGCCGCCCTTCGATCAGCATCGGCTCGGTCAGGTCCAGCACCGTGGCGTGGCCGTGACCCGCGCGCTTGAGGAACCTGAACGAGATGTCGCCCGTACCGCCGGCCACGTCCAGCAGCCGCTGGCCGGGGCGTGGCGCCAGCCAGTCCATCATCGCGTCCTTCCAGACCCGGTGGATGCCCATCGACATGACGTCGTTCATCACGTCATATTTCGAGGCAACCGAGTTGAAAACGCCCTGCACGCGCCCGGCCTTTTCGGCCTCGGGGACGGTTTCGAAACCGAAATGAGTGGTCTTGTCGATGTTGTCGGACATTTGCCTTGCCGTTTGTCGAATTTCGCCTCTGTTATAGGGCCAAGAGAGGCGGGCACAATGCGGCCCTTTGAATTAGGAGCCCTGTAATGCCCGAATTACCTGAGGTCGAGACAGTAAGACGCGGCCTGAGTCCCGCCATGGAAGGGGTCTTGATCGAACGGGCTGATGTGAACCGCCCCGATCTGCGCTGGCCGTTCCCTGAACGTATGGCCGAACGGCTGACCGGACAGCGGGTGGAGCGGTTGCGGCGGCGGTCGAAATACATTCTGGCGGATCTCAGCAGCGGTGAGACGCTGTTGATCCATCTGGGTATGTCGGGGCGGATGACGGTGTCGGGTGACCCGTTGGGGCAATTCGCACATAACCATCCCGCCGTGCAAAAACATGACCATGTGGTCTTTCATATGGCCAACGGCGCGCGCATCACCTTCAACGATCCCCGCCGGTTTGGCGCGATGGACCTGTTGCAAACGGCCAACGCCGAAGATCACAAGCTGCTGTCGGTTCTGGGGCCTGAACCCTTGGGCAACGATTTTCACGACCAACACCTGATCAAGGCGTTCAAAGGCAAGAACACCCCTGTCAAATCCGCCCTGCTGGATCAGGGAATCGTTGCCGGTCTGGGCAATATCTATGTTTGCGAAGCTCTTTATCGCGGCCGAGTGTCGCCACGTCGCAAAGCCGGACAGATTTCCGAACCCCGCGTGGCGGCGCTTGTTCCGATCATCCGGCAGGTGTTGCAGGACGCCATCGAAGCCGGTGGGTCTTCGCTGCGGGATTTCCGCCAAGCCGATGGAGAACTTGGATATTTTCAGCACAAGTTTGATGTCTACGGCCGCGAGGGCGAGGCCTGCCGGACCGAAGGGTGCGGAGCGCCGATCAAGAGAATCACCCAGTCCGGTCGCTCATCCTTCTATTGTGCGCAATGCCAAAGATAGCTTGATCCAAGTTTTTCGCGTGGTAAGGAATCGTACCTGAACGGAACAACCGGAAGCTTTCTCCTCATGGCTTTTGAGACGATCATCGTCGAAATCGAAGACCACGTCGCACTTATCAAACTCAACCGACCGGATGCGCTGAACGCGTTGAACACCCAGTTGCTGGGTGAGCTCTGCACCGCGCTGGAAGATGCGGACAGCAACGACAAGGTGCGCTGCATCGTGATAACCGGATCGGACAAGGCCTTCGCCGCCGGCGCGGACATCAAGGAAATGTCCGAGATGAGTTTTGTCGACGTCTACAACATCAACCTTTTTGCCGATGCGAATGATCGTGTGACCGCAATTCGCAAGCCGATCATTGCGGCCGTTGCAGGTTACGCGCTGGGCGGTGGATGTGAACTTGCCATGCTGTGCGATTTCATCATCGCGGCGGACACCGCGAAATTCGGCCAGCCCGAGATCAATCTTGGCGTCATTGCCGGTCTGGGGGGAAGTCAGCGTCTGACGCGGTTCGTGGGTAAATCCAAATCGATGGACATGAACCTGACCGGGCGTTTCATGGATGCCGACGAAGCCGAGCGTGCGGGTCTTGTCAGCCGGGTGGTGCCGGCAAAGAAGCTGATCGAAGAAGCCGTGAGCGCAGCGCAGAAGATTGCCGAGAAATCGCAGCTGACCGCAATGGCCGCGAAAGAAGCGGTGAACCGCAGCTACGAGCTTCCGCTGAGTGAAGGCATGTTGTTCGAGCGTCGTGTCTTCCACTCGATGTTCGCGACCGAAGATCAGAAGGAAGGCATGGCCGCGTTCCTGGAAAAGCGCACAGCGCAATTCCGCGACAAGTAAAGCGCGGAACCTCTGAGGCGGGTGTTTTAAGCCCGCCCCATATTCTTGGCCATGGTTCCAAGAATCACCTTGGCAATCTCTTTGAACTTGGCTAAAGACCCCAGTTATACATGCGCGTGCGGCCCGCTTGGCCCGACTCACACTCGTGATTTCTGATCCGGTGCGGATATGTCCGTGGCGCGCAACCCAAGATTAACGTACCGAACGAAGGTCAGATTCACATGGCAAACTCGCCTCAGGCAAAAAAGCGCGCTCGTCAGAACGAAAAGCGTTTTGCAATCAACAAAGCGCGTCGTTCGCGCATCCGCACCTATCTGCGTAAAGTCGAAGAAGCGATCGCATCCGGCGACAAGGACGCGGCGACTGCTGCTCTGCGTGCGGCTCAGCCCGAGCTGATGCGTGGCGTCACCAAGGGTGTTTTTCACAAGAACACTGCTGCCCGTAAAATGTCGCGCCTGTCCTCGCGCGTCAAAGCACTGGGCTAAGCTTTGGGGTGACCCTAGGTCACGTCAGAAAGGCTGAACCATTCTGAAAAGGCGCCGCACATCACGGCGCCTTTTTTCGTGTTGCCAGAAAACCGCGCCTTCACAAAACCGAGAGATTCTTTCGCCCAAAGACCCGAGTCAATATCAGAGTTTCGTTGCCGCGCCCCTCTCGGAATTGCTACGACTGATGTCAGCGATTCACTCGCTTGGGGGGACAGGCTGTTTTCCCGATCGAACTGACGGGCATCAGAGCGATCAGGGGACAATTGTCGACGACTGGCTTGAGCCAGGCTGCCGATCTGCCATGGAAGCCGGAATAAACCCGGTGATCTTGGCCCTGTCTAAAAATTGAGATTGCGACGTGCAACCCGATTTTCGGGACGTTCCGTTATTGCTGAGCGTCAGAACTGGGGTTGCCGAGCTCTTCGGGATGGTCCCGCCAAGCCGACTGGTTTGGCGACTGGATACCTATTGCGTGTGAATACAACACCGGGGAACCGGCTTCGTATGAATAAGGCTGACAGGCCAATAAGAATGGGATGCGTGAGGCGCTTAATGACACAAGAGAAATGGGGACTACTGCGTAACAAGTTGCTGAAGGCCATCGGTCGGAACAATTATACGACCTGGATCGAGCCTTTGGAATTCAAGGAGCTTCAGGACGGCGTGGCGGTTTTCTCGGTGCCGACCAATTTCATGGGCAATTACGTCAGCCAGAATTTTGCGGACCTCATTTTATACGAGCTGAACACCGCAGGTGAAACTGTGCAGCGTCTGGATTTCCGCGTCGCTGCAAACTCGCCTGCCCGACCCAAGCCAGCTGTCGATACGCCGCCGGTGGCAAAGCCTGAACCTGTCGCCGCGCCGAGCGAGGACCCGGCGCAGGATACATTGGAATCGCTTCAGGCCGCCCCGTTGGATTCCCGCTTTACCTTTGACAGTTTTGTCGTCGGCAAGCCCAATGAACTGGCCCATGCGGCTGCGCGTCGGGTATCCGAGGGCGGGCCGGTGACCTTCAATCCGCTGGTTCTGTACGGCGGCGTAGGGCTGGGTAAGACCCACTTGATGCATGCCATCGCATGGGAGCTGAAAACCAAACATCCGGAACTAAATGTTCTGTACCTGTCGGCGGAACAGTTCATGTACCGGTTCGTGCAGGCCCTGCGCGAGCGTCGGATGATGGATTTCAAACACCTGTTCCGTTCGGTTGACGTTTTGATGGTTGATGACGTGCAGTTCATCGCCGGCAAGGATTCCACTCAGGAAGAGTTTTTCCACACGTTCAACGCGCTGGTGGATCAGAACAAACAGATCATCATCTCGGCCGATCGCGCCCCGGGTGAGATCAAGGATCTGGAAGATCGGGTGAAATCCCGCCTGCAATGTGGTCTGGTGGTTGACCTGCACCCGACCGATTATGAACTGCGTCTGGGCATTTTGCAGAACAAGGTGCAGCAATACAGCTCATCCTATCCGGACCTGGCGATTGCTGATGGCGTTCTGGAATTTCTGGCGCATCGCATCTCGACGAATGTTCGGGTGCTGGAAGGTGCCCTGACCCGTCTGTTCGCCTTTGCCTCGCTGGTTGGTCGCGAGATCGACATGGAACTGACGCAGGATTGTCTGGCGGATGTGCTGCGCGCCTCGGAACGCAAGATCACCGTTGAAGAGATCCAGCGGAAGGTGTCCGAGTATTACAACATCCGGCTTTCTGACATCATCGGCCCGAAGCGCCTGCGCTCTTACGCGCGTCCGCGTCAGGTGGCGATGTATCTGTGCAAGCAGTTGACCAGCCGGTCGCTGCCCGAGATCGGCCGCCGTTTTGGCGGGCGCGATCACACGACGGTCATGCATGGCGTCAAGCGCATTGAAGAGTTGAAACTGACCGACGGTCAGATCGCTGAAGATGTGGAAATGCTGCGCCGGTCGCTTGAAGCCTGATCCGCGCCTGTAGTCTAGGAAACCGCCCCGGTCCCCCGGGCCCGGGGCGTTTCTTGTGCGCATTAGTCCACGGTTGGATCAGAACTGGTGCCTGTCAGGCACGCTGCCCTTGACGCTGGACGCAATCCAACCCAGAAATCCGTAAAAAATCCTTGTGCCTCAGGGTGGAACCGCTAACGTGCCAGTCCCGCCCATGTCGGTACGCAAGTCAGAGGAATTGAGGGTATGAAGATCAGCATCGAACGCGGCACCCTTCTCAAGGCCGTTTCGCAGGCCCAATCCGTAGTGGAACGCCGCAATACCATTCCCATACTTGCCAATGTCCTGATCGAGGCGGAAGGCGATCAGGCGCTGTTTCGCGCGACCGATCTGGATATCGAAGTAGTCGACAAAGCCCTGGCGCAGGTCGAGAAAGCCGGTTCCACCACCGTGGCCGCGACCACCTTGCACGAGATCGTGCGAAAACTGCCCGACGGAGCGTTGGTCACGCTGACCGCCGACAGCGCGGCAGGGCGTCTGACGGTTGAGGCCGGTCGGTCAAATTTCTCGTTGGCGACGCTGCCGAAAGAGGATTTCCCGGTCATGGCGTCGTCGGAGTATCAATCAAATTTCACGGCTTCGGCTGCCCTGCTGCGTCGGTTGTTCGACAAGTCGAAATTCGCAATCTCAACAGAAGAGACACGGTATTATCTGAATGGTGTCTACATGCATGTGGCCGACGGATCCGATGGCGGCAAGGTGCTGCGCTGCGTGGCCACCGACGGCCACCGGCTTGCTCGGATCGATGCCGATTTGCCGGATGGTGCAGAGGGCATGCCGGGCGTTATCGTCCCGCGGAAAACCGTGGGCGAACTGCGCAAGCTGCTGGACGATGATGAAATGGATATCGCGGTTTCGGTCAGCGAAACCAAGGTGCGTTTCGCCACGCCGGATATCACGCTGACCTCGAAGGTCATTGACGGAACCTTTCCCGACTACACGCGCGTTATCCCGCAAGGAAATACACGCAAGCTGGAAGTGGATGCTGCCGAGTTCGCACAGGCCGTGGACCGGGTGGCAACGGTGTCTTCCGAGCGTTCGCGTGCGGTAAAGCTGCAACTGGATGGCGACAAGCTGGTCCTGTCGGTGAACGCTCCAGACAGTGGCGCGGCCGAGGAAGAACTGGCCGTCGCCTATGGTGATGAGCGTCTGGAGATCGGGTTCAATGCCAAATATCTGCTGGAGATCGCGTCTCAGGTGGATCGAGAGAATGCGGTGTTCATGTTCAATTCAGCTGGCGACCCGACCCTGATGCGCGAAGGCAATGATCAGAGCGCGGTTTACGTCGTCATGCCAATGCGCGTCTGATCGCGCGGACGCGCGATGCCTCCGGCGGGAGTATTTTTGAAAAGATGAAGGGAGGGGTCATGGGATTGGCCCTGACCGAGCTTACGGTCTCGCATTTTCGGTCTCACAAGCTGGCGCGGTTGTCTCTGGACGGGCGACCGGTGGCGATTCACGGGCCGAACGGGGCGGGCAAGACCAATATTCTGGAAGCGGTATCCTTGTTTTCACCCGGTCGCGGAATGCGGCGGGCAAGCGCGGCCGAGATGACGCGGCGGCCCGAGGCGTTGGGCTGGAAACTGTCGGGACTGTTGCAATCGCAGGGTCAGAATTTCGAAATCGAAACCTGGTCTGAGGGTGGTGCAGCACGGCAGGTGAGGATTGATGGAAAATCCGCCACCCAGATTGATCTGGGTAAACTTGCGCGGGTGGTCTGGCTGGTTCCATCCATGGACCGCCTGTGGATTGAAGGGGCCGAAGGCCGGCGCCGGTTTCTTGATCGCATTGCGCTCAGTTTTGATCCGTCTCATGCAGAGGCCTCGCTGACCTACGAAAAAGCAATGCGCGAACGGAACCGTTTGCTGAAAGAGCAGGTTCGGGACGCGCATTGGTATGCTGCGCTTGAGGGTCAGCTGGCCGAGATGGGGCATCGTATCCACGCAGCGCGATTGGCGGCGTTGAGCCATCTGCGGGTGGCGCAGGACCAGGCGGAAACGGCTTTTCCGTCTGCCGAGTTGGAATTGTTGCAAACCGAAGGCGCGATGCCGGAAACGGCTGAGGATTTGCGCGAGGCTTTGAATGAAAGCCGGTTCAGGGACTTGGCTGCGGGTCGGACTTTGGTTGGGCCGCATCGGTCAGACTTGTATGGCGTCTTTGCTGCCAAGGGTGTTCCCGCCAAGGATTGTTCGACCGGTGAGCAGAAGGCGCTGCTGGTTTCATTGATCCTGTCCAATGCCCGAGCTTTGGCCGCAATGGTGGGTGCGCCACCGATCGTGTTGCTGGATGAGGTGGCTGCTCATCTGGACGCGGGTCGGCGCGCTTCACTTTATGACGAGATTTGTGCGTTGGGTGCTCAGGCCTGGATGACGGGCACCGGGCCTGAACTGTTTGAGGAGTTGGGTGACCGGGCCCAGACGCTGATCGTGACCGAAGGCGATGAGGGGTCGGTCGTGGCGGCTTAGGCCGGTTCGTTGACTTTGCGCTCCCACAGGAAACCGCGCATGACTTCATCGACCGGTGTTTTGGCCATGTGGTTGACGTAGTTTGACATGGTTTTTTGTGCCAGGCCCAGCACCACGTCCAGAACCGCACGATGCGAATAGCCCGCGTCGAAGAACGCCTGAAGCTGTTCCTCGGTCGGGTTGCCACGGGTTTCCATCACTTGCAGGGTGAAGGTGCGCAGCGCTTCGAGCTTGGGCGAAGGCAGTGGGGTTTCATTGCGCAAAGCCTCAGTTATCTCGTCTGATACCTTCATCATCTTTGCGATGCCGGTGTGCGCGGGCACGCAGTAATGGCATTCGTTTTCCACATTGATGGTCTGCCAGACGACGGTCTTCTCATCGTTGTCAAAATCGGTCTGCAAGAACAGGCTGTGCAGAACTTGATATCCTTCAAGGTGCTGTGGGCTTTCTGCCATCACCTTGTGCAGGCCCGGCAAACGGCCAAAAGCGGCCTGGGACTTTTCCAACAGCGGTTTGGATGCTTCGGGTGCGGATTCGAGGTCATGAGACGGGAAAGTGGCCATGTCGGAACTCCTGTTTCTGGCGCGATGGGTGGTATTTAGGGTTTCTTGAGCGATCGCTCAAGTATATATTTGAGTGAATGTTCAAGAATTGGTGATGCCGATGCCCCGTAAACCCGCATATGATCGCGACGCGTTGATCGAGAAGGCCCGTGACATCTTTTGGCGTCAGGGTTGGGCTGGTACGTCGCTGAAGGACCTTGAGCGGGCATTGAAGCTGAAACCCGGCAGTTTCTACGCAGCTTTTGGGTCGAAGGATGCGCTCTATGCGTTGACGCTGGAAAGCTACACGCAAGAAGGCATGGCGCGCCTGAACGCCCTTGCTGAAAGACTGGGGCCGAAGGAAGCGCTCAAGGCGCAACCTCGTTTGGTCATCGAAGCGGTCGAGAACCCGGCAAAGGCTTGCATGTTGGCAAAGACATATGCCGAGTTGCAGGCGAAGGATCATGCGCTTGCGGATCAGGCCGCGCTTCACATGGCGGAAATGAAGGCGTGTTTCGCCGACCTGTTTCGCAGCGCCCAGGCTGCCGGTGAAATCCGGCCTGAACATGACCCGGATCGGCTGGCGGCCCGGTTTCAGTCGGACATTCTGGGGCTTCGGTTGTCGGCCGAACGCAAAGATGTCAATGCGCTGGAAATCGCGGCGGATATCGCTTCTGACATCGACCGGTTATGAGGTGGATTCAGATGGGCAGAAAACGACTTGAGCACACACAAAATATTGGGGGATCGCGTGACAATCCCCACCAGAAAACGTATAAGGTACCAAAATAATATAGGTACTGACTGAATGTCCGAAGACGCACAGGCTCCTCAAGAATACGGCGCAGATTCCATCAAAGTTCTCAGGGGTTTAGAGGCCGTTCGCAAACGCCCCGGGATGTATATCGGGGACACGGATGATGGATCGGGCCTGCACCACATGGTGTATGAGGTTGTCGACAACGGAATTGACGAAGCGCTGGCGGGTCACGCCGACCATGTGACCGTGAAAATTCACGCGGATTCCAGCGTTTCGGTCAGCGACAACGGTCGCGGAATTCCGGTTGATATCCACCCGGAAGAAGGCGTTTCAGCGGCAGAGGTCATCATGACCCAGCTGCACGCGGGCGGCAAGTTCGACAGCAACTCTTACAAGGTGTCGGGCGGCCTGCATGGCGTGGGTGTTTCGGTGGTAAACGCGCTGTCGGATTGGCTGGAGCTGCGCATTTGGCGCGCGGGCAAAGAGCACGTGGCGCGATTTGAGGGCGGTGAAACGGCAGAGCATCTGAAGGTAGTCGGCGAATGCGGCGATCGTACGGGAACCGAAGTGCGGTTTCTGGCGTCGACCGACACGTTCTCGAATCTCGAATACTCGTTCGAGACGTTGGAAAAACGGCTGCGCGAACTTGCATTCCTGAACTCGGGCGTGCGGATCATCCTGATCGACGAACGCCCTGCCGAGCGGCTGGAGACCGAGCTGTTCTACGAGGGCGGCGTAAAGGAGTTCGTCAAATACCTCGACCGATCCAAAACGCCGGCCATGCCCGAGCCGATCTATATCAAGGGCGAGCGCGACGATATCGGTGTCGAGATCGCCATGTGGTGGAATGACAGCTACCACGAAACGGTGCTGCCATTCACCAACAACATCCCGCAGCGCGACGGCGGGACCCACGTGGCTGGGTTCCGGGGGGCTTTGACCCGGACGATCAACAACTATGCGCAGTCCAGCGGGATCGCGAAAAAGGAAAAGGTCAGCTTCACCGGTGACGATGCGCGCGAAGGTTTGACCTGCGTATTGTCGGTGAAAGTGCCCGACCCGAAATTCTCGTCCCAGACCAAGGACAAGCTGGTTTCCTCCGAGGTCCGTCCGGCTGTCGAAGGTCTGATGAATGAAAAACTGGCCGAGTGGTTCGAAGAAAACCCCAACGAGGCCAAGAATATCGTCGGCAAGATCATCGAGGCTGCGTTGGCCCGGGAAGCTGCGCGGAAGGCGCGCGAGCTGACCCGGCGCAAGACGGCGATGGACGTGAACTATCTGGCGGGCAAGCTGAAGGATTGTTCCGAGAAAGATCCGTCGAAAACCGAAGTTTTCCTCGTCGAGGGTGACTCGGCAGGTGGATCGGCACAGACCGGACGGGATCGTCTGACGCAGGCGGTTCTGCCCTTGCGGGGGAAAATCCTGAACGTCGAGCGCGCCCGGTTCGACCGGATGCTATCGTCTCAGGAAATTGGCAACCTCGTCATGGCGCTTGGCACTGGCATTGGCCGCGATGAATTCAACATCGAAAAGCTGCGCTACCACAAGATCGTCATCATGACCGATGCGGATGTGGACGGCGCGCATATCCGGACCCTGTTGCTGACCTTCTTCTATCGGCAGATGCCGGAACTGATCGAGGGCGGGTACCTCTATATCGCGCAACCGCCGCTGTACAAGGTTTCCCGCGGAAAGTCAGAGGTTTACCTGAAGGACCAGGCCGCTCTGGATGACTATCTGATCAATCAGGGCGTCGAAGGCGCGGTTCTGAAACTGGGCTCGGGCGAAGAGATCGTCGGTCAGGATCTGACCCGCGTGGTGGACGAAGCGCGCCAGTTGAAACGTGTGCTGGACGCGTTTCCAACGCATTACCCGCGTCATATTCTGGAACAGGCCGCCGTGGCTGGGGCTTTCGTGCCGGGTGCGGTGGACGCCGATCTGCAAGGTGTGGCTGACAAAGTCGCCGCACGGCTGGATCTGATCGCGTTGGAATACGAACGCGGTTGGCAGGGTCGGATCACACAGGATCACGGCATCCGGCTGGCCCGAATCCTGCGCGGTGTTGAAGAGGTTCGCACGCTGGATGGCCCGATGCTGCGTTCTGGCGAGGCGCGCAAGACCGGCAGCTTTACGCAGAGCCTGCAAGAGATCTACAACTCTCCGGCCACTTTGAACCGTCGTGATCGCAGCCAGATGATCCACGGTCCGCTGGACTTGTTGCGCGCCATTCTGGAAGAGGGTGAAAAGGGCTTGTCCTTGCAGCGCTATAAAGGCCTGGGTGAGATGAACCCTGACCAGCTGTGGGAAACGACACTGGATCCGGATGCGCGGACTCTGCTGCAAGTGCGCGTGGATGACATGGTCGAGGCGGATGATCTGTTCACCAAGTTGATGGGTGACGTCGTGGAACCTCGTCGAGAGTTCATCCAGAAAAACGCCTTGAGTGTTGAGAATCTGGATTTCTGATCATGGTGTAGGTGCGCCCATAGCTTTGCATTTCGCCCAAAGAATTGCATTTTTGGCCCAAAACTTTGGGCGCATTAACCTTCAACTTTCTTGGTTCGAGGCTCCATATCTTCGGGTCTCATTCTTTGCCTGTTTCGCGCCATCGCCGTATTGCCGGGGAAGGTTTTCGGATGGCCGCTTCCAGCCCGAAGCGGACCTACAAAATCCGACTTTGCAATTCTCGTGTTGCGGACAAGTTAGGCCGCGTACTGCCAAGGTCTCAGCGTCGCTAGCCACTGAACTCTGACAGTGGCTCCGCAACTACAATTGCTTAACACAAACTTTGCGCCAAAGACTGTTGCCAAGCTCTGTTTCAGTTCACTTTGCCTGACAACGTTTGTGTCGGCAGTTGTCCAAAGAGTGCTCTGTAGTCTCGCGCGAACTGACCCATGTGCCAAAATCCGTAAGCGTTTGCGATGTCCGATATACTCTCCTCTGGCGAGCAGGACACCAGTTCATGGCGTACAGCACCGAGACGGGCTCTTAGATAAAACTGCTTGGGGCTCACCCCATATGTTTCCTGAAACGCGCGACGAAGAGTGCATGCAGATACCTGAATATCTGCACATACTTCACCGATTGAAACGTTATCCATCAAATGGGCCCGCATGAACTCAACGGCTTGTTGTGCTAAACGGGTTCTATTTTTACTGTTTCGCCGATCACTCCATTTTTCGCCTACCACCAGCATTTCCAGAAGCTCAAAGATCATATCACTCTCTTCACTATCAGAGCTTGGTCCGGCCGCTGATCCAATTAGAAAGCGCGCTTTGTTTTTGACTAAGGAATGAAGCTTTCCAGCGTCGCTAACGAAAGATCTTAAAGCGTCATTTCGCACGGTGCTGATATCAAGACCGCAATCGTCGGCGATCCGTTGAGCCCTTCGGATGTTGATGCCAAAGGTCAGGCCTGTGAGCGTTGAATTGCTCACGCCTTCAAAAGGGTCTCCGCTACCAAAATTCATCAGAGCGGTGTCTGAGGGTGAGCCGTTAAGCCAAGTCCGTACACTCCCTTTGTCTGGTAAGCCAAACGCTAGAATGTCAGGGCGAGAAACACCAGTTTGGTACACAGCCTTATCAAACGACAAATCAATCATTTGAAGGTCAAGACCTGCCCAAACGGATACCGAAGAGTTCATAGTTCCCTCCTCAATTTGGCGTAGCTCAACATCCCATTGGGACAGCTCGCGGAATTGCGAAGGGTCCTGCAAAAAAAGTGTGTTTGGGGCGCAGGTTTTTTTGGGGGCTGATCGTTTTTTGATGTCGTCCATTCCGCCCCGCAGGTAGTTTTCATGAAATGTTATTCGAATATGTAGGCTTGGACAATTGCAAGACAAAGCAGACAAATCGAGAGGGAAGAGGTTCGGACGCCCATCGTTGCCTGACGATACTGCGCGCACCGAACGCGTCGTAACGCTGCTAACCAAAAGCGAAAAAGAGTTGTTGCGCTCACAGGCTGAAGACAGCGAACTCTCCCTTTCAACCTTTTGCCATCATCTGATCCTTGAAGGTCTGAAAACAAGTAAATCATGAAACAGGGGTATCTCATGAAATCAAAACTGTTCCTCTCAGCGCTGGTCTTTACCGGCTCCGCTATCACGGCGGCAGCTCAGGACAGCAATATCGTGCATGATGCGGAATACTATGTCCTGAAGCAGCAAAACGAAGCCGTTTGGGTCGAGAACGACGCACAGGTTGACCAACTGCTGGCCGATTTTCGTGAGAAAAACGGAGGGAACCCTCCAAACATCTTCTACATCCTTATTGACGATATGGGTTTTGGCGACATGGGTATGCCCGAGATGAACGCGATACGCGGGTATTCGACGCCCAATATCAACGCGCTCGCAGAGGAAAGCATGCGGTTTGCGCGCATGTATACCGAGCCGTCCTGCACACCGTCGCGGGTCGCCTTCATGACGGGTCGCCAGCCGTATCGCAATGGGATGGGCGATACCGCCGTCGATATTTCAGGTTTTGGCCTTGCCGATGAAGAAGTCACAATTGCCGAAGTTCTGAAATCCGTAGGCTACAACACCTCGCATGTTGGCAAATGGCACATGGGCGACATTCAGGAATCCTGGCCTACTTATCAGGGCTTTGACTACGCCGCGTTCCCCATCCATCAGCAGGGCCAGTTGGCCATCTTCAACGAAGATGCAGCCAAGGAAGAAATCACCATGGCCATAGGGGAAGACAACTACAACTCCAAATACACGCTGGATGATTGGTTTCGCCCTGATCCGGGACACATGATTACCGGCCTCGAAGCTGTTATTGGCGGGGAGGTCCGCGAAGTCCATATGGAACCGGGTGAGAAATGGACCCAGGACAAATATAATGAAATGAACATCCGCTATCAGGCACAGGCGATGGAACAGTTGCGCCTGCTAGCAGAACGGGATGAACCGTTCTTCCTGCAATACTGGCCGCTTGTCCCTCTGTCGACAACGCGCACGACGAGAGCGGCGTTCACGACACCCAACGGCGGTACATTCGTTGAAAGCATGGAAGAGCTGGATGAATGGATCGGGGTCATTCTGAACGAAGTCGATGCGCTGGGGCTTAGGGACAATACCCTGATCGTTTTGATGGGCGACAACGGTCACTTCACCAAATATGCCCCCGGCAGTGGGTTTTCACCGCTGGTCTTCCGGGGCGGCAAGGCCGATACGTCTGAAGGAGGCGTTCGGGTGGATGCGTTCGCCCGCCTGCCCGGCTTGATCGAGGGAGACTCGATTGTATCTGACATTATTCATATCTCTGATTTGTTCACGTCAATTGCGCGTATCGGCGGAGCGATGGATGCCATCCCCCGCGACCGGATCATTGACGGTGTCGATCAGACGTCCCTGATGTTTATTGGCGATACGCATGGGCGCAGGGATCATGTACTGATCTACTCGATCAATTCGCTGAAAGAGGTGGTAAAGGAACACATCAAACTCAAAGTTCCGGCCAAAGGTGAAAATGCTATCGTGGCCAAGTTCTACAACCTGTTCCGCGACCCCCGCGAAGAACAGAGCGTATCGACCGAGATCGGAGCATGGGCTGGACATGAGTTTAACCGCATTATTGCCCGCCACCTGAAATTTAAGGAAATGTACCCCGATCAACCGGCCGCGACTGGACGTCCCTATGAAGGTATCGTGAACCTTCGTCCTGAAACCGTCGCAGCGGTGGATGCCTTTGTCGCCAAGCGGGACATTCAGCCCGACTAAAAGGTGAAGCTGATAAGAGTAATGCAAGCCCCGCATCAGATAATGATATGCTTGATGTGGGGCTTGGCATCCACAACAAAAATTCTGGAAACAATATGAAAATCCAAGCGCTTGTCCTTGCATTGGCGACTGGCATTGTTGCGGCCCCAGCAATCGCCGATGAAAACGCTTCAAACCCTTTGGCCGCAGTTAATAACACGGACATCCGGTATCAGTATTTTGATTTGGGCAACGGTGCTGACAAGCAGGACGCCTTTATAGATGGCGCATACATGCTGCGGCCTGATCTGAAACTGAAATATGAGTTGCACTACAACTCAACGGATGTGACTGGAACTCGGTTCACTGACTTCGAGAAATTGAGCCTCAAAGCGATCTATTTTCCCTCTCAGAGACCGCTCAACGAAACGTGGGCCATCAAGTCGGCCATTGGTCTGGAGTGGATTCTGGACTTTGGCGACCCGGAAAAAGGGATCGGAACCGGGTCCGATCAAATTGCGCCTTTTGGCGGGTTCGCCTTTGCAAACACAAAATCAGGGCTGACGCTGATCCCACTGCTCCAGCATTTTGCTTCATACAATGGCCCGACGGACATAAACCAAACTGCGATGCGGTTGATTGCGCTACAACCGTTTGGCGATGGGTACTGGGCCAAGGCTGACATCAAAGCACCATATGACTGGGAGAACGATGCTTGGCCAGCGACCGCTGAGTTCCAGATTGGCAAGAACCTCAGTCCTGGCATCGCAATTTATGCTGATTTCCTAATCGGTATAGGTTCCGACCGCCCCTACGATAAAGGTGCCGGCTTGGGTTTGCGTTTCAACTACTAGTTCACCCACACCCAACCTCGGCGAAGATCATCTATGTCACAGTCCAGAACTCTGTTCAGCCATTTGTATTCTGCGCCTATCTTGACCCTTCCTGGAACTGCCTTGAGCCAATCCCTGCCCGCGCCGGGTTGGTAGGAAATAAATTGGCGTCACTCGCGCCGCATCATTCTACCTGGTCGCTCCGCTCTGAACTCGGGGAAGATCAACAGTCTCTAGGCGATCCGCTGAGATGGATTTGAACCTTGAAACTGAATCCGTTGTTCGCGCTTCTAATCCCCAGCCAGCGATGCTCAGGCCCAGAGTTCTGAGAAAAGAGACTTCTATTACGATCTGTACCCAAGACTTTGCAAAGTCCGCTGTCTGCGCATTGCAGACCTTCGCGCACGGCATACCACCCAACATTAGAGAGTGGATCATCCCAGAACTTTTAGATCTTTTGGTGCGAGCCGACTTTTCTCCGGCAATGTCCCAAATTTAATTCCTTCGATTTCGAGTTTGTCTCGTATCGCTACAAGTTCACCCAGTTTGTACTCAGATTGCTCAGGAACAACGTATAGTACTTGAGGAACCTTTCTCAAAAGAAGTGCTGCTCTTGCCAGTTGGTCAATCAAGTAGCCAGGATCAATTCTATTCCTCGGGCCTTTGATCTCAATCGCCGCAAAAGGCTCCGAGCCTTTGTATACGATTAAGTCTGTGGCAAGAGGCTCGAACGTTCTGCCTTCTCGAACAGTCAAATTTTCCATATTGAAAATGTCACTAGTGTTCTGTTTGAAAAGCATTTTTGCGTTTACTTCGAAGTCTCGGGCTCTTCGCTGGCCGCCAAAACCACCTCTAGCAATCACGACCGCAGGCTTCTCCGCCAATCGAACTTCATCAAGAATAGACTTAGTTTCCGCCTGAGATAACTCCCCTGAAAGAACGGCATCAGCTATCTCTTTGGATTTCCTAGGGTCATACCGATCTATCCTTGAAAGCAAAATAACTTGCATCATGGCCAGCCAGTCGGGCTTTGATTCAAAAAGATCGGGTCGGTTCTGTTCTAACCATTTCGCCGCGGACATCGGATTGCGAAGGCTTGCAGGCTTTGTGCCTCTAATAGCGGCAACGCTTTGGAGTGCATCGTCCGGAAACGCGTACCCGCAGGCTTGGCTGTCTTGGACAACGCGATTCAGCCACGCTCCGAGGGCAATCCAGTTTTCAGTTTTGGCCAAATCTTGAAATTCGTCTTCAGTCATCATCGGTCGCAATCATTTTATTCGCATCGAGCCCATTGCCAATGCGAATGGATGCATGTATAGAGCCCGTATGAGGATAGATCGACACGCACCCCCGACGGCCCGACGCGTTCACAAGCGCGGAATGAAAAAACGCGCTGGCAAAATGTCTGGCGTCAAGTTCCCAGGCGTCATTCAGCTCGAAAGCCAAATGGAAGCAGCACTGGTTCGTTGCATGCAGGTCGACCCTCGTGTGGTCTCGCTTAAGCCACAGCCTTGCACAATCGACATGGGAACCGGAAGAGCATTTGCAAACAAAGAAGCAGCGCTAGAGGCTTATGAAGGGCGTCGGTACAGGCCTAAGCTTTATACACCAGACCTAGAAGTCAAACTTGTCGACGGCCGTTTGTTCTACTTGGACGCCAAGCACAGCGCTCACATAGATAAGAAACCTGAGTACCTGGACTATCCTTCACTTCTTGCCGAAGTCGGAATCTCGCTTGTCATTGTAACTGAGTCCTTATTGCAGGGGCCGATTGATCGAAATGCTTGGCTGCTATTGCAAGGACAAGCCGAAGAGACCGCCCCTAAACTTGCAAGCAAAATAGCGTGTCTCAAACAGCAACGTGTGACGTTCAAAGAACTAAGAGAGAATATTGGCATCCCCCAAGCGAAGATTCTTCGCCTTATTCTTGATGGCTATCTGGTGTTCGATTTTTCATGTGAAGCTCTTGGGCCATCCACGAACCTGAATACTGCGAACCGCGACCGAAGACATCTGGAGGTAATCGAATTTTGAAGCAGATTGTCAAAAGGCGGCACCAGAGAACCATCAAATATAGGGGAGAAACCTATGCTGTCGATGGAGCGATAGCTGGGCGGGATGCATATCAGATATCGAACTCCCAAGTTGATCCTTTTGAGATATCTGGACAAGAATATCGAGACCATGTGCACGATGGGCTAGTGAAGGAAGAAGGCTTCGACAAACGTCCTCGTAATGTAACCGCTAAAGATGCACGTGAAGCTCAGCTCAGACTACGCATTGTGGAAAATGCACTAAAGCTTGGGGAGGAAGGCGTTCATTGGGCAAAACGCATACCGATACTTCAACGCGAGTTCGCCGAAGAACCCACCTTCAAAATCAAGGGTAACCGTTTTCCGAGGCAATCGACTGTTCAGAATTGGGTCAAATTGTATCGGCGCGGCGGGCCGGACGCGCTTTTGCCCAAGCGCAGCAATTCAGGAAATCGTATGCCAAGGTTTGACAGCGTTTTCCAAGAGATAGTGCTCGATCTATTGGAAATGCAATATACGTCTTCGGACAGACAAAATCTAACAAGTCTGTCTAGCGACGCTTATATTCAATACCAGTTGGTTTGCCATGAGAATGGCATAAAACCTGGGTGCTGCGGACGCAAGGCAGTCGAAGCGATTGTGCACACAATCCCTCATTTTGACGTTCTAAAGTGGCAACTGGGCAGTAACGAGGCGCGCCAACACATGCGAATTGCCCAAAAATACTATGATATAACAGCACCTTACGATCAAATAGAATTGGACTGCACAAAAGCTGACATAATGCTGGTTGATGATAGCGGGGAGGTAATAGGTCGGCCGTGGATTTGTGCAGCGATTGACTGTGCTACTAGTTGGATTGTCGCATTTCAGGTCTTCCTACCAGATCCATCATCAGAACATGTGGCCAAAGCTCTAAAGGAGATGATTAGCTACCCAGAGGAAGACTTTTTCGAACAGCACGAAATTGTAAACAGGAAAAAAATCGCCGCACTGCCGAAAGTGGTTGTAATGGATCAGGGTTCAGAGAACGTGGGCGAACCCATCGATGCTTTTATCGAAGTTGCTGGTGTCCATGGCCATTGGGCGCAACCTCGAAAACCCCAGGAAAAGCCGTTTATCGAAAACTTGTTCGGGGCAGTTCGAAGCAAAGTCAGCCAGCTTCCGGGTGCGACTAAGTCAAAGGCGTATCCCGACCGGGATCGAACCAAAAAAGCAATGGATGAAGCCCGTCTGACGCTAAGAGTGTTCAATTCAATAATGCAACGCTGGCGCTACGACGAATATGGAAGAACTCCGAGGAGAAAAGTCCAAGACATCTTTAAACGGGGTGAAACACCTAGCGCTGCTTGGGACAGATTGGCAGATGAACACATAGTGCCAGAACCCCCGTCTTTGGACGAGCATCACGCAGCGCTGATGATCCAATCCGAATCTCGAACTCTGTGGCACTACGGTATCGAATTCGAGAGTATGCAATACAACTCTGAAGACTTGGCAAGGCTGTACCGACGACTAGGCCCGCGCCAGCGTGTTGAAATACGCTATGCTCCACTTGATGCTAGGGAAATTTTGGTCGTGGATCCGCATACAGGCGAGTTGGTGCGCGCGTCCAACAAAGCAAAAGACTTGGCAGCACTTTCTTATCGTGAGCTAAGAGAATGCCGGTCACCCAAGGCGAAACACAACGGACCAATCAAAACGGCTTTGGAGATCCACAAAGATATCCAAGCGCGCAGGACGTATAAGCAGGGCAAAAAAACTAAACTGCAAAGGAACCGCTCTGCGGAAATCGACAAGTTGCGGGCCGCTGATATGCAGAACAGAAGTTTGAAAGAACCACAACTAATTGACCAAATACGGTCAGAGGTTGGTCACAACAAGCTCGCAGTTACGAGATCAAAGAACTTGCCAAGGGTCGAAAGAAAAGATGCTGGACCAAACAACTAGTAGAGCTCTGCAAGGTGCATTCATCCGACATAGCCGCCACGAATGGGCTGTCTCGGAGATAAAACGTCTTTTGAATATTGCAGCAACCGAGGGTGGACGGATCATACCAATCTTGGGGCCGACGAGATGTGGAAAGACAGAACTGACAAAGGACTTGAAGGCACAAGTTGAAAATGACCGCCACGGCCCAAGTGCTATTCTGGTATCTTCAGATGTCATTCTGGGCCGACTTGCGCCACGGCCTTCCGAGCGGGATTATTACGGTTCCTGCTTGCGAAGCATGGGCTTTGATTTCGTAGAACGAGAGCGACCTGCCCAAATTCGAGAACGTCTCTTTCGGCTCGTAGCTGAGCACGGCATTCAAACTATCATTATCGACGAAGTGAACCATTGCGCCGAAACTCTGACTAGACACTCGCGTCGACAAGCCGCTGATCACTTCAAGACTATTGTTGATGAAACCTCAGTCACTCTGATTTTAGCTGGGTTGCCAATGTTCGAAGCGGTTATGGACAGCAACGAGCAGTTTGCGGGACGCTGTTTGAACACCATTCGAATGAACCCCTATTGGTGGAGCGTTGAGGCTGATCGTATCGCGTTCTGCGATGCAATCTTTGCGGCCTTCTATTGTCTTGAGGAGTCCGGCATCCTTTTGGAGTTTGACCAAGACGATATGGTACGGCGATTGTACGGTGTTTCCGGCGGACGTGTGCCAGTGGCGTTGGAAGTGCTGCGCGCGCCCCTGGCATTGGGTGCCCAAAATTTACAATACAGCACCAAAACGATTGCCAGGGCAGCGACGGATTCAGGCCTGGAGCGAGATCCGTATCAGTCGTTTTTTCAAGAAGAACCACCATCGGATACTGAGCTGATCAGGTCATACATCAGAGTCATGGCAGATGCTGGTCTCGAAGTAGAGCCTATGACGTCGCATGAGCTTGCGATTATGCGAGGTGTATGAGGTGCCGGGTTTGTTTGCAGTACCACCATTGAAAGGCGAGAGCCTTATCGGATACTTGCGTCGTCTAGCCCATGTAAATGGATACAGAGATGTCTCTGAATTTTTGACACGGTTCCGGCGGAAGTATGGGCGAATTCTAGTCGAGAACATCGAGCACTTTGAGCAAGAGATGGGCTTAGAGAAAGGTTTGTTGGTTGCTATCTCCCCTTCTGCCAAACCTGAGTCACCCAGCTTAAGCTGGCGTTTCGAGCGGCATCATAGCGATCCGATTTGCCCTTCATGTCTTGCCGATGGCTTACCCTTTCAACAAACTTGGCGTCATTACTTGGTGACAGCCTGTCACCATCACAAAACGCGTCTTCAAGATGTTTGCCCTGTCTGCAAAACCACATTGCGTCCGACGTCCGGCGGCTTTGATAAATGCAGATGTGGCTTTAGCTACTCAAATTTCTCAGGGGTGGCAGCAAAGGACCACGAAGTGATCATCTCCGCCTTGATTGCGGGAGATTCAACGGTTGGCAAGCGGTTTCTTGACCTTGCAGGAGGGCGTCAGGTCCCAAAAGACATTGGCGCTTTTATTAATTTCCTAGCGAGTGGTTTCGCTCAGAACCGCACGGGCAAGTCTGGGAAAACACAAACACCCAAAAGCGTTGCAGATTCGTTGGAACTGATTGAGCCGTTGGCAACTGTATTTGACCATTGGCCAAATGGGTTCGAAGAACACGTTCGAGGGTTGATACTGGCAGGAAATTCAGAATCCAACTCTGTGCCGTCCATGCTCGGAAGCTGGTATCAAAGACTTATGAAGTTCGAAGATGATGCGTACCAGCCTTTCAGAGATGCAGTGTCGCGTGCTGCTTCAACCGAGTTCAAGGGAACCTACCTGGGAAAGCTAACGCCGTTGCAAGCTCGGGAATGGGTCTCGGCTAAACAAGCGGCCAAGGAACTGGGAATTTCTGCACAGCGCTTGGTGGCTGAGGTTCAGTCAGGTCAAATTGCCGGAAAGCAAGCCCATAGCGGGTATGGGCACCGGCATACGATGATTCCACGCTTCGAAATTTCGAACATCTATCTGGATAGGAAGCGGTATTGGGATGGGTTGCAGGCCAGAGACTACCTTGGTGTTACAAGAAAGCAATTTGATCTGCTTCGCGCGTCAGAATTGATCCACGAGGTTGCTGCTGAATACCGTCCTCCACTTGTTGATGGCTGCATTGACGGTGAAAGCCTAAAAGAGCTCACAACAAACATTCGAAACTGCACTAAAGTTCAAGCGGGAGAAACTATTCCGTTCAATCAGCTCAACCTGAGGCGCACAACTTATCGAGCTGCTTTGATGCATGTTCTTCAGAAAATCTCCACAGGCGTTATCAAACCTGTTGTTGCGGAAGAAAACATGCGACTTGGTGAGTTTCATTTTTCAGTTTCCGACATCGACCGCGAACTTGGGACGCAGCGGTTGTCAAAAGACTGGACCGCAAATGATGTCGCAAAGTTGACGGGTTGGAAGGCTCAGGCGGTGACACATTGGTGCAAGCTGGGCCTGCTCGGATCACGCAAAGTTCCGCATGGCCCAAGCGAGTCTTTCTTGGTCAGACCGCAGCAGCTTGCGATCTTTCAAAGCGAGTACATGCCGGTAGCTACACTGGCTAGGTCAAGAGGAACTACGTCCCGAAAACTCCTGTCTGATTTTGAGAGCAAAGGGATTGAGACCCATGGTGCGCAAATGGAAGGTAAGACGACGCGAGGACACTTGGTAAAACTGAGTGATCTGGCTTCGCTGCTGTCTGAGGCTGCCTAGTGCTCGCCTGCACCATCCGAAAAGAACACCACTGAAATGCGCTGTCCAATTGCGGGTTCGTGGTCGCGTGAAATATGTTCAGCTTCTTCGATGACCCGGACCATCTTCTCATGGATCTCTGCGGACGCCTGATGATCGCTTTCGAGCTTTTCCAGGATAACCTGAAGCGCGATGTACCCCTTGGGAAGACCCTCATAGGCGAAGCTGTCACGCACTTCGTGTTTCGCTTTTTCCCAGAAGGGATCAAGCTCACGGCTCCACGCCTCACACACCATTTCCACGGCAGGCAGTGCCATATGGCCAAACAATTCTTGATCACTGAGTTCGACACCACCTTTGCGTCCCATGAACTCGGCGCAGGCTTTCATGAGGCTCTCAACGCGAGCGGGGCGCAAGTCCCACTCGGTCAGCTTGCCAATCTGCTCTGAAATCGTCTCTAGCGCTTCAGAGAGATCTTCCAGTGACATGTGGGTGTGTTCCATACCCAGGCTTCTGGTCCGTTCGTATGCAGTCTCCAGAGATTGGACGCAGGCCAGCTGGTCGCGTTCCAATATCAGGCCTTGCGCAGTATCCTTTAGAAGCAGCAGGCGAGGCGGAAAGAAGCTATTGCTCTTGCTAAGTCCTTTGAGATGTAGCGCCGTGAATTTCTCACGGGCCGATAGGAGCGCCAACTCGGCGCCCCAGGTGCCCTGGATTTTGGCCTTGTCGATGAGTTTGTAGCGGTCTTCGGGGATTGTTTGCTTGGTGCGTTCCAGCACGTCGTGAAAGTTATTGTCGCGAAGCCGCCTTGGGGATCGCAGATATTCAACAACACTATCGAGGATCAGTTCTGCGTCTTCGGTGCTTTCTTCTAAGACGGCGTCGATCAGCTCTTCCCCAGCCAAAGTTCTATAGTTCTCTATGCGCTGGGCGATTTTTTCGTCAGATGCAAACTGACCTACTGGCACATCAATAAGGTGATAATTGACGACCCCGAACTCACTATCGATCCTGTCGATCCTACCCAGACCTTGGATGAGCTCTTTCAGGTTCGAGGTCAGACCAAGCAACACCAGCGTGTCTGACGACTGAAGGTTGATACCTTCAGCCATTTTGTAAGTCAGAAAAACCGAGGCAGATCCTTTTGGTTCGTTCTTTCCTCCAGGTCGGAAGTAAGACTCAACGGACTTGCCCTGTGTGATACGCTTGAAGCTGTCGGGGCCACCTCCAAAGATCACCTTCACGGCGCGATCTTCACCCTTGGTTTGGTTTCCCACGACATAGTTGGTGTGGTGGCCTTTGCGCGACAGTGCTTCTGCAAAAATCTCTAGTGTGTCCGTCCGTTCTGCGAGAAAGACGACTCTGTCTTTTTCATTTTGTATTCTCAGGCATGCCTCATACCGCTTCTCATCAAGCTCCTTGAGAACACTGAGACCCAGTTTTTGGTTTAGCGCGTCGCATTTCTTTGTGGGTTCAGGCGCTTCTATTCCCAATGCTTCGAACATGTCGGACTGGTCGCGGTGGGGCACCTTTTTCTTCGATTTTCCGCCACGCTCGAAGTCGCGAAGCGATTTGCCAATAGCTCCATGAGACATCTCCCAATGGGCCTGGGCGGCGCTCACGCGCAGAATGTTCAAAAGGTTGCGGATGTAGAGTTGGTCCTGGGTGCTTTGTTGCGTGCTGACATGCCCGAACCGGCTTTTCTCGACAGCGGTCACCCTACCGCCAGGCGCAAGTTCTTTACAGAGTGCCACAATCTCATCCAGGCGCGTTTGCTGAGGCTTTGTCACCATAAGTTTCTTCGGGCGCCCGTGGTTTTCAAGTTTCGGGTAACTGTGCTTCCTGGGATCTTCGTCCTCGCCAATGCATCGCCTTTGTCTGCGTGTCAAAAACGGAGAAACAAGTTGCGCGAGTTCGGTGCGAGCCTCTCGCGTGAGCGTCGTGTCGGGTTCTGACAAAACGGCCAGTTGTGCATCCTGGTTGAAGATATCTTTGGGAACGTGGGTTTCGCGCTCGAACAACTCACCCATGGCCTGAATGAAGGTTGGGGTCATGAAAATGGACGCCCGCTTCTCCTGCATATGGGTCAACCAGTCGACATCCCGGTTCCCGAGCAGCGTTGCTGACAGACAGACATTCCAGCTTGGTGGGGCAAGTTCGATGGCTGAAGCCATTTGAGATGCTTGTTCAAAGCCTGGTGTAACCGTGTGGCTTTCATCGATTATAAGAATGCCAAACTGATCGAGCCTGAGCCCAGATTTTTCTTCATCGCCAGCGCCGCGGAGGTGTTGTTTGGCAAGTTTGCTATTCGCGACAGGTTGGAGCGAGTTTGTCGAATACTTGCGCCAACTGGGAATAACTTTGGGCGGGGCAATTACAGCCGCATTTTTTCGCGCAACGCCATGGACGGGGGAGCGGGGCACGACTTCTGAGAATGTTTCTGACAATGCTTCGGCCAGGTGACAGCCGATCTCTGTCTTTCCTGAACCGGTTGGCGCTTCTACGAAGGCGATGCCATGGTCATAGACGATGGAACACGCCTCATAGGTCAGCTCCTGTTGATACCCAAACAGCGTATGGCTCGTGATCTCTTTTCGGGCGCCAGTGAGCCAGGGTTCAAACCCCTTTTGCTCCGAAAGTGTTCGCGCCATCGCGTCTTCAGCGGTCACCGGTTTGATAAGCTTTTCGAGTATCTCCAGCGCCTCGGTATTCCAATCGACAGACACATCCCAAGCCTGCTCGGCGGCTTCTGTGCGTTCGACCTGAAGTTCATGCGTGCCCGCATCCAGGTCATCGGCATACTCGATGTTTCTGTAGAGCCCTGAGTAGGAAAAGTTTGCGGACCCGGCGACGGCACCTTTTGGGGAACTGACGATTTTTGAGTGTAGCCGCCGATCCCCAGATATACCCAACTTGCGTTTGGCGAGCTCCGGATCGAAGACACGCAGATCAATTTTCCCGGTTTTGATGGCGTGTTTTGCCAGCACTGCGATGAGATCGTGGTCCTCTTCCACTTGAAGCCCGGAGCGCTCCAGCCAGTAGATTTTCATTTCTTGGGTGACTGGTTTGGGGTTTGTCAGTCTTTTGGTATTCGCAGTGTCGATCCCGAACGATATCCGGATCCGGATATCGCTGTCGTTTTCCAGATCCCGCAGCTCGGGCAATTCCTTCATCAAAATCGACAGCGAAGACAAGAAGTCCTGATACCCGGTGACAATCAGACAATCCCCGGAGGTGATGTGGGGTCGATAAAGATTGATGACCGGCCGGTCGATATTGGTGCCGACCTTCGCAACCGGTTCGGCATCAAGCTCGCTTGCGGGCTTTTGATTTGCTTCGGTGAGCTGCTTTGGCTTGGAACGCAGCCAATCAGGGAGTGAAAACAATGAACAAGTCTTGGTTTAAGGACACTTAGTCTAATAGTGATACTGCGGGCATCGTCCTTCAAGACGTCACCGGAAGAAACATTCGTTTTCCTGAAACTGTCGGAAATTCGCACCGGTTTTGTGGCAGGATGCCGGGATTTCGAGATTTAACATAAGTCGCAATTATGGAGCGGTTGCGTTCTAGTCAGCCAACCACCGGCTAGATCCGAACCTCGGACACTCGTGAACATTCCTTCAGCGGTAGCCGTGAGCACAAAGTTCAAAGGGCTTCCTCGAACTCAAAGGTCTGCGATGCGCAGAAAGCTGACTTTGCAAAGTCACAGTCTCCACTTCAAGCAGCACTTCAATGCTTGGTGGGCGCCAGATTGATAATCGTATTAAGCAATTTCATTTAAGTATTACTGCATGACATTCTGTTTTATCCACAGTCTGGGCACGTAACACACTGGCTTTCATATGCTTAAGACAGGCGGTTTTTAATTCGAATTTGCTTCACGCGCAGCTTTGGCTCGAAAACTTGCCAATTTTGACGCGTCAAATTTTGCAGCCCCGGAACCTAATTTTCCAATGGCGCTTGGATCGTTGACCTCATCCGCGTCAGTGAACTTCCAACCATAAGCTGGGAGATCATCGCCAGCCTCTACATACTGAGCTTCAAATGAATACGTTGCTCTCATTGGAACGAACCCATCCACGAAATTCATCGTCCTCTCTGACGGCGAAATAGAAACTATCCCTGTAAGGCGAACTGGCTCGTGAAAGCGTTCTGGATACCAACCTTCCGGCAATCGAACACGAATAAGCTGGTTTGGGTTCGGTGGAGGCGTATGGCTGCACATACCTCTCTCCGGAACCAAGTAAGCGACGTTTGTACCATCAGGATCCGGTGGTGCGGGTATCGCATAGCCCGCCAGCTTTACGACTTTTCCGTCAATTTCTGGATTACCAGCCGTGGCGGCTTTCTTTCGTCGCTCTGCAACGACCCATCGTTGTTCAATCAACCAATCAACGTCGATCCCAGCCTTTTGCAGCGGCGTCTCATTTTCCAGAATTTTCGCTTCAAGACTTTTGCGGACATCTTCGGAATGGGCTCCACTATCCAGTCTGAGCTTTAGTCGGACGACTTCAACAAGACCACTAAGCTGGTCAGGTGTCAGTTCTTTGAAAGGATCTACGTATTCCTGAGATTCTTCATCAATCAATTGGTTCCAGTCTAACTCAGCGATTTCTGCGGACAACGACGTTGAAATCAAAGAGGCAACACAGACTATTCTCCAAATCTTCATGACTTATCCTTTTCAACCGTATGGCCACTTGGATGTTGGTCAATGCGTCATCACCTGCCAGCTTAAGACATTTATGGACACTTGGGCTCTAAGCGAAACACAGTTCAAAGCTCGTTTTTATAGATGACTCCGTCCTTCATAATCAGGTCGAAGTTTTCTTGTGGGTCCCCTACAAGCTCCAAGTTTTCAAGCGGGTTGCCGTCCACGAGGATCAGATCAGCGTATGCGCCATCTCTGATAACTCCGAGTGGACCGTCTTGGTAGGGATGACGAGGGCCACTCATTTCCATTAGGCGGGCATTTTCAGAGGTCGCTATCTTGAGCGCTTGATAAGGCGTCATCCAAGTTCCCAACCTCACAAGATATTCGCTCTGTTGATACGCCTTTGATGGATCCATGAGTTGATCGGTGCCAAAGGCGAGATTCACGCCAATTTCGACGGCCATTGGGTACAGCGCGTCTACAGCATCAGTCACCTGTTTCCACTTTTTGGCACTAACTGGGCTATCCCAAACCATATCGGCCTCAAACATCGCCTGAGGACTGAGCCAAGCGCCTTTTTCCTTCATCAATTCCAGTGTTTCTCTTGATGCGAAGAAGCCGTGCTCGATGCTCATCACGCCGTTTTCTATTGAGGTACGGATACCTCTGTCTGTCATCACATGCGCCAAAACATAGGTGTTAAAGTTCGTTGCCTCTTCGACTACCGCACGAATTTCGTCGACCGAATACTCGCTCACATCCAGCGGATCGTATTGGGAAGAGACACCACCACCAGTCGTGATTTTGACCTGAGTAGCACCAAACTTGAGGATTTCTCTGGTTCTCTTTCTGACTTCCGGTACGCCATCAGAAATCATCGCCATCATATTTTTTTCCCAATAACTCAGTTCAGAGTTGGAGTTTCTTGGGTTTTCAAGCAGCGTGTGAAAGTCGGCATGGCCTGACGTTTGGCTCATGAATGGTCCGGAGGGCAAAATGCGGTGACCGGGGTATTCACCAGCGTCAATCAGTTTCTTGATCGTAAACGGATTTCCGCCAGGGTCTCTAACGGTGGTAAATCCACGCATTAAAGTCTCTTCAGCCCCCTTCATACTGCGAATGGCCACTTCCGACATGTCGCCTTGATTCAACATTAGAACGGATGCAGGGGTGTAGGCATACGTCGTGTGCCAATGGACATCGATCAATCCTGGGATCATCGTGCGACCGCCACCGTCAATCACCACCGCGTTCTCGGCTTCGATTGGGTCGGAAGAAACAGCGGTTATGAGATTATCTTCGATCAAAACGTTAGCATTCTCGATGCGTGCTTCGTTTACCCCGTCAAAAACATGAACATTCGTTATGAGAGTTCTTGTAGAATCCTCTTGAGCGCTCGCCAGCGTTGCCAGCATGCTTGAGATTACCAAGCAGAGCGTTGACAATTGATTTTTGCGCATATCTTTCACCCTAGGAATATCAAAGCATTCGATTGTTTAATTTTAACGAAGGTAGCCAACTCTCCGAGGAAAATCGATATGAACTTTTTTAAGGAACTTGGCGAAGGCAAACCGGAGCTTTTTGCGGCAACCGTACGTGAAGCAATGACAGGAGAGGTTTTCGATGGCGATGTGATACAGTTGGGAAAGGGGGCTGACGAAGGCGCAATTTTCACAGCTCGTTTAGGGCTTTCCCGTTTGTCTAGTATCCGCTTCAAGCCCAATGCATTGGTGAGAACCGCACAAAGTGAAAGCTTCGCTAATTTCACTGTACCAATCTGCGCTTCAGAGTTATGGACGGTAAGTGGCGTTCCTTTGAAAGAAAACTCCGTTTTCTTCAATTTCACTGCATCGGAAACCGAGGTAGTCGCGCGCAATCGAACTTCGTTATGTGGTCGTGTGCCCTTGCAACGATTTCTCAAAGAGGTTCAACTTTTTTCCGGCAGAAATACATCGGATTTTCGCAGACCAACGGTTATCGTGAAACTGTCTTCTGATTTTCACGCAGCTTTGGTGCGAACACTTAGCTGCATAATGAACCAAGCCGATGGTCAATATACCCAGAGTGATTTGGAGGCGCGTCTTGCAAGGACGCTTGCGATCTTCTTTGCCTTATCTCTGAATAGTGGGAATGCACGCAAAGCGACTTGGTCTCAAAAAGTGGGTTTGGTCTCAAAAGCACGAGAGTACTATTCTTCCGCCTTGTCAAAAAGGCCATCAGTGGCAGATCTGTGTCGAGTAACCGCGGTAAGCGCGCCAACATTGATCTCAGCATTTCGCGACGTAACGGGTGAAACACCAGCACGATTTTTTGCTCTTCAAAGACTGGCCAATGTCCATGATGAACTTGTTCAGGCGTCTCAGCAAAAACCCATGGTGAAGCAAGTGGCGCTCGCTCACGGATTCACCGATTTGGGACGATTTGGGAGCCTGTACAAAAGCATATATGGAATTTTACCATCAGAGCAAATTGAGCGTACTGTACCCATTTGACCGGTTGTCTTTTTAGTTCTGCCGAAAACCGATTAATACGAATCTCGGCTCCGATGTAGCAGAGTTCCCTTGACGGATTGCAATGGCACCTCAACGATTTGCCAAACAGAACTATGGATTGGACGGCGGAATGTTTTCATTTTTTTTGAATTTCTACAGGCTCTTAAAAGCGATTGTCCGCTCGTGGAGTAGCCCTAGATTCCGCGGAGCGCTTACCCTTGCAATACTCTTGTTGCTTTCCGGAACTTTGTTTTATGTCAGCGTCGAGGGGTGGTCTTGGGTGGACGCGCTGTACTTCAGTGCAACTACTATTTCTACGGTTGGCCTCAGTGACCTAACGCCCGTAACCGACACAGGAAAACTCTTTACCGTGTTGTATATTTTCGTAGGCGTCGGGGTCTTCATCACGCTGTTTGTACAATTCACACATGCCCTTCTTAGGGACTACGATGAGAAAAAGTCGTCAGATAATTGAAGACTGAAGCAACGGTCTTTCGGTCGTTGCACCCTAGCGCTTCGCTCTGCCGTATGCGGTTAAGGTCGTTGAGAAACTGCTTGGATTAAGGCAAACAAAGCAAAGACAAGGTTCTTTATCATCTTGTCTAAGCAGCTAGTTTGAGAACATGGCCTCCGTAGCACAACTAACCGACTGGATGATTACCGAAGGACGCCGCTCAGGCGACCCTGTTAAAGTAGTTTCGCATTTCTGCTCGTCCTTAATTGAGGAAGGTGTACCGCTCTGGCGGGTCAATATCGGTCAGCGCTTCGCCAATCCGCTACTCATTGCATGGGGGGTCGTTTGGACACCTGATGGGACCGACAGCTACGACGTAACTCATGAAACGATGTTGACGGAAGGGTATGTTGGTAGCTCGTTTGAGTACATTCTGGAGCACAGAAAGCCGCTTCACAAAAGCCTGCGACAACTGGATCCAAAGACTGAGCATTTATCGTATCTAGAGTTCGCTGAGCTCGGTGGCACAGATTACTATGCAACTCTGATGTATTATGGCGACGGATCTCTGCACGGCTGCACATTTGTCACGCAGGAACCAGACGGCTTTTCACCGCAACATCTGGAATTGATTGAGGCAGCGCTGCCTGCTTTGTCTTCCGCTTTGGAACCTGTCACGATGCGCAAGTCAGCCAAGGGTCTATTGCGAACATATCTTGGCGATGGGCCCTCCGACGCCGTATGGAGCGGGAGGATCAAGCGAGGCGAACGAACGACCCTTGATGCGGTGGTCATGTTTTCTGATTTACGAGGGTTCACGGCGCTTTCAGAAGCCGCACCCGAGGCCGATGTGTTTGACGCGCTGAGCGGCTACTTTGATCTGGTTGTTCAGTCTGTGGAAGATAACGGTGGCGATGTTCTCAAGTTCATGGGTGATGGAATTCTCTCGATCTTCACCATCGCAACTCAGGCTGATCACGCCGACCGATGCCGAAAGGCTGCGCAAGCCGCACAAAGTGTATTGGCCGGTTTGACGGTCCTCAACCGTCGCCGCGCTGAAGCGAAAAAGCCGTCTTTGGACGTTGGGATCGGGATCAATGTTGGACAAGTCAGCTATGGCAACATCGGCAGCCCTGGTCGACTTGATTTCACGGTTCTCGGAGGTGCAGTGAACGTTGCGAGTCGAATTGAGGGGCTGACTAAATCTATTGGCCGAAGAGTGCTGGCAACATCTGCGATTGCCGAAGTCTCCCCTGATCTGTTTTCCCCTTGTGGGTTTCAAGAAGTTCGTGGACTTGCGCGTCCAATCGAATTGTTTTCTCTCGTCGAAGAAGAGCTTTGATTCAGCGCTGACTTAATTTTGGCAGCATCGCGAGAAGCAGGAACCAGATATTGGGCACCAAGTGTTAAGAGGCAGGTTTTTACCTCATTTGGGAGTTTGCAAAGCCCGACGATGGATGTCCGGTTTGGGCTGGTTGCGGTCAACCATGCTCATCGTAGAGACTGGTGGTACATAGTTCCGCAGAGCAGTGCTGGGGAAATGCTTATCCGGGGCGCTTTGGTTCCTAGCAGGAGAGGCGCTTAGAAGAAGCACGCACTACTACAACGACAGTCGCCATAGACTTCTTATGTCAAATTTTGGTTAAGGGCGGCAGGTAAGCTGTACTAGCGGTCTGGGTCTGTATCGAGCTTGCCCCAGAGATCATCAACCATATCTGAGAAGCCATCATTCGAGGCCTCCTTGGGCAGTAGACCAGCTCTTCGCCGGCGTTCGACCTCGGCCATTAGTTCTTCCTCTGTGGCTGATTCAACCACATCACATCGAAGAGCTTCAATCTCGTCCGCTGTCCACGACTCAAATTTGTCAGCGTAGAAGCCTAGGGAATACGGCTCGTCATCAGAAATCTGCTTGATCACAGCATTCCAATCGTCATTCTGGTTCGATTCCTTTTCGATCCACTCGTCTGGTTCGCGAATGGACTCACGGATCACCGACAGCAGCTTTGCCTGAGCGCTTTCTTCACCAGCACCAGTCCCTGCAAGCCAAAGGTCTGCGATCTTGCGAACAAGCGACCAAACAGTTTGATTTCGTGGGTGGTCTTCGATTCTACCGCCAAGGCCTCGTTCTTCAACACCGAGCTGTTCAGATGCCCTCTCATTCATGCGGATATCGTAATCAGACACGTCAGCCAGATCTGAAGCGTTCTCAGCAATGGCTCGAGCGACCTCGTTTTCGCCGACATAGACAACCACCTTCAACATCCCGCTACCCCTTCCTTCGCCAGTTCATCACTCGGTCCAGGTGGCTGTAGTCCAGATCTCGCATGATCCTTCGAACTCGCTCTGGGTCGACTTCGCGATCATTTCCGGCAGTTTGGACGATGTGTCTGACGTAGATCGCCAACGCGACAATGATCACAGCGGATAAGATCAAGCTGATATGCTCCGCCCCCATCACTAAGTCTTCTTCCTTGGGTCTTCGATCCCGAGGTCGTCGAACACGTTGCCGCTACCATCAGTGATCTCGACATCATCGTCGTCAGTCACTAGATCCCAGGTGTTCTCTTTGACCCATTCATCCCGCCATTTGGGCGCATCGGCCGGACGCTGTGCAAAATCGGCGATTTGCTCGAAAATCATTTTGCGCAATGCAAGCCAGACCTCCGGACCCTCTTTGCGACGAGCTTGCAACTCCGCGATCAATTCATCCAGAGGAACATCCTGTAACGGGCGCCCGAAGATCTCGTCTTCTGAAAAATCATCTGTCATCGCTCAACATCCTCGACACTGATCGTCAAGACTAAGATCTTGTTTGGTTTTACAGTGATCTCTTTTCCTTCAATCTCTCGAAGTTTGCCGTTCACCAAAGTCTCGCAGACTACGAAAATTGGGATTTCCTCTTCCGTAGACTCGTCACTCATCTGGCTTAACCTTCGGATCAGGCACCTTTCGCGACCGGATCTCATCCGAGGTAATCGGCTTGGTTAGTTTTGCTCGACCGGCCGCAATTTCAGCCTCCCGAAGCCTAAGCAAACGCAAGGTTTGTTCATCCAGCTCAACGTCGTCGTCATCACCCATCAGACTTCTCCCGAGTACAATAACAGTGAGAACAGAGCACTTGAGACCTGTCGGCTGTCCGAACGATGTCACCAACGTGGCCACACTCTTCACACGTCACACCGCATCGAAACTTCATCCAGTCAGCGTACTCCTGAAGGAGATCGTGGTATCGACTGAAACCGATGGAAATCTTGCCATCCTGGCCTTTCTTAATATCCGAGATCTGAATAGTTCCAGGGTCCAGTGCCCTGAAATCCTGACTGAAGGAAAGCTTGTGGAGTGCTTGCGAAATCACGACGAGCCAGCCCTTTCCGATAGCAGGAACAAGAGATGCGCAATCCGGAGAAACGAGGTCTGGATAGTTTTCCACAATGTCCAGCCTAAGGCTGTCGGGCCAGGATTCTTCGGCGCCCTCAAATCGCCGCCGTAGAGCATCATTGTAGCACCAGCTGCAAAGCGTCGTCACAAACCCAAGGATGTTCTGGCGTTGGGCAGAATTAGAACAACCTTCACAGGTTTGCTCAATCTGATCGACACGCCATTGAATCTCTTCACTCGCAGCCTGGTTGCAGCCCGGGCCCTCATAGACGCGCAAGCCTCCCCATTTCTGTTTGATCTGAACGATGGACGGGTGTTCATCACCAAACAGGTCGGGCTGCTCGTTGGTCAACCTCTTCACTTTCTCAAGTGCAAGCGTAAGCTGCTCCGCCCACCCGGCACGATACTCACCAAGCTGCTTGAAGACGCTTCCATGAATATCATTCCAGTCGACAACACTGCTCATCACTGACCTCCGGGCCCGCGCCTCTTTGAGATCATGTGAAACCTCCGCCATAGCAGTCATCATACGGTCGACCACTTCGCGGTCATCACACTCGACATGCAGAAACTCGGTCGACCATGTGACGTCAGAGACGTGCGGAGCTGGGTAGTTGTGCGCCATCACCAAACGCATCTCTTCGGCGTACCAGGCGTCAAATGAGCGGAGATCATCTGGCGCTCCATGGTCCTCGATCACACCTCGGACCTTTTCCCGGAATTCCTTCCAGCTCTTTTCGACATCACCCATCAGTCACACTCTCCAAAACTTGGCCCTGTTGAGGTGGAATACACCTCCCGGGATCTGGCAAAGCGCAATCGGCGGAACATGGCCAGTTGACAGCGAGCCCGTGTTCATGAGCTTCCGGGCGTAGTCCTCATCATCGTGGTCTTCCATAATCTTATTGAAGATCACTTGTTGTTCGGCGGTCATCACCAGTCCTTCTTCACGCACGCGGGGCACCGATTACGGTCATCCGTTCGGTCAATCTGGCCGTAATATCCGCAGACACCACAGGTCATTCGATCTCGAACACGCGTTTTTCGAACGCCAAAATGCCTCTTCCTTTCAGGGTGGCGCTTGCTCGCGACATCATGCGCGCACCAGCAACACAGTGTCGTGTACCAGCCGTCCAACAGCTGGGTCTCGGCAGCGTTTGAGCATCGCTCACAGGTACGATTTGCTCGTGCAATTGTGGCGGTGATCATCGACTGGATTTGTCGATCATCACACCGGTGGTAGATGCGGAGCTCGCCGAGTTTCTCTTTGATCTGAAAGACAAAGGGGTAGGTGGCACCCTTCAGATTGCAGTATTCCTTAACCTCTGTGAAGAGTGCCGTGACCAAGCCGGACCAGCCTTCGGGTGTGCTTCCGAGGTTCTCCTCGACCGATTGCTTGATGTCGTTGAAATCAATTGCGTTCGTGACGTCGTCCGCCATGTTGGACTCCTCCTGAGGATGGTAGGAGGCGTCGGAATCGAACCGACTCGTGCACTCTAATCTGGAGCAATTACAAGGATATAAGCCTCGCCCGCATACCAATGCTGCCTCCCGCGGATTTCGCGTGGGTTATCGACCTCAGGCCGATATTCGATGGCAGTGGATGCGTGTGTACGTCATGACCAGAAGCTGAACCAGTTAGGGCTACTGTGTCAAGTCGACGTGCGCGGCAGCCCGAGATTCACCGTGTAGTTCTGGGAACCTTCTAGCTTAGCGTGTGCCAAAAAGAATGAAGCATCCTATTTTGCGGGTCAGTACAGCGTCGAGTAGCTCTCAGTCAGCGAAACGATTCGATACCCTGTGACCCGGACTCGAACTCAGAAACTCCGTCGATAGTGCGCTCTGAACCGACGCGCTTATTTTGATCTGCGTCTGATGCGCTCTGTTCTGGAAAAATACAAAAGTCTTGATCTGACCAAACCTCAGCGGCAGCATTGACCTGCATCTTTCGAAAAATGGAGATACCGGTTGCAAAACCTTGCAAGTTTCAATCCATTTAGCGTCTCGAGTAATTTGTGATGATACGTTCCCATAAACCATGCCCAAAGTTGGCCTCGACCACCAAACTTTGCAATGTCCGCTTCGTCCGCCAAGCGGCCGTTCAAAATCAGTGAAAAGATGTCTGCTTTTGTGGGTCAGTGATCTCGACCACAAAGGTCATGGTCTGCAAGCGAAGCCAGGACGTAACAGTCTTCTGCCACACCCCGTCCGTCACATCCCTGTGCGATACGCTTCAATTCATATTCGAGAGCTTTGAGGCGTTTGATCTTTGCGCGTACTTCGGACAACTGACCTTCTGCGATTTCGGTGGCCGCTTCGCACGACCGATCCGGATGGTTCTGTAACTCAATCAAAGAAGAAATTGCTTCGATGGAGAAGCCGAGATCACGCGCGTGCCGTATAAAGCTCAGGCGCTCCAAACCCTCATTTGTGTAGCGCCGCTGGTTGCCTGCCGTCCGTTCCGGTGCGGCCAGTAGACCCATTTCTTCGTAATAGCGGATGGTGGGCACTTTGACCTTCGTCCGCTTCGAAAGCTCGCCAATCGAGAACATGTGAAAAACCTCTTGAACCTCTAGTCACTAGAGACACTACATTGGATCTGACGCGATTCTGAAGAGGTTTTGAGATGGCAGGGTGCTGCGGCAACGAGGTGAAATTCGACGGAATGTCGAACAAATACAAACGTCGGCTTTGGATCGTCATCGCGTTGAATGCGACGATGTTCGTGGTCGAGATGACCGCGGGACACTACGCGAAGTCTCAGGCACTTCAGGCCGACGCGCTCGACTTCCTTGGTGACGCACTGACCTACGGCATTTCCCTCGCTGTGATCGGCGCGTCTATCCGCGCTCGAACGAATGCCGCCTTGGCAAAGGGGATCAGCCTCTTTTTTATGGGTGCGTGGGTGTTTGGGTCTACCGTCTACCGTGTTTTTTACGTGGGCGTTCCAGAGGCCGAAATTATGGGCATCATCGGCGCGTTGGCTCTCGCAACAAACCTTGCGAGCGTATTCTTGCTTGTTAGCTACAAGGATGGAGACGCCAACGTGCGATCAGTCTGGCTATGCTCGCGGAACGACGCCATCGGTAACGTAGCTGTGATGATTGCCGCGTTGGGCGTCTGGGGTACGGCAACAGGTTGGCCTGACCTAATAGTTGCTGCGATCATGGCAAGCCTGTTCTTGTCATCTTCGTACCAGATCATTCGTCAGGCTCTTGAGGAACGGCACGAGGAAGCAGCACACGAGCATAGAACAGCTCGGACAAGCTGACATTCGCTGCGGAGGGCAAACTACACAGGTATGGGCTCCACGCGGTCATTCGCTCAGTCGCGATGCATGTCCGCTTTCCGGACATTCGCCGCGACTGAGCGAACGACGACACCGAGCCTAAACCGGACCTGGTTAAATTGCGTCCCAGAATTGATGAAACCAGTGGAAGACCATCATGGTCAGCTATTGAGAGTAACTTTTCTTTGGTGCAGTCGGCGTCACCACTCTACCAAGGCCTCATGTAAATCGTACTGATAGCTCGGTGTCCATCACGCCACCAAAACCAGCTGACCAATCTTCACCCGGAGACACTGGCCATGCGTCTGTCAAAGTACCGGTTGTAACCAGCTCGCCTGCCTGAAGCTGGTCGGCTTGTGAGAGTAGAGACACAAGATGAGCCAGGACTTCAATTGGGCCTCCAAGCGCGTTTTCACCTTTGCCGGACTCGATGGCCTCGGCGCCCTTGAACAATGCTAGTGGCACTTCGGCTAAGCCGGTCAAGACATCATGCGTAGCCGCGATTTTGTCGCCAAGCACAAGGCAGCCGTGCAATCCTTGTGCTGCGATTGAGTCTTCGACCGAGAATTTCCAGTTGGGATAAATCGATTGAACAATTTCAAATCCCGGGGCCACCCATTCCACGCAACCTGCCAACTGCTCATTGTTCATTTCAGCTGTTGGTGCATGTTTAAGGCCCAGTACGATTTCTGGCTCGATTCTCGGTTCTGAATAACTTGCCAAGTTTACCGGCTGATCAGTCGAAAACAGCCCATCTGAGTGGACCTCTCCCCAAATGGGTTGATCCACACCGTAAACAGGCCAAATCGTGCGGTTCGTGAAGCCGACTTTTCGGCCGACTCTTTCTTTGCCCAGAATCTCGCGGACACGACTAGCAATCGAATATGCGTCATCCAGCGATAGCTGTTCTGCCTCTGAAGACAGTTTAGGTATCTGCTGGGCAGAGGTCAG
This sequence comes from Ruegeria sp. HKCCA0235A, assembly GCF_013033235.1. NCBI lineage: Bacteria > Pseudomonadati > Pseudomonadota > Alphaproteobacteria > Rhodobacterales > Roseobacteraceae > Ruegeria > Ruegeria sp. HKCCA0235A. The sequence goes on along the minus strand of NZ_WQDQ01000008.1, from coordinate 90,651 downwards.
GGCATCAGCAATTGTCTGAGCGTTAGATTCAATATCTCTTGTCATATTCGCATTATACGCGCCGACGGCTGGATTGCGATGCAAGCGAGGTTTTGAAGGGCCATCGTCGCACACTCAAAGGCTTGCACTGAAAGTGTCGGTATCTTCTGCTTCAAGTGGGCAAGTCCAAGGCGATCAAGCAACAAAAATCTCCACCCGTTTGTGCACCCTAAATAATTGTGCGCCCCAACTGCTACTAACAGTTCGATTGCAATTTAGAGCGAGGTGATCGCGTTGATCACTGCTTCTCGGCTCTGAACAGCGCCGGTTTGTAGATACTCCATAGCTTTGAGAGCAGCTTCATGGGCTTGGACAGATGACCCGCCAACGCAATCTTCTACTACGCGGCAGAAGTAGTCTGATTGGTGGCCGTCGACGAATGTGTAGTGCACACAAACATCTGTCAGCCCGCCGCACAACAAAAGTGTGTCTACCTTTAAACCGCGCAGCAGGATTTCGAAATCGGTGCCAAAAAATGCAGAATACCGTCGCTTCGGTACGATGTAGTCACCTTTGCGATATCCCATCTCATCTTTTGCAATTTCCGTTCTTGGATCACCTTCGAGACAGTGTATGTCTTCGTCACCATCCAGTTCCCTGCCGAAGTCGACCTGATCGGGACGATGGACTTCCTGAACGAAGATGACGGGCACTTTGCTCTCATGCGCGGCGTTAACCAAATCACGCGCAGCGATCATGCGATCTTTGTAGCCCGGCATGTTGTCGATGGAGCGTACTTCGCTGTCATCAATAAACGTGCTCTTTTGAATGTCGATTACGACTAGGGCAGGTCTACCCTCGATCAGTTTCCTGGCTTGTTTGGCTTTAGTTGTCATGTTCGACCTCTAATTTGGCAGGTCGTCCTGAAAAAAACGCCCTTGCTTGGCCGGGTCGTCCCAGCGGGCAGATCAGTTTTACTAGATGTGCAAGTGAGTACGGTCAAGAGCGCTGCGTTGTTATGGAATGAAAAGCATGTGTTCGCGCCTTGGGCAACATTGCCCGCAATGCTGCCGCGAGGGATGTGTGCAGAGAAAGGCTGCACCGCGCGCAGATTGAGCAATGGTGCGAGCAGAACCAACGGCGGCTATACAACTTGACCTATCGTTCAAAGTGTAAATGCATGAGCCGAATTCGAAACGCCCAACCCTCTGATGCAATTCGATGCTTTGAGATCGAGACTGATGCCTATGAAGGCGACGAAGCGGCTACCCTCGAAAAGATAGCAAAGAGAATCGAGGTCTATCCCGATGGTTTCCTTGTTCTTGAGGTCGAAGGCGAGATCGTCGGCTTTGTGAATTGCGGATGTGCGTACAACGTTGAAATGTCTGACGAGGAATTCAAAGAACTTGTAGGGCATGACCCCGGCGCGCCAAATGTCGTTATTATGTCTGTCGTCGTGGATCCGGCGCATCAAGGAAAAGGCCTATCGCGGGCATTGATGACTGAATTCGTCGGCCGCATGAGAAAAATGGGCAAATCCGCGATCTACCTTATGTGCAAAGAGCATCACGTTCCGCTTTATCAGAGATTTGGGTACAACTATCTTCGTCCATCAACCTCTGATCATGGAGGAATGACTTGGCACGAAATGTCTATGCAACTTTGAACCGTTGGTTGAGCCACGGTGAGGGGACATTCGAGGCAGACCGAGCCGCGCTACATTGAAAGGGATCTGCCGCGACCTCTCAATTGAGCTGTGTTCTTCGGTTTTGGGTTGAACTTTACTAGTCAGAATGCACTTTTGATTGAGTTTTGATGCGTTAAAGTTGATGGAATTGCGCTACAACAATCGAAGTTTGAGCGTGTATAGTGAACCGTGCAAACTTATGGGCAAATCGTGCAGACTTATGCGCAAATGCTGCGCAAAATTATGGGCGAAAACCACCAGAATTTCTGATTAAAATCAATGTTAGGAATGCAGCGTTATGGGCGCACCTACACATGGTGTAGCAAGTTCCTTTGCCGAACAGACCTGCGAATGAAGTCGGATGAACAGCTTTATCTCACTGGTCCCTTGAAATTCTGGACTGATCATTCCACATCTATGCCATGAACAAAGAAACCCTTCCAATTGCCAACGTCAAGTCGTCCGCAGGCCCGGGTAGGCCTCGTGCCTTTGACGAAGCCGATGCTTTGGAAAAAGCCTTGTGCGTATTTTGGCACAAGGGCTACGAGGCCGCGTCGGTGGACGATCTGACCAAGGCCATGGGTTTGAGCCGTTCCAGCTTCTATGGAACCTTCGGAAACAAGCAGGCATTGTTTCGCAAAGCCCTCAGCCACTATTCAAGACGTGGTTTGAAAGCTTTGCGCGACCTCGCGGACGCGAGCGGAAATGACCCCGTCGGCGCGATAATGGAAGCCTTGGCGAATCCGCAAGGAGGTCGTGACGGCTGCATGCTGATCAACTGCCTTACCGAGCTTGCCCCGCATGATGATGAAGTGGCCGATCTCGGGCGACACCATTTGGAGAGCATTGACAAAATTATTGCGGAAGCGCTTGAGCCTTCAGATCCGAGTCTGGCGCTCGACAGGGCGCGCGCCTATGCCTCCCTTGCCATTGGCACGCTAGCCTTGCGTAAGGCGGGCGTTCCCGCTGAGCAGATATCGCAAACCCTGAAACAAGCCCGGTTGGTGATTTCGCCATAAGGTCTCCCGCCACCATAACGAAATGAAACCTAACACAAACTCAAACAAGAGACAGTGAGCGCAATATTGGACTAGTTGGTCCAATAATATCTGAACGAAGTTTACCAAAGAAGGAAGCAGCAATGGCTGATGAAAAACTGTTCTCTGGCATCAAAGCTGGTGCAATCGAGCTGAAGAACCGAATTGTAATGGCGCCACTGACCCGTAACCGGGCAAGAGCTGAGGATGACAGTGTCCATGAATTGCAGGCCGAGTACTACGCGCAGAGGGCAGCTGCTGGTCTGATCATCACGGAAGCATCGCAAATCTCGCCCCAAGGCAAAGGCTATGCCTGGACGCCCGGCATTTATTCCAAAGCGCAAATCGACGGCTGGAAAAAAGTGACTGAGGCCGTCCATGCCAAAGACGGGAAGATCGTGATCCAGCTTTGGCATGTGGGTCGGATTTCGCATTACAGCTTGCAGGAGGGTGGTGAAGCCCCTGTTGCGCCATCCGCAATTGGCGCTAAGGCCAAGACGTTTGATGGTGAGCAGTTTGTTGAAACTTCTGAACCGCGGGCTCTGGCCATCGAAGAAATTGCTGACATTGTTGCGGACTACCGGAGGGCTGCGGAAAACGCCAAGGAGGCTGGTTTCGACGGTGTAGAGGTCCATGCAGCCAACGGATACCTTATCGATCAGTTCCTGCGCGACGGGTCGAACAAGCGTGAAGACGAATACGGTGGTCCTGTTGAGAATAGAGCGCGATTCTTGAAAGAGGTGATGGACGCTGTTGTCGGCGTGTGGGGTGCCGACCGCGTCGGTGTCCGCCTCAGCCCGTTCTCGGACGCTAACAACATTTCCGACAGCGACCCACAGGCGACGTTCTCGCATGCGATCAAATTGTTGAATAGCTATGGGTTGGCCTATCTCCATCTCGTAGAAGGGCAGACCGGCGGCCCGCGCGATATTCCTGAAGGTGGTGACCTAAAGGCGCTCTATGAACTGTTTGACGGAGTGAAAATGGGCAACAACGCTTATGACCGAGACATGGCGATTGAAGCAGTTGAGACCGGCGCCGTCGACCTGGTGGCCTTTGGTCGGCCGTTTATTTCCAACCCGGATCTTGTCAACCGGCTGGAGAAAGACGCCGCACTGAATGAGCTCGATCCAACCACTCTCTACGGCGGCAATGAAAAAGGGTATACCGATTATCCGGCACTGGAAGAGGAAGCGGTCGCTGCAGAGTGATACATCGCTCTTAACCCCTTAGCGACGGGCTATACCAAGCAAAGTGAGCGCGCCGGGTTGGACGCGCTCACCCAGCAACTACGGAGATCTCTATTCTTAAGGCGAGGGCCTGTCACAAACCTGCAAATGAACTGCTGCCATATGATCAGGGTTGAATGTATCCAATCAGGATGCATCCTTGATTGAGGGGCGCCCGGTTTTAGTTGAGGAAGAAGTGCGGTGACTACAATCAATTGAGCGCATTTCTCGAGCCGCGCATTGTCGCAAGTAAATCGTGCAAAATAGTTCAGTCTTTTGGCGTAGTCTTTGCGGTTACGGCCCCTTGCGTTGCTGAATCCCGCAAAGGTCCTCCTTAGGAACCTTGGGTTCTATGCAGCCTTTCTTGCTTGGACTTTCGCAAATGTCTCCGATGCGCAGAAAGCGGGCTGTGCAAAGCCGTCCGGATCCGTCAAATCTTGCAATCTTCAATGGCTTTCAACGCTGTAAAGCCTTCGGACCAAGACCAATCATTCGAGTTCAACGTCGCATTGTACCTCTGAATGTGACATCAAGGATTGACCCTAGAACACTTTGCATCGGCTGCGATACGACGTGTTTGATCAGTATCTAGTCAGAGTATCAAGTATCGCTTGCCGCGTTGCGTCATCATTGTGGAAGATCCTGCCGGCGAGAAACTCCGATGGAAACTCAGGCCACGTTTTGCGCATTTCAGTGACCAGTCGTTGTGCTTCTTGCGAATGTCCCAGCTGATCCTGCGCAACGGCCTGGAATAGGAGCGACGGAGCACTTACGGGCGCACCGGCAGCGGGCGCGCCTTGAAATGCTTCGACAACCTTTTCGTAATTCCCGAGCATAAGCTGCGATACACCCCAAATATTACGTGCGCCAAAGCGGCCCGATCCGGACCTTAGTCTTTCGGGATTGCTAACCTCGGCAGCAAGTTCCGGTGCGTTAGCCAGGATGGCTGTGATGCCGACAAGATCCAGGATATGACCATCATTCGGAGCAAGTTCGACGGACATTCTTGCATATTTTTTGGCCTCGACTGGATTATTTTGGGCAGCCAATACCCAACCATTTGCGCCGTTTGCCCAGGCATCTGTCGGAGACAGATCAAGCGCCCTTCCCGACATCTCCGAAGCCTTGCTGATGAGGTCATCTCTTTGCGCTGTGTCCGGGGACAAAATAGCCAAAGTCGCCAGAACTTGTGCCGATCCGGCGTAGCCATCGGAAAGTGCCGGGTCCAACTCTGTGGCATGTTGGAACATTCCCAATGCTATTTGCTGTCGTTTGACATCGAAAACAGGAAAAAACATTCCTCTGGCCTGATCCGCAAGGTTGGCCGCCTGAAGTCTCGTCAAAGACTGCTCACCAAGGGCTGCTCTTTCAGCCTGTCCTAGGGATTGGGTTGGGGGCAAAACCACATTGCTATCTTGAGCCAGCCAAAAGCCAAGTCCAGCAATCAATACAAGACAACCCAGTCCAAGCGGCAGCATTTTTTTCAAACGCGGATGTTCTGCTAGCACATCGCTACTCGGTACCTCTGAGGCGTCGTATGCTGTCGTATTTTTTTGCGAAAACCGTGGCTTGTATCCACCCGGATCAACAAAAATGCGAACCCCTTTGCCGTTCCATTGATCTTCGTAAAACTCATGAAGCAGTCGACGCAGCCGTCTGGCTTCAACGCGAACGAGATTTCGGCCACCGGTGCCATCAATACTTCGACCGTAAACTTCGACTGCGATTGCTTTGCCACGGATTTGGGCGCCGCGACCAGCGAGAGTTTCTTCGACCACGTAAGTAATAAATTGCTGGAGTCGCGGCGAAGCCTGGAACGCGACGCTTGAAACAACGCTCTGAAGTGCCTGTCGGACAAGCTCCGGCGATGGCGGTGCAATATCTTGATCTATCGGCAATTCATTAGCTTGGTTCAAAGCAAACTCACCCCCAACTCACGGTGACTCACTTGGCCTGCATCGTCAACCGCACTCATCTTGATCTGAGAATAGATAGTGGGAACCATGGATAATCCAGTGACTTGGGAACTGAGTGACGAGCTTCCAGAGCTTTCCGATGCGCTCTCAGGGTTTAACGAAACGGATGCGTTGCTCAGCGAGGCAATCGAAGACCTGAAGAAAGTATCGGCACTGTTGGATGACACATCGATACCAGCCCCAGAGCGCGCGGAATGGACCCACATCAAATCTGAGCTGATCAACGAGCTTCGCCGGATGGTGAAGCGAAGCCTTCGCAACACTTCTAACTGAGGACTGGTCCATGACTAAGGAAGACACTGGGAAAGACCTGGACAACAAACAGGGGCAACCAACAGAGCAAATCGAAGACCCGTCGCGGCGGAGTGTTCTAAAGGGCTTGGCCACTGGAGCGGCCGCGACAGGGGCAGCTGGGTTTGCGGCAGGAAGTGCCGAGGCCCACGAAGGAGACGGCCCCCTGGGAGAAACACTCAAGAACCCATATGGCGGTCGACCCGCAGGCGGCATATCATTGCCAGAGTACTTCCGCCCGACGAAGTACATGACCGGTTCAAACGCGAACTATTTTCCACTGAGTGAGGAGTTGGGGCCAGATGAGATGCGCATCTCATTCTGTGGTTCAACACCGTATCCACCGCGCGAAGATCAGGCGGGTACTTGTATCATGGTGGAGTTGGGGAATGGAAAGCGGTTCTTTTTCGATTTTGGATCCGGTTGTGTCCGCAACATCATTGCCATGCAAGTACCTGGGCAACTGATCAACGACATCTTCATCTCTCACCTGCATGTCGACCACTACGCCGATATTCCCTATATTTACCCATTCCGTGCCTGGTCGGGTGGTTACACACCGCTGCGCATTCACGGTCCCTCTGGTCGGACACCCGAGCTTGGCACAGCCGGAATGGTCAAAGGCATGCAACAGATGCTCAAATGGCATCTGGAGGCCTTTGATGTGTTCCCGATTGGGGACGGCTACGAGATCGAGGTCAACGAATTCGATTTCCGTCAGGAAGGCGGCATCGTTTATGACGAAGATGGCGTGACTGTTCGGTCCTGGCCACGAAGCCACGCCAAGGACGGTGCGGTTGGCTATCGGCTCGATTGGAACGGGCTGAGCTTTGTATGGACCGGCGATGGTCGCCCGGATGAGCTTTCACGAAAATACGGCGAAGGTGTTGATGTCTTTGTAACCGAAATGTCAGGACAGGATATTGGTCAGCTGATGACCTACAAATATGGTATCCCACAGGATCTCTTTAACTACACCATCGATACGCATCACACCTCCCACTATGCCGTGGGTAAGCTCTTTGCTGACACAAGGCCGCGTTTGGGAATGGTGACGCACTATACTCAGGACGAAGACATCGACGCTGAAATGCTGGCTGGAATTCGCGCCCACTATGACGGTCTGTTCCAATGGGGTCTCGATGTAGCCGTTGTAAACGTGACCAAGGATGCAATCTGGTACAGGAAAGCTGCACTGCCCGGAAAATCCGGTACCGTTCCGCCATTCCGCGAACTGGCTGCGGCAGCTGAGGCCGGACGTATTGAGCTTCCGGATGAAATCACACTACCGAACCCGAGGCTCACCCGAGCAGATCAGCAAGATCAGAAGTACAGAGATATGGAGATTGATCCACGCGAGTACTACCCAACTGACGTTTTCCGAGCACCCGGCGGGGACTGGCCGCAGGACTTTACCATCAAAGTTTCGGATGTAATCGGCACGCGTGATGAAGACTGAAAGGAGATCGAACGATGATTGAATTTGGTTCGACTTCTGCGATCCCCGTGACGATCCTTACCGGCTTTCTAGGAGCCGGTAAGACAACACTTTTGAACCGCATCCTGACAGGCAATCACGGGTTGCGGGTTGCGGTTCTGGTAAATGACTTTGGATCCATCAATGTCGATGCCGATCTTGTAGTCGGCCTCGAAGATGATGTGATGAGCCTGGCTAATGGTTGCGTTTGTTGCTCGATACGAGATGACCTGATCGAAACGGTGGAAGCCGTACTTGCCCGGCCTGAGAAGCCGGAATACATCGTCCTTGAGGCAAGTGGTGTGTCAGACCCGTCGTCAATCGCGATGACATTTACCGATCAGAAGTTTCGGGACATGATCCGCTTGGACAGCCTAATGTGTCTTGTCGATGCGGAACAGCTATTTGCTGCGCCGGAACAAATGGAACTGAAGCTCCGTCAAATCGCGTTCTCGGACATGGTTATTTTAAACAAGGTCGATCTCGTCGACAGGGCAGCTGTTCAGAAGGTGCACGATTGGCTTGGGTCTCGCTTCCGTCGATATCGCCTGGTCGAAGCTGTCAATGCCGACGTCCCACTGGATATACTTCTTTCCGTTGGTCGCTTTGCCGCCGAACAGCTCGAAACAACAATACCCGATCATCACGAACATGGACCAGATTGTGGTTGTGACCACTCTGATCACTCGGACAGTTTCTCAACAACCATGATGAAAGCTGAACGCCCGATAAGCCTATCTTCTCTCCGGAACGCAATTCGGAAGCTTCCAGGCGATGTCTATCGCCTCAAGGGTTTTGTTTTTAGCGAGGAGGACCCGGATCATCGCATTCTCGTTCAGGTCGTTGGAAAACGTATGGACATCGCAAGGGATGGGGCATGGGGCCACCGAAAACGCGAAACAAGGCTTGTTGCAATAGGTGCACCGGGTGCCCTGTCAGAATACGAGCTTTCCGATGCGTTATTGGCGACCGCATAGCGGCAAGTTCGACCAAACTTGCTTGCGTGTGATTCTTAAGTTCCAACTCGTAACCGCTCGAAAACCCGCAGCGCCAAGGACCAAATAAGGAGAAACATCTGATTGCTGAAACAGATTGGGAAATTGGTTCAAGCGATCACATGACCCGCACCTGCCACTGCGTTTGTATTATCGGGCACGGCTGTATGCGCGCAGGACCTCTCAGGTCCAGAACTTGACGATGCAGCCCCGGAACCCGGATTGCCGAGTACAGCCGGAGGACAAGATGCCGAGTTGTTTTCTGCTTTCTACGGGCCCGAGGCGTTACCTCGGGTTTCAAATCTCCTTTTCTGGGGTTCTAGGGGCAAATTCAGGATGCCTATATTTTTTCAACCGAGGAAAATCTGGAAGCCATGCAGCGGGTGACGTCAGTGTTTTAACAAAGTCAGGCGAGGTCGGAACAATGCACTGCGCGTCAGTGTTGCCCGCCAATGTTCCCGGTGAATTGCGTGCGGAGCTTCTTATCAGGGACTTTGGGAACGATTCCGACGATCCACCCGTGGCAGTCGAAGTTATTGGCCACCTGCATTTCATCGAGGGCACACTTGATCTCCGAGGCGCGATTGTAGCCGTAACTTCGAAAGCAATTATTGGCTGAACCACGATAGGCAAAAGGCATTAATCTGATCCAAGACACCCGCCGAGGCGTATTTATCAAGTACCTCTTAACAAGGAGAAAAGAATGCTTCCACCCAGCATTATAGCTGCGACCCTTGGATTTTTCGCAGCCACTTCGCTTCAAGCTGGTGTTCAAATTCGCTTCGTAGAGGGCGCACCAAAGGATCGTTTTGTTCTGACAAATGTCGGAACGTGCGACGTCGCAGCCTCGACCGTAAAAATTGACTTGTCGCAATCTGCCGGACGCTTGATTTTCGACGTTACCGAAAAAGGCGCGGGCGTGGAGGTTTTTCAACCTCTCGAATTCGTTGAAGGTGCTGATGCACTGCGTCAGTTTCCTTCGGTCGTCGACGGGCAAAATACAATTGAACTTGAGATCACCTCCCTCGCGGCAGGGGAACAACTCGCTTTTACCATCGATGTAGATGACACCCTTGGGCAACGCGAAATCACTGTTTCTGGGTCGGAGATCGAGGGCGCCGTGGTGTCATATACTGCCTCGGATGAGACCAATACTGCGACCTTCTCTTCCGAAGCGTTCGTCAACGTGATGACCAAGGATTGCTGAGAGCTGCCCGGCAATGTCGGACTGGTTGATCCGCATAGCATTTCTTGTGCTCATGCTCGGAGGCGGCATCCTGATCGGGATACTAACCGCACCCGGTGATTGGTATGCGCAACTTTCTAAACCTGCTTTCAATCCACCAAATTGGATTTTTGGCCCGGTTTGGACGGCGCTTTATGTATTGATCGCGATGGCGGGCTGGCGCCAGTTCGAAGCAGACCGGAGCTCGGCCGCCATGAAGTTGTGGTGGGCGCAGATGGGGCTGAACTTTTTGTGGTCACCAACCTTTTTCGTACTGCAAATGCCGTGGGTTGCCTTTGTGGTCATTGTTGCGTTGCTGGCTGTCATCTTCGTGTTCATCGCTCGGGTGAGGAACTCGGATCCAGTCTCCGCGCTGGCCTTCCTGCCGTATTGTGCATGGGTCGCATTTGCCACGGCGCTTAATCTTTCTATTGCGATACTGAACTGAGAAGGAACAACATGCGTGCCAACTTCTTTGGGCTTTTTTCGGGGCTTGTTATGCTCGGATCTACAATGGCACAGGCTGATGAAAACCTTGCTGAGGACTTTTCCAAGTCTCCGGAGACGCGTTGGGACTATGTTGCGGACACAGTCATGGGAGGCGTCTCTTCAGGGAAAGTGCAGTTTCGTACGGAAGGTGATGTCGCATTCGCGCATCTGACCGGAACCGTTAGTACAAAAAACAACGGCGGCTTCATCCAGTTTCGACACAAGTTGCCTGATCGGCCCGATGCGGGCGTATCGGGCGTAAGGCTGTTGGTCCGGGGTAACGGCGAGCAATACTTTGTTCACCTCAGGACACGTGGCACCGTGCTTCCTTGGCAATACTACCAGGCCGAGTTTCCAACTTCAGAAGACTGGACCGAAGTCTCTTTGCCTTTGTCAGCCTTCAAGGCTTCAGGTGCCATGTTGCGCGCTATTCCCGTCGCTGACGAAATCACCTCGGTTGGAGTTGTAGCCTATGGGCGCGATCACGAGGCCCGTATGGATGTCAGCGAGATTGGGTTTTACTGAAGGTCGCCCGGGCGATGGCCGGAAATACGTCTGGGCGTCCCCCTTTCGGTGTAGCCGCGCCCCCCAAAAAAGGGCGACACGCCATCAGATTATTTGTCAAAAAGACCTAAAGCTGCGACCCAATTGGCAAAATACTCAGGAAACCGGAAACTATGTGATCCCAGGCTGATCCTGTCGGCTCGGATTCATACTCAAGGACGTTGCCATCATCATCTCTTGTCGTCCATCTAAGCTGGCCAGCTTGCTCGAGTGTGACGTGATATGTGTATGCGGGCAGCGCGTCGTCTAGGGCACCCATCGTCTGTGCAGTCAATGCTGGCGAGTCAATCAGAATTCCCATCTCGGTGTTGATGTTGACAGACCGGGGGTCCCAGTTGAACGACCCTACGAACAAGTATCGGTCATCAACCGCAAATGCCTTGGAGTGTAGGCCTGATCGCGATTGAGCCCAGTTAATCCCGCGGCGTTGAACTTGATAAGCGTCGGGTCGCAGTTCGTAAAGTTCTACTCCACCGCGTAAAAGTGCTCGGCGTTTTTTAGCGTAGTGTGCGTAAACGGGTGCGACGTCGTTAGATGCAAGTGAATTGGTTACGACCTTTACGTCGACCCCGCGCCTCTCGAGTTCGGTCAACCATTTCACACCGTTGTTGCGCGGCACAAAATAGGCGGACACGATATTCACCTCACTGCGGGCATTTTCAAAATACGGAAGCAATTGAGATGCCAAAACGGGGTCTGAACTATCCAGACCCGCAGCTTTTGAAGGCGGATCGGCATATAGTTTCGCAGGCAGCCAATCCAGTGACAGGGCTCCATCTGCGAAGTTCTCTTGTGCTGACTTTCTGAGGGCGGCGCCGTACTGCGTTTGCTTCGCTTCTTCGACCAGTTCCTTCAACCTGCCTCGCGCATCGCTAAGGTCAAATTCTTCGGGTTCCCCAACGACCGCACGCGCCGGAACTGCGAACTCGCTGTTCCAGTAAGAGTCAAAGCTACGCGACACCTCGCGCACAACGGGGCCTGCGGCCAGCACATCCAGATCAGCGTAGTTCATTTCTTGCCGTGCCAGAAAGTACTCGGCACCGATGTTTCTTCCACCCACAATCGTGAACACATTGTCTGCCGTCATGGACTTGTTGTGCATTCTTCGATTGATGCGTTTGAAATCTGTGATACCCGCAATCAAAAGGCTCTGATCTCGCCAAAATGGATTGAATAGCCTGATCTCAATATTTTTGTGATTGTCCAACGCGGCCGTCATCGCGTCATAGCTGGACGTGTCCATGTCATCCAGCAACAATCGGACACGAACACCCCGATCTGCTGCCTGCAAAAGACTGGCTGCAAAAAGGTGACCTGTTGGGTCGTTGTGCAGAAGGTAGTATTGCGCGTCTATCGTTCGCTCGGCAGCAGCCGCCAACAGCAGCCGTGAAACAAGCGCTTCTTCTCCATCACTGATCAGCTTGATGCCTGACCGACCGTCTTTGGGGTCCCCTAGGCGATTGGCCGCCTGGCCCAGAGCCGTGCCCGAATTCGCCGGCAGCGCAGCCGATGCTGTCTTTTCATATGTACGGGATTTTGGAGCGCAAGCGACAAGAAACAGCGCGCAACAAACCCCAATCATGAACTTCCATTGCGCCATAGGTTTCCTCCAACCGTATGCCCTAAGTGACTACGCCGGACCATGCGATTGCAAGTTTGTTCTATGAAACCCGAGGTTGTTTCGTTTGTCAGTGTTGATTTCGCATACCAGCAATGGCGGAATTGTCAGTCTGATGCTGGGCGACGGTTTCGGAGTTCCGCAGCCACCGCCGAACTTTGCGCAAAGCTCAGTGTAGGAAGGACATCAAATGCATAACATGATTGAGATGTAAGTTCACGAGCCGCGCTCAGAAGGGAAAAGTGACCTGAAAATCAGCATCGGAATAGCGACTGGCGAAGTCGTCGCAGGCTATGCCGGTACGGATAATTGGGCGACGTATACTTGTATCGGATCGACCGTAAACCTTGCTGCTTACCTTGGGACAGAGACGCAGAAAACCGGAAGCCTTTAATTGATTGATCAAGAAATCTTCGATCTGTCGGTGGGGGCAAATGTGTTGGACACATTTGGTGGAACCATGATCAAGGGTTTCTCCGATCTATTCGGCATCCATGCGCTATGACCAATCGAGCGACCTCAAAAAATGGCTGAAATACTTGAAGTATTCGACGCAGTTTATGAGGGCTTAGAGCGTAAAGCAGAACAGTCAGTAAGCTCAGACTATCGGTCAGGGGCGTACCAAATTGGCGAAGTGTATGCGCGTTCCTGCGCTGTCAATGGGACATTGTCTGGCATTTGTATTCCAAACTTAACGGCATCATACGCCGTCCAGCGGGGTGTCGGAATTTCGATCACTCGGGCGTAGTAAAACGCGCTTTCTGACGGATCAAAGTCGGGATCTTGCCACACGGTTCCCAACTCAGAAGCACCTATCGTGTTGGTCCACGAGGGGATTGAAAGGTTAACTGTGGTGCCTACGGATGGCAGCTTACCAGCGGCATCTGGTTCGCGGGAACCGGACCAGGCCACATCGTAGACTTTTTCCCGTTGCTCTCCATCTGCATCTAACCAACCCTTTATGATCTGGATTCGATCCAAGTTTGCTCCCATCGGATCACGAAGCGCGTATACCAGAAAAGTAGGAGAGCCTTCCCCGGGGCCAAGATCGCCACCCATCGGCACACCTTTGGTGTATCCCACAAGCGCCAAGTCCCGCCGCAAGGCATCCTCTTCGGTAAAAGTATATCCACCGAACATACGGACGCGCATTCGGGGACCTGTTGTTGCGTAAGTTTCACGCCGATGCATCGCATCCCAGATGGCTGTGCGGGAATTCTCCTCAGCCCATACTGCTGTCAGACCGCCGGTAATATATTGCGACGACCGCAGCGCAACAGTCCCGTCAGCATACGTTTTGCTGACATGTTGGCTCCGTTCTTCGCTGGGCTCGTAGCCGGTAAATTTTCCGAAGAAATTGTCGTTGTCAGGGGCGGTCAAACCTGTGTGCGTGTCACTGGCCCCACCCAAACCAAACTTGAAAGGGTTCACCCCAAAAATTTTTTGAAGTGACAGGCCGCGAAGCAACCCGGATCGTGCATATTCGCCGGGCAACATATCCGCCTCTTTTCGAACCGAAGCATCAAGGTTACCGAAGTCCCACGTTTCGAAGTCAGCAAATTCATCATCAGGTGAAAGGAACGGGTGGGCCTCACCGTCCCCCTTTATCTGGGTTGGTTCATATAGCCTTTCCCATTTGTTTCGCGCTTCTGCGTATGCGGGATCTAACGGTACCCCGTCTGCAAAATCGTCAACGAGCGGGAACATCCAGCCGTTCGATAAGTTTCCATTGTGCGGAATAGCAAGCACACGCCCGCCGGTTGTTTGCTCATAGTTTTCCAACCACTTCCAAAGATCACGAGGGTTTGGTGAGCCGACCGGGGGCGTCGTTGTATAAGGCAGTATCTGCCTTGTGAGCTCAGGGCCGTCGCGAAATATCACGTTTCGGTGCAAATTGTTCCCTGCAACGAGAGATGTCCATTCATAGGCTATGAAGGTGCTGAACACGCCGGGGTCATTGTACTCCTCCGCGGCATCAATAATGTCGTCCCAAACACGGGCGTAAGCGGGATTGCCGGGTTGATAGTTCAGCGCAGGGGAAACCTGTCCTTGAGCAAATGCCGCGGTAAGCTCAAGCGCAGCTGCCAAGGCGGCTTCCCCACCTTTGTTGAATTCCTCGTGGAAATATCTGCCTTGCTCATCCGCCAGGATGTTGGGTGCACCCCCAATTATGTCGGTGATTGCTCCCATCGCATCCGAATGGTCTGTAATCATGAAGAAATCGAGAGGTATCGAAAGTTTTACTGGTTGACCCGTATTAGAGATTACCTCTTCGCCACGCGCAAACCGATAAGCATCTCGCGGCATCAGGCGTGTCCCGCCGCCGCCAGCGTCCCCGGAAAGACCGGTATGAACGTGGGTGTCTCCAAAATAGACTTGAGTTGGATACGCACGCTCAGCGTAAGGTGAATAAGGGCGACCAGAAGGTCCAGAAAGCCCAGACGGGTTTATTGCATTCTGAGCAAGGATTGGGTTCCCCAAAATGAGAGCGAGGGGTAAAACATAGCGAAACAACTTTTCCTCCATAATTGGAGGCATCATAACACAACTCCGGTACGGAGTATTTCCGGCCGAGAATAAATGTCTTCTGCACTTGAGGAGTAGACCCTCGGTGAACTTCACCAAATGGCTGCAACGAGCCGGGCGCAGCAAATTATCCCGTGGTCCTAGCGGTTTAATGAACTTTCGAAGAGCCGTCCAAGTGGTTCAAAGGCTGTTGAGCCGATGCTTCTCGAGTATCCCACAAAGCATAGTCTTGGCTTGGAGCCTGTGTTCTCGATGGCGTTCACGCGCCACATCCGGCCGACCTTCACTTATCGCTTGGAAAACAACACGATGATCCTCATTGGATTTGACTGGTAGCGGCCTGATAAACAGTGTCGTTGCGCGTGCGCGACGAACCTGGTCGCTCATCATGGCCACAATCGCTTCGACCCGTTTGTTGCCACCTAAACGCACGAGTTCCTGATGAAACAGCTCATCGGCCTCTGCCCAGGCTTCAAGGTCTTCGGCGTCGATGGCTTGGTCCATCTTTGCAATCGATCCAGCAAGTACCGACAGTTCATCATCTGAATAACCTGCTTCGGCTGCGCGCTGTGCTGCGAGGCTCTCGAGTTCCGTCAATATGTCGTAAATTTCACGCATATCATCTGATGAAACAGGCAGTATCCGCACACCCTTGCGGGGCCGCATTTCCAGCAACCCCTTACTTTCCAACATCAGCGCAGCTTCTCGTATCGGGGTGCGGGACATGCCAAGGGTTTCGGCGAGTTCCGACTCCAGATGGTCAGTCCCGGCTGCAAGTTCGCCGGATAGGATCATCCGCCGCAAATCCCTTACAGCGCGTTGTGTATTGGAAAGAGTTTTTGCGTCCTGATCCTTCACGGCGTCTCCAGGTTGATCTTTCGTCCCTCCGCAGCCGAGAGATAGATTTTCTCTTCTATGCGGATCACATCCAAATATTCTCGGGCCGTGTTTTCCAACAGCGTGCCCCGTAGAAGGCCCGAAATGACGTGACTTTGCAAGGCGTGGACACAGTCTCCTCCAAATCCTTCGTGATCGCTCGGAGGTAGAATCTGCTGTCGCTCCTGTTTTCCAAAAGCGCGCAGTTCAACTGAACCGTCGCCGTTAAGAACCAGCGATCCTTTCGTTCCTTCAATAAGCGCTTCGCCCATGGTTTGGCGCAGGTTTTCGGCACTGTGATCAAGGCACCTGTTCCCGTCGAACAGAGCTTTCAAGCCGTTGGGGTGATCAAACAAGATGTAACCTGCATCCTCGCCTGCGATAACGGGGTTCACTCGACGCAGGTCGGCATAAACCGCGCTGGGCGCATTAAACAGAAACCGGAACGTGTCTACCCAGTGAACCGCTGTTTCATGAACGAGGAAACGCGGCATGTCCTGAAAGTAGGGCTGCCGGTCAAGATAGGCGCGTGGTCCCTGTCCGTCGCCGGGCCGAAGCCGGAAAGTCGCTTGTAGAGGCGTTCCAATTCGACCTTCAGCCATCGCTTCCTTGATTGCGCGGTACCAAGGCTGGAAGCGAAAGTTCTCGTGTACGACAATCGTTGCGCCAACCTCATCTGCTTCGGAAACAACCTCCTCCGCTTCACCCAGAGACAAGCAAAATGGCTTTTGGCAGATCAGCCACTTGATACCAAACCGCAGTGCCGTGCGGATGGCCTCGGCCTGCGCCACAGGAGGAAGGATGATGTCCACGAGATCTGGTTCTTCTGCCTCCAACATTTTCGACAGATCATCATAAGCCGCCAGCCCTGTTTCCCTCGCTTTTTTGATATCACGGTTGCAGGATGCAACTGGAGCAGCGCCAGGCATTCTTGACCAGCTTTCGTAGTGGAACTTGCTGAAGTATCCCGCACCTACACACGCGACCCGAATGGCTTCTTTAGTACTCATGCCGGCAATGCTTCCAATACCGCTGAGGCCGCTTCCTGAGTTCCAGCTTTGCCGCCCAAGTCTCGCGTCAGGTTTTGACCGTTCGCCACCACCTTTTCTACGGCCTCGCGCAATCGAGCGCCGTCGCTGGACAGTTCCGGGTGATCATGGGTCAAACCCAACCATTCAAGCATCATTGCCGCGGACAGGAACATTGCAAAAGGGTTGGCAACACCCTGTCCCGCAATGTCCGGAGCGGAGCCGTGGCAGGGTTGGAACACGGCGTGGTTCAATCCGATATCTGCTGAAGGAGCCAGTCCAAGACCGCCCATAAGACCTGCACCAAGGTCAGAGAGGATATCTCCGAACATATTCTCAGTTACCAAAACATCGAATTCCCAAGGCTTCTGGACCATCCAGAGGGCGGTCGCATCAACATAAGCATGGTCTGCTTGTAAATCGGGATGGCGTGCGGCCTCGGCGTCAAAGATTGATCTGAAGAATGCAAAGGCGCGGAATACATTGGCTTTGTCGACACAGGTTACTCGTCCCGGGCCGCGACCGGACGCCTTGCGGTTGTTGGCGAGATCAAACGCAAAGCAGAATAGCTTTTCGGATACCTCTCGGGTGATCAGCAGGGTTTCACGCGCCTCATCTTCCGTGACTTCGCCCGTTCCTTGGGTGAAGAACAACCCTTCGGTGCTTTCACGGATCAAGACAAAGTCGATCTCTTTTCCGGGAGGCAGCGCCAAGGGGGTCATTTGTCCGCTGCTTACCTTTACCGGACGCACGCCAGCAAAAAGGCCAAGCTGCTTTCGCAGGTCTATCTGTGGAGAAATCTCGGTTCCGTCAGGATATCGAACATCCGGTAAACCCATTGCTGACAGCAGAATCGCGTCGGCCATGCGTGCAGTTTCGAGTGATCCTGATGGGAAAGATTCTCCAGTTTTGGCGTAGTGGCCTGCGCCTGCTGGTGCGTCTGTAAACGCCAACTCGTAGGTCGGATTACCGCGCGAGAGATGGCGCAAAATTTCAAGCGTAGGCGCCATAATTTCCGGGCCGATCCCGTCCCCGTGGAAAACCGCGATATCGTAAGTCTTTTTCATTTTGGCCCGCTTCCTTCCCGTTTTGCATTCATAGCGCGATAGCAGCTTCCACTACAGTCCGTTGACAACGCATTCTTTAATGTATACGCAAATAAATGCAACAATAAACGCGAAGTTGTTTTGGGAGGACTTGGAAATGAAACTAAAGCTAGGGCGGTTAGCGGCAGCAGCCGTGATGGCGACCGGGATCGCAGGGGCAACTGCCGCGCAGGATTATCCCTATCGTGATATCACCACAGCTGTGGTCTGGGGGGCCGGTGGCGGCACGGACACGATTAACCGAATGATCATGGCCGAAATGGAAAAACACCTTCCGGTCTCGATCAATGTGATCAATCAAACAGGTGGGGTCGCAGGCTCCAACGGCATGGTCTATGTCATGAACCAACCAGACGATGGTTATACATTGGTCGGGCTGTCAGAATCGAATGTCACGGCCGCTGTGCAGGGGGGGTGGGACAAGAAATTTGATTTTTGGTATCCGTTTATTGTCGGCGGATCGCCTGATCTGATCTCGGTTCCAGCGGACAGCCCTTACAATACGCTGGAAGAACTGGTCGACGCTGCCAAAGCTGCTCCGGGTACTATTCCAGCAGCGGCTTCCGGTGCAGGTTCGATCCACCACTTGAACCTTCTGGCCATCGAAAAAGGGTCCGGTGCGGAATTCAAATTTGTTCCATACAAAGGCTCAGCACCCGGGCAGGAAGCGGCGATAGCGGGTGAAGTTGCGTTGGTTGTGACTTCACTGGCTGAACAGGCTCCGTTGATTGAGGGCGGTCAACTTAAACCGCTCGCAATGTTGACGCCCGAAGATGCGCAGATTGCAGGCACAACAGTGCCATCTGCCTTTGGCATCTATGACGGGCTCGACCAGTATCTGCCGCTCAAACAGGCCATCGGGTTTGCAGTTCACAGTTCAGCCGGAGATGACGTAAAGGCTGCGCTTGGCGCTGCGTTCGAGCAGGCGATTGCGTCCGACACCGTCGCTGAATGGGCTGCGGCAAACAAATACGATGTCGGCGGTCAGCACGGCGAAGAAGCTCAAGAATTGTTTGCGAACCTTGAGGCTACCTTTGCCTATACCTTGCAGGACCTTGGTGCTGCCACTGTCGATCCGGCCTCGCTGGGTATCGAGAAGCCCTAATCCGATCAATTTTGAAAGGGCGCGTTCGATCGCGCCTTTTCCTGAAGGAGGCAGGCCATGGACAAACCTGACGAAACACTGATCCTGCGGACGCGCGATTTTTGGGCATCGATTGCTCTTATCACAGTGTCCCTCTTTTTCCTTTGGAAGACATTGGACATTCCACTTTGGGGTGAAAACCGCGCCGGTGTAAGTGGATCTGATTGGTACAACTCGGCTGCAATTGTACCGCTGTTCATCTTCGGCGGGTTACTTGTCCTTTCCTTCGTTTTGCTGGCTATTTCGGTCCGTTCGGGCGGAGCTCAAAACGCGTTCAGTGCCTTGGGGATTGGATGGGATAAGTGCGAAGCCTACCGTGCTTCGACAATAGGCCTGATCCTTCTTGCATATGTCGTCGGACTGGTTCCCAGAGTGGACTTCATTCTGTGCTCTGGGTTGCTGATCACGGCTTTGACTTACGGCTATTACGGGGGTCATGCGCGGCGTGCTTTGGTGGCCTGTGTCGCAGTTGTCGCTGCCGGTTTGTTTGCGTTCGCCGTGTTTCCCGCGCAGGCGGATTGGAATGAACACGGTGATGATTGGTTTACATTGGCCGTTTGGGTCACGCTTACACTTGTGGTGTTGTCCAAAGCGGTTACTGAACGCGTTTTGCGGTTCGTTCCAGTGGTGGCGATACTTGCCCCGCTCATCCTTGTAAGCGCGATGGCCTTTGTTTTCCGGCAGAACGTGCCCGCGCGCGGCGGACTGATCTTCAAGCAAATCGAATACCACTACTACGTGACGCTTCGTCCGCTTTGGAAAGACTGACCGGATGGACTTTATCCTTTCGCAACTCGCTGGATTTGGGGCCGCTTTCGTGGGCCTGGCAGTGGACCCGCTGACCTATCTGTACTTGGTCGCATCCGTATTCCTGGGCATCGCATTTGGAGCATTGCCCGGACTTACGGCAACCCTGGCCGTGACGATCTTGACGGGCTTCTTCGGTAACAAAATCCCGCTCGACTATTCGCTCATTGCCTTGCTCGGGGCCTATGTCGGCGCGATTTACGGTGGTTCTTACCCTTCAATCCTGCTGAATATACCGGGCACGGCAGCCAGCGCTGCGACGGCCATGGATGGCTACCCTCTGGCCAAAGCGGGTCGAGGGGGCGAAGCACTAGGGCTCACCACGACGGCCAGTTTCATTGGCACAGTAATCGGGACCATCACGCTTTTGATTTTTGTCTGGGCGCTGCTTTTGGTTTCAAAGAACATCGCAAGCCCGGAGAAAGCATTGTTGGCCCTGTTCGGCATTCTGCTTTCTGGCACCTTGATGAGCGAAGACCTGGTGATCAAGGGATGGATCGCTGGTCTGATCGGGCTTGCGATGTCCATGGTGGGGCTCGACCCGCTGTTGTCTGAACCACGCTATACTTTCGGCTGGTCTTACCTGATGAGCGGATTTCAGGTTGTGCCAGTTTTGATGGGGGCCTTTGCGATCCCCCAAATCATTGATGGATTGAGGCACGTTGAGGCCGGGAAAGTTCTGGCCCTGAAAGGTCGCATTCTTCCGAACCTACGCTCCATCCGACGCTACCTGCCCACCATTGGCCGGTCAGGAGTGATTGGAACTGGGGTAGGAGCACTTCCCGGCGTCGGCGAAGATGTCGCCGGGTGGGTTAGCTACGGTGTCGGTAAGACTGTATCTGCCGAGGGCGACAAATACGGAAAAGGCTCTTTGGAAGGTCTGTTGTGCTCTGAGACTGCAAACAATGCCTGTATTGGTGGTGCTCTGATCCCGCTTTTGGTGTTGGGCATTCCCGGTTCGCCACCGGCCGCCGCTTTGATGGGCGCTTTCAAAATCAACAACGTGATCCCAGGCCCGACGATAGACCCCGAGATCATTCTGCGCGTGGTTGCAATACTTGTGCTGGCATCCCTGACAATGTTCCTGATGGGGCTTTTCACGGCTCGGGTATTTATCAAGATACTCGCCATCCCGCAGACCATCTTCTTGCCCGTCGTTATGGTTCTGACAACAATTGGATCTTTCAGCGTTGGTGGGGGCATCAATGATCTCTATCTGATGCTTGGTGTGGGTGCCGTTGCCTATTTCATGAACCTGATGAAATACCCAATCGCCCCGTTGGTGATTGGTGTTATTCTGGGAAGCCTGTTTGACGAAACCTTCCGCCGGTCGCTGTTCTTGTCGGACGGGGATCTTTCGGTCTTCTTTTCACGACCCGGTGCGACCATTCTGCTGCTGCTCAACATTGGTCTGATCCTCAGCCAACTGCCTGTCGCAAAGCGCGCTTTCTCACGCCTAAGAGGAATTTCTGTCTGATGTTTGCGGTTACTGTCACCTTCACTCTCAAGCCCGGTACGACAGACACCTTTTTACCGCTGATGGTCGAAAACGCTTCAACCTCTTTGCGTGAAGAACCCGGATGCCATCAGTTTGACGTTTGCCTCGGTGACGATCCCGAGACGGTGTTCCTCTACGAGGTTTATGAGGACGCTGCCGCGTTCGGCGTTCACCTCGAAAGCCCGCATTTCAAGTCCTTCGATGCTGCGGTGGCTGATATGATAGAAGCCAAAGCTGTTCACCAGTATTCCGAGGTCATCCGATGAACGATTGGGAAATCCACGCCGTCAAATATGCAGATCGCAATGCCCGCACTCGGCGCGATAGCTTCATCTTGGATGACAATCACGACGCGCCTCATGCGATGGATTATTTCGTTTGGGTGCTCAAACGCGGCGACAAAGTCATTCTTGTCGATACTGGTTACGATAGCGGCGAGGCCACTGCCCGGGGTCGTCCCATCGCGATGGACCCTCGCGAGGCTTTGCGGCCCTTAGGTATTTCGCCCGAAGCGGTGACCGATGTCATCGTGACCCATCTTCATTATGACCACGCGGGGGGGCTGCATATGTTCCCTAACGCGAAGTTGCATATGCAATCGGAGGAAATGGCCTTCGCCACGGGCCCCTGTATGTGCCACGATCATCTGCGTGCGCCTTTCTCGGCGAGCCATATCTGCGAGGTTGTAAAGCGCCTCTATTCAGGCAAGGTCGTTTTTTACGACGGAGAAGCCGAGATAGCTGATGGGGTCACGGTGCACTGCATCGGTGGGCATTCGCGCGGATTGCAATGCGTTCGGGTAAGGACGTCAGGCGGATGGATGGTACTCGCCTCAGATGCCTCGCATTACTACGAGAATTTCATGGCGCGCAAAGCCTTTCCCATCGTTGTCGACCTGCAGGACATGATGGACGGTTTCGAGACGCTCGAGAGGTTGGCTTCGCATCCTCGACTCATAGTGCCCGGCCACGATCCACTTGTGCGCGAGGTTTATCCCGTCGGAGCAGCACCGCATATCCATAGGTTGGATCCAGGGCCGACGAGGGACATTAAATTATGAAGATCGGCGTCATAGCGGACGACTTCACTGGTGCGAGTGATATTGCGAACACCTTGGCAAAGGGCGTTGAGCCGGAAGGTGGGTTACGAACGGCTCAGTTTACAGGCATTCCAACTACCCCGGCGGACGAGGCGATCGAAGCGGGTGTGATCTCTCTCAAAAGCCGCACTGCACCCGTCGATGAAGCCATTGCAGATAGCGTGCGCGCCCTGCGCTGGCTCGCGGATCAAGGATGCGGTCAGTTCATTTTCAAGTATTGCTCGACCTTTGATTCCACGATGGAGGGAAATATCGGCCCCGTTGCGGAAGCACTCGCCAACGAGTTGGATGAGCAAAAGGTGGTTTTCTGTCCGGCCTTTCCCACCACGGGGCGTACCGTTTTTCAGGGACATCTTTTTGTGCACGGCAAGCTGTTGCACGAGTCTGGGATGGAAAATCACCCTCTTACTCCGATGACGGATGCCAACATCCGGCGATGGTTGCAGCGTCAGACCAAAGAAGCGGTCGGGTTGGTGCCCATTGACGCCGTGAAGCAAGGATCCGAGGCGATTGCTGCTGCTTTGAAAAACGCCGACGAACGATTTGTGATTGGCGATGCGATTTCGGATGAAGATTTGTTGGCCTGGGGCGAAACTCTAAAGGGTGCCAAGCTCATTACTGGGGGATCGGGTATAGCACTGGGGTTACCAAGAAACTTCTTGAGAGGGACTTCACCCAATAGTGCTGGCAGTGTGTTCCCCGGTATCACCGGGCCCGAGGCGATCCTTGCAGGGTCTTGCTCAGGCGCTACTCGTGAGCAGATCGATGTTCATGCGAGTTCCCATCCGACCTTCGCAATTGATGTTCCGGGCGTCATTTGCGGAGATGTGACCACGCAAACGCTTTTGGAATTCTTTGAAACGCACTTGGGTCAGGCGCCGCTCGCATATTCGTCGGGAAACCCGGAAGATGTGCGCGCGATCCAAAACCAATTTGGTCAGGAAGAAGTAGCGGAAAAGCTGGACAATCTCTTTGCAGACACCGCGCGAGAACTTGTCCTGACGGGGTACAAGCGATTGGTGGTGGCAGGAGGGGAGACGTCGGGCGCTGTCGCCAAAGCCGTGTCTGCGGCACTGGGGTCTCCTGCCATGTCGGTTGGGCCAGAGATTGACCCGGGCGTGCCGGTCCTGAGCGTTGGAAAAACCGAACCCATCGCGCTGGCGTTGAAGTCTGGAAACTTTGGCGCTCCGAACTTCTTTTTGAAGGCTCTCAGAATGATGGAGGCAGGCACATGAAATCTGAAGAATTGGTATTGCGGCAGCAGATGTCGGATTTATGTGCCTCGCTGTTTGAGCGTGGATTTTCCGTCGGCACTGCGGGCAATGTCTCCGCACGTCTACACGACGGTATCCTGATGACTCCAACCAACTCAACTTTAGGAGATATAAATCCCGAGCGCATTGCCAAGATTGATTTGGATGGAAACCACGTCTCTGGCGACAACCCGACCAAAGAGGTTTTCCTGCATCAAGCCTTCTATGAAACGCGGCCAGAAACGGGCGCCGTGGTTCATCTGCATTCGACCTGGGCCACCGCCCTGTCGTGTCTGGAAGACATCAACCCAGATGATTGTATTCCTCCGTTGACGCCGTACGTGGTGATGCGCGTCGGCACGGTCAAACTTGTTCCATACGTCAAGCCGGGTGATCCGAAATCTGGTGACCTGATCCGCGAATTGAGCGGTAAATACAGTGCTGTACTGTTGGCCAACCACGGACCCGTAGTCTCGGGAAAGAATCTTTTCTCAGCGGTCTGTGCAGCAGAAGAGTTGGAAGAAACGGCCAAGTTGCTCGTGGCACTGCGGGGTATGCCAACCCGAACGTTGGATGCAGAACAAGTCGCAGAACTCAAAGAGACATTCGGAGGGATTTAATCCAACGCAAAATACTGACTGTGCAGACTTTTGGGCAAATCGTGCAGGGCTATGGGCGTTAAACTTGAGTTTAATGAACGGAATCTATGGCAAGAAAGCCGCGTTTTGAGGCACCTAGGCCCGGTGTGGCTTATCAATTGCGGGCGTTCTTTGCTGGCCGAATGCAAATACTGCGCCGGACTCCGACTAACGCTTATGTTCTCAATGTCTCATTTCTCACGGGTGACCGGAACTTCAGTTTAGATGACAGATAATAGATTTCGGCGGAGCGTGCGGTTCAAATACACGGGTTTTTTTGATGAACTGTGGGCGGAACTTGCGGCCTAGCTGCTTCTTCTGCCGCCGGTTCTCGGAATCCAAAGCACGCAGCTTCTCGTCAGACAGTTCCATGCCGCCATACTTCGATTTGTATTTGTGGAAGGTACTCTGGCTGATCCCAAAGTGCTTGTAAACATCCCCGTCTTCCCGCAGGCTTCTTGTTCGTTGATCATCTGAATGATCTGTTCGCCGATGAATCCCACGTGCACTTGTCCTTCCTTTAGTTGACCAGACTCTACGCAAAACTGGAGGAGATTTCCGGGCTCAGGTCATGTCCTGAAGAAACACAAAAGTCTTGATCTGACCAAATCCCGGCGGCAGCATTGACCTGCGTCGTTCGAAAAATGGGGATACCGTTTGCAAGGCCTTCTTAGTCTCTTCCCATGTAGCGTCTCGGGTTGCTTGCGATGATACATTCCTCACCTGAACTGCTGGCAGTTTCCAGGCGTTGGTATGAGATTCTCAGAACCAAGAAGAATACTGAGGAATTGCGGAACTTTCTGTCGAAGGCAGAAGAACTTCGGTTCGTTGGAACCGGCGAAGGCGAGTATTGGAGCGGGCAAGCCGTCCGTGATGGGGTTAGCGGCTTTTTTGCGGAAATCCCGGCACCGGTCGTTTTCGAGGAAATTGAAGCGGAAGCCTTCGAAAACGGAGAAACGGGATGGTCATCCTTTGTCCATAAGATTCAGTTTGTCGGCTTTGATGAAGCCGTCTTCTATCGCACCGTCCTGATTTTTGTCCTGGAGGGAGCGGCCTGGAAGATCGTCAATCGCCACGCTTCAGTACCCACTCCGAATATTGAACTTGTGGGTAAGGAACAGCTGGCCATCCAAAAACTGATTGATGCCGCACGCGATGAAGGGCCCGAGCTGACCCAAACCGAAGGTTTAGCTTCGGTACTTTTCACTGATGTGGAGGGCAGTACGGCATTGGCAGAGGCGTTGGGTGATCAGCGTTGGTCGGTGCTGATCGAAAACCATTTCCGGGTCTTGTCGGCGATCATTGAAAAGCATCATGGCCAGTTCGTAAAATCCCTTGGAGATGGAACGTTGTCTGTCTTTCCGTCTGCGAAAGAAGCATTAGCGGCTGCCATCAAAATTCAGAAGGCCATTGCGTCGGTATCCGAAGAGCCGTTTTTCGGAATTCGTATTGGAATTCACACTGGCGATGTCGTGCAATCACGTGGAGATTTTTTCGGTACCGTGGTCAACAAGGCGTCACGCATTACAACGGCTGGTGTGGCAGGTGAAATCCTCGTTTCAGATGTGACCCGCGCCATGGTTGCCGGACAGACCGGTTTTTCGTTTTCCGGCCTAGAACCCAGACTGCTCAAAGGTCTCCGTGGACACCACGTTCTATATCGGCTCCAGTGGAATAACTGAGCGTTGACTTTAACTTAACCCGACAAGTCGAATAGTGCCCTCGCGGATCAGTTGGGTACAAAGTACTGTGTTGCACAGTACAGAAAATCGCCAAAACACTCCGGTGGATTGCGGCTATCGCCCTACTGTCACGTGTGCAGTACGCAACAAGATCAGCATACGATTTCTCGCGCGCGGGATGGTTCGGTCGGGTCAGTGTCACGTCCTTCCAAAGACGAAATGCGCTGTGGATGCTTCTATCACTCGTCCACAACACGAAACTCACCGGAAGGCGCGTCAGTAGGTGGTTCTTCGAACTCATTGGAAATCAGACCGCGACGGATAAGTTCACGAATGGCGGCCGCTCTGGATGGCAGTCTGTTCTCGAACCGCCAATCATCGATGGCCTTAAGCTCTTCGAGGTCGAGCATCAGTTGCAGTTTTTCAGTGCGCTTTGGTGGTCGATTTTGATCAGACACTGGCATGACCTCAGTAGCTTACGTCAGTTACTCCAAACATGTATGGCAATGGGCCTGTGTGTCTACATCAATGTTGGCATGTTGGGCTGGATACCCATTATCATTAAGCGCCCCATTATGCGTGGCATACTTATAATAAGTATATGATTTTATTTGAAATTTACCATTTTCTCCCTAGTTTCTACTCTGTAAGAAACGAAATGGAGTGAAAATGATACAGCAAGTTTTGAAGTCTGAAGTTCAGGAAGAAACGAACGATACAGGCATCGACAAAAATGCGTGGATCGCCAACGCGGTGACGGAAATACTGGCCGATACAATGATCCTGATGGTGAAAACGCAAGGCACACATTGGAACGTCGTCGGCCCGCTATTCCTGCCGATCCATGAGCTTACAGAGCGTCAGTATCGTGACCTGTTTGAGGCCGCTGATGAATTGGCCGAGCGCGTGCGCGCGTTGGGTCAGGTGGCACCGATTTCGTTCACTGACATGGTTAGCCAGGCAAAGTTGACCGAAGAAGAGACGGTGAAAGACGCAGAAGGTATGATCAAGCAGTTGGTTGCAGACCATGAAGCGATCGCCCGAAACCTGCGTGAGACTGCCGCGACTGCCGCCCGTTATGGCGATGGGGCTACAGAGGATCTGATGAACGCCAGGATGGCCAAGCATGAAGAAGCAGTCTGGATGCTCAAGGCGATTGTTGCGGCCTAGTGGGCGGCTCCCGTCGATCTGAACCACCGTTTGAGAAGAAAGGAAAACTCATGACACGTGTTGGGTACGAGAAGAAGGCACAGCTGCAACTGGATAGTTGGAATGCCCAGATTGATGTTCTTGAAGCCAAGCTGAAAGTGGCGGAAGCGGATGCCAAGATCGAGCTCGAGGAACAACTCAGCAAGCTCTATAAGGTAAGGTCAGACGCAGAAGCTCAGCTGAAAGAGTTGAAGTCGACCAGCGACGAGGCCTGGGAAGACGTCAAAGAGGGCTACGAGGCTGCATGGAATAACATGCAGAGTGCTTTGAAAAAAGCGGCCGACCGGTTCGCGTAAAGCAGAGTTCGTTAAGAAAGCGCGTGTTGGGAATGGGGACTGGAATGCAAACACCCAGAGAATTAGTGAGATACTTTCGCGGGTTCCTAACCATCCCTGCCGCCATAAGTCTTTCAGGTCTTGTGGTGGCTGGGATTGTCTTCAAGACCGAGCAAGCGCTTGTGAAGTGGGGTTGGTCCGCTTCCGATTGGCTCAGCGTTTCGAATCGCACTGCGAGCGATGTACTGAGCGCAATCTCGGCAGCATCCATGTCCGCATTGGTCATGGTCTATTCCATTGTTCTTCTGGTCTACACTTTGGCGGCAGGATCTATTGGGCCCAGGCTCTTGCAGCGCTTCGGCGAAGACAGGGTAAACCAGGTTGCAGTTGGTTCACTTGGAGCAACGTTTTTATACAGCTTGATGATCTTGTGGTTGGTACGCGATGACACATCAGTGAACTTAGCCGTGGTGGTTGGCATAATCTATTCAATCGTCTCAGTTCTATTGCTGCTGCTCTTCGTCCATACAGTATCGACGCGCGTAACCATTGATCAGGAGGCGGCGCGGATTTCTGAAGCTTTGGATGGTCAAGTGAGCACCGCGATCGAAAACAGTGCAGATATTCCATCCTCAGAGGCAATCCCCGAGAAGGGAGACAAGCGCCCGGTCCAGGCTTCGGGAACTGGTTATGTGAACTCGATCAACACCGAAGAACTGGTGCGTGCGGCCAAACAAGCAGGAGCAGTCGTCGTTTTTGATGTGCAGCCTGGTGACTTTATGGTTCCATCGGACATTTTGGCCAATGTTCATGGTGATTGTGATGAGAGCCTCAATGATCTGGTGCAGGCGGCAGCTCCGTTGATCCCCGCGCGAGACCCTAACGGAGATATCCGTTTTTCTGTCCATCTTCTCGTTGAAATCGCACTTCGGGCATTATCGCCGGGTGTCAACGACACGTTCACCGCAATTGTCTGCATCGACCGTCTATCGGCCTCTCTGGCCCGTGCGTGGTCGTCCAAGCTCTGCACGGGTGTGTATCGAGATGACGACGGAGCCGTACGGGTGGTTTACCCATCCATCACGGCAGAGTCATTGTTTCACGACTCGATGCCAGCTCTAAGACGCGCCGCTCGGGGCAATGGCCTCGTGACGGCCGCCCTTATTCGAGCTTTGGTGCGCATTGCTGAAGCGGCTCCAGAAAAGGAAGCGCGGGCTGTTGTAGATGAACTAACCGCAGTCAGAGATGAGACCCGAGAAAGCGACATGCTGGAGCGCGATATTGATAAGTTTTGTGGTCAAATCGAAACTGCAATGCGAGGGCTTAGTTAAACTTTCCTAACGCGCGTAGTCCCGTTCTGCGGGGGAGAAGTGCGTGGGCCATCCGCAGTGTTATCGAGAAGTACTTGAGTGCCGGGCTTGCCTTCAAGTTAAAAAAAGACGGCAAGCAGATGATGAAAGCAGACAGCAGGGAATGATCGCATAAAGCCCAAAACGGGCGGGCACTGAATTCAAGCAGAATTGACTTTCGCAGCTTTCAGATAAAAGGGTTGTGAGTTTCCTTCTTTAATTCGAAGTACCCCAATTCATGCCAAGGTGGGAGGAGTTGCTATGAAAACAGCGGTTGTGACTGGCGCCGCGGGAGGAATGGGTAAGGCCATCTGCCGCCAATTTCGGGCAGATGGGTTCCACGTCGTTGGACTGGACCTTAATGAAGAGGGTCTGGACGAACTGGCAACAGAATTGGGCCCAGATTTCACGCCGATCTCCGTCGACCTAACGGATTCCATGGCTATTGCTCAGACGTTTGATGGCATTAAGTCAGCGCACGGCGGTCTGGATGCTTTGGTAAACAACGCGGGCACCTGCTTCATGTCCGACTTCCCGCACATTCCGCCCGAGGAACTCGAAAAACAGATGGCAATCAACTTTAACTCTGCGTTCCATTGTTGCCAGCAGGCGGTTCAGTTGATGCTGGAACGCGAAGGCATCAAAAAGATTGTAAATATCTCTTCGAACGGAGCTTACAATTTCGATGTTTTCGACCCTCCGCACTACCGGGCGTCAAAGGCTGCTATGGATACCCTTACGAAAGACCTTGCCCGTCGATACGCAAACGAAAAAATCTGTGTGAATTCACTGGCACCTGCCATGACCGAGACACCCTTGTTCAATGTCTTGACCGAGGAAGTCTTGGAGAAAGCCGTTAATGCCATGCCGCATGGTCGCGCGATGCTACCCGAGCAAATCGCCTCTTGGGTCAGTTTTCTCATTTCGCCGGCCGGTGATGTTTCCAGCGGGAACGTGATTATTCTGAATCAAGGGCGCGACGTCAGATAACTGGCAGGCGCGACATCACTTTTCGGGAAAAGTGAGCCACAGGTTGGGATCAACGGTAGACTTCTGGTGCTTTCTTCAGAACGGGCCACTGCTTGGGACAATGCCCATAGATTACAAAGGCATCTCGCTCGGATGCTAGACACATCAACCTGTCTGCGCTGGCAATTGCGGCATCTTCGTCCCATGAGCCTGCAAACTTCTCGTCGATTTCTGCCGGTCGGGATATTGCATCACTCGTTAACAAAATTGCACCCGAAGGAAGATCTACCATCACGGCGATCTGACCTGGCGCATGACCGGGTGAAGCCAAAACGAAGATGCCCGGTCCAATTTCTGCGTCGCCATCAACCAAGAGATAATCCTGGTCGGGCCATTCCAAAGGCCGTATATCGCCCCAATACAATGGGCGAGGCAAGGCTCGCTCCGCGGAAGAGATAAGAATTGGACTGCTTGGAAAGTCGCCCAATGCGCCGATATGGTCGATATGAGTGTGCGTACAAATCTGCAATGTGATGTCTGACGGAGTCAGTCCGAGTTTTGCCAGTTGTGCGCGTGGCAGATTGTCTGGTTCACACTTCAGGACCTCGCCGAACTCGTCCAATCGATCTTCTTTGACTGCGGCGTCGGTATCGGTCGCGTATTTTTCAGGAAACCCAGTGTCGATGAGTATTGCTTCTCCTAAGTCCGTCCGGATCAGAAACCCGCAGATCCCAATAATGCGGCCGGTGGAATGGACCTTGAACAGCCCGTAGTTCAAAACTGCCAAGTCACTCGGTCGCCCTTTGACAAATCCTTCTGCTTGCACAGACTCTCTCCCTGATTGACTACAAGGATTTTGAGTTGAGCATGAAAGTCAAGATACACACACTTTTTCAGTACCTGCTGGATACCACCGAAGCGGATCCAGAAGCTTTCGTTGGGTTTTCCTTGTCAGAGTCGCCGTGTTTGGGTGAGTTTATGGATGCGCTGGACCCAGCACTGCCGCTGGATTGGAACCAAAAAAGCTTTCGGGGCCTGCCTGCCTTACGACGACATGTCTTGGACCGCGCAGGCTTGTCTGATGTTTGCAAACCAGACGATGTTCTGATCACCGCAGGCGCTGCGGAAGCCAATTATCTTGCATTCATGCAATTGGTCCAACCGGGTGACGAAATCGTAACAGAACGCCCGGGCTGGCCGCAAGCGGGCGTATTGGCAGAGGCTGTTGGCGCGACTCTCAAAGTTGTCGACCGAGAAGTGAGCGCTGGTTGGTTATTGCCGCTGGACGAAGTTGAAGCCGCAGTAACGGAACGCACGCGGCTCATCTTTGTCACCAACCCCAATAACCCAACCGGCCGCCTGATGACCCGGGCAGAGCTGGAAAGGCTTGTACAAATTGCAGACCGTGTCGGCGCATGGCTGGTTGTTGATGAAGTTTACGCAGGATTGGAATGGAACGGGTCTCGTGCCCCTTCGATTGCCGGTTTGTATCCTAGGGGTATCACGACGGGCAGCGTTTCCAAAGCATTGGGGCTCCAGGGGCTGCGCACCGGCTGGATGATTTGCCGTGATCCCGATCTGATTTGGGATGCCATAATTCTGCGGGAAAACTCCAGCGAGATAATGAATATACTCGGCGAAGTCATTGCCGAAATCGCTTTAAGGCCTGACCGATACAATCAGTCAATGAAAACTGCGCGCGCAGATGGGATGAAAACACTGGAACGCCTTGATCGGTTTGTTGCCGAACAACCCCGCCTCGATTGGGTCAAACCTCAGGCTGGGTTGATTGGTTTGGCACGGCTTGACGGGATTGATGGCGATGTTTTCGCCAAACGCTTGCTCGCCGATCCGTATCGGACATTTCTTTTACCGGGCTCGTCATACGGGATGCAGAACCACGTCCGACTAGGCGTCGGAGGAGGTGCTGCTGCCAATCTCGACCTTGGCCTAGAGCGCATGGGCGAACTGTTGGCGAACTGGCAGACTTAAGACACTCATTTTAACGGTTCTGGCTGCAAAGTCGGTCTAACAGAACAGCCCGATCAAAGCTGATACTAAGCCCAATTGTGGTTCAAGTTCGCCTACCTTGTGTTGAAAGCTCTTTCGCTAGAATAACGCTGTCGGCGCGCTATCTCGCAGAAGGAACAGCCTAATACACAATCCGGGTCCGCAATGACAGCTTTGACAATTGAAGATGTGCAAGACTATCCGCGGCCACCTGCGCTGCGAGAGGTGCCCCATAACGTACGGATAGAGTTTGGCGGCCGAACAATCGTAGAAACCGATCAGGCGTTTCAGGTTCTCGAGACCCACCACGCCCCAACGTACTACATCCCACCGCATGACATTGATGCCGTTCTGACAAAAACCTCGATCAGGTCATACTGCGAATGGAAGGGCGTTGCGAGTTACTGGGACGTTCAGAGCGGGGCGGCCAAGGCCACAAAAGCCGCATGGAGTTACGAGGAACCAACCACCAGGTTTGAACAGATAAAGGGCTATGTCGCCTTTTTCGCCGGGCTTATGGGCGGTTGTTTCGTTGGCAAGCATCGCGTGATCCCGCAACCCGGGGACTTTTATGGAGGTTGGGTCACCGAGAATTTGAAAGGTCGCATCAAAGGCTCTCCGGGCACGGAACTTTGGTGAGGATGTATGACTGACCCTAAATCCTCACCAACCTCTTTGGCAGTTCCTACAAGCCGTTTGGTCCGTGTTGCCGGTTTAAGCAGCATGACGGCAGGCATTGCAGGAAACGTGGCAGTACGCGCCCTTCGAGAGATCGGTCGCGGTGCGCGACCCGATATGCGTGGTTTGTTGATGTCCCCAGGTAACGTGACACGGATCGCGGATCAGCTTTCGCGCATGCGAGGGGCAGCGATGAAGGTGGGTCAGCTGATTTCGATGGATGCAGGCGAGGTCTTGCCACCTGAGCTGGCTGACATCATGGCACGTTTGCGAGATCAGGCGCATTTCATGCCACCGAAGCAATTGCGTGACGTCCTGAACCGAACCTGGGGTACAGATTGGCGCAAATCCTTCAAAACTTTCAATGTAAGGCCCATTGCGGCGGCGAGTATCGGGCAAGTACATCGTGCAACTTTGAAAGACGGGCGCGATGTGGCGATCAAAGTGCAATATCCCGGTATCGCTCGCAGTATCGACAGCGATATTGCCAATGTGGCCGCGTTGGTTCGAATGTCCGGTCTACTTCCCAAAAGCTTTGATCTGGGGCCGTATATCCAAGAGGCGCGCAGTCAATTACGTGAAGAAACGGATTATGAACGCGAGGGGCGGCACATGCGCCACTTTGCTGACCTCTTGCAGGGTGATGAAGCCTTCGAAATTCCGGAGTTCTTTCCGGATTGGAGCACTCCCGAAGTTCTAACGATGTCCTTTCTGGAAGGTCGACCCATCGAGACCGTGAGTGATGCGACCAGAGAGGAACGCAATCGAGTCTCAGAAGCCTTGGTCGATCTCACGCTGCGCGAGGTTTTCGAGTTCGGTATAATGCAAAGCGATCCAAATTTTGCCAATTACCGATACAACCCGGCAAATGGGAAGATCAGCCTCTTGGATTTTGGCGCGGCCCGAGCCCTGCAACCATCGGCAATTGATGGGTATATGCATCTGCTGCGTGCAGGCCTGCGGGAAGATGACGAAGAGCTTCGCAACGCTGCCATCCAATTGAAGCTTGTTGAAGGTGATGGCCCGTTCGACGACCGGATCCTCGGAATGATCCGCATTGTTTTCGACGCAATCCTATCCGCGAATGAATTTGATTTTTCTGACCGAACGCTCTCTAACCACCTGAACAAGGAAGGCATGGCCTTGGCCCGGGCCGGGTATATCCCGCCCCCAATGCGAATGGATATTCTTTACCTTCAGCGAAAGATTGGGGGGATATTCTTGTTGGTCACGCGATTGAGTGCCTCGCTGCCTGTAAAGACGCTTCTTGCAAAGTATGTCATCTGAACGACCTCCATCCTCCCTAACCCAGCAAACCGAGCAATAGCAAAACCCGCGGCACCGATATGCGTGACCAACCCAAAACAAAGCGCGAGTATGATGCGAGTGCTGCAAAGTGCGGGTTCGAGCCCCGTTTGACGAGCCAAACCAGCCATTGAAACGACCATTGTCCAGATTGATCATGTCGACGAACCTGTCCCGTTAGCCGACTTCGCTCCGACCCAAGACGCGATCCTCGAAAGCATCGGTCTTAGGGGCAGGAAGCCCCGATATGCAAGCTCTAGCAAAGGCGTTACCCCCGGCAAGCTTGCCACCCGTGCCAGCCAACGCCATTTGGGTAAAGTGCCCCAGAGTTCCGTAAACGCGCGTGCACCGGATACAAGCACTCCATCTGGTCGACGTACAGTGAAACGATCCATAGCTTCTTGCCGCGTTAGATCTTCATCAATTCGAACATTGGATTTGGAAACGTCGACAAACCTCAGGCGTTCAGCGCCCTCGCAGGAGGCATAGTGTTCGATCTCAACGGAGCAAAGCGGGCAAGATCCGTCGTAATAAACCGTAGCAAACGAATGATGGGTTGCGGCGTCATCAGATGTGAGAGCAACCTCAGCTTTGTCCGTTTTGTCCATTTTGTTTGACCTCGTCTTGTGGGCTTCATCCGTCCCGTTGCAAGACTTAGCGCAGATACCGAAGAAACGAGGGTTCAGCAGTGACATACAGATGCGTTATGAGGCCGCAACTTGTGATGATGCTAGCCAAATTTTAGCGATTGCGTCGCCTGAATAGCAGGCGTGCGGGCAATTTTGTTGAATAAGGTGAGGGGTTTGTAGGTACCTCGCTGTTTTTCGAAAGGCACTGAAAAGTTGCCCTACCAGAAGATGACTACTGCAATCTCACAAGCTCAGCCTCACAAGCTCAGCGGTTGGCGCAGCTCATGATCCACGGGGCTTGATACCGCATAAGTCAAGCTTCTTCTTTCGATGCGCAAACAGGATGGTCCCGTTTGAATACCTCCCTCTTGCGTTTACAGAGCTTTCGGGGTGGATGCTCTGAGGTCCGTTGCAAACCGTGCCTGGTAGCGTTCAAATCGACGGGCTGGTCTCTTTATCCTTTACTCAGAAATCAGACATTCAAATAAGACAGAGATGGGCTAACCCGCTCCTTTTTTGGTGGTTTAGGGCCCAGAGCGATCACTTACCAATGTCACCTTTGTCGGGGTCTTTTTCTTTTGGCCACGTGCTTTCGGTGGGTTCGCGAACGCTTCCGACATTCATGTACCGAAGGCCAATGGCTTCTCTGCAAAAAACCACGTCCTAGCGGAATGCGAGGAAGACTGGAACATAGATCCATTTCTAGTGGCCATGCGTACAAACCTTGAAAACGGAGGTATCGTGCAGGTCGTCTGGTTCAAACGGGATTTACGGGTAAATGATCATCCGGCACTGGCGCAAGCGTCTGAGGTCGGGCCAGTTCTGCCACTCTATGTGGTTGAACCTGAGCTTTGGCAGCAACCTGACGCGTCAACACGGCAGTGGAACTTTGTTGCTGAGACAATCGCTGAGTTGCGTGATGACCTTGGGAAACTGGGACAACCACTGATTTTGCGCAAGGGACAAACTGTGGCGGTCCTTTCCGAGTTAAAAGATCGTGGTCTGATAGACGTACTTTGGTCACATGAAGAAACAGGAAACAATTGGACGTATCAGCGGGACCGTCAGGTTGCTGCATGGTGCAGGGACCACGGCGTGCGGTGGCACGAAGTACAAAACCATGGCGTTCTTCGCAGGCTCAGGTCTCGCGATGGCTGGGCGGAACGTTGGGATCGGTTTATGGCTTTGCCCGTTGCTTCACCAGTTGCGCTTAAGCATATCGACGTAGAACCAGGCTATATTCCCACGGGGCGCGACCTTGGCTTGCGGGATGATACATGTGTTGGTCGTCAAGCCGGTGGACGAGCTGCGGGTTTGGAACGTCTGAGCAGTTTTCTGACCCACCGTGGCAAAAGGTACCAACGCGAAATGTCCAGCCCCTTGGAGGGGGCCGTTGCGTGTTCGCGGCTGTCGCCCTATCTGGCTTGGGGTGCGCTTTCGATGCGCGAGGTGTCCCAAGCTACTGAAAATCAGAGACGCCGGTTGCCGCCGCAGGCAAAAGATTGGCGTAAGTCGCTTCGCTCGTTTTCGGGCCGTTTGCATTGGCATTGCCATTTTATTCAGAAACTTGAGGATGAACCCCGGATTGAATTTGAAAATCTGCATCGGCTCTACGATGGTCTTCGGCCGAAAGCGACTGATGCCCAGCTCTTGACCGCATGGTCCAACGGCGAAACGGGATATCCATTTCTGGACGCATGCATGCGGTCATTGCGGGCAACGGGCTGGCTTAACTTTCGGATGCGCGCAATGGTGATGGCCACTGCGAGTTATCATCTTTGGCTGGATTGGCGGGCCCCGGGTGAGCATTTGGCGCGCATGTTTACCGACTATGAGCCGGGCATTCACTGGAGTCAGGTGCAGATGCAATCAGGCACCACTGGCATCAATACCGTGCGCATCTATAATCCGGTTAAGCAGGGCTATGATCAGGATCCAGAAGGGTTGTTCATTCGGACATGGTTGCCGGAATTGTCCCAA
This sequence comes from Ruegeria sp. HKCCA0235A, assembly GCF_013033235.1. Lineage (NCBI taxonomy): Bacteria > Pseudomonadati > Pseudomonadota > Alphaproteobacteria > Rhodobacterales > Roseobacteraceae > Ruegeria > Ruegeria sp. HKCCA0235A. Next base: position 54,023 of record NZ_WQDQ01000008.1, on the reverse strand, counting down.
ATTGCAGATCAGCATATCCATGAACCCTGGAAAGCTCACAACGCGAAAGACATCATTGGAACGCTTTATCCAGAGCGTGTTTTTGACCATCTAGCGGCAGCCAAGGCCGCGCGCGAGCGGGTTTGGGGAGTTCGCCGAAGTGCGGAGTTTCGTTCCGAGGCACACGCCATCGTGACAAAACACGCCAGCCGAAAGAATCGGCGGAATCCTCGCAAAGTCGCGCGGGCGTCTCAAGATCAAAAGCAACTCAGCCTGCCTCTGGAGGATCAGTGATGAAGATGCGCAAGAAAGCCGACTTACCCCAGAAGGTTTGCCCGGTCTGCCAGCGCCCGTTCACGTGGCGCAAGAAATGGGGAAACGTTTGGGGTGAGGTGAAATACTGCTCAAAAAAATGCAGGTCGGCTGCATGATCGAGATGTTTTCAGAACTTGATGAAGCGAAAGAGACGTTCGATTTCAAACCCACACGGACCAACGGTCTTATAAGGCTGAAGCAGTTCGCGGGACGCACCGGGCGCCATTACGCAAGTACGCGAAACTACGATTTTGGGACTGAGCGTCGCAGCAATATATCGGGTTTGTCACCTTGGCTGCGCCACCGTTTGATAACAGAGAAAGAAGTACTGGCAACGGTTTTAGCGTCGCATAATTTCAACGCGGCGGAGAAATTCGTGCAAGAAGTGTTTTGGCGCACGTACTTCAAGGGTTGGCTGGAACAAAGGCCCAGCGTCTGGTCACTGTATCAGCGGGATTTGCTGAGCGCTTGTGAGCGATTAAGGGATAATGAGGGCCTAAAGACCCGTTTCAATGATGCAGTGAACGGCAATACCGGCATCGACTGTTTCGACCATTGGGCGCGGGAACTGGTGGCGACAGGCTACCTTCATAACCATGCGCGCATGTGGTTTGCATCAATCTGGATTTTTACACTTCGCTTACCCTGGCAGCTTGGTGCAGATTTCTTTTTGCGACATTTGCTGGATGGCGATCCCGCATCGAACACGCTGAGCTGGCGCTGGGTTGGCGGATTGCACACGAAAGGCAAGACTTACCTCGCGCGCCCTGACAACATCGCCAAATACACTGAAGGACGGTTTCAACCTAAAGGCCTGGCCAAATTTGCAGAACCGCTGACCGAGCCGGTAGAACACCCGCTCGTTCCCCTTTCAAGTCCGCACATGCCCTCAGGCACCTCTTATCTGTTGCTGTTGACAGAGGATGATCTGTCAGCTCATCAATTGATGCCGACACCGCCCGTTGCCGCGATTGGACTTTTGGCGACACGTGGTCGGTCTCCAAACCAGATGGGAGATGTTGTACAGGATTTTGCCAAGGGCGCGATGAGCAGCGTCTTGGAACCCCACGGAAAACTCGGGCAATCGACCGAGGACTGGTGTGGTACGTTGATCGAGGCAGCACGGAATGCAGGTGTTACGACCATTGCAACAGCCTATGCGCCTGTCGGTCCCACTCGGTCACGGCTGGATCGTGTGGAACCTGTATTGAGAGACGCAGGCCTTTCTTTGAACAGGATAATGCGGCCGTACGACGCTATAACATGGCCTCATGCGAAGGCCGGGTTCTTCGGCCTTCGAAAGAAGATCCCGTCGCTTCTACGCCAACTGAACTTGGCCACCCAACAAAGACCATAGCCCATGTCCACTGCCGCCCTTTTACTTCCCAACCAATTGTTTGCCCAACACCCGGGCCTGGCCGCCCGGCCCGATACTGTTGTGCTTTTCGAAGACCCGCTGTTCTTTGGCGACGCGTATTATCCCGCCACGATGCACAAGCAAAAGCTTTGGCTGCACCGCGCCTCAATGGCGCGCTATCGCGATGGCTTGGTCGCCAAGGGCTTTGATGCTGCGATCTGGCCCTTTGAGCGGCAGGCGGGTGCATGTCTGCGACTTTTTCAAAACTTGCGTGATCGTGGTGTCAGCCGAGTGATCATGGCTGATCCAGTAGACTTCATTGCAGAAAGACGTTTTCGGGCAGCGGCTGGCAATACCGACATCACGCTCGATATCCAGCCATCCCCCGGCTTTCTGAATACGCGGGCCGACAATCTGGATTGGTCTGCCGGTCGAAAACACTGGTTCATGGCAGAGTTCTACAAGGGCCAACGCCGCCGTTTGAACGTGTTGATGGACAGCGGCCAACCGGCCGGGGGACAATGGAGTTTTGACGAGGAAAACCGCAAAAAAGTGCCCAAGGCGCTGTTGGGCAGCCTGCCTTGGATCAACTGGCCTGCCCATGACGCAGTTGATGAAGCTGCAAAAGCGAACGTTATCGTTGAATTTCCAGATGCATTGGGCGGCCTGGATACGCTATTTTATCCGACGTCACACAAAGCCGCATCCGACTGGCTGGCGCAGTTTCTGGAACGGCGGTTCGAACACTTTGGCGACTATGAAGATGCCATTGTCGAGGGGGAAAACTGGCTGTGGCATGCCGTTCTTACGCCTGCTTTGAACATTGGCTTGTTGACGCCGAAGCAAGTTTTGGACGCTGCCCTGGCGCATGCTGATCGCAAGGGCATTCCCCTTAACTCGGTAGAAGGATTCATCCGCCAGATCATTGGCTGGCGCGAGTTTATGCGTGCTACCTATGAGAACCTTGGTGTGCAGATGCGCACTACAAACCATTGGGGCCATCATCGCCCTATGCATCGCTCTTTCTACAACGGAACCACTGGTATTGATCCGCTGGACGACACGATCAAAAGGGTGCTCGAAACCGGGTATTGCCACCACATTGAACGCCTTATGGTACTGGGAGGATTTATGTTTCTGTGTGAGATTGATCCAGACCATGTCTATCGCTGGTTCATGGAAATGTTCGTCGACAGCTATGATTGGGTGATGGTTCCCAATGCCTACGCGATGAGCCAGCATGCCGATGGCGGGTTGATCACCACCAAACCGTATTTTTCCGGCTCAAACTACATTCGAAAAATGAGCCATTGGGGCAAAGGGCCCTGGGCAGATATCTGGGACGGGCTTTATTGGCGCTTTATCCTGAAACACACCGATAGACTTGCTGGCAACCCCCGTTGGGCGATGATGTGCCGTACGGCTGGGCGCATGTCGCCAGAGGTCAAAAACAAGCATGTCACGACGGCTGAAGCCTTTTTGCGACGTATGACGTGAACATGAAATTTACCCGCGCAATGTCCTGCGCTGGATTAAGGTCGCCTAGTCCCAGCCACACTACAACGGAGGTTCTGATTGAGGCGGACAAAGGTAGATGCGTACAAAGCAAGCTGCAACAACTTGTGGAAGCCATTGTGGCGGTGTGAGCTTCGTTTTCTAGCTATCAAAATTCGGGAATATCAAAAACATACAGTCGCGATTTATCGGCATCATCTGTCAGGATGTAGAGAAGTCCATTGGACTCATCGAGGGCGATCCCTTCTGGATGCTTTACAACCTTACGGTCGCCGTCTTTCAAATAAGTTAGTTCTATTGTCTCTGCCGTTCTCGTCTCGGGATTGTACAAAAAGATCTGGCGCCCTTTGTCGCTCAGAATCCACAGTACACCTGAGGACGCAGACCAAGCCAATCCGCTTACATCCAGCTCATCGTCATTTACGCGATCGGACATAAAACCAGATTCGCGATCCAAGGGGGTTATTTCCTCAATCACCGTCAGCTCTGGTGACAATACCAGCAACAACCGCGGTTTCCCTTCGATGACCACGAATACTCGCCCAGTGTCCGGATCGACTGTGATGCCCTCAGGCCCTTTGTTCAATGGATTGCCGACGAGCATTTCAGCTGCATCCGAATAACCCTTGAGAGTAGCAAGTGGAACCGTTGTCAGTTGAATGGGGTCGGTTGGGTGAACGACTAGAATTGACCGGTCAGTTTCCTGAAGCACCAAAACAGATCCATCTTTTCGCGAAGCGACACCCTCAAGGTCTGATCCCTTCAGTGATGGCAACTTGAAAGAGTTTCCCAATGCCCCGTCGATTCCAAGTAGGTGCAGTTTAGGTTCGGCATCGCTGACAGACCACAAGAAGCCTTCTGCGCTGGAAAGCGACAGACCTGAAGGCTCTGAAAACCCTTCTGATTTGTCTGCGACCTTGAACCTATCGACCAGAACCAAACCAGCACTTTCGGCGCAGGCAAGACCAGCCCATGGCAGGAACGCCGCCGCCAATAATCCGGGCGCAAAAGCGAGCCGTCTAAGTATAAAGAAGCTCCGTGAAATTTCAGGTTTTGACGGAAACAGTTTGATTTCTGCCATTCAGTTTTCTCGCCCGTGAAACACATCCCTTTATCGCGTTCTTATCACAACTCAGATGCGATGTCGGAAGAATGCTCATTGAACTCTTTACCTGCTCCCGCTTGTTGCGATTGAATTGAATGGGGCACGATGTGCCTGTGGTGAAGCCTAAGCCCTTGGCCTGAGCAGGAAGGAAGAAAAGCTGAATACGACATTCCCGTTTAAAACCGTGTTGTTGATGCTGCTGTTGCCAGGCGCTGCGGTGTCGCAAATCGACCCTGCAACGATGCTGGCCGGAGCTTCGGAATCAGAAATTCTGATCGAACGCCAATGGACTCAGTTTCGCGGCAAACAGGAACTGTATTTCTTTACTCTCGATGTGGTGGTCACGATCATTCTGGCTGGCTTGATCGTCTATCATCCGGTGAGACGCAAAGCCCGTAGAAGCATCGGCGACTTGGTCATGCCGAGGCTATTCTTCCTTTATGCTCTTATTGGCATGGCTGTTGGATTCCTGGTGGTTCAGCACGGATCAATGATTGGTTTTGTCATATTTGGCATCGGAGCTTTGCTCAGGTTTCGCTCCAATCTGGATGATCCGGTAGACACTGTTGAAATGATAGTCGTAACTGTTCTTGGTCTTGCGGTCGGTTTGGGCTTGCCGCTGATGGCCACACTGGTGGCGGTTGTATGTTGGTGTTTCATTTGGCTCGGTGGACGTAACAAGGGCGTGGAAATTTCGCTCAAAGCTTCAGACGAAGAACACTCATTGAACGTCAGCGGCGCCATTGAAGCCATGGCCGCGGACGCCGGCTGGAAGCTGATCAGAAAACACCATGTTCCGGGCAAATCCCGAATTTCATTGCTTTTCATTACCTCGGGTGGGCTTTCCGAGGCCCGCATCGAAGAGATGATAAACGATTTGGTCCCTGAAAAAGTTGAGTTGAAACTCAGCCTCTAGTCATTTCACAAGGTCTAAACGTTTCAACACCGCATCCGGGGATCTGATCTCTGTCGGGAGCGACTTGAAGTCGACAGACCTTTCGAAATCCGGCCCTCGATATACTGCTATCCCAAACTCTCCGTTCGGCTGGAAGGTGACATGCGTGAAACTGTGAGGTGACCTGGCGCGATCACCGATTAGCCGCCGCGGGCCACCACCCAAGCAAGCTTGCGAGACATAGGCCACGCCGTCTTTCCAGCCAGGGTAGAAGGCATGATGGTGGCCAGACAGGTGCAGAACGACGCCGCTTTGCAGATAGATTTTTTCAAGCGTCGGGTCACCGATGATTTCGCGTTCGCGCTGGATCGCGAAAGGCCACAGCGGGAGGTGGCTGAAAGTGACAATCGGGTCTCCATTTGCCCCAAGTTGCTCAAGTTCGTCCTGCTGATCCCCGGATAGTGGCCCAAGGGTCGTGGCATCCAAAGACGCAAAGGTTACACCCTGCATTTCAAACGCGTAGAAGAACGGATAGTCATCCGACATCAGGAAGTCGACGTCTGGCTTTCTGGAGCCCCATTCCTCGGCATATATTTTTCTCTCGCGCTCGAACCCGCGATAGGCCGAGGCATCATGGTTTCCTGGCGTGACCGCAAATGGAATTCCGGCAGCCTCCAGCGGGTCTGACACCGCCTTGTGAAACGCTTTCCACATCTCTCTGACCTGTTTGTCTGAAAGGTTGGGGATGCGTTGTCCAGCGACCATATCGCCGGTCGAAATCACCAGATCGGGATCAATCTCGATTATCCGCTTGATCGCCTTTTCGATGCGGGCATCATATTTGACCGAGCCATAGCTGCCGTTCAGATCCGATATGACGATCACATCCAAAGCGGCCGCTTTGCTGGCCAGAACGGCGGTCCAAATGAACGCCGCAACGGTGATCGAACGCTTACGGATCATTGCAGTCCAAGCTCTCTGCCTCGGTATCTTTTTTCAGAAAGAATGCAACAGGGTCCAAGTCAAACACCAGATCGCCATTAGAGCAATTGCTTTTTAGGATGGATGTTGCCAGCGCGGTGTTTTTGACGACCTGCGCAATCTGACGGTCCGACAGCCCAAAACTTTGTGACAACCAGCCGTAAACCGGACCTTGCGTTTGAAGGTCGCTGTTCAACGTAACCAGGCGCCGGTACGTGTTTGGAGAGAAATGCCTCATTTTCTCCAGCATCTGAGTGGATTTTGCAAAGTTGGCATATTCGACGCGCCCACCGGCATCGTTGTCGTTCAGATTGCTGCGACGGATCAATATTGCGTCGGCGGGAACGTCTCCATCATTCGGCTGATGGTGCTTCGTTTTCTTGTGTTTGAGTTTTCCGTCCTCGACCCAATACCAGTAGGGCGTGAAATCAATGTTTCCCACACGGTCCTGCTGGCTGAAGATGAAGTCGAGCAGAACAATCTCGGTAAGCTCCTGCATCCAGAATGCCATCTGCTGGTCGCTGACATCGGGCCCAAGGTCCTTGTTGATCTGCCGATCCTTTCGGCCTTCCCTGACGCCCTCTGCAATGGCCTCGGGCAAGGGTTTTGACGACCGCAAGGCCAGGAAAGCGGGTGTTTCCTGAAAATCGCGATTTTGGCCTTTGCCCCAACCGGATTTACGGGTGCCGTTGATTTCCGAGCCGTAGCGATGACCCGGGCTATCAAGCAGGACACCGTAAATCTGCGTTCGATCTGCGGTGAACAGATCATCCGTCGGTTGGTATGAGTTCGGGTTGGCATCCGCTGCCACGAAGACCCGCCAGCCTTCATGGTTCATGCGCCCGCCATGAGATCCACCGGAAATCGCAAGGCCGGGCTCTGCAACCTCGGTAAGATGCGCCTGAGCGTCCATGCTGCGCCAGACCGCCACCGGAACTTTCACCGTCGCGTCGAAATACCTTGAGAAATGGTAGTAGAGCAGCGACGAGGTGGAAAACGTTCCGCTTGTACCCTTTTGGTTCATGGTGGATTTGAATTTGGCCACTCTGCCCTTGGCCAGTTCTTTTGCCGACTTGCCCTCTTTGCAAGCGTTTCTCTCAAACTCGGAACGGTTCCCCACGTAGGGTCCTTCCGAAATATCGTAGACGGCCATTCCTGGGCTGGTGCTCCAGGTTTTGGGGCAAATAGCGATTTCGGGCGTATAGAAATCGATCTCGCAATAGGCAGTTTCTTCCTCAAGATCGCTTTTCTTATACGCGCCCGTTGGAACTTTTTCGATCCGAATACAGCGCTCAGTAAATCCGTTAGGGCTATCAAAAGTCGTGGCTTCACCCAGAACATCGTCGCTCGCCCACAAGATGGTGGGTGCAATGAAAGCAAGAGACCCCAGAAGATGGAACTTCATTTGAATATTCCTCCGGATATCATCTAGGGCAAATCGCAGCCCGTTTTTCGGCGGAAATCTTCAGATTGGGGTCGACACTGAACTTGGAGAATTTTGAGTCAATCCACTGGTCACACCCGCCTGAACAAGGGGCCCCGTTTCGGGCATCATTCCAATAACCTTTGGCCCTTTCTTCCGTCCAACCGCAAAACTGAACAAGCGCCATTGCCGACAATGCACCCGAGGAATGAACGCCCCACATGCAGTGTACCAGGACAGGGCCCTTTCCAGGGTTTTCAATTACTTCGTGTATGGATGCCATGACGGCACCGGGACGGGAGGATCTGGCGCTCTGATAGTCAAAGGATCCGTTCCCACAACTGGTGCGGCCGTACTGAGTGTTTTTGCCGAAGTCGGCATAAAACCCGGTTGAAAACCCTTTTTCGCACAAGGTTTCGCGTTGAACGTCACTCAGACCCGTTCGATCCTTGTCGCCGCCCTTGAAACCGGATCGATACAACACACCGCTTAAGACTGGGCGGAAGAAAGCGACGCCATCGACCCCTCCGTCGCCACTTTTTGAAAGCATTTGGCTGTTGCTAGGGCCACCGTTTCGGCTGGTGACGTCAGAAGTCGCAGCGGTTGCCAGAACACCAATGAATATAAGTGACGTCAAAAACCGCATGCGTGTTCCTTTCTGTGTTCAGCCCGTGATGCTCACACTTTTCCAGCCGGTAATCTCTCGGAGAGACACATTCACCGTAAACATCTTTGGTGGCGGTTAGCGTCCCGAAGCGAAGCTTCAAATTGGCCACGCCAGATTGATGATAACGACGACCACGAAGTAGGCCAGAACAACTTTCCAATTCCACTGGTGTTTGTTTTCTTCGTTGATCACGCCGGCCGATTTCAATGCCAGGTTTGTGATAATCAAAGCGACAACGATGACCGCCGCATGTGCCAGATCGAAATGCAAACTAGAGCTCCTTTTTTCAGATTTGGGATTGTTGAAAATTGTCAGCAGTCGCCTGATGGCAGCATAGTTACATCTGAATACCTTCCTTCAGATGTCGTGATCCGCGCACATGCGCCGGTATCTTTGTTAAACCAGTAAGAGGTTAGCCCTTCGCTTCGGATAAGTTCAAACCCAAGACTTTGGATGCCCATTTCAGCCTGACCCGCTCTGGCCCCTTCAAATGACGAAAGATCGCTAGAGCTGCCCACAGTTGGTGCACTCGCATCCACTGACCCGCCACTCTCGTCGCATGCTGAGAGTACAGAAATACACACTGTACCGATCACCAAAAAGACTTTGGATTTCATCTGTTTTTTCCTAGCTGATTTGAGTTGCCGTTCCAGGGTTTTCCGTCGATCACCTATTCAATACCGAAAATTACGTTGTAGCCGACGGAAGAGTTGCCGCGGTTGATAACCTCGACAACATGATCACCGGATTGCCACAGCTGCCCTCGATACTCCTTGTCCGCCGACATCAATCCCAACAGTTCAGAACCATCGGGGTTTCGAATAACGTAGTCCAAGGTGCCATTTCGCGGAGCAACGCGAACGTAAAGGAACTGTTCGTTTTTGGCGCCAAGGACGTATTGCTGGGACGCTCCGGGCGCGAGTTGGCCAACGAGTTCGGCGCCAGTTGAACCAGCATCAAATTTGACGCGTCGGCTTTCAGTAGATCCTTCGGCACCGGCCATAGCTCCACCACCATCATCCATCGCCTCGACAACCGACATCTCTCCGATGCTTCCATCCTTGTACGCGATGCATCGCCAAAGTGTCCCACCTGCGTCACGTAGCATGACCAGTGTGCCAGCTTCGGAAAACTCTGAGCTCTCAATCGTACCGGATTGACCGTCTGGCCCACCAAGTTGCCGTAAATGATCGATACACGCGTCATCGGCTTCCGACATTGCAAGAGCAGCTGTGCCCGAAATTGCAAACATGGGTGTGAGGAGGTTCAGTAAACGGAGTTTCATCAGATTGTCCCCTGTTGGCTAATCCTTACAGTGTTCTTCTGTGCAAAGCGGAACATCACTTCGCTTCCCGCAACTTGGACAGAAACTCATCGCATGCCTGTGCGCTTCCGACGATCTCGTCCGTCGTTTCAATTCCTTGCAGGGATGCCATCTCGGAATTCACGCGATTGAGGATCTGATCCGCTTGCTCGGCGGTGATCAGATTCTCGGCTTGTGCGCCTTTCAATGTAGAGCAGACACCGGCGGACAAGCCTGTCGCAACGCCGACACCCATCGCGGCACCTCCACCCAAGGTCATCGCCCCAACCACGCCGAGGACGAGCCCGATCACGATACCCAAGATCACTTTTCCCATGTTTTCCTCCCTTTTGGTGAGAATGCGTTCGGCGTTCACTACTGCCGCAAACTGCGTACCCATTTGCAAATCAAGACCAGCGCTAGAAGATTGAAAACCGGTGCGAGCGCCGCGAACCACGGTTTGGTCGACTCCGAGACCAAGTCCGCTAGAAGTATCCAGGGCAACCCCAACGGCAAAAGGAACACCCCGGACAAAGGGTCTTTTTCTTGCCCCAACCAGCCAAATGTACCCGTCAAGAACGCAACCAACGCCAACAGGTAAAGGATCGCGAATATGATAGTGGCTATTCTACAAACCAAGTCGAGCATTCCGATGAGCGAGCCAGTGCTGCGCGGCCGTGTTCAGCCACGCACCAAACAGGTCACAATGCGCCTTCGTCGCCCAGGAACTCGATACCGGCTGTGGCGCCATCACTGTAAGCAATACAGTTCCATGGGGCACGATCCTCGCCAACGCCGACGGTGACCTGGGTTCCCGCCTCGCTAAACGCAGACGACAGAACAACGACTTGCGAATTGTTCGTTGTGTTGGCCACGTCTCGCAAACACGCTTGCTGAGCGGGCGTGAGCTCGGCAGACGCGCTTGATGTACCCGTATCGTCGCAGGCCGCAAGCAGTGCGAAACATGTCGTGCCTGCAACCATCACCATCTTGTTGGTCATTTTCTTCTCCCTCTGGTTCGTTGATCTCAATTGAGTTGGAAGCGACATTTTTTAAGCTCCAGCGTCTATGCGCCCAATAGAACATACCTCGATATGGTGACTGCCGTTTGCAAAAGACTCGCCATTCAAGGTTTGGCCGGCAGAACAATATTGCGTTGATCGCATGCACTGCCAACAACGCGTGACCGCACTGGAAAAGCTGGAGCGAACGTTGGAAGAAGAGCTAGTGCTTTGAGTCTTGGCATCGCGTTCTCCCAACGCTCGATCATTGAAAACGCCTTCCGACTGCCAGCACTCACTCCGGCAGTCGGAAGGGCCCGGTAAATCGGGCGACAGCGACAACAACGGAGGTAAAATAAAGTTGCGTCGAATTCTCATATTTGAATCTTATTTTTCATAAATCAATATTTTTTCCGCGCGTAAATTTCTCTAGGCTTTCGTGCGAAAGGCTTTTGCTTTCAAACAAAAAGAATGTGGGGATTTTCGCAAAAGCGAGTGTTCCCTACGCGGCCAAGCGTTTTTGACGCCGCCAAGCAACGACGAAGGGACAAAAACATGGGATTCGTTGAAGCAGTAAAAACGTGTTTTTCGAAATATTTCCAGTTCTCTGGTCGGGCTTTACGATCAGAATACTGGTGGTTCTTCTTGTTCGTGGTTCTCGTGAGTGCCGTATTAGCTGTGCTGGATACGATCATATTCGGGACCAATCCCGAAACGGGGCAGGGATCTCGGGTTTTGTCCTCTGTTTTCCAACTGGCCGTTCTTATTCCCATGCTAGCCGCCGGTTGGCGGAGGCTGCATGATACAGGGCGACCTGGCTGGTACTTGCTGCTGCCGATGGCGCTTAGCATTACAACGCTTTTTGTTATGCTGGGTGGGGTGGCGTTCTTCTCGGTATTGGAGCAAGGAACGGAAAACCCCGATACACTACGAGGACCTGCGGCAGTCTTGGGCGCAACCGGCATTGTTGTTTTCTCAATTCTTCAACTGGTTCTGTCCATCCTGATGATCTGGTGGCTGACACGACCTTCCCAAGAAGGCGCAAACGAATACGGCGCACCTGTTTCCTGATCTGGCTGTCCGGGCGGTGGGCCCGACGCTCTGCTGAAAGAAAGAGCCAAATGCAACGCCGTGGAGAGAGAAAGAATGAATTTCAAGCCGATTTCCGTTGGAGCGCTGATGATGGCAATGGCAACCACAGCATCGGCGGAGTGGTCGTTCAGTTCCGGGCCTAGTCCCAATGCATTTATTCAGACCGGAAACATGACGCTGGAACTTCAGTGTAACCGTATCCGCTTTGCTCCGGCTGGATATGAGGACAGCCAGGACATTGTGCAGAAGCAGGGGCTTTCCATTCGATTTTTGAAGAACGGCACCACCGAAGTTGGGGCATTTCAGGTTGGCGCAGAAAACGCTGCCGTGCAGATCGTCGACAACTATCCCGTCGAAGTCAGTTTCAATAGTCAAGAGGACTATGGTTTTGTACTGGACCAGCTTGCGGCCAATGCATCGGTTAATCTGTCCATGATTGATCAAGATATCAGCTATGGAATCTTTGACTTGAAAGGTTCCAGCGCGGCAATTCAGTCCCTTCGTTCCGCCTGCGATTCAGGTGCTCGTCAGGGGGCCTCCTACGAAGCGCCCGAAGGCATCGCCTATTGTGGTGGCGGAGCGGTAGAGCGCGTGATCGAACCGGTAATTTTGGACACTCCGGACGGGGAGTGGGACGCGCGAGTATCGGTCAATGGCGAGTTGATCAGAGCCATGACCGCCTATAGTTACTTTGGAAACTCTAAGCCGCCGGTCGGATTTGTCGTCGCCCTGCTTGGGGAAGACAGGTCCGAGTTTCTGATTTTTAACGAAGGCGCGGAAAACTGGCTGGAATACGGAGACTTCAGATATGATCAATGCAATTGACGCCGCCTTCCAATCAGTTTCCCCAATAGAGCACCAGCTGAAGTATTTGGTTTCCGGGATCGTACTTGTTTCGGGACTAGTTTGGACCTCACCAGCTGTCGCGGCTGATGTATCGCAACTTCCGCCCGGTTTGCAGGCGAAGGTTGATCTGGCGGCACGAGCCTGCGCGGAGTTCAACGACGGTCAGTTTGACATAGCCTGGGGCGCGGTTGAAAGGGTCGATCTCGACGGAGATCTACAACGCGACTGGGTTCTGAATGAGTCTGGTTTTGCGTGTTCGAGCGCCGCATCCCTTTACTGTGGTACCGGCGGATGCATGTCGCACTTTTGGGTTAGCGAAGAGGTGCATTCCTTGCTCAACCAAGGCTGGACGGTCGTTGATTTTGGGCGCCAACGTATTGTCCTTGCGGACGTGCATGGATCCGATTGCGAGGGAATAAATCCGACGCCATGCGTCAGCGCCAGTGTTTGGGATGCCGAAGCCAAGACTTGGCGCTCGTCTGCTGGAAGCTGGGAGTAAACTGTTTTTTGTGTTTAGCAACTGTGCCAGAGGACCTTGTTTGTTCCTGGGGTTCTCTGGAGCATGCAGATCTATGGGAAAGCTGTGACCAAACACCGCGCAGATTTATGGGTTAGGTTCTGCGGTTTTTCTTAAGTCACAGGGCGGCCTATACCCTTCAACCGCAGGTAAATCCCCACGACCTCAGACAAAAGAACAGATGACGAGGAGGCAACAGCGGCAGTTCAGAGTGGTCGGCTCCCGCTGCATTTTGAAGCCTCAGCATGTGCTTCCCCACAAGTTCTGCGTCACGACACCTCAGGTGGTACCAGTATTTATCGAGCTGATCGGCAGCTCTTCTGGCTTTCATTTCAGCGAGCTTGGGCGACTTCGTGCGAAGGGAAGGCACGCGAGCAGCAACCAGACCACAGCCATTGGCAACTTGCCGATTTTGGGAAGGACGGGAATGGATGTAGGCATCACAGTGTTCGAAAACCAAGTCCCCGTTTTTGCAACACGTCGCGCCCCTGGAACAAGGGACGGCTGTTGGTACAGAAGCGGCTATTGCAGCCAAAGCAGGCTTGGGTCATTCGCCCCCGGCTTGAACTCGCAAAAACCTAAGAAAGTTTGTTCTGTTCCATCGTGCAATCGACAGCAAGTTGTGTGGATGCCGTCGACAACACAGATCGCGTAGGACAGCGGTGAAACACCCAAGCACGCGAAACACTCTATTCGAAATCCCACATTTTCACAGATCTGCTGTAATCCAGTTGGGAGCTCGGCACCTGATCCGTGGCAGGCCAATTGCTCACGCTTGGGGCTTGGCCTTTTGCACAGTTTGCCCGCAGGTAGGGCAGTGATCGGCCTGTGACACGGTCTCAGCATGCACGCGGTTTCGGATATGATCGGCAGCGCGACGCGAGAGACCCAATTGCTTGCGAACGGCTTCAATAACGGCTTCGTCCGCGTCGCAGATATCGCCGTCTTCCAGGGCCTTTCGAAATTCACGTTCCAGGCTGGCCCGTCGGCGGTGCAACTGGTCGTTCAGGCCGCTGGCAATGATCCCTGCGGGCAATGCGGCCATCCCAATGCCAATCACCGTAATCGCAGCGCCGAAGATCTTACCGGCAACTGTCACGGGCGTCACGTCGCCATAACCAACGGTCGTAAGCGTTGCCATCGCCCACCACATCGCCGCTGGGATCGATCCGAATGCCTCCGGTTGCGCCTCGTGCTCTGCCAGCCAGGCACCGCTGGCAGCAAAGATCAGCATCACCATCAGGATGAAAAAACCTGCAAAAAAGGCGCCGGCCTCTTCCTCAAACACAGCGAGCAGCATTCCGAGTGCAGGCGAGTACCGCGTGAGTTTGAGGAGCCGCAACATGCGGAAGGTCCGCAACAGACGCAGATCAACCGGGAAGATCAAATAGAGCAGCGCAGGTAAAATCGCTAATAAATCGATGATGGCGATCGGGGAGACGGCCCAGGCAGCGCGCGTTTTGTAACTTGGATTTTCGGTGGCGACCCACAGCCTTGCCGCGTATTCGACCACGAATACGAATAGAGAAAAACCCTCAAAGAGGTTCAGCGCCAGGCCCCAACGGGTATATATGGAGTCGACCGTCTCCAGGATAACGGCGGCCACGTTCAGTGTGATGAGGGCAATTAGAGCTATTTCAAGCAACCATGGACCGGTGGCCGCCCTGTCCGGGCGCTCGAGCCACCAATAGACTTTCCTTTTTAGATAGCCCGAATTTGTAACTGCCTCACTCATGCCGAAATTGCGTCCAGGCGCGCGTCAGGGGGATCGCGATTTGCGATAGCAAGGCTGTGCCCCAGATCAGATTGCCAACCAACGAGGGAACATGGGGGACGATAAAGAAACAGGCAATAGCCAGAACGATCCCAAATACCCGCACATCCCAGCGCCCAAAGTCCGATGCAAGACGGTGTTCAATAACGTTCTGGAGCACCCAAAGCATGGCGATATATCCTGCAAGGCCGAAACAGCCAATGGCGGCATATTCGGTCGGGTATGGCTCCCAAAAACCGACTTTGACCTCGGCAGCTAAGGCCACGCCTACCATGACGCCGCATAACATCAAGATCAGATGCGCAAGCCACCAGATGACCAATGTCGACACCTTCTTGTCGTTGGGCTTGGCGTTGCCGACAAAGTCAAAATAAATCCAGCACATGACGAACATCGAAACGCCACCGATGACGAAATTAACAAGCACATCAAGTGAGACTTTGTAGATGCCTTTCTCGGACAAAGTTACGACGAGTTTGAAGAACCCTTCGCCCAGAACGATCAGTGTCAGCAGAGCAAACCGTTCCGCCATATGGCCAAGGCGCGGGACGAAACGTTCGAAGCGCAATACAGTGAGGCCTGGGATCATGTACATCGCCTGCGTGGCCACCATTGCGGCAGCAAACACCCAATAGGCCAAGGGTGTTGGCAGAAATGCCGTGATGGCAAAGATCACCGCAAAAACCGAAAAATTCCGGATCTGGGCCGTCGACATGGACTCGCCAGATGAATTGGCCCGCCGGGCGCGATAGTACAGCGCCGCGAGCATGGCCCTGTTCGCTGCAAATCCTAACGCGAAGAAAACCCAACCCTTGCCGTCAATAGCCGGGATCGCCGCTGCCATGAACATCACCGTGCAGATCATCACGGCCATAATCAGCCGGTGCCAGAAATCGGTGCTGACGAAGATCGAGTTGAATATGCTGAGTTCGCCCCACGCGTACCAGAGCGTGATGAAGATACCAGCGAACACAAGAAACCCATGCAGATCGAGATGATGCGACAAGTAATTGCCCAGCAGAAAGATCGTCACGACATGGATCAGGTCGTAGAACAGCTCGGCCCAGTGGACATGATCATGTGCATGGTCAAGGTCCTGGTGATGTTGGGGCTTTCGCCACATGGGGTGGTCATGCAATGCCATAAATTGGGAACTCTTCAGGGTTGAAAGGCTGTGGTGGCCGACAAGCGGCCACCCAGATTGAGTTTCACTATAAGATGAAGGTTGTCGCGGAGACTTTCGTCATGCAACCCCCACAATGGTTGTTCAGCGATGGCATGCCAGGCAATACCTGTTCGATCGTGGGTTTATTGCGCTGGCAGTGCCCGGTATCCACGGATGTCACGCGGCCCTGTCGTCTCGTAGATGCAGCAGGATGCGTGCGTAGTTTTCCTCGCCCTGCGCGCCGGTCACAAGGTGACGTTTGCCGAACACCATTGCGGGCACACCCTGAACTCCTCGGCTGATCCAGAATTGCTCTTTCTGGCGCACGTGATTGGCCCGATCTTGGCTTTGCAACATGTCCAACGCATCCGCGCGGTTCAGCCCGATGCCAGCAGCCGCATCGGCCAGAACCTGTATGTCCGAGACGTTTTCGCGGCGTGTAAAGAACGCCGAAAAAAGGGCCTGCTTCATTTCATGGCCTTTGCCTTGCTCGGCGGCCCAGTCAATCAATTGATGCGCACGGAAGGTGTTATACATCCGCATGTCATCGGCGTAATTGAACGTGAACCCCAGTGCCGCGCCCATCTCGGTCAGGCGGGCTCGTGCCTTGATCGACCCTTCCAACGTCGTCCCGTATTTCGATGCCAAGTGTTCGCGCAGGTTCTCACCACCCTCGGCCATCTGCGGAATCAACTCGAATGGATGCCAATGGATATCCAGTTCGGTCTGAGTATCGCGCGCGGCTTCCCGTAACAAACAGATGAAAAAGCACTCACATCCTCACGTGTGAAGACCGCCCATTCCAACAGACGGTGCTGCAACTCGTTGAGCCTCTGTGGGTCCGCGTTATCCCCGACCGGTGTGTCCTCATAGTAGGGCTTGAACGCGTTGAAGATGTCTTCCTCTTCATTGGCGAAATCGAGGACAAAGGTTCGTGACTTACCCGGTGCCATGCGGTTTTGCCTGGAGAGGGTCTGAACAGCCTGAACTCCTGCCAACCGTTTCACGACATACATGGTTTGCAGCAGGGGCTGGTCGAAACCTGTCTGATACTTCTCAGCGGCTAGCAAGACCCGGAACTGATCGCCATCAAAAGTCTCGGGTAACTCGGCTTCCGGTAGACCATTGTTCATCCCCACTTTGGTAAATGAGCTTTCTGGTAGCTTTGCATCACGACAACGCAGGTGATACCAGTACTCGTCCAGCTGATCGGCTGCTCTTCTGGCTCTTGCTTCAGCGATCTTGGGCGATTTTGTCCGTAGCGAATACGTGATCCGAGGCGACGTGTAGTGGTTTCTCAACTCTTTCGGGATACGGCGGCTGAAGTAGAAAACACCATCTTTGATGAAGGTGAATGGGCGCGAAATGGTCTCCGACATGGTCTACGGCTCCTAGCAGTGGCTAAAAGCTGAAGCGATAACAATGTGTTAGCTGAGGAGATGGTGCCCCCACACGGACTCGAACCGCGGACCTACTGATTACAAATCAGTTGCTCTACCAGCTGAGCTATAGGGGCACTGGCTGTCGATTACTTCCTCTGGCAGTAGACTGCAAGCCTGAATTTTAGCCCAAACTTAGACATTGCCCGATTTCCTGAGAACGTGCAAAAAAACGCTGAATTCATCCGTTGCAAATATCTCGCGAGTGGTAACGGACGCGGCTATGCAGAAAAGCCAAGGGGTAAAGGAAAAAATGCAGGTTGCCATACACGCCGGTGTTGCCTTTTCGGATGAAGGGCTGGTGATGTCCTCGCTTGGCGCGAACAGGAGCGTACTTGCCAAATACCGAACTGCGGTTCTGGGGCCGCGTCGGTCCCGGCTATTCGTCAAAGTGATGTCTGACTCGATTCTGCAGGGTGTATCTGATGCAGACGCACGGAACAGATTGTCCGAGCTTGTGGCCGGAAACCAGAATCTGGACCGCGTGGTTGTGTCGAGTGACAAGTTCTTTGGCCCCAGGCGCACCGCGCTGCAAGACGGCCAGATCTATCCGTTTGCGGGGAATAGAACAGCCCATACGGACACTCTGCTGGACGGCGTGCAGGTTCAAGTGTTTGCAGGGCTGGTGAACCCCGGGGTTTTTATCCCAAAGATTCTGGCCTCGATCCATGAAGACCATCGGCGGGACATTCTGGCCAGCACCGATTTAAGCTGCCTCAGCTGGCTTGGCATGATCGAAGACCTGCGGGATCTTGCGCCTCAGGTTCAGCTCACCTTGTGGGAACACGAGAATTCCCCGCTTATCTGGGGCGATATCATCCGCGCCATAGCGGGACTGCCTGACGAGGCTGTGCTTCATGAAGAGTTTGCATTCCTGTCCTCCCTTTTGACAGAAGCCGGACAACGTCATGTATTGGACATCGTGAGAAAAGGGGACGCCATCGATCACGGCCGCCGACGTGAAGAGATGGCGAATATTCTGGACGAATACGCCCGGCCGGAGCAAATCGAAGAAGAGCTCGATTTACCGGGCTGGAATTCCGACATAGTTGAAGCGTTCACAGAGCTTTACGAGCAGGATCTGGCCACGATCCGGTCCATGCCGAACGTTCATGTTCTGCAAATCTGATTGGTTTGCGCAGTGCCGTTGGATTGGGTGCACAGATGGTGCGAAGGTAGCTTTTTTCGCGAATCCAGCGTGATGGCAGGAACGCATGGGTATTTGGGGCCCTGCTGAACATCAGGCCACGAACTGGTGGTCTTGCGGCGACGTGTTGACACGGAAACCCTGCCGATCAACGGATTAATATGACGGACCATGGCGTTCGACCAAATTGATCATCCGGTTTTCCGCAGAATGGCTTCAACTGACCGGTTCATTTGTTTGGCACAATTCATCAGGCAACTAAGTAATCTCGCAATATCCCGTTGAACAGTTCAGCTTTTTCCAGATGCGTCGCATGTGCAGAGTTGGGTATCACCGCTAGGTTTGCATTCGGGATGGATTGCCACAGCTGTTCCGTCTGACTCCATGGGTAGGTGCGATCACGATCCCCCCAGACAATCAGCGTCTTCGTCCTGATTGCCGGCAGGTTTTCAGCGCCGCTCCAGGAATGCATCGCATCCAAACCTGACAGCATGGCCTTCAGGTTGCTTTTCTGGGCTATCGTGGCGCAAAGTTCATATTCCAAGGCTTTTTCGCGTTCGAGAAACCAGGTTGCCGCAATCCGCCGCGCCGTCACTTTCGGCCCGTCTGCACAGGCACGGGTTTTCGAGGTGTCGATGGTCTCAAACCGCCCGGGCAGCACACCTACGGACCCGGTGCCATAAAGAACCAAACGGTCAACACGCTCGGGCGCACGGGCAACCATTTCCTGCGCGACCATTCCACCCATCGAGTGACCAACCAGGTGGAATGTCTCGATGTCGCGCGCCTTCAGCTCATTCAGCGCCCAGTCCGCGAATCCCGAGATGCTGCAAAACGCGTCACGTTGCGCATTTTCGCCAAAACCCGGCAGATCCAGCGTGATGACATCGTAACCTTGCAAAGCCTCGACCTGCCGCTGCCATTGCCGACTGCCGCCCAGGAACCCGTGAACAAACACGATGGGTGTCATTTCCGGCCGCCCTGCACAATCCGATCGAGGATCATGGCACAGAACAGGATTGAGAACCCTGCAAGAATACCCTGGCCCACATTCGCGTATTGCAACGCTTCAAGAACATCCTCGCCCAGCCCCTTGGCACCGATCAGAGACGCAACAACAACCATTGCCAGTGACAACATGATTGTCTGATTGATCCCCGCCCGGATCGACGGGCTTGCCAGCGGCAAGTCGACTTTGGTGAGCAGGTACCATTTGTTGGCGCCGAAACTGATCGCCGCCTCGCGCACGCTTTCGGGCACGCCACGCAAGCCGAGAACGGTCAGGCGCACCACGGGCGTACCACCGAAAATCATCGTGACCACGACTGCCGCCGGCTTGCCGACACCAAAAAACGCGATCACGGGGACCATGAAAACAAAGGCGGGCATGGTTTGCATGAAATCCATGATCGGCTGGATGAAAGCGTAGAACCGAGGGCGACGCGCCGCGAACATGCCCAGTGGAATTCCGATGACAATCGACAGGCACGCCGCTGTCCCCAACAAGGCCAGCGTGGTCATTGCGCCCTCCCAAAAGCCCAACAGCCCCATATAGGCCAGAAACGCGCCCGAATAGATTGCCGTGCTGACGCCCGCAGTCAGCCATGTCAGCAGAATGATGAGACTGGCGATCACGATCCATGGCGTCTGCACCAAGATGACCTCAAGCGCGTCCAGCAGGGTACGGATACCGAATGTCAGCCCGTCAAAGAACGCTTCGCTGTTGCGCACGCACCAGGCGATGAAGTCTTCCACCCAGGTGATGCTGGTCAGGCGGATATTGGGGTCTGTCGGGAAATGGCTGAGCAACGAGAAACGCCCCGGAAAGCTGTAATGCATCATCGCCGCAGCAACGATCAGCGCCATGAAGATCGCGCTGAACACGATCTGCGATACCGGCATTGCAGATCGGATTGAACGATCTGACAGCCATTCCGAGAAACGCGCCTCGAGCGCCCAGTTTGCCACCTGTGACTGAACAAGCTTGACGATGATCAGAATGATCAGGCCGGTCAGAACGATGTAAGGCCCTTCAGCGGCCATTGCTTCGGCTTCGGCGCGGATGCCGCCTATGTTTTCCTCGAGCGAGTCCACCGTCCGCTGATAGACGTCGATCTTGTCCGAGTTGTTTTCGATGGCAGCGGCCAACTGCTGTCGGCGCAGCTCAAGCGTCCCTTCAATTGACGCGATGCGTTCCATTGCCTCGGCCGCCAAGTCGCCGAACATCCCGCGCGCGATCTGCACATAGGCTATTGTTTCGAGGATCAAAAATGGCAGCGCCCATGACCACAACCCCCGTGCACCGAACCAGACCGGGCCAAACAACCCGGCCATCAGATTGAAAGTCGGCGTAAATCGGGACGAAGCGCCGATCTTGTCGAAGTTGCGGATGTAATAGTCGGGGCTGGTGCGAACGAAGGCACGGATGTTTTCGCGCCGCTCTTCGGCATATGCCAAAGCGGCCTCGTTCTCGGTATCTTCCAGCGGGTTCACATCTGAAGAACTCATGACACTTCGGTTCCTTCGATCACGGTGCGCAACAGATCGGCACGGGTTATGACGCCAACATCCACGCCGCCGTCCTCCACAAGGATCGCGCTGTCGGTGTCGATTGCCAGATTGATCAGCGTGCTCAGGTTTTCGCCTTCATTCACACGCGGGGCGTCCGAGGGCAGAGGACCATGGGTCGCGACATGTTCCGGTATGGGCCGCATGACCGCGTGGGCACGCACCACCTTGAGCCTTGAGATACCCGCCACGAAATCGGCGACATAGTCATCGGCGGGGTTCATGACGATGTCTTCGGCCGTTCCGATCTGCACCACCTTGCCGTCGCGCATGATCGCGATCCGGTTCCCGATGCGGACGGCTTCATCCAAATCATGGGTGATGAAGATCGTCGTCTTTTTCAGGATTTTGCTCAGTCGAATGAACTCATCCTGCAATTGCCGCCGGATCAACGGGTCCAAAGCCGAGAACGGTTCGTCCATCAACAACACATCCGGGTTCGCTGCCAGTGCCCGGGCAAGGCCCACACGTTGCTGCATACCCCCGGACAGCTCGTGTGCGAATTTCGATCCCCAGGCTCCGAGTTCGACGATATCCAGAATAGCAGCGGCCTGACGCATGCGTTCATTCTTGCTGACCTGCCGGATCTCCAGCGGCATTGCGACATTGTCCAGCACAGACCGATGCGGCATCAGCGCAAAGTTCTGAAAAACCATACCGATCTTGTTGTTGCGAAACTGCTGAAGCTCTTTCGGACCCAGAGCCATCACGTCAGTGCCCTCGATTTCGATCTTGCCCGCGGTAGGCTCCAACAGCCGGTTGAAATGGCGGACCAGAGTGGACTTCCCGCTGCCTGACAGGCCCATGATGCAGAATATCTCGCCCCGGTTGACCGAAAGACTGACATCCGCGACGCCGACAACACAGTTGTATTCCGCCAGCACCTGGGCCTTGTCCAATCCACGGTCGCGGATTGCCTGCAGCGCCACATCGGGCCTGCCCCCGAAAATCTTCCAGACATTCGAGATTTCAATAATGGTATCGTCGCTCATAAGTCCCCCAGAGGTCTGCTTTTGGGTGGCGCCAACAGATGCCGCCACCCTGTTTCTGGAAGCTCGATCAGAGGCCCAGCCAAGCGTCGACACGATCAGGGTTCGCCTCGACCCACTCGCGTGCAACCTCTGCCGGATCACGGCCCTTGCCGCTGATCTCATAGGCGAACTCGCTGACATCATCCGCCGTCAATGCGAAATTCGCCAAGAAATCGGCAATCGCCGGAGAACGCTCTGGCAGCGTGTTGGACCACGCAATCTGCACGTTCTTGAGGGCGTCCTTGGTCGCAACATTGGATTTGTTGTACCAGTCCGGGTCATCAGACGGTTGGACCATCACGTATTTTGCCGGGTCGAATTGTGGCTCGGTCAACATCTGGACGTCGAACATGTACCAGACGGCATGCGGCTTGTAGCAATAAAAGGCGTAGCCTTCGCCCTTGGCGATGCTGTCCTTGATCCGCGCGGTTTTCACGCTTTCCTCGGCACGTATCGGCTCAATGAAATCAAGTAAACCATAGTCGCGGGTTTTGACTTCGTTCACGTTGGCCGAAGCCCAACCCGGCGCGCCAATCCACATTTCACCTTTGCCATTGCCGTCACTGTCCATCAATGCGGCCACATCCGGGCGGCCCAGATCGGCGATGTCGGTGATGTTGTTGGCTTCACCAAAGTCTTTGCTGACGCAGAAACCCTGATTGCCCTCGTAGGGGTTCGATGACAGGGTGACGGTGCCCGCTTCGTCCACATATTTCTTGGTGAAGCTTTCCTGGTTGGGCAGCCAAACGTCGGGATGAACGTCGATGTCGCCCTTGCCCTGATCCATCGCCTGAAAGATCGTGGCGTTGTTGCCGGGCACATATTCCACTTTGCCCCCGATGCGCATTTCCACGACCGCGCCAAGCACATGGGCAATCGCCTGTGCTCCGGTCCAGGATGGCACGCCGATTTTCACTTCTTCGGCTGCGAATGCCGGCACAGCGCAGACGCTGAGCGCAGCAGCCATCCCCAGCTTTTTCAGATTGGTTCTCATGGTCTTCTCCTCTGTTGAAATGCACCGTGGTTCGGCGTCGTTTTTTCCGTCGTTCGATTTTCCTATCGCGCAATAGGGGCGCGCCAACATGCCTTTGGCGACACATTCGGACGGAAGGCTGAAACAAGACCAACCGCCAGACCCTGCCCGGAAGTCTAGAACAGGAGCTTTTCCGAGAGCCAATTCGAACATTTCATCAAACTATTCTGTTTCTGCATAGTTTTCTGTATCGTTGCTGAAGATGCTCTTTCACAAGCGGGGATACGCATTGGATTTGAATTGGCTACGCGATTTTGAATGCCTCGCTCGGACCTTGAACTTCACCCGTGCGTCTGATGAACGCAACATCACGCAATCCGCATTCAGCCGCAGAATCAAAGCCTTGGAAAGCTGGGTGGGGTTGCCTTTGGTCAATCGGGCAACCTATCCGGTTCAATTGACCGAGGCCGGCAAACAATTCCTGCCTGTTGCCCAGGCGGCAATTTCACAGCTGTCTGAATCCCGCCAATCCCTGCGGGACGCCGACCGGGGCGACAGTCGGTTCATCCGGTTTTCGGTTCTGCACACCATAGCGGTTAATTTTTTGGCAACCCGCATAGAAGAGTTGCAAAAGCAGATCCCCGATTTGCGCACGCGGGTCCTGTCCGATTCTCTGAGCACCTGCTGTGATCTTTTGGTCGAAGGCGCGGTGGATATCCTGCTGTGCTACTATCACCATACTGTCTCGCCCATGATCGACGAAACCGCGTTCGAGCGAAAGGATCTGTTGAAGGACCGTCTGATCCCGGTGGCTGCCACTCAGCCGGTGCGGGCACTGGGTTGGGATTTGTCCCGGCAGGATGGCCCACCGATCCCCTATCTGGCCTATGACCGATCGTCCTTCTTGGGCATGGTCGTTGAAAACACCGTTGACCGGAAACCCCAGAATACCGAAACGATATATGTCGATAGCCTGGTCGAGACGATCAAGCGAAGATTGATGACTGGCAGCGGATTTGCCTGGATGCCCGAAACGTCGATCTCGGCGGAGCTGGATCAGGGGTTGCTGGTGCCGGTCGGTGATGATGCATGGTGCGCGACATTGACGATTTCAGCCTTTTCCAATCCGGCCAGCTTGGATCAGATCGCGTACCAGCTTTGGCAGCGGTTGTGACCGGACAAAACCATTATGGGCCCAGCGACTGCCGTTGAAAAAGCCCTACGCTAACTCGCATTGCAGCCCGTCTGAGAAAAACTGACGATCGCGCGGACCAGCAGATCGACCGTGTCCACTGCATTGGCGTCGTCCGCGACGCTGTCGGCAATGAGGGAAAACTCGGAGCAAGCGACAAACTGCAAGTCTGCCCCCGCCTCGACCAGTGCCTTTGAAGACGCGCGCAGCGTTTCGCGCGCCTTGTCGCTTTGGCCATCGACCTTGATCGCGCGGATCGCGGCCAGCATCGCGTCGTCATCCGTGGACCAAACGGTCGACAGCCCGCGCGCTTGCAGGGCTGTTTCGAAAAGACAAGTACGGCGCACCGCCGGAGACGCGAGCACACCAACGCACCCACCCTTCCCGAGTGTCCCGGCGGCGTGATCCGCAGCCAGATCAACCATATTCAACAGCGGAACGGTCACGGCATCGGTGATCGCCTTGGCATAGTGATGCGCCGTGTTGCAGGGCATTGCCAGCGCCACGGCGCCGGCATCCTGAAGACGTCGCGCCATCGTCGCCAGTGTCGGCCCCGGATCTTCGCCCGACCCTTCGATCAGATGCGCGATCCGCGATGGCACCTGTGTGTTCATGTCGATCAGAAGCGGAATGTGGTCCCGATCATCGCGCACCGGTACAGCCTCCACCAGCTTGCGCTGGAGGAGGATCGTTGCCTCGGGGCCCATGCCGCCAAGAATGCCGATGGGGCGCAGCATCATTGCTCAGATATTCACCCAGCGGTTTTTGTGATCGAACGCAAAGTCATACCCCGCCAAAGCCGCGGCGCCGCCCGTATGAAGGAAAACGACCCGCTGGTCTTTGAACTCGCCTTTGCGCGCCAGATCGATCAGGCCCGCAGCGCCCTTGGCCGAGTAGCAGGGATCCAGAAGGATACCTTCCAATTCAGCAAACATCTGGATCGCTTCGATGCCGCTTTCAGTGGGCAGTCCATAGCCTTCACCGACATAGTCGGTATTGGCCATGACATCTTCGCGTTTTACCACGCCTGCGCACCCCAGTTTTTCGGCTGTCTTGCAGGCGAGGTCGTAAACCATCTGTTCCTGCTTTGGCTGAGGTGCCCTTGTCCCGATGCCAAGCACCGGCACCTGCGCATTCATGGCGCACATTCCTGTCACCAAACCTGCCTGCGTACCGGATGACCCGGTTGCATGTACCAGACGGTCAATCCGCAATCCCCTGTCATTGGCCTGCCCCAGCAGTTCAAAGGCCGCGTTTACATAGCCCAGCGCCCCGGTCGGGTTCGAGCCGCCGCCGGGAATGACATAGACATTGCGGCCTTCTGCCCGTTTCTTCGCGGCAGCCTTTTCCATTTCGCCCGGCATATCGTGACCCCCGGGAAACTTCTGGGTGGTCGCGCCGTGCAAGTGGTCCAGCAGGACATTGCCGTTTGTATTGTAGTTGCCATCTTGATAGCCGGTGCGATCTTCCAGAAGAACATGGCAATCAAGGCCCAGCTTGGCGGCAAACGCTGCGGTTTGTCGACCGTGGTTGGTTTGGGTGGCACCTTGCGTCATCACCATGTCGGCGCCCTGCGCTTCTGCTTCGGCCATCAGAAATTCCAGCTTGCGGGTCTTGTTGCCGCCGGTTGACATGCCGGTGCAATCGTCGCGCTTGATCCAGATTTCCACCCCCAGTTCTTTGGAAAGCCGCTTCATCGGTTCAAGCGGTGTCGGAAGATGGGCGAGGTGAAGGCGGGGAAAGCGCGCAAGATGCATGTCACAATTCCTAATATTGATTTTCGTCAATTTACGCTGTGTGTTGCCGCTCTGCTAATTCGAAATTCAGTAAGTATGTTGCAAAAATTGCATATTAGTAAGGTCTGGGCTATCTGGTTCACATGCGTTTGGAATGGATCGACGACATATTGGCCGTGCTGGACAGCGGATCGCTGACGCGCGCCGCGGAAAAACGGCTGCTGACCCAATCTGCCTTCACCCGTCGGGTGCGGCTCATCGAAGGCAGTATCGGTGCGACCCTGTTTGATCGTCGCCGCAAACCCGTATCCCTGATGCCGGGCGTTCAGGCGTTGGAACCTGAACTGCGCGAACTGAGCGCGCGTCTGCACAAACTGCGTCACAGTTTGAAAACAGAGAGCGATCAGGCCAGCCAGTCTTTGTCGCTCGTGTGCCAGCATGCGCTGACGACAACCGTCTCGCCGAAGGTGGTCCGGATGTTGACCGAAAACAGCGATATCTCGGTTCAGGTGCGATCGGGGAACCAGGACGAATGCCTGTTGCAACTGATCTCGAAAGAAGTTGATTTCGCGATCATGTACGCTGCATCGGGCGGCGTTGTGCAGAACCTCGAAAGTGCGTTTGAGGCAAAGACGCTTGGTGCCGACACATTGATCCCGGTATGCGCACCGGCAATGCGCGGGGAATTGGATGGCAAGACCATTCCTGCGATTGTCTACCCGCCTGATGTTTTTCTTGGGCAAGTGTTTTCCCAGTTGATTGCACTGCGGTTGCCCGACGAAACCAGACTCGTGGCCAAGGCCGAGACGGCCCTGACGCTGGCGATGCTGCATTGTGCCGTGAAGGAAATCGGCGTTGCCTGGTTGCCCTATTCTTTGGTCGCCACGCCGCTTGCTCAGGGACAGCTTGTAAGCGTTGAAGACGCCCTGCCTGCGCAGGCGCTGACAATAAGAATGGTCCGTTTGGCCGAAGCGAAGCCAGAGTTCAGTGAACAGATTTGGCAACGTCTTGCCGGGCAATCGCAAAGCTTTTGGTTGTCGCAGGATCAAAGCGACGAGGCGACCTGAGCCGTTCACCGAGAAAGGTGCCGGGCCTGCCGATTAGCATCGGAAGAATACGCAACGGAATAGTGGCAAAACCGAGCTGGATGTATCTAACCTGTGCTGAAATGACAGCAACAGGGCAGGTCAGCGGATGTTCGGGAAGGTATTGAAAACGGGTATAGGTGTCGTGGTTCTTGGCATCGTGGGGCTGCTTGGTTATCTGCTGATCGCCCCGCCCGATTTGTTGAAAGTAGGCACGAATTACTCGGCCAAGATTGTCTGTTCGAATGTTTTCATTGCCGGACGTGATCCGGAAGAGGTCCTTGCGGTGGATGTGCAGGCCCCGGGGCATCCGCTGCTCAAACATGTTTCGATTGAGGTCGATCGAGAGGCGCAGACTGTTCATGCGCGACTCTTTCGGTTCTTCGCGCCCGCCACATCGCAGTTCCGGCAGGGGCTTGGCTGCACCAACGTGCAGGCTACATCCCTGAGTGCGCTAGGGCTTGAGGCCGCCAAGCCCGCGCCGGCAGGTCTTTGGCCAACAGGAAACGACGTTGCGCAGTCTCAAGATCCCAAAATTCAGGCCGTCTTGTCGGATGATACGCTGCTTGGCGAAGGGTACCGCGCCGTAGTGGTGGTTCAAGGCGGGCGCATCGTGGCCGAACGCTATGCGGAAGGGTTCGACGCCGACACACCGTTGCTGGGCTGGTCCATGACCAAGACGGTCACGGCCGGGCTGATCGGAACGTTGATCAACGCGGGTCAGATGAATGTATCGGACACCCTTGTCGACAGCTTTCCCGAATGGGCAGAAGACGCAAGGCGAGACATTACTGTTGCGGACATGCTGGCGATGACAAGCGGTCTGCAATGGAATGAAGAATACGGAGACGTGTCAGACGTGACCAGGATGCTGTATCTCAGCAATGACATGGCCGTTTTCGCTGCCGACCGTGCACTGGAAGCCGGCATTGGAACCGACTTCAACTATTCCTCCGGCACGTCCACCGTGTTGTCCCGGGTGTGGCAGGACAAGCTGGCCGATGGCGGTTTCAGCTATCCTCGGGATGCGCTTTTTGAACCGCTTGGCATGGCTTCGGCGATCATCGAGACAGATGTCGCCGATACATTCATCGGATCCAGCTATATGTACGCCACGGCCCGAGACTGGGCGAAGTATGGCCAGTTTCTGCTGCAAAAAGGGGTTTGGGACGGCGCACAGATTTTGCCCACAGGTTTTGTGGACTGGATGTTCGAACCCGTTGCGGCGTCTGGTGGGGAATATGCCAAAGGTCATCTTTGGTTGAAATCGCCGGGCGACCTGCCACCGTTTGAAGACGCGGTTTGGTTGCAAGGGCATGACGGTCAGTCCATCGGAATTTTCCCGTCGCGTGACATGGTCGTCGTGCGGATGGGGCTTACACCTTCACGGGTGGGCTATTCTTCTTTGCCCTTGGCGAAAGCGCTTATTGCGGCTTTCGGGGGGTAGGGGATCGAACATTCCCATCGACGCACCGCCCGACATTGCGGCGGGCATCGCCCGTAGGGCAGGACACTGGGTCGCAGATCGGTATCTTGCACGCCGGCACAGTTTGGTATACCGCCGCATACAAATTCAAGGTGCCGGGCTTTCACATGGCCCGGTGCATCAGCTAAATGGTCGGAACCGTCATGAGCCTTTACACAGAATACCTGAACGAAATCGAGACGCGCAAAGAACAGGGTCTGCACCCCAAACCCATCGAAGACGGTGCTCTTTTGCAGGAAATCATCGGGCAGATCAAAGATACGGGTCACGCTCATCGTGCCGATTCACTGAACTACTTCATCTACAACACGCTTCCGGGCACAACCAGCGCCGCAGGTGAAAAGGCGCGCTTTCTGAAAGAGATCATCCTGGGTGAAGCGACGGTCGAAGAAATCTCGCAGGATTTCGCGTTTGAATTGCTGTCGCATATGAAGGGCGGCCCATCGGTAGAGGTTCTGCTTGATCTGGCGCTGGGCGATGACGCAGAGATTGCGCAGAAAGCGGCGGCAGTTCTGAAAACCCAGGTGTTCCTGTACGACGCAGATACCAACCGTCTGAAAATAGCCTTTGAGGCCGGGAACGCCGTTGCCAGGGACATTCTGGAAAGCTATGCCAAGGCCGAGTTCTTTACCCGGCTTCCCGACATCGAAGAAGAAATCAAGGTTGTGACCTATGTGGCGGCCGAAGGGGATATTTCGACCGATCTTCTGTCGCCCGGCAATCAGGCGCATTCGCGGTCGGACCGTGAATTGCACGGCAAGTGCATGATCTCACCCGAAGCACAGGCCGAGATTCAGGACTTGCAAAAACAGCACCCGGACAAGCGTGTCATGCTGATTGCTGAAAAAGGGACGATGGGCGTTGGATCGTCGCGCATGTCCGGTGTAAACAACGTTGCATTGTGGACCGGAAAGCAAGCTAGCCCCTATGTTCCATTCGTGAACATCGCGCCGGTTGTTGCCGGTACAAACGGGATTTCACCGATCTTTCTGACCACTGTCGGCGTCACCGGCGGGATCGGCATCGATCTCAAGAACTGGGTCAAGAAAGAGGATGCCGACGGCAATCCGATCCTGAACAATGACGGCAATCCTATCCTCGAGCAGAAATATTCCGTCGAGACCGGAACGGTACTGACCATCAACACCAAGGACAAAAAGCTGTACAATGACGCAGGCGACAAAGAGCTGGTCGATCTGTCATCATCCTTCACGCCGCAAAAGACCGAGTTCATAAAGGCCGGAGGATCTTATGCTATTGTCTTTGGCAAAAAGCTCCAGACATTCGCGGCCGAGACGCTCGGCATCGAGCTGAAATCCGCTTTCGCACCGTCCAAAGAGATCTCGCATGAAGGGCAGGGCCTGACGGCGGTTGAAAAGATATTCAACAAGAATGCGGTTGGCGTGGCCGAAGGCAAAGTTCTGCATGCGGGCTCGGATGTTCGGGTGAAGGTCAACATCGTCGGTTCGCAGGACACCACCGGCTTGATGACGGCACAGGAACTGGAAGCCATGGCGGCGACAGTGATATCGCCCACCGTTGACGGCGCCTATCAGTCTGGCTGTCACACTGCTTCGGTTTGGGATTCCAAAGCGCAGGCAAATATCCCAAAACTGATGAAATTCATGAACAACTTTGGTCTGATCACCGCGCGTGACCCCAAAGGTGTTTATCACTCGATGACAGACGTCATCCACAAGGTTCTGAACGACATCACCGTGGATGACTGGGCGATCATCATTGGTGGCGACTCGCATACACGTATGTCCAAAGGCGTCGCGTTTGGTGCTGACTCGGGTACTGTTGCACTGGCGCTGGCCACTGGCGAAGCTACCATGCCGATCCCGGAATCGGTCAAGGTGACGTTCAAGGGCCAGATGGCGGATCACATGGATTTCCGCGATGTGGTTCACGCCACCCAGGCGCAGATGCTGAAGAAATTCGGCGACAACGTGTTCCAGGGCCGGATAATCGAAGTTCACATCGGCACATTGCTGGCGGATCAGGCATTCACCTTTACTGACTGGACGGCCGAGATGAAGGCCAAGGCCTCGATCTGCATCTCAGCGGATGACACGTTGATCGAATCTCTGAAAATCGCAAAAAGCCGTATCCAGATCATGATCGACAAGGGAATGGATAACGAGGCCCGGACACTGCAAGGCCTGATCGACAAGGCCGACGCGCGCATCGCGGAAATCAAGTCGGGTGAAAAGCCGGCCCTGAAACCGGATGAAAACGCCAAGTATTTTGCCGAGCTGGTGGTTGATCTGGATGAGATCAGCGAACCCATGATCGCCGACCCGGATGTCAATAACGCCGATGTCTCAAAGCGGTATACCCATGATACGATCCGGCCGGTTTCCCACTACAAGGGGGAAAAGAAGGTCGATCTGGGATTTGTTGGATCGTGCATGGTGCACAAAGGCGATCTGGTCATCGTCTCGCAAATGCTGAAAAACATCGAGCAGGAGAAGGGCACAGTAGAATTCAAGGCCCCGCTGGTCGTTGCTGCGCCCACCTACAACATCATCGATGAGCTGAAAGAAGAAGGCGAGTGGAGCATTCTTCAGAAGTATTCAGGCTTTGAATTCGACGATCTGTTCCCAAAGAGCAAAGCACGGACGGAATACGAGAATATCCTGTATCTGGAGCGTCCGGGATGTAACCTCTGCATGGGCAACCAGGAGAAAGCCGCAAAGGGTGACACTGTTCTGGCCACGTCCACACGCCTGTTCCAGGGGCGTGTTGTTGAGGACGCGGCGGACAAGAAAGGCGAATCCCTACTGGCATCGACCCCGGTGGTGGTGTTGTCGGCTGTTTTGGGCCGAATGCCGACCGCCGAGGAATACAAATCGGCCGTGAAAGGTATCGACCTGACCAAATTTGCGCCTCCGATGGAAAAGCCCGCAGGCACGAAGTCAGCGCATTTCTAAACGCAAGGCACAAAGTTGATTGCCCGGTCATCCCTTCAGGTGGCCGGGCGATTGAGTTCCGCTGTGTTCAGGCCTGGTTGCAGCGCGCGCCGCGCAAAAGCGCGGCATGGGAATGCCCCGGACCTTTCGCACGACTTCGCGTGGACCATTGGGGAAAAATCCATGATCCACGGCCATACGGTCGCTGTTTGGCGTCAGGCTGACAGCTCTTTATACATGTAAGTTGTGGGTTCCAGTCTGGTTTCGAACGGGTTCCGGCAATAGTTCGGAATTTCCCCGGCGATCTGAAACCCCAGGTCCAGATAAAGCAATCGAGAAGGGTCGGTGCTGCGGGTATCCAGAACCAGCATCGTGCGTTCCAACTTTGCCGTTCGCTGAAAGAGGGCTTCCATCAAGGCACGGCCAAAACCGCGCCGTCTGGCGTTCGGGTGCACCAGAAGTTTTGCGACATCGGCGCGGTGCGGCTGATTGGGCATGGTCGCGGGGATCAGTTGCACCGTGCCCTGAATGCGCCCGTTGTGGTGGAGGACAAACAGCTCCAATGCACCGGATTTCAGCCCAGGTCGAACGTTTTGCAGCCAGTATTTTCGTGCGTCACTCTCGGTAAACGGAAGGACAAAGCCGATGCTGGCCCCGTCATGCACACAGGCGTGGAGGATTTCCGCCAGATCATCCACTGCCGCGCTGAAATCGAGATCGGTCAGACGCGAGATCATATCAGCACCAAAAGATAACGCGCACCGCGAGATGCCCCGGTTTCAAACCGGGTTGGGCCCGACAGGTGATAGCGCAGGCAATCTCCGGCGCTCAGCGCATGGGGGGTTCCGTCAACTGTCAGTGTCAGTGCGCCGTCGATCAGGATCAGATGGTGTTCCTGCCCGGATTTGGGCGGCGCCTCGTAAGTGATGACCGTATCGCGCGGCAGGTGACATTCCACGACCTCGGCGTTCAAGCCGTTTGCAGGCGGTGAAACTGCACGGCGGGTAAAGCCGGTTTCGGGATCCCGCCATTCGGTCTGGCGTTCAAACGCCACTTTGGGGTCAAAGCTGTCTTCGACCATCATCAAAAGCCGGGACATCGGCAGATCATAAGCTGCACAGAGGCGCCCAAGATTCTCAGCGGTGGGGCTGACCTCTCCTTTCTCCATGCGGGACAGCGTGGCGCGGCTGATTCCGCTGTGGGCGGCCAGTTGATCCAGGGACCACCCGCGCCCGTGGCGAAGTTCGTTCAAACGGACGGCAAGGCGGTTTGAGAGGTTGTCGAGCATGGATCACAAATGAGAGAAGTTTTCATTTATGGGAAAATTACATAAAAATTATGTATATGTAAATGAAAAAGGGCGCAGAAACTCCGCGCCCTCTGCCAGCTTTTGACGAGGCAGTGGATTACTTCCAGCCGACTTCGTTAAAGATTTTCTGTGCTTCCGGGATGTTTTTTGCGACTTCCGACAGGTTCACGTCGTCAGCTTTGAACTCACCCAGTGCCTTTACCGATTCCGCCAGTTCAACACTCTGTACTGCCGGGAATTCGTCATTGCCCGCCGAGAAGTACTTCTGCGCCTGATCGCTTGCCAGATACTCGAGGAACAGGATTGCGTTTTCCTTGTTCGGCGCGTGTGCCGCGACGCCACCGCCCGACAGGTTCATATGCGCACCATAGCTGTCCTGATTGGGGAAGACCCAGCCGATCTTGTCGAGGTCAGAGGACAGGCCTTTGACGTCTTTGCGGATAGCCCGTGCATAGTAGTAGGTGTTCGATACAGCGATGTCGCATTCACCCGAAACGATGCCACGCAGCTGGTCGGTGTCACCTCCCTGCGGGTCTCGGGCCATGTTGGCGACAACGCCTTCGGCCCAGGATTTTGCAGCTTCGGCGCCTTCATGTGTGATGATCGAGGCGAGCAGGGTCTGGTTGTAGGTGTTGGTCGAGGACCGGATGCAGATCAGGCCCTTGTATTCCGGCTTGGCGAGGTCTGCGTAAGTGGCCGGCGGATTGGCAACGTTTTCTTTGTTGAAAAAGATGATCCGACCGCGCTGCGAGAAGCCGAACCACTGGTTGTCTTCGTCCTGAAGGTTGGCGGGGATGCGCTCCTCCAGGGTTTCGCTGTCGATTGCTTGCAGAATGCCCGCATCTTTGGCGCGCGCCAGGCGAGACGTGTCGACCGTCAGCATTACATCCGCCGGAGAGTTCGCGCCTTCAGCTTCCATCCGCGCAATCAATTCATCCGCCTTGCCTTCGATCCGGTTGATCTTGATGCCGGTCGCTTCTTCGAAGTCCGTGTAAAGACGTTCGTCAGTGTCATAGTGGCGCGAGGAATAAAGGTTCAGCTCGCCTTCAGCCGCGGCTGATGTTGCGATCAATGCCGACAGAGCGGCAGCCAGGCAGGTTGTGGATTTCAGCATAGTTTGCCCCAACAATTGAATTTCGCGTCGGTCGATATCCCGACTGATTTGCTCAATTATACGATTCTCAGCGAGATGCAAGAAAATCCGACAGATTTACTTGGTCAAATGAGCGCAGGCGCACTTGCGAGGCTTTTCCGGGCGGGCGCGATTTGTGTTGAACGGAAAGATCCGCGTCACACGGCAGTGTCTGGATCACTCACGATCAAGTACCTCAACTGCAAGGATCGTGGGCAAATGGCGCGCGACTTCCGTCCAGGTGTCCCCTTCATCAACACTGGCAAAAACCGAGCCGCTGTTGGTCCCGAAATAGATACCGGCGGGGTCTCGGTGGTCTCCGGCCATGGCCTGTCGCAGAACAGTGAAAAAACAGCTTTCTTGCGGCAACCCACGCCGCTGGTCTTGCCATGTTGCGCCTCCGTTTGTGGATTTCCAAACTGCCGCGGCGGCATCCGGTGGATAGCGCCCGATGCTGCCTCCGTTCAAGGGTAATGTCCAGATCGTGTCCGGATCACGTGGGTGCACATGAATCGGAAATCCAAAGGTGGATGGCAGGCCTTTGGTGATGTCATCCCAACTGCGCCCTCCGTCGGCCGAGCGCCAGACACCGTGATGGTTTTGCTGGTAGAGCAAATCCGCGGTTCCTGGAGCTTGAACCATGTTGTGGACGCAATGACCCGTTTCACCATCCCTGGGGGCAGCGGGATGATCATGATGCGTGCAAGATTCGGCGTTGGACAATCTGTTGCGCCGCTCCCAGCTTGCGCCGCCATCCTCGGTTGCAAACACACCCGCAGCGGAAATGCCGACCCAGAGCTTTTTCGAATCATTTGGGTCAGTCACGATTGTATGCAGGACCAGCCCCGCACCGCCGGGATTCCAATCGGGTGCTGAGGGGTGGTTTGTCAGGCCCTCAAGCGTGTCCCATGTCCGACCATTATCGTGGCTGGCAAGCAGGCGGGCCGGTTTTGTGCCAGCGTACAACGTTCCATGTTGATAACGCAAAGACCAGACCTGCGAAAACTCATCGGCGAATGGTGCGGGTTCTCCGGTCCAGCCGATCATCTGGGCAAAATCCTGATCGTTGGCGGCCCACTCGTCCATTTGGCCTTTGGTGAGTTTTGCGACCTGCCAAGTCACACCGCCGTCTTCGGAACACCAGACACCGGCGCCATGCCAGTCACCACCGCCCCCGGCCCAAAGCGTGCCCGTTTCCTTGTCGCCGATGACGTGGTTGATCGGCCATCCTTCGCAATGCGGGCCCGTCACTTTCCAGCCTGACCTGTTCTGATCGCCAGAGACAATGAACGTTCCCTTGGTCGTCCCCACCAGTACGTCGATGCCGTGTTCGCGCATGGGTTTTACACTCCGCAATATCGAAGCAAGGGTAGCACGTCGGGCGCACAGGTGCAGAAAACAAAAAAAACCGCGCTCAAGAGCGCGGTTTTCTAAAACGGTGTTTCGCTGTTCTCAGCCCTGACGAGCTTTGAACTTGCGCTGCGTCTTGTTGATAACGTAGACGCGGCCTTTGCGACGCACAATACGGCAGTCGCGGTGCCGATTCTTGAGCGAGCGGAGCGAGTTCTTGACCTTCATGGTCTGTCTCCAATCTGCGGCGCCTTCATCAAGGACGTGGCCAGCGCCTGGGTTACTCGGGTGTCCCGGATCTCCGGAACAGTGAAATCATGGTGGGCGGTACAAGGATCGAACTTGTGACCCCTTCGATGTCAACGAAGTGCTCTACCGCTGAGCTAACCGCCCACTTTCCCTTTGCGTGCCCAGCCCCATAACGAAATGGGGCGCGGAACCCCGCGCCGGTAGCGGGGTCTATAAAAGGAGTCGCAAAGGGGTTCAAGGGGTTTGGTAGAACTATTTTCCGGTCTATGTTGATTGCGAACATGGAGGGATCATGCAGAACGCAGCCTTTGTATTGGATATGCCAGAAAACCGCAGTTCATGCGTGGTTTTTTCATCCCCGCATAGCGGGCGGAATTATCCAGAAGCGTTTTTGAAGCGGTCCGTTCTGAATCAAAGCGTGATTCGATCCTCGGAAGACGCCTTCGTGGATCAATTGTTTGCTGCTGCGGCCGAAAATGGCGCGCCTTTGATCAAAGCGACCATGCCGCGCGCCTATCTGGACCTGAATCGCAGTCTGGATGAACTGGACCCGGCGCTGATCAGCGGTGCCCGCAGGCATGGGCACAACCCCAGGGTCGCATCAGGGTTGGGTGTGATACCCCGCGTTGTGGCCAATGGACGGGCAATCTACAGCGGCAAGCTGACCATGGACGAGGCGCGGCTGCGTATCGACACCTATTGGCGCCCCTATCATGCACGTTTGAAATCCCTGCTGGCCGAATCACACGAGAAATTCGGCCAGGCCATACTGGTGGATTGCCACTCCATGCCGCATGAGGCGGTGGCCATGGCTGGTACGACCCGAAACAAACGGCCCGAGATCGTGCTGGGTGATCGGTTCGGTGCTTCGGCCTCGTCTGAAATCGTGGACCTCGTCGAATCGGCGTTTGCTGCGGCAGGTCTGAATGTTGTGCGTAATGCCCCGTTTGCGGGGGCCTATGTGACTCAGACTTATGGCCGCCCCACCCGCCAGCAACACGCGATCCAGATTGAAATCGACCGGGCCTTGTATATGGACGAAGAAAAGATTGCGCCGAACGCCAATTTCATGACGTTTTCGAAACTCCTTCGGCAGGTGGTGCGCGACATATCCAGGATCGGTTCCAAACCTCATCGTCTGGCGGCGGAATGAAACTAGCGCAAAGCACGGCCCTTCACGATTGCTTCCGGGCCGAACCTCTGGCGGATCTGGTCGGTGGCCCGCTCGGCCTGTGATCTGCGGTCGGCGCCGGGATCAAGCAGGTCGCCGGAGATGTCGGCCTGATCCGCCGGGCACAGGTCAGACAGGCCACATCCCAACAGGCGGTACGGCCCCTGATCCCCCACCTGATCGAAAAGCCCTTTTGCGGTGCGATAAATCCTGTCCGCGATCTGCGTTGCGTCCCGCAATGACACGCGCCGTGTCAGAACCTTGTGATTGGCCTTCTTCAGCTTCAGCGTAACGACCCGGCCAGCCAGATCCTTGGCCTTGGCCCGGTCCGAGACCTTCAGGGCCATGCGCCACAAATGTCCGTCCAGCACATCAATATTGGCGGTGTCCTCGAAAAACGTGGTCTCATTGCTGATGGATTTCATCGGTTCATGGGCTGAAACGCGCCGTTTGTCCTGACCCCGTGCCAAATGCCACAGGCGATACCCCATCGAGCCGAAACGCGCAGTCAAAGCCTCCTGATCCCAACGCAGCAGGTCGTTGAAGGTTCGAATCCCTGCCCGATCCAGTGATTCCTGCGCGGCGGGGCCAATGCCCCAGATCAACCTTACGGGTTTGTCATTCAGAAACTCTGCCGTCTCTGCCTTGCCGATCACCGAAAACCCGCGGGGTTTGTCGAGGTCCGAGGCAACCTTGGCCAGAAACTTGTTGTGACTCAGCCCGATGGATCCTGTCACGCCCAGTTCATCCTTCATGCGTTTGACCAGGCGCGCGAGCATGACGGCTGGGGGGGCTCCGTGCAGGCGTTCGGTGCCGGACAGGTCCATGAAAGCTTCGTCCAGCGACAGGGGTTCGACCACTGGTGTCAGTTCGTCCATCATGGCGCGGATGTCCCGTGACACCTGGGCATACACGGACATGCGTGGTTTGATCACGACGGCATCGGGGCACAGTTGCAGCGCTTTGAACATGGGCATGGCGGATCGCACACCGCGAATTCGGGCCACGTAGCATGCCGTGGACACAACACCGCGTTTGCCGCCGCCGATGATGACAGGCTTGTCTGCCAATTCCGGATTGCCCCGCTTTTCCACCGAAGCATAGAAGGCATCGCAATCCATATGCGCGATGGACAAATCAAACAGTTCGGGATGAGACTTTACCCTGGGGCTGCCGCAGGCCGTGCAGCGCCGTTCGTTCGTCAAAGGGGTCAGGCAATCTCGGCAAAGACCGGGCATCTGCGTCCTCGTGTGTTCCGCAGTTGTCTTGGGGGTTCTTTATATCATCCAGTGATATCGATCAAAGATCATTCAGAGAAAAGAAACCCCCCGCGCTTCGCGGGGGGAAGTAACGAACCTCAGGAAGGATAGGTTCGTTGGGGAGTAAATCCCCTTAAGAATCGCTAAGATTTTCGGGCTGAGATAGGGTTAAGCGCGCTTTTCAAAAACTCGCTTTTTGAATGTGTGTTTTCTGGCACAGGGACGATTTGGCGCGGATTCGCGAAAAATTGACGTAAGGTCAACCTGTTGCGGCGGTTTTTTCAGCGTGAATCCCTGTTGAAACGATGATCCTGCTCATCTCGTTTTCAGAGAATTTAACTCGGTCAAAACGGCCGCGGCCGCGGATTTCGGATCTTCGGCCTGATAAATGGGGCGGCCAACTACGATATGATCCGCCCCGCCCTGGATGGCGCTGGCAGGTGTGGCCACACGTTTTTGATCGCCCAGTGCCGCGCCTGCCGGACGCACGCCGGGGGTTACGATCAGCCGGCCCGTCGCCTGGGGTAGGGCGCGGATCAGGGCGGCCTCCTGCGGGCTGGCGATCACGCCATCGGCCCCGGCCTCGAAGGCGTGGGCGGCGCGTTCCACCACCATGTCCTGAACGTCACCGGCCTTCATCATGCCGGCATCCAGGTCGTCGCGGTTCAGCGAGGTCAGGATGGTCACCGCCAGGATTTTCAGATCCTTGCCCGCCGCGCCTTCCTTGGCGGCGCGCACCACATGCGGGTCGCCATGCACGGTCAGGAAATCCAGATCGAACTGCGCCAACCCCCGCACCGCGTTTTCCACTGTGTTGCCGATGTCGAACAGCTTCATGTCCAGGAAGATGCGCTTGCCGTGTTCCTGCTTGAGCTCATTGGCCAATGCCAGCCCGCCGCCTGTCAGCATGCCCAGGCCGATCTTGTAGAACGACACGGCGTCGCCCAGCGTCTCGGCCAGCTTCAGCCCTTCCAGCGCGTTGGGGACGTCGAGGGCGACGATCAGGCGGTCATCGGCGGTTTGGGACATTGTTTCGGCCTTTCAAACTTGGCGGGATCGGCGCTTCTGTAGAGCGTGTGACGCATTGAGACAAGAAAAGACGCAGGAAAATACGGGATGATACGGTTGGGTGTGTTGGCCGCGGCGGCTGTACTGGTCGGGGCGGGCGCGGTCTGTGCCGGTGACACGGATTGCGGCGAGGCCCGACTGGTCGGGCGGACGTCTAGGACAGCGGGTCGGCGACCGCGATCGAGAGTTTTGCACAGATCTACGTCGATTGCCCGATCTATTCGCAACTGGCGCACGATCTGCTGGTTGGGTTGACCGGCGAGACCCCTGCGCCGGCAAAGGCCGACGACCCCAAGGAACCGCAACGGCGCCTGCGGGTTTCCGACCTGCGCCCCCGGCCGGACCCCGACCCTGACGATCCACCGCAGGACCCCGACTATTCGGACGGAGAGTATGACTGCCTGATGGCCGCTGCTGCTCCGGGGCAGTAGCCCTATCTCGACGGGGTAAAATGGGCCGACATGGACGCCGAGAATGCGATGGCGATCTGTGCCGATCTGCTGCTGAAAGACCAGGATGTCGATGCCGAGGTCGTGGCCGCCTTTGGCCGGGCGCTGATGAAGGGTGGCAAGCTGGAAATGGCGCTCGAGTTTTCGGAACTGGCCGCAATGGAGGGCAGCGGGCTGGCGATGAACACGCTCGCTTCGCTCTATAATGATGGCGAGATCGTTCCCGCGGACCACGAGACCGCGTTTGCCTGGTACATGGCGGCTGCCGAAACCGGTCTGCCGATGGGGATGCACAACGTCGCTTATGGCTACGAGAACGGGAAAGGTGTTGCGCCCGACATCGACAAGGCGCTGTACTATTACGAAAGGGCCGCGTTCTTCGGATATGAGCCGTCTCTGCTGCATCTCGGCGTAATCTATCGCGAAGGCACGCATGTCACGCGCGATATGCAGCGCGCGGTCGACTGTCTGAAGATGGCGGCCGGAAACGGCAGCGCCGATGCCGCGGCGCGTCTGGGCTATATCCACGAGATCGGCGAGAACGGCTACTCCAAGGACATCGAACAGGCGCTGGATTATTATTTCCAGGCCGCCAAGCAGAACAATGTCGTGGCGCTGCACAATCTCGGGTCTTTGACCTATCACGGGCGGGACGGTGTGCCCCAGGACACGGAAGCAGCCTTGTTGTTCTGGGGCAGGGCAGCAAAGCTCGGCGATGTGAAATCGCAGCGCAAATTCGGCCGGTTGCTCTATGAAATCGGCGATGTCGAAGAGGCGCTGAGGTTTCTTCGCCTCGCGGCCGAGCAGGGCGATGACGAGGCGCAAAAGCTGATCCGGCAGATCGAAGGCGGTTGACCCCCACGGCTGACAAAGGAGCCAGCGGTGTCCCCGCTTTGTCCCAACTGTGCTATGGTGCTGCCATTCTGAAACGAAAATTGCATCAAAGGGACAGACCATGAAGCACCTTGTTCCGCTGGCCGTCGTGGCCGCGCTGGCCGCCTGTACCGACACGCCGCCACAGACCGAAACAGGCGCCGCGCCGCCCCCGACCAATGATGATTTGTATCTTGTCCGCGGCTATCGGTCCGAAGATGACTGGTGCCAGTTGACCGGCGAAACCGCCTTTACCGGCAATTTCCTCGACCACACCGCCGACCTTGTATCCTGCCCCACGGGCAGCGCCGCCGCGCAGTCGCTGGTCGAGACGAGCGATGCCCAGCAGGTGGCCGAAACCGGGGGCTACACCGTCTATACGATTCCGCGTGGTTGAGGCTTTTTTTTTCACTCTCTAGCCTCTTGAAGCGGCGGAGAAGTTTCCCAGATTGAGGTCAAGGCCCGGACCACTGCGTGCTGCCAAGCGGGCGCAAATTCTCCGGGCGCTTGGAAAAGGAGAATACCATGGACTTGAACAAGTTCACCGAACGTGCACGGGGGTTCGTGCAGGCGGCGCAGACCATTGCGCTGCGCGAGGGGCACCAGAGGCTGGAGCCCACACATATACTCAAAGCATTGATGGATGACGATCAGGGGCTGGCAAGCAATCTGATCACACGCGCGGGCGGCGCGCCGAACCGCGTGGTCGAGGCGCTTGACGCAGCTATGGGCAAGATCCCGAAAGTCAGCGGTGATGCCGGTCAGATTTACATGGACGGCCAGACGGCCAAGGTTCTGGACGAGGCTGAAAAGATCGCAACCAAGGCGGGCGACAGCTTTGTTCCGGTCGAGCGCGTGTTGATGGCGCTGTGCATGGTCAAATCCAAGGCCAAAGAGGCGCTGGAGGCGGGTGCCGTATCTGCGCAAAAGCTCAACGAAGCCATCAACGACATCCGCAAGGGGCGTACTGCTGACACCGCAACGGCGGAAGAGGGCTATGACGCGCTCAAGAAATATGCCCGCGACCTGACCGAGGCCGCGCGCGAAGGCAAGATCGACCCGATCATCGGCCGCGACGAGGAAATTCGCCGCGCGATGCAGGTTCTGTCGCGCCGCACCAAGAACAACCCGGTTCTGATCGGTGAACCCGGCGTCGGTAAAACCGCGATCGCCGAGGGCATGGCCCTGCGCATCGTCAACGGCGACGTGCCGGAATCGCTGAAGGACAAGAAGCTGCTTGCGCTCGACATGGGTGCGCTGATTGCCGGTGCGAAATACCGTGGTGAATTCGAAGAACGCCTCAAGGCTGTTCTGACCGAGGTGACCGAGGCCGCCGGTGAGATCATCCTGTTCATCGACGAGATGCACACGCTGGTTGGCGCGGGCAAATCGGATGGTGCGATGGATGCCGCCAACCTGATCAAGCCTGCGCTTGCACGGGGTGAGCTGCACTGCATCGGTGCGACCACACTGGACGAGTATCGCAAATACGTCGAAAAAGACGCGGCCCTTGCGCGCCGCTTCCAGCCGGTGATGGTTCAGGAACCGACGGTCGAGGACACGATCAGCATTCTGCGCGGTATCAAAGAGAAGTACGAGCTGCACCACGGCGTGCGCATCTCGGATTCGGCGCTGGTGTCGGCGGCGACCCTGTCGCATCGCTATATCACCGACCGGTTCCTGCCCGACAAGGCCATCGACCTTGTCGACGAGGCGGCGTCGCGTCTGCGGATGGAGGTGGACTCCAAGCCCGAAGAGCTTGATCAGCTGGATCGCCAGATCCTTCAGATGCAGATCGAGGAAGAGGCGCTGAAGCTGGAAGACGATGCGGCATCGATGGATCGCCTGGAAACCTTGCAGAAGGATCTTGCCGAACTTCAGGAAAAATCCGCCGAGATGACTGCGCAGTGGCAGGCCGAACGCGACAAGCTGGCTGGCGCGCGGGATTTGAAGGAACAGCTCGACAAGGCGCGGGCCGATCTGGAAATCGCCAAGCGCGAAGGCAACCTCGCCAAGGCGGGTGAGCTGTCCTATGGCATCATCCCCGAGCTTGAGAAAAAGCTGTCCGAGGCCGAGAATGCCGAAAGCAACGCCATGATGGCCGAGGAAACGGTGCGTCCGGAACAGATCGCCAGTGTTGTCGAACGCTGGACGGGCATCCCGACCGCCAAAATGCTGGAAGGCGAACGCGAGAAACTGCTGCGGATGGAAGAAGAACTGCATTCGCGCGTGATCGGTCAGGATGCGGCTGTCACCGCTGTTGCCAATGCAGTACGTCGTGCGCGAGCCGGTCTGAATGACGAAGGTCGTCCACTTGGCTCGTTCCTGTTCCTCGGACCGACCGGCGTGGGTAAGACCGAGCTGACCAAGGCCGTGGCGAATTTCCTGTTCGATGACGACAACGCGATGGTGCGCATCGACATGTCCGAGTTCATGGAGAAACACGCGGTCGCCCGTCTGATCGGTGCCCCTCCGGGCTATGTCGGTTATGACGAAGGTGGTGTGCTGACCGAAGCCGTGAGGCGCAGACCCTATCAGGTCGTGCTGTTCGACGAGGTCGAAAAGGCGCACCCGGATGTCTTCAACGTGCTGTTGCAGGTTCTGGACGATGGCGTTCTGACCGATGGTCAGGGCCGCACCGTGGACTTCAAACAGACGCTGATCATCCTGACGTCGAACCTTGGGTCGCAGGCGCTCAGCCAGTTGCCCGAAGGTGCGGACAGTTCACAGGCCAAGCGCGACGTGATGGATGCGGTCCGGGCACATTTCCGGCCCGAATTCCTGAACCGTCTGGACGAAACGATCATCTTTGACCGCCTCAAGCGGCCCGATATGGATGGCATCGTCGATATTCAGATGGCACGTCTGCAAAAACGTCTGGCCGCCCGCAAGATCGAGCTGGCCCTGGATGACAGCGCCAAGGAATGGCTGGCCAATGAAGGCTATGATCCGGTCTTCGGTGCCCGCCCGCTGAAACGCGTCATACAGCGCGCCTTGCAGAACCCGTTGGCCGAAGCTCTGCTGGCCGGGGAAATCAAGGATGGTGACGTCGTTCCGGTCACCGCCGGGCCCGATGGTTTGATCATCGGCGATCGTTTGGGAACTTCCGAGCGACCCCGCCCGGACGATGCCGTGGTGCATTGATCTGACACCGTGAACTGAAAGGCCCGCTTTTTTGGCGGGCCTTTTTCATGTCGGCTTTCCATAGCCTTTGTTCAGATAATCACTGAGGACCTTCATCCAGACCTGCGCTTTCTCCATTGGAAACTGGGCCGTGAACCTCAGCTTCACAATACAGTTGTCCACGACGCCGACTGCCAGAAGTTCGGACAGGCCATCCGATGCCTTGGCCTCGGCCCGATACGGCAACACCTGCGACGGATCACGCAACTGATAGGCGTTGATTTCGCCAAGCTCGGCACCGCGCCGCGCAGCTATTGCAGCGATATCGCGTGCAGCTTGCTTGAAGCTTTCAAGGGCCATTTCGGATGAGACGTCCCTTTGTTGATGGTCATAGAAGAAAACCGTGATCTTGGAAGATGGGTCTGCGAAAGTGGTGGAATAGCCGAGGCCCGGATGGCTGTCTTCA
Organism: Ruegeria sp. HKCCA0235A; assembly: GCF_013033235.1. Classification (NCBI taxonomy): domain Bacteria; kingdom Pseudomonadati; phylum Pseudomonadota; class Alphaproteobacteria; order Rhodobacterales; family Roseobacteraceae; genus Ruegeria; species Ruegeria sp. HKCCA0235A. The sequence goes on along the minus strand of NZ_WQDQ01000008.1, from coordinate 10,067 downwards.
TAAACTTCAGACCCGATCTGGTTCAGATCGCTCAGGACCTGCGGCGCGCGCTCAAACAGCTTTTTGCACGATTGCACATCAGCCAATGCCGGTCCGCACAGCAAAGACAGAGAAACAACAAGTGGTTTGAGCAACATGGAGGCAGGGTGTCCCAAACAGATCAAGAATGCACGAAGTCTTGGTCTGCAACTTTGGCAGAAGTTTGGCTCTGCCGGAAAGATGGCCGGGCGGGCGTTGGTCAGCCGCCCGGGAATTCGTCAGACCAATGCAAAGATCCGGGCCGGCCCGCCGGTGCCGCCTTGGTGCTTGGGTGCGCCGATCACCAGCGTTGCACCCGACGCAGGCACGCGATCCAGCCCAGCCAGACATTCGATCCCGAACCGGCCTGACGGCAACCACGCGTAATGTGTCGCGAAATCTGCGGACATGCCGTGATCGAGGGACAGGGTATCAACGGCAATTGATCGTGCTCCTGTCTCCTCCATCAGCATCTGCGCGGCTTCAACGTGGAATCCCGGGTAATGCTGCGCTTCGCCGTCGAAATTGCGGAACTCATCCGTGGCGGTTTTGCCTGCCCATCCGGAATGCATCGCCACGCAGGCACCATCAGGGATATCACCATTGGCCGCAATCCAGGCTTTCAGATCGTCCGGGGTGACGCGCGTGTCAGCGTCTTCGGCCGCTCGGGCGGCGATGTCCACGACGCATAAGGGGGCGACCAGATCCGTGACGGGGATTTCATCAACCGACGTCCCATCCGCCGAAAAGTGAAGCGGCGCATCGATATGCGTGCCCGTGTGTTCGTTGATTGAAAGGTTGAACAGATTGAAGCCGTGATCAGCAAAGTTGAATGCTTGCTCGGCGGAAATGCCGGGTTCGCCGCCCCATGTCGGGAAATCCGGGCTCAGCGTATGGGTCATATCTTCGACACCGCCATGCCCGGCTGCCAGTGCTGCCGGCGCGACGGCCCCGGTTGCGGCTGCTGCAACACCCGAAGCGGCGGCAGCTTTGAAGAACCCGCGACGAGACAGCATCTTGTCTTTGACGGCATTCATTACGCAGATATCACACATTTTTCTTCCTCCCATTGCGGCCAAAAGGCTGCAATCGCAGCCTTGCCTCGCGTTCGGCTTGGCGTGGCGCCCGTCTGACAGAGTGCAGCCTTGCGCCCGCAGTTGTAAAGTTTTGTACCCGTGTTCTGACGGTAATTCACTAAAACCGCGGTTTTCCGCCGGGCTCCAAAAGCTCTCTAGTCTATGGTTTTCGGTGCTGAAAACGATACTCGAATGCCCGATCACATTGGAACGTTACAATCACTTCGCTCAATCGTTACGCTTGTTTCCGTGGCTCTGTGCTATCAGCACACTACGTCAATAGCGACCACTGAAGATGACGGAGACCCATATGGCGCATCGCTGGACCAATACTTTGACACATGCCGACGTCACGCCCCGGGCGGCGTTCCTCAACCGGCGGCAGGTTATGGCCGGGCTGGCAGGTGTCGGCCTGACTGCGATGGCCAAACCGGCGGCAGCACAGGATGGGTTGGAGCCGAACACGTGGGAAGAGATCACCACCTACAACAACTACTATGAGTTCGGGACCGGAAAAGATGACCCGGCGAAATATGCTCATACGCTGGTGACCGAACCCTGGAGCGTCACGATTGACGGTCTGGTCGACCGCCCCGGCGACTATGATTTTCAGGCCATCCTGTCCGGGATGACGATAGAGGAGCGGATCTACCGCTTCCGCTGTGTGGAAGCCTGGTCGATGGTAATTCCGTGGAACGGGTTTGAGCTGGCCGACCTTCTCAATATGGCGGGCGTGCAAGACGGCGCGAAATATGTGGCTTTTGAGACGGCCTATCGCCCGGACGAGATGCCGGGAACGCGGTTTCCCGTTCTTGATTGGCCGTACCGAGAGGGCTTGCGCCTGGACGAGGCGATGCACCCTCTGACAATCATGGCAACCGGAATTTACGACCGCCCAATTCCCAACCAGAACGGTGCCCCCTTGCGTCTGGTCGTCCCTTGGAAATACGGCTTCAAATCGATCAAGTCGATTGTTCGGATCACGCTGACCGAGGATGAACCGCCCACCAGCTGGAACATGTCCAATCCACGCGAATACGGGTTCTACAGTAATGTGAACCCCAACGTGGACCATCCACGCTGGTCTCAGGCTTCAGAGCGCGAGATCGGGGGCGGGCTTTTCGCGTCCCGCAAGCCGACCCTGATGTTCAATGGCTATGAACAAGAGGTCGCCAGCCTTTATGAAGGCATGGATCTGACCAAGAACTATTAGGACCATGTCGGCGATTAACCAGATACTCCGCCGTATTCCGGTATGGGTCATATATCTGCTGGGGGCGTTGCCCGCGCCCTGGCTGTTTTATCTTGGCCTGAACGGTGGTCTGGGGGTCGAACCGATTGAGGCGTTGGAGCACAGATATGGGGAACTGGGCCTTCAGTTGCTGATTGCCGGTTTGGCGGTCACACCCCTGCGCCGGCATGTCGGCCTCAACCTGATGAAGTTTCGCCGCGCGATCGGGGTGCTCACGTTTG
>NZ_WQDQ01000008.1:0-2500 GCF_013033235.1 Ruegeria sp. HKCCA0235A | reverse complement strand
GAGTGGTGACGGATCTCAGGTGTAGTTCAATCTTATCGGATTGATTGGGCTGCTGAGAGGTTCCTGGAAATAGCCCTCCTATCAGACCGTACCCTAAACCGACACAGGTGGACTGGTAGAGAATACCAAGGCGCTTGAGAGAACGATGTTGAAGGAACTCGGCAAAATACCTCCGTAAGTTCGCGAGAAGGAGGCCCGGTTCCTAGGCAACTAGGGGCTGGGGGCACAAACCAGGGGGTGGCGACTGTTTATTAAAAACACAGGGCTCTGCGAAGTCGCAAGACGACGTATAGGGTCTGACGCCTGCCCGGTGCCTGAAGGTTAAAAGGAGAGGTGAGAGCCTTGAATTGAAGCCCAGGTAAACGGCGGCCGTAACTATAACGGTCCTAAGGTAGCGAAATTCCTTGTCGGGTAAGTTCCGACCTGCACGAATGGCGTAACGACTTCCCCGCTGTCTCCAACATCGACTCAGCGAAATTGAATTGCCTGTCAAGATGCAGGCTTCCCGCGGTTAGACGGAAAGACCCCGTGCACCTTTACTACAGCTTCGCACTGGCATCAGGATTGTGATGTGCAGGATAGGTGGTAGGCTTTGAAACCGTGACGCCAGTCGCGGTGGAGCCTCCCTTGAGATACCACCCTTCGCACTCTTGATGTCTAACCGCGGTCCGTTATCCGGATCCGGGACCCTGCGTGGCGGGTAGTTTGACTGGGGCGGTCGCCTCCTAAAGCGTAACGGAGGCGCGCGAAGGTTGGCTCAGAGCGGTCGGAAATCGCTCGTTGAGTGCAATGGCAGAAGCCAGCCTGACTGCGAGACTGACAAGTCGAGCAGAGTCGAAAGACGGCCATAGTGATCCGGTGGTCCCGAGTGGAAGGGCCATCGCTCAACGGATAAAAGGTACGCCGGGGATAACAGGCTGATACTGCCCAAGAGTCCATATCGACGGCAGTGTTTGGCACCTCGATGTCGGCTCATCTCATCCTGGGGCTGGAGCAGGTCCCAAGGGTACGGCTGTTCGCCGTTTAAAGAGGTACGTGAGCTGGGTTTAGAACGTCGTGAGACAGTTCGGTCCCTATCTGCCGTGGGTGTAGGAGACTTGAGAGGAGTTGCCCCTAGTACGAGAGGACCGGGGTGAACGATCCACTGGTGGACCAGTTGTCGTGCCAACGGCAGTGCTGGGTAGCTATGATCGGACAGGATAACCGCTGAAGGCATCTAAGCGGGAAGCCCCCCTCAAAACAAGGTCTCCCTGAGGGCCGTGGAAGACCACCACGTCAATAGGCCGGAGATGTAAGCGCAGTAATGCGTTCAGTTGACCGGTACTAATCGCCCGATAGGCTTGATTTGATCCAGTAATGGAAAGACAAGACCAAAGCATACACCGACCTTGACAATGGATGATCGTGTCGCACCAAGCGACACTGTTGGTTGATAATTACAACCGTGCGGGAACGCGCATTCGCAAGCGAATGCGCTGCCTCCCGCGCGTCGCCTTTTTGCAAAGCAAAAAGAGCGACGTGGGCTTTTCCTCGGTTTGGTGGTCATAGCGCAAGTGAAACACCCGGTCCCATCCCGAACCCGGAAGTTAAGCACTGCCGCGCCAATGGTACTTGGGCTTAAGCCCCGGGAGAGTAGGTCACCGCCAAACCTAGTAAAAGCCCACATCTCTCTAAACGATCAAAAAAACAATACCCGGCCTCAAATAGCGCAAGCGATAGGCCAACCAAAGACCTCAAGTAGCGTAAGCGCTAGGTCACAAAAACTGTCGCGGGATGGAGCAGCCCGGTAGCTCGTCAGGCTCATAACCTGAAGGTCGCAGGTTCAAATCCTGCTCCCGCAACCAATATAAACAGTCAGACCGTTCGATCTACAAACAGTCCACTGGACTGTTCGCTAAACGATCAAACCTCGTCAGGCTCACAACCTGAAGGTCAGAGGTTCAAATCCTACTCCCGTAACCTGCGTCGCAATTCCCAAAACAAACCCTCAAACCAAAATCAATCCAACTGATCCAATGGATCAATGGCTTCTCCGCGACAGCCTCGCAAAACGAAACTCACAGACGCAAAAGACGCATAAAACGATTCCTAAGGGCCAAATCTTATCTATTAGATTTGGATAAATGCTCTTAGTCCATGATTTAACACCATACTGAGTGATATTAACGTTAAAGACGCTCGCGTACCGATTTCCATTGCCTTTTTGGTTTGGAGCCGACAACAAGCATGTCGACACTGCGGATAGATCGGCGCTTCCGACGATATTGCTGAGGATGACAACTCTTCGCTTCTTTTAAATGTGACCCGCTCAAACGGCGAAGTCATTTACGACCCGCTCGCCGCATGAACACCGATTGAACTATCGAGAAGACATCGCAACAAAAAATTGCTCACTCAGCCAATGTGGTTATCGCTTTAGTGCGCCTAGGGTCAGGATTCATAACCAGTATATGACGGTTGCTGCGAGTGCGATGGCCGATAGGAAGACCTTGGGACAACG
>NZ_WQDQ01000007.1:0-247465 GCF_013033235.1 Ruegeria sp. HKCCA0235A | reverse complement strand
TGATCGAACAATGGAGGAGACACTACAACACAAAGCGGCCCCACAGTGCACTGGGCTATCGCCCGCCAGCGCCCGAAGCCATCATACCAATGGATCGCAGGCCGACAATGCACTAACAATCAATTTGGACCAGTCAGATGAGGCTGCTCACCAGACCCATGTCTTACTGCCCTTCGGGTGAACGATCAGCGTCAGGCCACCGCCATCTGCCAGCTTGATCTTCTTGTCGCCGGGTTTAGCAGCCTTGATTTGTTTGTCTGTCAGTTTGGTCATCTCGCATACTTTCTCACTGGCGAACCCCACACAGACCCCCACAATGGGAATACTGGCAGACCCCAAGTTTCCTTGGGGGTAAGAAAGACTGACACGTCAAAGGCCTTATTTACAAAGCCGTGTGACTGCGAGTGAATTCGAACTGAGGAGAAAAATGGTGGAGCCTAGGGGAGTCGAACCCCTGACCTCTTGCATGCCATGCAAGCGCTCTCCCAACTGAGCTAAGGCCCCATCTAGGTACCGCTGATGCGGTGGACGGACGTTTAGGAGACAGTGACGACGAGTGCAAGTCCAAAAATGGAATCGAACGCTAATTTCCGCACTAATCCGCACTAAGCTGTCCGTGAAACGAAAAAGGCGACCCTGCGGTCGCCTTTGACTTGATCAGTTTTCGTCTTCCGAAGACATGTCGGTGATATCATCCAGCGAAACGTCATCACTGGTGTCATCATCGTCATCCAGCAGATCATCATCCAGTTCGACGTCGACAGAGTCGTCGTCATCCAGTACCAGCTCCTCATCCGACGCGTTTTCACGCGCTTTGACCGAGGCGGCATCTTCTGCATCCGCCGCGATCATGCGGCTTTTGGATGTTTCAAGCTCCACGATCTCGCCAGTGTAGGGGCTGATGATCGGGTCCTTGTTCAGGTCGTAGAATCGCTTACCGGTGGTCGGGCAAACGCGCTTTACGCCCCATTCTTCCTTGGGCATGTCAAATCCCCTTGATATCAGGTGAGTCGTCTAAATGATTCAGCTCACCTGCCACAGGCAGAGGGCACTGTCAAAGTCTTTGCGCAAGAGAGGTCGCGATATGGGAGAGCACGCATTGCCAGGGACACCGCCGGTGCCGCTGAGGCTGCGCAAATCCGCCCGGGCGCGGCGCATCAGTTTGCGAATTTCTCAGCTGGACGGCCGGGTTACGCTGACCTATCCGATCGGTGTGCCTGAATCCGAGGCGCTGAGTTTCGCACGTACCAAGGAAGAGTGGATTCGTCAGCATTTGCAGGACAGGCCGGAAACGGCCGTGGTGCAGTTCGGACAGAAGATACCGATTGAAGGCGTTGTCCGGCGAATCGTGCCCGCCAAGGGTCGGCGTGTTCAGTTGATGGCGGACGAGGTCGCAGTGCCCGAAGGGGCCGAGGCGCGCAGATTGGCCCGGTTTCTGAAGGAATTGGCGCGAGGCCGATTGATTGGCGCGTGTGATGATTACGCGGCAATGCTGGGGCGGTCGTACAGCACGCTCAGCCTGCGCGACACACGGTCACGCTGGGGATCATGCAGTTCGCAGGGTGGATTGATGTTCTCGTGGCGGCTCATTCTCGCGCCGTCCGAGGTGCTGCACTATGTGGCCGCGCATGAAGTGGCGCATCTTGTCGAGATGAACCACTCGCCCGCGTTCTGGAAACAGGTGGAACGCATTTTCGGCCCCTGTCAGCAACCCCGCCGCTGGTTGCGTGACAATGGGGCAGAGTTGCACCGTTACAGGTTTGACGCAAAGCCGAGTTGACCTTTCGCTGTTTTGTGATCACATAAGCGGATGTTGAGCACACGCCCGTCTGACACCCAAACTGCCACTCATGACCGGGTGTATCGGGCCCTGAGGTCTCGAATCATGCATGGTGAGATGGCGCCGGGACAGGCGCTGACCTTGCGTGGCATCGGCAAGGAATTCGGCGTCTCGATGACCCCGGCGCGAGAGGCCGTGCGCCGTCTGGCCGCCGAGGGGGCATTGTTCCTGTCCAATTCCGGCCGGGTCTCGACACCTGAATTGACCAACGACCGGATTGAGGAATTGGCGGCGTTGCGCGCGTTGCTGGAAGTCGAGCTGGCCAGCCGGGCTTTGCCCCGGGCGCATATTGCGCTGATCGACCGGTTGCAGACCATCAACATGACCGTTGCCGAGATGGTGACCAAGCGGGACGCGGTTGGGTACATCCGTTCAAATCTGGAATTTCACCGCACCCTTTACCTGCGGGCTCAGGCGCCCGCGATGCTGGCCATTGCCGAAACGGTCTGGCTGCAACTCGGGCCGACGATGAGGGCGCTTTACGGGCGTCTCAGGCGCACTGAGCCACCGCATTATCACAAGCTGATCATTGCGGCCCTCAAGGCCGGGGACGAACCGGGTTTGCGCCTGGCGGTCCGTTCGGACGTGACGCAGGGATTGCGCTTGCTGGTGAGCTGAGCGGCATCCCGCCGACATTCCCGCGCCCACTGCGCAAGGTTTCACCGTTCTGGCCTGTTCAACCCGACTGGGTTACTCTTGAGGCAAATCACAAACAAGAGCAGACCACAGCCATGATCACTCGACGGACTTTTTCCATTTGCCTTGGATCAACATTGTTGGCCGCCTGCACGGGTGGCGGTGCGCCATCCAGCGCGCCTGCATCGCGTATGCGGGCTGTTCCCAACGCGGGTTGGGATGCCTGGGTTGCCGGTTTCAAGGGCAGGGCAGCATCGCAAGGTATTTCACAATCCACGATTGATCGCGCTTTTCAGGGGGCAGGGTACCTGCCCGATGTGATCGAGCGTGACCGTAATCAGGTAGAGTTCAAGCGTTCGCTCGAAGACTACCTGGCCATTGCCGCCTCGGACGAACGGATCAGCACCGGCCAGAAGATGCTGCGGCAATACAACGGGACGCTGTCGCAGATCGAGGCGCAGTACGGAGTGGACAAGGAAATCGTCGTTGCAGTGTGGGGGCTGGAAAGTCGCTATGGCGCGCGTCGCGGCGATGTGCCCGTTGTGTCAGCCCTGTCGACGCTGGCCTATGACGGGCGGCGTGGTCAGTTCTTTGAAAGCCAGTTGATCGCGGCGCTCAAGATCCTTCAGAATGGCGACACCACGCCTGACAAGATGACCGGCAGCTGGGCCGGTGCGATGGGGCACACGCAATTCATTCCAACCTCCTACCTTGCCTATGCCGTGGATTTCACCGGCGACGGGCGGCGCGATATCTGGTCGGACGATCCGACGGATTCGCTGGCTTCGACCGCTGCTTACCTGTCGCGCGCAGGCTGGGTGCGGGGGCAGCCTTGGGGGGGCGAGGTTGGAACCGTTTCCGGTACACCGGTCGCCGTGCTGCAACCACAGAAACCCGGGCCGCGCATTGCCGTCTTCCGCAATTTTCAGGTCATCAAGCGCTATAACAATTCGGACAGTTACGCGATCGGGGTCGGTCATCTGGCGGACAGAATCGCCGGTGGCGCGCCGTTTCAGGCCTCGTTCGGGCCAGATGCAAACGGTCTGACATTGGACGACCGTAAGGAATTGCAACGGCGGCTGACATCCCAAGGGTATGATACGAAAGGCGCGGATGGGGTGATCGGCAAAAACACGACGTCTGCCATTAGCGCGTATCAAAGCGCCAATGGCCTGGCGGTCACCGGAGAACCCTCGGTTGCGTTGTTGCGCAGGTTGGGCGGCTGACGGTTACGCCGCCAACCCTTTCGAGCCGATGTCGAGGAATTTTTGACGGCGGTCCTGTATCAGGGTCGCCGCGTCTTTGCCGTCCAGTTCCGCCAGCATATCGGTGAGAGCCGCGCGTACAGCCTCGACAGCGGCCGGACGATCGCGATGCGCGCCGCCCTTGGGTTCAGGGATGATCCGGTCGCAAACGCCAAGCTTGTGAAGATCCTGAGCGGTCAGACGCAGCGCCTCGGCCGCTTCACGCATCTTTTCTGCATCTTTCCAAAGGATCGATGCGCAACCTTCCGGCGAGATCACCGAATAGACCGAGTGTTCCAGCATTGCCACGCGGTTGGCGGTGGCAAAGGCCACGGCCCCGCCCGAGCCGCCTTCGCCGATGATGACCGACACCAGGGGCACGCCGATCTTCAGACACATCTGGGTCGAGCGGGCAATCGCTTCGGATTGACCGCGTTCCTCGGCGCCTTTGCCGGGATAGGCGCCGGCGGTATCGATCAGGGTGATCACCGGCAGGCCAAACCGACCGGCCATCTCCATCAGGCGGACCGCCTTGCGATAGCCTTCGGGGCGGGCCATGCCGAAATTGCGTTCGATCCGCGATTTGGTGTCGCTGCCTTTTTCATGGCCGATCACCATGACGGGTTGATCGTTGAAACGTGCAAGCCCGCCGATCACCGCCAGATCATCGGCAAAATTGCGATCTCCGGCCAAAGGGGTGAATTCGGTGAACAGGGCATCGACGTAATCGCTGCAATGCGGGCGTTCCGGGTGTCGGGCGACCTGGCATTTCCGCCATGGGGTCAGATCGGCGTAAAGCTCATCCAGAAGCTTGGCGGCCTTGGCGTCCAACGCGGCGGCTTCTTCGGTTACGTCCATCTCTTCGTTGGTTCGGGCCAACGCACGCAACTCTTCAGCCTTGCCTTCAATTTCAGCCAGCGGTTTTTCGAAATCCAGATACTGGGTCATGACGCCTCTCAACGCGAAAGTTCCCTGCTATATGGCCTGACGGTGCTCCGGATGCAACTCGGCAAGATCCGAGTGGTGAAGATGTTCGATTTCAGATGGGCGAATGGAAAAACGGATACTGATGGCCGCCGCCAAGAAAGACCCCGCGCTGCGCGTTCTGACCTGCACCCACGACAATCTAACGCGGCGTCTGACCCTGTACCCACCCGAAACCGCGCCCGAGAATGTGTTGGCCGAAACCTGTCTGGGTCAACTGGGCCAGAGAACGGGATAGAGCGAAGCCACAAGCAGCACCGCCATTGTCCAGTTGAACGCACCCAGCCTGCGCGGGTTCGTTAGCACCCGCGACATCTGCTGCCCCAGAAAGGTCCATGTGCTCACCGATGGCAGATTGACCGCCCCGAAAACCAACGCCACAAGCGCAATCGCATGCAGGGTCTGACTGGGCGTGTAAGCGGTTGTGGCGGTCAGGGCCATGGCCCAGGCTTTGGGGTTCACCCACTGAAAGGCGGCGGCTTGCAGAAACGTCATGGGTGTCCCCGCTGCCAAATCGCCTGTGGCTGGCGCGGCATGCGCGATCTTCCATGCCAGATAGAGCAGATAGATCACCGACACGACCTTCAGCACTGAATAGCTGACCGGGTACCGGTCAAAGACCTGAACCAGCCCTGCACCGACCAGCAGCACCATGAGCGTGAAGCCAAGGCCAATGCCCAGCATATGCGGGATCGAACGCCGAAAGCCGAAATTCGCACCCGATGCCATCAGCATCAGATTGTTTGGCCCGGGCGTAATGGATGTCACGAAGGCAAAAGCGATGAGCGCCAGAAGGATGTCGTAAGTCATGCTGCGAAGTATCGTCTGACCGGCAGCAAATGAAATTGCTTTTTCGTGCGAGTTTCCGCTATTTCTGCAACTTATGATGAAGAATGATCGGATAAATCGCCAGATATTGCACGAACTGACCCGTGATGGGCGCATCAGCAATCTGGAATTGGCCGAACGGGTCGGGCTGTCTCCGTCCGCCTGCCTGCGTCGCGTTCAAGAGCTTGAGAAGGCCGGCGTGATCACCGGTTATCGTGCGGTTCTGAACCCGGCCGCGATGGGTGTCGGCTTTGTCGCCTATATCGGGGTCGGTCTTGGTGAACACACGAAAGCGGCGCAGGAGGGGTTTGAGCGTGCCCTGCAACAAGCCCCCGAAGTGGTCGAATGCCACAACATCACCGGTACGATCGAATACCTGCTGCGCGTCGAATGCGCCGATCTGCCGTCCTACAAGACCTTCCATACCGAGGTGCTGGGAACGTTGCCTCATGTCACGTCGATCACATCCTATGTGGTCATGGGGTCACCCAAGGATCTGCGTGCGTAGCCACTGGAAATGTGAAGCCACACTCTCTTGCAGCGCAAATTTTCAGGGCCTAGTGTCTTTGTAATGACGCTGCCAGGGGATACGCCCAGCTAAAACGGCACGCAAACAGGGAGATTACGATGAAACTCGTTCGAACAGTGGCGACCGCAGTTGCCATGTCGGTCATTGCCGGGGCCGCTTTGTCTGCCCCGCTGAAACTGCAACCTGCCAATCCACAGCCGTCTCCGAAGGCGGGTTTGAATGTCAAATACTTAGGTACAGGCAATCAACACAAGAAGATCCGGGATCTGAGCCAGGCAAAAAGCATGCTGTCTAAGGCGAAGCCCGGAAAGCCGTTGCGCGGGTTGGATTACCGGGACACCAGCAAGGGTGAGGATGTCTTGACCTTCGACCAGGCCTACAACGTTGCCGCCGAGGTCACAGGGTATATGCGGTTTGACTCGCCGGGCGTTTACGAGCTGGAAACGTGGTCGAATGACGGGATAGAGGCTTGGGTTGGCGGTCAGCAGATTGGCCGGGTAAATGGCATTCAGGGCTGTGAAGCCAATCAACGCACCGAAGTGGAAGTGCCCAAGGCGGGCTGGTATCCATTGAAGATCGTCTATTTCCAGAAACTGGGAACCTCTTGCCTGATGATGAAGTCAGGAAAGAAGGGGGAACGCTTCACATGGACGCCCAATGACGTTTTTGGCCGTTGAAGAATTCATGAAAGGGCGCTCGATCGAGCGCCCTTTTTTGGGGGCTTAGCTGCCCGCCGCAATCAGTTCGGCCTGCGCCACGATGACTTCGGCCTGCTTGATTGAGGCGATGTCGACAAGGCGGCCTTTATAGACGGTTGCGCCCTCACCGTTGGCTTTGGCCTGTTCCATTGCGGCCAGGATTTCGCGGGCCTCGGAAACGGCCTCATCCGACGGGGTAAAGACCTGATTGGCCAGTGCAATCTGCTTGGGATGGATCGCCCATTTGCCGACCATACCCAGCGTGGCCGAGCGTTTCGCCTGAGCGATGTACCCTTCATCATCGCTGAAATCCCCGAATGGCCCATCCACTGGCAGCACCCCATGGGTGCGGCACGCTGCAACGATGGCGGCTTGGGCCCAGTGCCACGGGTCGGACCAGTGTCTTTCGCCGTCACGCAGCATATAGTAGTTTTCCTGTGTGCCGCCGATGCCCGTGGTCTGCATCCCCATCGAGGCCGCAAAATCTGCAGCCCCAAGGCTCATGGCCTGCAAACGGGGAGAGGAGGCTGCGATCTCTTCCACATGCGCGATACCGGCAGCGGATTCGATAATGACCTCGAAGCTGATAGGTTTGGTCCGGCCCTTGGCGCGTTCAATGGCGGTGACAAGGGCATCCACGGCATAGACATCCGATGCGCAGCCGACTTTGGGAATCATGATCTGGTCCAGACGGTCGCCTGCCTGCTCCAACACGTCGACAACGTCACGATACCAATAGGGGGTATCCAATCCGTTTATGCGAACGGACATGTATTTGCTGCCCCAATCAACAGTGTTCAGGGCTTCGATGACATTGGCGCGGGCGATGTCCTTGTCCGAAGGCGCAACCGAATCCTCGAGGTCAAGGTTGATCACATCCGCAGCTGATGCTGCCATTTTCGGGAACAGTTTGGTATTCGATCCCGGACCAAACAGTTGGCAGCGATTGGGTCGTGCAGGCGCGGCGGGTTGGATACGAAAGCTCATCTGGACCTCGTGTGGGTAATGAAATTGCGATTTTCTCGCCCAATGAGGTATTAAATTGCGCAACCTGGCGCAAGGGAGATTGTGCATCTGCGGCAATGCGGTTGCAGAATGCTGCGTGCCAGCAGCTGGGAAGTGGTGATTAAAGTTTAATCACTTTGGAAACTTCGAAGAATTTTGCGCCTTTTGTGTCAATGGTGCAAGAAACTCGCGTGCCCGCCGTGTTGGGCGGATCAAAACGCGAAACGCTCGTTTAAACGCTTCTCTAGCTTGGGCCGGAATCAAAGGAGTGACCGCAATGATCGAGACACCGTACCTGCTGTTTTTGGGCGATGCGCCCGACCAATTGGCGGCCAAAGTGGCTGTGGGCATCAAGGATTGGCGCCCGGAAAACGCCGTCGGCCAATATCGTATGGACGGCTGCAAGGCTGATCTGGGTCTGAAGGATATGACTCTGACCGAGGCCAAAGCGGCCGGCGCCAAAACGCTGGTTATCGGTGTCGCCAACCGTGGCGGCGTCATCAGCCAGGAGTGGAAAAAGGTTCTGGTCATGGCGCTTGAGGAAGGGTTTGACCTGGCCTCTGGGCTGCACAACCTGTTGCGCGACGAGCCCGATCTGGTGGCGGTGGCCGAAGCAACGGGGCGAAAGCTGCATGACGTGCGTGTACCCGAGGTTGATTACCCGATCGCCAACGGGATCAAGCGCAGGGGCAAACGTTGTCTGGCCGTCGGCACCGACTGCTCTGTGGGCAAGATGTACACTGCAATGGCGATGGATGCCGAAATGCGCAAGCGTGGTATGAAGTCGACCTTCCGCGCGACCGGCCAGACGGGCATTCTGATCACCGGCGATGGCGTGCCGCTGGACGCCGTTGTTGCGGATTTCATGGCTGGCTCGATCGAATGGCTGACACCGGACAACGATGACGACCACTGGGATCTGATCGAAGGTCAGGGATCGCTGTTCCATGTGTCCTATTCCGGCGTGACTATGGCGCTGATTCACGGCGGCCAGCCCGACGCGCTGATCCTGAGCCATGAACCGACCCGCGCGCACATGCGCGGTCTGCCGACCTATCAGCTGCCGACGCTCGAAACCCTGCGCGACACTGCGCTGGCGCTGGCCAAAGTGGCGAACCCGGATTGTCAGGTCGTCGGCGTTTCGGTCAACACGCAGCACATGTCCGAAGAGGACGCGACAGTATATCTGGCCAAGATCGAAGCAGATATGGGGCTTCCGGCGACCGATCCGTTCCGGTTCGGCTCGGCCAAGTTGGTGGACGCGCTGGCCGCGATGTGATCCAACCGGCCCGCCGGTGGCGGGCCGGTTCCGCCTCTGGCGGGAGTATTTGGGAAAAGATGAAGGAGCAGGTGCGTGCAGATAGAGGTCTCTCGCGATGTGTTTCAGTTGGCGCAGGTGTTTACCATTTCGCGCGGGTCACGGACCGAAGCAAAGGTGCTGACGGTGCGGGTGTCGGACGGAACGCAGCAGGGCTGGGGCGAATGCGTTCCTTATGCGCGTTATGACGAAACGCTCGAGTCGGTCGAGGCCGAGATCACCGGTCTGCCTGCTGAGTTCAGCCGTCAGTCACTGATGGATCTGCTGCCTGCCGGTGCCGCCCGGAACGCCGTGGATTGTGCTTTGTGGGATCTGGAAAGCAAGCGCGCCGGAAAGCGCGCCTGGGATTTAGCGGGCCTGCCGGTGCCCGGACCCGAGATCACGGCTTATACTCTGTCGCTGGATACTCCGGAGGCAATGCAGGCTCAGGCGACCGAAAACGCGCACCGCCCGCTTCTGAAGATCAAGCTGGGCACGCCAGATGACATGCCCCGGCTCGAGGCCGTGCGCGCCGGTGCTCCGAACGCCAGGATCATCGTGGATGCGAACGAAGGCTGGTCGGCCGAGGTTTACGCCGACCTCGCCCCGCATCTGGTGCGTTTGGGCGTAGCGCTGGTCGAGCAGCCATTGCCGGCCGGTGACGACGACGCTTTGATCGGAATGGACCGCCCGGTGCCCGTCTGCGCCGACGAGTCCTGCCATGATCGCGCCAGCCTGCCCGGGCTGAAGGGGAAATACGATGTCATCAACATCAAACTCGACAAGACCGGTGGCCTGACCGAGGCGCTTGAACTGCGCAAAGCCGCAATCGCGGAAGGGTATGACATCATGGTCGGCTGCATGGTTGGCAGTTCGCTTGCCATGGCGCCCGCGACACTGTTGGCGCAGGGTGCGATGGTGACGGACCTTGACGGCCCGCTTCTGTTGGCCGAAGACCGCGACACCCCGCTGATTTTTGACGACGCCGGAGTTTACCCGCCCGAAGCGGCGCTCTGGGGCTGAGGAGACAAACATGACCCGAACCGTTTATGTAAATGGCGAATACCTGCCCGAGACCGAGGCCAAGGTATCCATCTTTGACCGTGGCTTCCTGTTTGCAGACGCGGTTTACGAAGTGACCAGTGTACTGGATGGCAAGCTGATCGATTTCGAGGGCCACGCGGTGCGCCTGAAGCGGTCTCTGGACGAGCTGGAGATGGCCGAGCCCTGCACCAAGGAAGAGCTGCTGGAAATCCACCGCAAGCTGGTTGATCTGAACGGCATAGAAGAGGGCCTGGTCTACCTTCAGGTTTCGCGCGGCAGCGACGGTGACCGGGATTTTGTCTTCCCTTCGGCCGATACCAAGCCAAGCCTCGTTCTGTTCACCCAGAACAAGCCCGGGTTGGCTGACAGCCCGGCGGCACGGAAAGGCGCCAAGATCATCTCGATCGAGGACATCCGTTGGGGTCGCCGCGACATCAAAACCGTGCAACTGCTTTACCCTTCGATGGGCAAGATGATGGCCAAGAAAGCGGGCTGCGACGATGCATGGCTGGTCGAGGACGGCTTTGTGACCGAGGGCACCAGCAACAACGCCTATTTCGTCAAGAACGGCAAGATCGTGACCCGCCCGCTGTCCAACGACATCCTGCACGGGATCACTCGCAAGGCCGTGCTGCGCATGGCAGCCGAAGCACAGATGGAAGTTGAAGAGCGGCTGTTTACCATCGACGAAGCCAAAGAGGCTGATGAGGCGTTCACGACCTCGGCCAGTGCTTTCGTGATGCCGGTAGTGGAAATTGACGGAGTCACGTTGGGTGATGGTACACCCGGTCCGATTGCCAAACGCCTTCGTGAAATTTACCTGGATGAAAGCCGAAAGGCCGCGATCTGAAGAACCACCAAGTTGAACGGCGTCGCAGTAAATTGTTGCGGCGCCGTGCCAACATCAGCCGGGTCCCGGTGGCAGTGCAGGGAGTATCGCTGTAGACCCCGCTGAGCACGAGCAGATCACATGCGACTTTCCACCGGGACACCGGTCTTGTTGTCGGATCAGTTCCTGCGGTGTCACAAGAACATGGTCGAATGCGGGGCTACCCGACCTTGAAAGGGCTCAGGCTTTCCTGAAACTGTTCGATGAATTCCAGCGTTACCAATGACGGTTGCTTCAGAATTGGACGCACCAACGAAAGGGTATGCGTCAAAGACGGCTTGAACGGCCGATAACTCAATCCCCTCGACGTGTATTGGACAGCATCCAGCTCGCTAACGACCGAGACACCGACACCTTCCAGCGCCAATTCACATGCTGCCGTGAACTGCCTGACCTCGATATGCGAGTTCAATTCGACATTGGCATGTTGAAACACTTTCGAAAGCCGCCCGAAAAAATCGCTGTCGCGTCGGGTGTGGATGATTTTGCTGTGCGCGAGATCCGCCGGAGTAATTTCGGACAGGCCTTCCAGCTCGTGCCCGGTGGGGAACACGCACACCGTGCGAACGTCGATGTCCCTGCTTTCTACCGCCGGATGACCGTGAAAGCTGTCAGTGATTCCGAAATCATACTGCTCGCCGATCATCCATTCCAGAATGCGTTCAGGTCTGTCTGGTTCGATCGTCAGGGTGACACCGGGCCGATCCTTCAGGAAACCGGCGACGACTTTGGGCAAATGGCTGGTGGCAAATCCCGGCAGGCAAGCGACACGGATGTGCCCTGCTTTGCGTTGTGTGATATCCTGACTGACATCCGAAATTTGTCTCATCAATTCGAGAACGCGCTCGACGCTGGGCAAGAGATAGCGAACCTCCTGCGTTGGTACTAATCGGCCTTCCCGACGGTCAAAAAGCTGAAACCCGAGCGACTTTTCAAGATCGGACAGCAATCTGCTGACTGCTGGCTGGGTCACGCCCAGATCAGCCGCCGCGGCCGTGACAGACCCGTTGGTGGTCACGGCCATCAGGGCCTCCAACTGCCGAACTCTCAGAATTTGACTCATTGCTGATCCCGATCTGCTGCGCCATTTCATAACACTATGTTATTTTTTCACCAAGTAGATAGGCCTTGAATTATATTTTTGTAACGTTAACGTCGTGAAATCGTCATGTGGGCCGTTTACGCGTTGCGGTCGGTATTCAACGAAGCATCAACCCTGATGCATGGGAGGAATCATGAAAAAGAATCTGCTTGGCGCGATTGCCATCACCACAGCCTTGTCCCCCTTGGCGGCAATGGCGCAAACCGAAGTCCAGTTCTGGCACGCCTTCACCGGTCGCCTAGGGGAACTTGTCAAAGGACAGGTTGAAGAATTCAACGCCAGTCAGGATGAGTTCGTCGTGGTCGAAAGCCACAAGGGCAACTACTCGGAAACCCTGAATGCCGGGATTGCAGCATTCCGGGCCGGTGAACAGCCACATATCCTGATGGTGTTCGAAGTCGGCACGGCGACAATGATGTCAGCCAAAGGGGCGATCAAACCGGTCTATGAAGTGATGGCCGAAAGCGGCGCGTCTTTTGATCCCGACGCGTATATTGGCGCCGTCAAAGGCTACTACACAACCACTGACGGAGAGATGCTGTCGCTTCCCTTCAACTCCTCGACGCCGGTCCTGTGGGTCAACCGCGATGCCATGCAAGCAGCAGGCGTTGATCCGGACACGGATCTGTCCACTTGGGAAAAAGTCGGCGAAGTGCTCGAGCAGCTGAAGGCAGGTGGCGAGGATTGCCCGCTGGTGACAGCATGGCAAAGCTGGATTCACCTTGAAAACCTTTCAGCCTATCACGACGTTCCCTTTGCCTCACGGGACAACGGATTTGCCGGTCTGGATACCGAGCTGATGCTGAACGGTCCGGTGCAGGTTGCACATCTGACCGCGATGGGTGACTGGGCCAAGGACGGCAAGTTCATCTATACCGGCCGCAGAAACGAAGGTGGTGCGAACTTCCGGTCAGGCGAGTGCGCATTGTTCACCGAAAGTTCGGCCGGATACGCCGGCATCAAGGCAGAGGCCGAGTTCGATTTCGACGTGCGTCCGCTGCCCTATTGGGAATCCGTCACCAGTGAGCCGCAAAACACCATCATCGGTGGCGCGTCTCTTTGGGTAATGGAGGGTCATGAGCCCGAAGAGTACAAGGGCGTCGGAGAGTTCCTGAGCTTCCTGTCATCACCTGACGTACAAGCGGCCTGGCACCAGAACACCGGTTACCTTCCGATCACGACAGAAGCGGGTGAGGTTACGCGTGCCGCTGGTTTTTATGACGAAAACCCGGGTACCGACGTCGCAGTGATCCAGATGACCGCGAAAGAGCCGACCGCAAATTCGAAAGGATTGCGCTTGGGATCGTTCGACCAGATCCGGGGCATCATCGACGAAGAGCTTGAGGCGATCTGGTCCGCTGAGAAAACGGCTCAGGAAGCGATGGACAGCACGAAGGAACGCGGTGATGCGTTGCTGCGCCGGTTCGAATCCGCCAATCAATAAGTCGTAACGTCATGCGGGCCTTTTCAGGGCCCGCATTTTCTTTCTTCGGTGGGTTTTCAGGATGGAAAAACGCGTCACCTTTCGCGGCTGGCTGTTGCCATTGGCGTTGATCGCCCCTCAGGTCATCATTTCCGCTGTTTTCTTTTTCTACCCCGCCGGTCAGGCCATATGGCAGTCGCTGTTCATACCTGACCCGTTCGGGCTGTCGTCCCAGTTCGTGGGGCTCGGCAATTTTGAATTCCTGCTGAGTGACAAGTTTTATCGCGCCTCTTTCGTGACGACGGCGGTGTTTTCCACGCTGGTCACGTTGTGCTCGATGATCCCTGCCTTGTTTCTTGCGGTCATTGCGGATCGATTGATCAAAGGGTCCGGGGTCTATCGGACGTTGCTGATCTGGCCCTACGCTGTTGCCCCTGCGGTTGCGGGCGTTCTGTGGCTGTTCATGTTCAACACGCGCGTCGGCGTCGTGTCATGGTATCTTGGTCAGCTCGGATATGACTGGAACCACGTTCTGAACGGCACCGAAGCCATGGGGCTGGTGGTCGTTGCTTCGGCCTGGGGGCGCATAAGCTATAACTTCCTGTTCTTTTTCGCTGCCCTGCAATCCGTTCCAAGATCCGTGATCGAGGCGGCGGCGATTGACGGCGCGCATTTCTGGCGCCGATTCTTCACGATCGTGCTGCCGCTGCTGTCGCCGACGGCGTTCTTCTTGCTGGTGGTGAACGTCGTTTACGCCTTCTTCGAAACCTTTGGCGTGATCCACACGATCACCGGCGGCGGGCCGCAACAGTCGACGACAATCCTTGTCTACAAGGTATTCTCGGACGGATTTGTGGGGCAGGACCTCGGCTCGTCTTCGGCGCAATCGGTCATCTTGCTGATCGTCGTGGGCCTGTTGACGGTCATCCAGTTCAAATACGTGGAAAAGAGGGTGCATTACTGATGGCGGCCCAACAACACGGAATGGTCGAAAAACGCGGCGCGGGCATCTGGTTGTCCCATGCCCTCATGATCCTCGGTGTCCTGATCATATTTTTCCCGATATGGCTTGCCTTCGTGGCTTCGACCGTGACCCAGGCCGAGATCGTCTCGCCACCGATGCCTGTCGTGCCCGGCGATCAGTTCTGGGTGAACTACAAGGCGGCGCTTTTCTCGGGGGTAAATGTGCCCGTTGCCACGATGCTGTTCAACAGTCTGGTGATGGCAATCGGAATTGCAGTCGGCAAAATCATCATCTCACTGCTGTCGGCTTTCGCGATCGTCTATTTCCGCTTTCCCGGACGAACGACGTTCTTCTGGCTGATCTTCCTGACGCTGATGCTGCCGGTCGAAGTCCGCATCGTTCCGACGTTCGAAGTTGTCGCTGGGTTCGGTATGCTCAACAGCTATTACGGGCTGATCTTTCCCCTGATCGCCTCGGCCACGGCAACCTTCCTGTTCCGTCAGTTCTTTCTGACCATCCCCGATGAGCTTGCCGAGGCAGCCCGGGTCGACGGCGCGCGACCGATGCGGTTTTTCATCGATATCGTCGTCCCCATGAGCCGGACCAACATCGCCGCACTGTTCGTGATCCTGTTCATCTATGGGTGGAACCAATATCTTTGGCCGCTGCTGATCACGACCGATCCCGAAATGAATACCATCGTGATGGGTATCAAGCAGATGTTCCCGTCCGGTGACGACTTTGCGCATTGGCCGACGATCATGGCGACGTCCATTCTGGCCATGATCCCGCCGGTCATCGTGGTGGTGTCGATGCAAAAGCTCTTTGTCCGTGGCCTTGTCGATAGCGAGAAGTAAGAAATGGCAACAGTTACTCTAGAGAATGTCAAAAAGAGCTTTGGCCCGACGGATGTGATCCACGGCGTTGATGTCGATATCGCCGATGGAGAGTTCATCGTGATCGTCGGCCCGTCAGGCTGCGGCAAGTCCACATTGTTGCGGATGGTGGCGGGGTTGGAAACGGTCACGTCCGGGGAGATCCGGATCGGCGGTGAACGCGCCAATGACAAAGAGCCCATGGATCGCGACATCGCCATGGTGTTCCAGAACTACGCGCTCTACCCACATATGTCAGTGCGTCAGAACATGGGGTATGGCCTCAAGATCGCGGGGCTGCCCAAGGCTCAGATCGATCAAAAGGTGACCCAGGCGGCTAAGCTGTTGCAGCTTGAACCTTTGCTGGATCGCAAACCCAGGCAGTTGTCCGGCGGTCAGCGCCAGAGGGTGGCGATGGGCCGGGCCATTGTCCGCGAGCCCGCCGTTTTCCTGTTTGACGAGCCGCTCTCGAACCTCGATGCCAAGCTTCGTGTTCAGATGCGTCTGGAAATACGCGAACTTCAGGAAAAACTTGGGATCACGTCACTTTACGTCACGCATGACCAGGTCGAAGCAATGACGATGGCGGACAGGATGATCGTGATGAACGGCGGCATCGCCGAACAGATCGGCACGCCGCTCGAGGTCTATGAAACTCCACAAACGCTGTTTGCCGCGCAATTCATCGGCAGCCCGGCAATGAACATATTCGAAGCACGGCGCGAAAACGGGGCGGTCAAGATCGGAGAAATCGAAGTCGGCCCCTCTGGGGGTCCGGACTGCGCCGTGAAGCTTGGCATAAGACCAGAGCATCTGTTGTCGGATGACAATGGCCCGCTTGAAGCCGCGATTCAGATGGCTGAACCGCTTGGGGCCAACACGTTGCTGCACGGTCACCTGTCGGGCTCTGAAAGCGCGATCACGGCAAGCCTTCCCGGCGTCCACCCGATCGAAGGACGCCATCCGATTATGCGGTTCTCGGTGGCACCGGAGAACATGCATTTGTTTGACCGCGCGACAGGCAAAAGGCTGGAAGGCTGATGGCGTTTCAACAGGTTGAGGCCTTTCGCGGCGGGGAGAACCTGATCCGGGTCGTGGGGCATCGTGGGGCACGGGGCGTGTTGCCTGAAAACAGCATGATCGGCTTTGATTTTTCACTTTCCATTGGCGTCCCGCTTCTTGAATTTGACGTTGTCCTGACAGCCGATGATGTGCCGGTCATTACGCACAATCATCGCCTGCATTCGGCCAGTTTCCGCGATGGCAATGGCCTGTTTCTGACCGGGGAAGAGCCGAAAGTATCCTCGCTGACTTACGAACAGATCCGACAATTTGATATCGGGCGTCTGGACGGCCATTCCGCCTATGGTCAACGCTTCCCGGATCAGGCGCAAATAGACGATGTTCGTGTTCCAAGCCTGTTGGATCTGCTCGATCTGGTCGATGACCCGAAATACCGTGATGCCCATCTGATGCTCGAGCTGAAGTCGGACCCCGACTTGGCCCATGATGCACTTTACCGAGAGAACTTTGTCCGCAGAGTACTTCGGGATGTTCGCGGCAAGGGTTTATCTTCGCGCGCGGTGCTTCACAGTTTTGATTGGAACCTGTTGGCGGAGTGTCAGAGGCAAGCCCCGGATATGCCTTCATCCTACCTGACGCAACTTCCGGACAATGCCGACGATGTTGGCGAGGATTCCTCAAAATCCGTTTGCCCGGACTTTCGTGGCCGTCGCGACGAAATTCCAAACTTGGTAAAGCAGGCTGGCGGTTCGCTTTGGTGCCCGTACTTTGCGGATGTAACGCCTGAAAACGTCACGCGCGCAAAAGAGCTGGGCTTGTGCGTCGTCGTGTGGACAGTCAACGAACATGAAGATATCGGCAGGATGATCGATCTGGGCGTAGACGCAATCGTATCCGACTATCCCGGGCGGGTTCAAAGACAATTGTCGGAGTCAGGCTTCCGTTGGGCCGTAGCGCACCGGTGATCCCGGGACCCCGAGGGTGACGTGGATGAATTTCTTGCGCCATTTGAAAATTGAATCAAACAAAGGCCCTTCAGCCCGTTGACGCTCAGGACCCGCGTGTTTTTGCGGCCTGATTGATGAGAGCCTTTGCTCAGGAAACCGTTCTTGGGCGCGCGGCTGACGGAAATCCGGAACACTGCCCCCATTGCTCTGAGCGTTGTACCCGCAGTTGTCGGAACCGCGTTCCACACGTTCTCCGATGAATTGGAATTGATATCTGGCATCGGTTTCGGCCATCGCTGACCACAACCGTCATCGACGGGCCGTCACCCCTGACGGATGGCGCCAAATATTGAGTCACATTAACAACAATCTTGTGATTGCTGCAGTTCTGTCTCTTTTCCGCCGGAATTTGTGCTGATAAGGATAAAATTAAGTGTTGGGGTGTTGTAAGTGCGAGTGGGCAGATGAGAGCCGGAACAAACGGTCAAATAGCTATATCCTGGTGTCAGACGGAAATTGACGGGCTTGAAGATGCTCCTCTTTCCTGTTTGGCGATCGGATCGGCATGGTCATGGCGTGGTCAAGCAATCGTCATGAGCGAGGCTGCCGAACAAAGCATCGAAAAAATAGGAAATGTCGGGGGCGTTGCCAGCCAGGTGAACAGCCACTTTCCAATTGTCCGTGACATTCCAGGCCACGTGGCCGGAGCCCTTACCCTTACCAATGGTGCGCAGAAGTTCTCTGCCAAGCTTGTTGCCGATGGCAACGATACGTCGCGGGCTCTCGTGTTCGAAGGCGCTTGCCCGCCACGGGACGAAGAGTTCTGGATTGTTGAAGTGACCGAGCTTGCGATGATCCCAAACCCCGCCGCGAAAAGCAGCGCGACGGTAGTTTCTTTCCCGACCTCAAACTAAGTTTTCAAGGTGCCGCCAGACGGTTTCGGCGCGCTGCCGGGTTCGCTGGCTGTCTGCCCTGATCGTTTTTCTGAACTTTGCGGAATGCTGTGTTGACTCCGCCAGCATTGCGGATATAAGCGCGGCTTCATTGGTGTTGGTGGCCCCCGCAAGGGGATGCCTGTCATGGGGGAGACCTCAAGAGGACAACGCCCTTCATAGTGGCCCGTCAGGGCTTCGACCTAACGAAGGAGATCAGCCGTGACCAAACGCACGTCTGCCAAGTACAAAATCGACCGCCGGATGGGCGAAAACATCTGGGGTCGTCCGAAATCCCCGGTCAACCGTCGCGAATACGGCCCCGGCCAGCATGGCCAGCGCCGCAAGGGCAAACTGTCGGACTTCGGTCTTCAGCTGCGGGCCAAGCAGAAGCTGAAAGGCTACTACGGCGACCTGACCGAGAAGCAGTTCCGCCGCATCTACGCCGAAGCCGAGCGTGTGAAGGGCGACACCGGTGAAAACCTGATCGGCCTGCTGGAGCGCCGCCTGGACGCTGTGGTCTACCGCGCCAAGTTTGTCGCAACTGTTTTTGCCGCACGCCAGTTCGTGAACCACGGCCACGTCAAAGTGAACGGCAAGCGTGTAAACATCCCGTCCTACCGCGTCAAAGAAGGTGACGTGATTGAGGTACGTGACAAATCCAAACAACTGGCTGTTGTCTTGGAAGCCGTTGCGCTGGCCGAGCGTGACGTTCCTGACTACATCGACGCCGACCACTCGAAAATGACCGCGACGTTCGTGCGCGCGCCGGGCCTCAGCGATGTGCCTTACCCGGTCGTCATGGAACCGAACCTGGTCGTCGAATTCTACGCGAAGAACTGATCTTCGCCGCAATCGAATTCTGAAAGGCCGCGCTTTTGGCGCGGTCTTTTTTTATGGTTTGCCCATAGCGAAGCCGTCATCGCGACATTGCCCGCGACTCCTTAGGGTGTTTTTGGGCAAATGTTTTTGGGCAAATGAAGTGCGTGTCAGATCGGCAGGGGCCTGCCTTCGGCGATCGCTTCCATCGCGAAATACGAGGTCACGCTGTCCAGCTCGACCTTTTCGATCAATCGTTGATAGACCTTATCATATGACGACATGTCCTGCGTTACGACTTTCAGCTGATAGTCGTAATCCCCTCCGATCCGATGAAAATCCACCACTTCCGGGATTGTCAGAACATGGCTCCGAAACGCCTGAAGCCACTGGGCAGAGTGGTGTCGGGTGCGGAGCATGACGAAGACCACAAGGCTCAACCCCAGTTCTTCTCGTGCGATGCGGGCCGTGGATCCGATCAGCACACCGTTTTCGTTCAGGGCCTTCAAGCGCCGCCAGCAGGCATTCTGGGACAGGCCAACCCGATCCGCCAATTCCCGCTGTGACAGGGTGGCGTCCTTTTGCAGCTCTTTCAGAATGCGTGTATCAATTTGATCTATTTTTGATGTCATAACTGATCATATGACACAAATTTTTTAAAATCCACGCAAAGATATGTGAAGTTTCCTCGGGCCAGAAATATCACATTGGTATGGCAGTAAGGAGCCAATGTCATGACCCTGTCCAAATTTCGTGCGGAACTCTGTTCCACCGCTCACAATTCAAATCTGCGCGATGGGCTGATCGGCGAGAACGTTCTGATCCCGGGTCTGCTTGGAGACGTGCCGCTTGTCTATGCGGATTACGTCGCTTCGGGCCGCGCGTTGCGGCAGGTCGAGGATTTTGTGGCGCAGGACGTATTGCCGTTTTACGCAAACAGTCACACCGAGGCCTCCTACTGTGGGTCCTACATGACACGTCTGCGCCGCGAAGCGCGAGCGGAAATAGCCCGCATTGTTGGTGCTCGGGAAGAGGACGCGGTGATCTTTACCGGGTCCGGCGCCACTGCGGGGCTCAATCGGTTGGTCAGCCTGCTAGGGGTGGCAGAGGCTGACCAGCCGATTGTCTTGATCGGCCCGTACGAGCATCACTCAAACATTCTGCCGTGGCGCGAAAGCAAGGCACGTGTCATCGAAATCCCCGAGGCCGAGGGCGGTGGTGTGGACCTGCATGCGCTTAAAGCCGCTCTGGAGGCCCATGTGGATGCCGATTTGGTGGTCGGATCCTTTTCTGCCGCGTCCAACGTAACGGGCATTGTCACCGATCCTGATCCGGTCACGCGGATGCTCAAGGCGTATGGTGCCTTGGCCGTTTGGGACTATGCCGGTGGTGGGCCCTACCTGCCGATGGACATGGGGCCCGAAGGGGCCCGAAAGGATGCGATCGTGGTTTCGCCGCACAAGTTTCCCGGTGGCCCGGGCGCGTCAGGTGTTTTGGTTGTGAACCAATCGGCCGTGAAACGGACGTGCCCCAGCTGGCCCGGCGGTGGAACCGTCAGTTTCGTGTCACCGTGGCGGCATGACTACAGCATCGATCTGTCCACCCGGGAAGAGGCCGGGACGCCCAACGTGATCGGAGACATTCGTGCGGCGCTGGCCTTCATCGTCAAGGATGTCGTCGGAACGGACGAAATCGCCCAGCGTGAGGCGCAGTACAATCAAATGGCGCTGGACGGCTGGAAGAACAACCCGAACCTGACCCTGCTTGGGGTCGAGAAAGCGCACCGTCTGCCGATCTTTTCCTTCCTGGTGCGCGACACTGCGGGCCAGCCCGTGCATCAGCAGCTATTCACGCGGATGCTCAGCGATATATACGGCATTCAGGCGCGGGGCGGCTGTGCCTGTGCCGGACCCTACGCCCACCGCTTGCTGGGGATCGATCAGGCAACGTCAGAGGCGCTGCACGCTGCCTTGTCCGCCGGGGAAGAAATGAAAAAACCCGGCTGGGTGCGTCTGAATTTCTCATATCTGATGAGCGAAGAGACGGTTCAGTTCATCATCGACAGCGTCAATGACCTGTCGCACCGGACCGAAGAATTCACGCCTTACTACAACGCTGACCCGGCAACAGCGCGCTTCAAGGCCGCATGAGGGAATTGCCGCTTTTCTCAACCCTTTGAGACAGGTATGAGAGGCCCATTCAACGGAGCCTCTCATGACCAAGATCACCCCACAACCCGGCATTATGGACATCGCGCTGTATCAGGGCGGCCAGTCGCATGTGGCGGGAGTGGAGCATGTGATCAAGCTGAGCTCGAACGAGAACCCGTTTGGACCCAGTCCCAAGGCCATAGAGGCGGTGCGCGACAGCGCGGCCACTCTGCATCGTTATCCCAGCACCGACCACGCGAGCCTGCGCGCGGCCATCGGCGCACGCCATGGGCTGGACCCTGCGCGGATCATCTGCGGTGTCGGCAGCGACGAGGTATTGCAATTCGTCGCCCAGGCCTACGCGGGGCCGGGGGACGAGGTGATCTATACCGAGCACGGGTTTTCCATGTACCCGATCATCGCCCGCATGGCCGGCGCGACGCCGGTCATGGTGGCCGAAAGTGACCGCAAGGTGGATGTGGATGCCATTCTCGCCGCAGTGACGGGGCAGACGCGGATCGTGTTTGTCACCAACCCCGGGAATCCAACTTCGACCATGATCCCGAACGACGAACTGGAACGTCTGGCGTTGGGTCTGCCCGACGCCTGCCTGATGGTTCTTGATGGCGCTTATGCGGAGTTTGTCGATGGGTTCGATGGCGGGGCGTCGCTGGTTGACGCCCATGAGAATGTAATCATGACGCGCACCTTCTCAAAGGTGTACGGGCTGGGCGGAATGCGTGTCGGATGGGGCTATGCGCACCGCCCGATCATCGACGTGCTGAACCGGGTGCGCCAGCCCTTCAACCTGTCAATGACCGCATTGGCGGCGGCTGAAGCTGCGGTAAACGATGTGGAATTCCTGACCTTCTGTCAGGCCGAAAACGCGCGCCTTCGTGTGTGGCTGGCCGATCAATTGGCCAAGACAGGCGTGCCGTCGGACCCGTCCTGCACCAACTTCATCCTAGCGCGTTTCGCCGATCAGGCCGAGGCCGAGGCCTGCGATGACTACCTGAAAACGCAGGGTTTGATTGTCCGCCGGGTTGCAGGCTACAACCTGCCGAACGCCTTGCGGATCACCGTGGGCGACGAAGAAGCCTGCCGCCGTGTGGTTGCGGCGATCACTGCATTCAAAGAGGGCGCAGCATGAGCCAGATTTACGACCGCGTTGCGCTGATCGGGCTGGGCCTGATTGCTTCGTCCATGTTCTGGGCGATGAAACGTGCAGGGCTGGCCGGGGAAGTGACGGGTTATGCCCGGTCTGAAAAGTCCCGTGAAACCGCGCGCAGGATCGGATTGTGTGACCGTGTTTGCGACACGGCACGCGAGGCGGTCGAAGGCGCCGATCTTGTCGTGCTCTGCGTGCCTGTGGGGGCTATGGGCGCAGTTGCAAAAGAGATTGCATCCGTGCTGAAACCCGGTGCCACCGTTTCGGATGTGGGTTCGGTCAAGCGGGGCGTCATTCGGGCGGTGCAACCGCATATCCCCGACGGTGTGCATTTCGTCCCCGCGCATCCTTTGGCAGGGACCGAGCATTCCGGCCCTGAATCCGGGTTTGCCGAACTCTTTGACAATCGCTGGTGCCTGTTGGTCCCGGTCGAGGGTTCGGACCCGGATGCCATTGCCCGCCTGCGCGCGCTTTGGGAGGGTATGGGGTCGAATGTCGATGAGATGGATGCGGATCATCACGATCTGGTCCTCGCCGTAACGTCCCATGCGCCGCACCTGATTGCCTACACGATGGTTGGCGTGGCCGACGATCTGCGACGGGTAACCGACAGCGAAGTCATCAAATATTCGGCCGCCGGCTTCCGCGACTTCACCCGGATTGCCGCGTCCGACCCGACCATGTGGCGGGATGTGTTCCTGTCCAACAAGGATGCGACGCTGGAAATCCTGGGCCGGTTCACCGAAGAGCTTTTTGCCCTGCAACGCGCCATACGCACCGGCGACGGCGATCATTTGTTTGACTACTTCACCCGCACCCGTGCTATTCGTCGCGGCATCATCGATGCCGGGCAGGATACGGATGCGCCGGACTTTGGGCGGGGAAAGGCAAGTTCATGAAACTGCGCTGGGGGCATATTCTGATCGGGGTCGTGGCTTTGAGCGCCGCGCCGGTTCAGGCCGCGCCCCTTGACCAGTCTTTGGTGCCCCTCATGCGCCCTTTGACTGTTCAGCAGGCTGTCAGCGCGCCTGCCCCTTCTGACATTGCCAACCTGCGTCCGGTTTCGCGTCCGGTTTCCCCGCAAGTCACCGCTGCGGCGGCGCGCCCGTCGGAACTGCCGCTTCTGGGGCCGGACACGTCCTTGATGCCTTATTTGCGGCCCGAGTCTGTCGAACAGCAGGTGTTGTTCAAAAGGCGCAAGCTGCGCAAAGGGTCTGTTTGCGGGGATATTGCCATTCAAGGCAAACCTGTTGGCCGTGTGGGCAGCAAGAATTCAGCCTGCGGTGTCAAGGATGCGGTGCAGATCACCTCGGTTTCGGGTGTGATGCTCAGCCGCCCCTCGACGATGGATTGCGGCACCGCCATTGCGTTGAACAAGTGGGTCGACAAGACCGTCAAACCCACCTTCAAACGCCGCGGACCCGTGGTCGAGTTGCAAATCGCCGCCCATTATGCCTGCCGAACCCGCAACAACCGTAAAGGCGCGCGGATATCCGAACATGGCAAGGGTCGTGCGATCGATATCTCAGGTTTCAAAATGGCTGACGGTGAGGTGGTGACCGTCCTGAACGGGTGGCGCAAGAACCCTTCTCAGAAACAGCTCAAGAAGATCTGGCGCGGGGCGTGCGGCCCGTTTGGCACCGTGCTGGGGCCGAATTCCGATCGCTATCACAAGGATCATTTCCACCTTGATACGGCCCGCTATCGCAGCGGACCCTACTGCCGTTAACGCAGGATCAGGCGCGGGGCAGGGCCCAAAGGCAGCGGCCCGAGCGCCACGAAACCATCGCGGAAATTCAGTTGCAGATCCAGCGCGTTGGGGTTTCCGCCCAGCCCTGCCAGAAAGTTCAGCCCTCGGGTGACGGGATCTACGGCCTGATCGGGCAGGGCACCCGCCGCGTTTGCCATTGCGATCATATCCCGCCAGTTTTCGGCTTTGACGGCAATCTCTCCAGTCGGGATACCTTGGGCGTCCACATCCAGATCGCCTGTCGCGAACAGGCGCAGCTCACCCCATTTGATCTCGGCCAGACGCAGATCGATGGCCACGGGCTGCGGACGGCTGTCTTCGAGGGCGGACCGGCTCCAAACCTTGTCGAAAATGGTGACCATATCCAGTTCCAGCGTCTCAAAGCTCTGCGGTAACGAACTTGCGGAATGCATCAGGGCTCGCAGTTTTTCCCCCGGTGTAAACCCATCCGCGCGGGCCGTGATGGAATAGGCTTCTGAAATTGGCGTTTGTTCCATGATCAGGCTCAGCGTGTCACCCGAGGCCAGCTTGGTGGAGTTTTCCGTCACCGACCAGGCTCCGGCCGTCAAAGCCATTTTCTCCAGCACGAGCGAGACGCCGGGCTGCAATTGCAGCTCGGCAAGCAATTCGTCGGCCACAATTGTTGATGTCTGGTCGAAATATGACAGGCGTTGCGGTGTGTCCGCGAACCGCAATATCTGACGACCGGGCCAGATGGCGGGGCTTTTGAATTCGATCCAATCCGCGCTCCATGCCGTGCCGTTCACCGGATCCGCCAGCGCCGGATTGTTCAGACGGGTCATGTGGTGGGTCGGATAGCCCGCTGTCGCGACATTCGAGAAATCCGCTTGCCAGCCGCGCGCCTCCTGCTGTTCGAACCAGCCAGTGATCGCAGAGCGCAGACCATATCCGGCCACGAACCAATAGGCGCTCCATGCCAGGGAAACAAAAATCAACACTCGTATCAGACGCATTCGAAAGGCCCTTTTTCCCGCCTTGGAATTGATGTTTATAGGCCGAAACAGGCAAGGACCAGTGCAATGACGATGTGGGTATTCGGATATGGATCACTGCTGTGGAATCCGGGCTTTCCGGTGGCACGCAGTGAACGCGCGACACTTCATGGTTATTCCCGGTCCTTCTGCATGAGCTCGATCCACCATCGCGGGACCGAAGAAAAACCCGGCCTGGTGCTGGCACTGGACGAACAGGAGAACGCAAGTTGCACCGGTTTGGCCCTTGCGGTCGAGGCGGGTCACGAAGACCGTACGCTGCACGAGCTGCGCGAGCGCGAGCTGATTTCCTCGGCCTATGTTGAACGTATGCTGGATGTGCACCTGGAAAACGGCGAAATCGTCAATGCCGTTACCTATGTGATCGATGCCGACCACGTCCAGTATTGCGGCGGGATGCCGTTGGAGGAACAGGCCCGGATCATCGCCCATGCGGTTGGCGGGCGCGGTCCGAATGACGAATATCTTTACAACACCGTAGAACATCTGGCCGAGATCGGGCTGCGTGACCATGATCTTGAGTGGTTGGCGCAACGGGTGCGCGACATCACCGCATAAACTCTTGGCGTCACGCGCGGAATCCCGCTAGATTCGACGCAAAGCAGGCAAATACCGGGAACCACGCGCATGGCGCAGGCACATCAGGGCGCGAGACCCCATTTCTCGCATCCAATTCGACAAATTCTGTTGATGTTGATGGCGATCGGCCTGTCCGGGCTGGGGGTGTTTCTGGCGCTTCCATACGTTTTGCCGGTTTTTTATGCCAATCCGTATCTAAATGGCTTCATCCTGATTGTGTTCTTTATCGGCGTCTTCGCCTGTTTTTATCAGGTTACGCAGCTGATCGGGTCCGTGCGCTGGATCGAGGCCTTTGTCGGTGGTGTTGTTCGCGAAGATGCGCGCACACCACAGTTGCTGGCGCCTTTGGCATCGCTGCTGCGCGAGCGAGGCGCGCGCTCACAGATCAGTTCCACCTCTACCCGGTCTATTCTGGATTCCGTGGCCGAGCGTGTCGAAGAAGAACGTGAAATCACGCGTTATATAACCAACGTTCTGATCTATCTGGGTCTGCTGGGTACATTCTTTGGCCTGGCGACAACCGTTCCAGCCATTGTCGACACCATCCGCAGCCTGAACCCGCAGGAAGGCGAAGAGGGGCTGGCCGTCTTCAATCGCCTGATGACGGGCCTCGAGGCGCAGTTGCAAGGGATGGGTGTTGCGTTCGGGTCCTCTCTGCTGGGCTTGGCGGGATCGCTGATTGTTGGTTTGCTCGAAGTGTTTGCCGGGCACGGGCAGAACCGCTTTTATCGCGAGCTCGAAGAATGGTTGTCCTCGATCACCCGCGTCGGATTTGCCGGTGGTGAAGAGGGTGGAGCAGAGATCGCCGTACTGACACCTGTGCTGGATGCCATGTCCGAACAGATGGATGCGTTGCAGGATCTGTTTGCCGCTCAGGAAAGCGAGCGGGCTGAGGTTTCGGCCAAGCTGGGGCAACTGGTCGATGTGATTGCCGAGATGAACAATCGCCAGGCCAATACCGAAAGCGTCACTTCGGCTCTGGAGCGTGTCGCGCTGGGGCAGGATGCGTTGCTTGACCACATGCGCGAACACGGTGCAGGCGATGGAATCGACGCCGAAAGCCGGATGCGCCTGCGCTCGATGGACGTGCAGTTGCTGCGCATTCTCGAAGAGATTTCGGCGGGTCGTCAGGAAAGCATGAACGAATTCCGCAAGGATATCGAACTGCTGGTCAAGGCCCTGACCCTGCCTCGAGGCGCGGTGCGCACCACGCCGGAAGGAGAGTAACCCATGGCGCTGTCCCGCCGCACCGGTCAACGCTTCCAGGGCTCGGTCTGGCCCGGATTCGTGGACGCGATGACCGGGCTGTTGATGGTGCTGACATTCGTTCTGACCATTTTCATGGTGATTCAGTTTGTTCTGCGCGAAACTATTTCGGGGCAGGAAGACGAACTGACGACACTGGCAGACGAAGTTGCCGCGCTTGCGGGCGCGCTTGGTTTGGAAGAGCGTGAAAACAGCCGCTTGCAGGCAAGGCTGGGTGCGTTGAACACGACGCTGTCGCAGGCCGAAGACGATCTGGCGCAAGCGCAGTCGCTGATCGCCTCACTGACCACCGAACGCGACCGTCAGGCCGCCGCGCTGGATCAGGCGCAGACCCGTATCACGAATTTCGAAGCACAGGTTGCGGCGCTGCTTGCCGAGCAGGAACAGGCTTTGGGCGACATCGCAGCGCTTGAGACTGAGCGCGAGCAATTGCTGACGGAAAAAGAGGCGCTGAACCTTGCCCTTGCACAAAGTCGCGAGGAAATCGATGCGCAGACGGAAGCGGCCCGATTGGCAGCCGCCCGCCGCGAGGCGCTGGAAGCAATGGTTGCGGATCTGGAGCAAAGCGACAAGGAACGCGCGGCGGAAATTGCCACTCTTGAACAGCAACTGAGCGATGAAGAAGCCGCCCGCCTGGTCGAAGCCGCTGCTGCCGAGGCATTGCGAAACCGTCTTCAGGATGCGGATGCCGAACTGACGGCCATGACGCTCGCGTTGGAGGCACAACGCAAAGAGGCCGAAGACACGCTGACTCTTCTGGCCGCCGCGCAAGCCGCGCGGGCTGAGCTTGAGCGACAATTCGGCGACGTGAATCCTGATGAATTGCGCGCCCAGCTTGAAGCCGCCCTGGAGGCGCAAACGCAAGCGCAGGCGGATGCTGATGAACAACGCACCTTGGCCGAACAAAGGCAGGCCTTGCTGGCTCTGGCCGAATCGACATTGTCAGAAGAGAAAGAAATCTCAGCCGAGGCCCAGCGTGAGGCGGCACTTCTCAACCAGCAGATTGCCGCCCTGCGCGGGCAGTTGGGGTCATTGCAGGCCCTGTTGGATGATTTCGAAGAGCGCAACGAGGCCGCCGAAATCCAAATCCAGACTTTGGGTCAGGACCTGAATGCCGCGCTGGCCCGTGCCGCTTCGGAAGAACGCCGCCGCCGCCTGCTGGAAGAAGCCGAACGCCTGCGTCTCGAGGCCGAGGCCGAAGCACTGGCCGGTCAGAATGAGGAACTGGCAGCGCAGGCGGAAGATCTGCAACGTTATCGTTCGGAATTTTTCGGACGTCTTCGGGATGTCCTTGGCGATCAGGAAGGCGTGCGGATTGAAGGCGACCGTTTTGTCTTTTCGTCCGAGGTTTTGTTTCCGACAGGATCAGCCGTGCTGTCCGCGGAAGGGCAGCAGGAGGTTGCGAAAGTTGCCAACATCCTGCGCAGTGTCGCCGCCGAAATTCCACCCGGTCTGAACTGGGTGATCCGGGTCGACGGCCACACCGACAACGTTCCGCTGGCCGGTTCAGGCCGATACCGGGACAACTGGGAACTCAGCCAGGGTCGCGCGTTGTCTGTCGTGCGCTATATGGTCGACGCGCTGGGCATCCCGCCCAATCGTCTGGCAGCAAACGGGTTTGGTGAATTCCAGCCAGTCAATCCGGCTGACACGCCCGAAGCGCGGGCACAGAACCGCCGGATCGAGCTGAAACTCACGGAAAGATAGCAAAACCCATGCCTCTTGCCTGGGTAATCTGCGTGATGGGGTCAAACCGATTACCGTCTGCCAAAGCGAAAGCTTTGATCCGGAGTGCCCATGAAACACCGGGGTACCACGGGGTAATCCTCGGTCAGAAAGTACGCATAGGTTCCTGAAGGGTATTCTGCTGAAACGGTGAAGGCGCCGTTGCATTGGTCCAAATTGCCGTGACCCTGAACAAAAACGTAGTCCTCGTTGAAGGTGCCGTCATGCCGCCCGCCCGGCGCAGCGCCACCCGGCCGGTTGCCGGGTTTCAGACGATAGGACGACGTCATTTCGGTCACTTTGCCCCCTACGACGCCAGTGACGGCATATATCGGGAAACCATCTGCGGCATAGCCGATCAAGGGTGAATGCTCGGACGGTGACCATCCCAGCAGCTTGACCAACCCTGTCGGTACACCGTGATAGTGATATTTTCCATTCGGCTGTACATGGGCAAAATTGGCGTCCAATCCCAAGGAAACAGCGCCACCCAAGGCATTGTAGGACCACTCGGATCCGGGGTCGCCATGCCAGAACTCGGCCGCCAGCGGGTCGAACACAACCCCGTTGAGTGACACGCCAAAGTTCCACCCCATTTGCAGCGGTGTGATTGCACCTTTGGCCGTTGGATTTGCAGGCAATTTCAACCTGACCTTCTGCTGTTCGATCCGGTGCGGATTGCCTTGGTTTGGAAACCGGCCAACCAGATGATCAGGAATGCCGTTGCCCGTCACTTTGATTTTTCCGCCTTTTTCTTTCACCAAAGCGCTGCTTTTCCCGGGGTTTTCGGTTGCGGGCACCAACCTCAACGGTTCTGCGGTCGTTTCGTCGTGATAGCGAAACCTGTGCTGTGCAGTTGCCACAGCGGCAACGGCGGATAGGGCAAAGGCGGCGCCCCAGAGGATTGAAATTTTGCTCACGTGTCGATCCCTGTCTTGCGTTCATCATTGAAGATGACACGCAGCAGAAGTCTTTTTCCGTCGCACTTTATGCTGCCAGCAGAGAAAAAGCCCGGCGATGGGGATCGCCGGGCTTTGAAGGAGTTGTCTGTATTTTGGTCAGTCTGCCGTCAACAGAGGTGGTTTGTCTCCTGAAATGCGCCGTTGGTCCGGGCCAAGAATTTCAAGATCCAGTTCGCCTTTCTTGACCGAGACACGAACCACGCCGCCCTTGGCCAACTTGCCGAACAACAGCTCTTCGGCCAGGGGTTTCTTGATGTGCTCCTGGATCACGCGACCCAGCGGGCGTGCACCCATCTTGTCGTCATATCCCTTGTCGGCCAGCCACTCGGCAGCTTTTGGGGTCAGGTCGATGGTCACGCCACGATCCAGCAGTTGTGCCTCAAGCTGTAGGACGAATTTCTCGACCACTTGCAAAATGACCTCTTTCGGCAGCGGTGCGAAGGAGATCACGGCATCCAGACGGTTGCGGAATTCCGGTGTGAACATGCGCTCGATCGCGGCCGTGTCTTCGCCTTCGCGCCGATCGCGACCGAAGCCGATGGCGGCTTTGGCCTGTTCCTGCGCGCCCGCGTTCGATGTCATGATCAGCACCACGTTGCGGAAATTCACCGTGTGCCCGTTGTGATCGGTCAGCTCGCCGTGGTCCATCACCTGCAACAGGATGTTGAACACGTCCGGGTGGGCCTTTTCGATTTCGTCCAGCAGCAACACGCAATGCGGATGCTGGTCGACACCGTCGGTCAGCAGACCACCCTGATCAAACCCGACATAGCCCGGAGGGGCA
Organism: Ruegeria sp. HKCCA0235A; assembly: GCF_013033235.1. Lineage (NCBI taxonomy): Bacteria > Pseudomonadati > Pseudomonadota > Alphaproteobacteria > Rhodobacterales > Roseobacteraceae > Ruegeria > Ruegeria sp. HKCCA0235A. The sequence continues at coordinate 216,989 of NZ_WQDQ01000007.1, read as the reverse complement.
CCGATCAGGCGGGAAACCGCATGTTTCTCCATGTATTCCGACATGTCGAAACGCAGCAGTTCCACGCCCAGGGTATCTGCCAGCTGTTTCGCCACCTCGGTCTTGCCAACCCCCGTCGGACCGGCAAACAGATAGTTGCCGATGGGTTTTTCAGGTTCGCGCAGACCGGCGCGGGCCAGTTTGATCGCACTGGACAGCGCCTCGATTGCCAGATCCTGACCAAACACCACCCGTTTCAGCGATGCTTCGAGGTCTTTCAGCACCAACGCATCATCCTTGGTGACGTTCTTGGGCGGAATACGCGCGATCTTGGCGACAACCGCCTCGATCTCTTTGACGCCAATGGTCTTGCGCCGCTTGCTTTCCGCGACCAGATGCTGCGCCGCGCCGGCCTCATCGATCACATCGATGGCCTTGTCGGGCAGCTTGCGGTCGTTGATGTAACGCGCCGACAGCTCGACCGCCGTCTTGATCGCATCGGCGGTGTATTTGATGTCATGATGCTCTTCGAAATAAGGCTTCAGCCCGCGCAAAATCTTTACGCTGTCTTCTACCGAAGGCTCGTTCACGTCGATCTTCTGGAACCGGCGGCTCAGCGCACGGTCCTTTTCGAAGTGCTGACGGAACTCTTTGTAGGTGGTCGAGCCCATGGTGCGCAGTTTGCCGCCCTGAAGCGCAGGCTTCAGCAGGTTCGAGGCATCCATCGCACCGCCCGAGGTCGCTCCGGCACCGATCACGGTATGGATTTCGTCGATGAACAACACCGCGTCCGGGTGATCCTCCAGTTCGGTCACAACCGCTTTCAGACGTTCTTCGAAATCACCGCGATAGCGGGTTCCGGCCAGCAGCGCGCCCATGTCCAAGGAATAGATCGTGGTATTGGCCAGCACATCGGGGGCCTCGCCAACGACGATCTTGTGCGCAAGGCCTTCTGCGATGGCGGTCTTGCCCACACCCGGATCCCCCACCAGCAGCGGGTTGTTCTTGCGGCGGCGGCACAGCACCTGGATGCAGCGTTCCACCTCATCCGAGCGTCCGATCAGCGGATCGACATCGCCAGCTCGAGCCTTGGCGTTCAGATCCACGCAGTATTTTCCCAGCGCGCTTTCTTTCTGTTCGGCTTCGCCGGATGTGGTCTGGGCGTCTTCTTCCACCTGATCCGCACCGGATACCGAGCGGCTTTCGCCATAGGCAGGATCCTTGGCGACGCCATGCGCGATGAAATTGACCGCGTCGTAACGGGTCATGTCCTGCTCTTGCAGGAAATAGGCGGCATTGCTTTCGCGTTCGGCGAATATGGCGACCAGAACGTTGGCGCCGGTCACTTCGGTCCGGCCCGAGCTTTGAACGTGGATCGCGGCGCGCTGAATGACGCGCTGGAACGCTGCGGTGGGTACGGCTTCGGATCCGTCGATATCCGTGACCAGATTCGAAAGGTCCTCGTCGATGAACTCCACCAAAGTGCTGCGCAACTCGTCCAGATCGACACTGCACGCTTTCATGACGCGCACGGCATCGGGTTCTTCCAGAAGGGCCAGCAGCAAATGCTCTAGCGTTGCGAATTCATGGCGCCGTTCATTCGCAGCCGCCAGGGCCGCGTGGATGGCTTGTTCCAATGTGCTCGAGAATGAAGGCACGCGGGTGCTCCTCTGTCTTGGGTCAGAAGGGGGCGGTTTCTTGGCCGGAACCCCATCCCAACCATGTCCTCATACTATTAGAGTTTGGTTGATCGTGGCCCGGCTTCAAGGGTTTTCTTTCACTTGACAGTCACATTTGTTGTGACCGTGGCCCTGAAGAGGAGCAAATAGGCATCAGAACCGGTCTTTTCTAGCCCGAATTTCGGCAAAAACAGCCTCGGGGTCAGCGCCCACCATACCTAATTTCGCCTGAATCGCCGGATCGGCGGCCCTCAGGAACGGATTTGTGGCCTTTTCAAGGGCCAGAGTCGAAGGAACAGTGGCTTTTCCGGCCGCACGCGCGCGGTCGATATCCGCAATGCGATCTTTCAGGGCCCGGTTTTCGGGATCGACTGTAATCGCGAATTTGGCGTTGGATTGTGTATATTCGTGCCCTGAACAGACCAATGTGTCGTCCGGCAGGGCAGCCAGCTTGTTCAACGAGGCCCACATTTGCGCGGGCGTGCCCTCGAACAGGCGCCCACAACCCAGCGCCATCAGGCTGTCGGCGGTGAACACGGCGAAACTCTGCGGCATGTAGAAAGCGATATGGCCATCCGTGTGCCCGGAAACGTCCAGAATCTGAACCGGTTCGCCGCCGACCTCGAAACTGTCCCCCTCGGTAACTTGCTGATCCAGCGGCGGCAGGCGATTTGCGTCAGCGGCGGCCCCGATGACTTTTGCCGGCTGTTTGGCCAAAATTCCCGCCAGCCCGTCCACGTGATCCCAGTGATGATGGGTCAACAGCACATGTGACAGCGTCCACCCCCGGTCATCCAGCGCCTTCAGGACCGGTGCGGCCTCGGGCGCGTCGATCAGGGCGGTCTGGCCAGTGACGGCGTCATGCGCCAGAAAGGCGTAATTGTCGCTCAGGCACGGGATTGTAACGATTTCAAGAGGCATGGCCTTTTGCCCTTTCATTGCTAGACTACGCCCAGCTAAGCCGATTGACCGGATGTCCGCAATGCATCTTGATGTACAGGATCTGAGGAACTTCTATTACCGCAGCACATTGGGGCGTGCGGCGCAGGCGGCTATTCGCGGGCGTCTGATCGAGCTTTGGCCCGAAGCAAAAGGCCAGACAGTGGCGGGATTCGGTTTTGCGGTGCCTTTGCTGCGCCCTTACCTGTCGGATGCGCGCCGGGTCATCGGGTTGATGCCGGGGCCACAGGGCGTGATGCCATGGCCGGCAGGCATGCCCAACGTTTCGGTCCTGACCGAAGAAACCCTCTGGCCGATCGAGACCGGCCACGTGGACAAGCTTGTGGTGATGCATGGGCTGGAAACGTCGGAACGGCCAAACCAGTTGCTTGACGAATGTTGGCGCGTGCTGGGCCCCGGTGGCCGGGCCGTCTTCATCGTTCCAAACCGGGCGGGTCTGTGGTCACGGTCGGACAAGACCCCGTTCGGGTTCGGGCGCCCGTACTCGGCAACTCAGCTGGAGAACCAGCTCAAGGCGCATCACTTCCTGCCCGAGGTGCATTGCTCGGCCTTGTATATGCCTCCGTCGTTCCGGCGATTCTGGTTGAAATCCGGCAACCTGATCGAAAAGACCGGTCAGCGGATTCCGACGGTGATGGCGGGTGGGGTGCTGATGGTCGAAGTCAGCAAACATATCCGCCCGCCAAGCGGCAGCGTGACCAAGGACGCGGTCAAAAAACCGATCAAGGCGCTGGACGGCTTGCTGAAGCCCGCCTGAGACCCCGGGCAATTTCATGCGAAAAAATGAGGAAAAAAAGTCACAGGAATCGCAAAAACCTGCATATTCGTAACATTTTTCAACTGGGCCAATGTGTTCAAACCGTCGCACTTGCCGTAAGTTAATGAAAAATAACAATTTGTGGATAAATCTGTTACCGCTATAGCGTATTGCTTGGTTGGTTCGGCTCTGCTACATCCCCGGTGATTTTGATCCCCGACCGTCTGGCCGGGGTTTCTTCACGCCCCCGGGGTAGCTGCCGCACGCGAATTCGGGGCCCAAAATATCGGAAGGGTGGACGTGTCCGAACCAGCTTCGATTTCCACTGGCATCGCCGAGCGCTATGCCACCGCGATCTTCGAGATCGCAAAAGAGAACAACGACCTTGCAGGTCTGGAATCCGGCATCAATGATCTGGCAGCCGCGCTGGACGACAGTGCAGAGCTGCGCGACCTGATCGCATCGCCGCTGGTTTCCCGCGCTGAACAGGAAGGCGCGATCACTGCGATCGCAGACAAGATGGGTCTGAACCCCATCCTGCGCAACACGCTGGGTCTGATGGCTCAGAAGCGCCGCCTGTTCGTCGTGCCGCAACTGCTGAAGGTTCTGCGCGACATGCTGGCCGAAGAGCGTGGCGAAGTGACCGCCGAGGTTGCCTCGGCCAAGGCACTGACCAAGACCCAGATGGAAAAACTGTCCAAGACGCTGTCCGAGCGTGTGGGCAAGACGGTGACAATCAATGCGACCGTGGATGAAAGCCTCATCGGCGGTCTTGTCGTTAAAGTGGGCTCGAAAATGATCGACAGTTCGATCCGTTCGAAGCTGAACTCCCTACAGAATGCAATGAAAGAGGTCGGATAAATGGGAATCCAAGCTGCAGAGATTTCTGCAATCCTGAAGGACCAGATCAAGAATTTTGGTCAGGAAGCCGAAGTGGCCGAGATCGGTCGCGTGCTGAGCGTCGGTGACGGGATTGCCCGTGTATACGGTCTGGACAATGTGCAAGCCGGTGAGATGGTCGAATTCCCCGGCGGCATCATGGGCATGGCGCTGAACTTGGAAAGCGACAACGTCGGTGTCGTTATCTTCGGTTCCGACCGTGACATCAAAGAAGGTGACACCGTCAAGCGCACCAACTCGATCGTGGACGTTCCGATCGGTGACGAGCTGCTGGGCCGCGTTGTGGACGGTCTGGGCAACCCGCTGGACGGCAAAGGCCCGATCAACGCAACCAAGCGTGGCGTTGCAGACGTCAAGGCCCCCGGCATCATCCCGCGTAAATCGGTTCACGAGCCGATGGCAACCGGCCTGAAATCGGTTGACGCGATGATCCCGATCGGCCGTGGCCAGCGTGAGCTGATCATTGGTGACCGTCAGACCGGCAAAACCGCCGTTGCTCTGGACGCAATCCTGAACCAGAAAACCTACAACGACGCAGCAGGCGACGACGAGTCGAAAAAACTGTACTGCGTTTACGTTGCAATCGGTCAAAAGCGTTCGACCGTTGCACAGCTGGTGAAGAAACTGGAAGAATCCGGTGCGATTGAATATTCGATCGTTGTGGCCGCAACCGCTTCGGACCCGGCTCCGATGCAGTTCCTGGCGCCCTACGCCGCAACTGCGATGGCTGAATACTTCCGCGACAACGGCCGCCACGCGCTGATCATCTATGATGACCTGTCGAAACAGGCTGTGTCTTATCGTCAGATGTCGCTGCTGCTGCGTCGTCCGCCTGGACGTGAAGCGTATCCTGGCGACGTTTTCTACCTCCACTCCCGTCTGCTGGAACGTTCGGCGAAGCTGAACGAAGACTTCGGCGCGGGCTCGCTGACTGCTCTGCCGGTTATCGAAACCCAGGGTGGTGACGTTTCGGCGTTTATTCCGACCAACGTGATCTCGATCACCGACGGCCAGATCTTCCTGGAAACCGAACTGTTCTACCAGGGCATCCGTCCTGCCGTGAACACCGGTCTGTCGGTTTCGCGTGTGGGCTCTTCGGCTCAGACCAACTCGATGAAGTCGGTTGCCGGTCCGGTTAAGCTGGAACTGGCTCAGTACCGCGAAATGGCTGCCTTTGCGCAGTTCGGTTCAGACCTCGACGCCGCAACCCAGCAGCTGCTGAACCGTGGTGCGCGTCTGACCGAGCTGATGAAACAGCCGCAGTACTCGCCGCTGACCAACGCTGAAATCGTCTGCGTCATCTTCGCGGGTACCAACGGTTACCTCGACAAGATCGATGTGTCCGACGTTGGCCGTTACGAAGCTGGCCTGCTGGCACACCTGCGTGGCAAGCACGCGGATCTGCTTCAGTGGATCACGGACGAAGACCCCAAGATCAAGGGTGACGCGTCCGACAAGATCAAGGCTGCGCTGGACGAATACGCCGCAACCTTCGCTTAAGGGAGAGGCGGGCATATGCCAAATCTTAAGGACCTTAAAAACAGGATCGAGTCGGTCAAATCGACCCGCAAGATCACCAAGGCCATGCAGATGGTCGCGGCTGCAAAACTGCGCCGCGCCCAGGAATCTGCCGAAGCCTCGCGTCCGTATGCCGAACGGTTCAATGCCGTGATGGCAGGGCTGGCGGCTTCGGTCGGGGGCAGCGACAGCGCCCCCAAGCTGCTCCGGGGTACGGGCAGCGATGATGTCCATCTGCTGGTTGTCATGACAGCTGAACGCGGCCTCTGCGGCGGCTTCAACTCGAACATCGCCAAGCTGGCCCGCCAAAAGGCGGAAGAGCTGCGCCTGAAAGGCAAGACAGTCAAGGTTCTGACTGTCGGCAAGAAGGGCCGCGACGCGCTGAAGCGTGATTTTGGCGATCTGTTCGTTGGACATATCGACCTGAGCGAGGTCAAGCGTCTTGGCTATGCCAACGCGCAGGACATCGCGAAGGACATCCTGTCTCGTTTCGACGGGGGAGAGTTCGACGTTGCCACGATCTTCTACTCGAAGTTCGTCAACGTCGTGACCCAGATCCCGACGGCACAGCAAATCATCCCTGCCTCGTTCGAGGACGAAGCGGCGGGTGACGACAGCGGTGCCATCTTCGACTACGAGCCCAGCGAAGAAGCCATTCTGGCCGACCTGCTGCCCAAGGGGGTTGCGACTGCGATCTTCTCGGCTCTGCTCGAAAACGGGGCGTCTGAACAGGGTGCACGGATGTCCGCTATGGACAACGCGACACGCAACGCGGGTGAGATGATCGACAAACTGACGATCCAGTTCAACCGCTCGCGTCAGGCCGTGATCACCAACGAGCTGATTGAAATTATTTCCGGCGCCGAAGCGCTGTAAGAAAACCGGAGACGAAACATGGCGAATGCAAAAGGCAAAGTCACACAGATCATCGGGGCCGTCGTCGACGTGCACTTCGAAGATCAGCTGCCTGAAATTCTGAACGCGCTGGAAACCACCAACAACGGCAAGCGCCTGGTGTTGGAAGTTGCTCAGCACCTGGGTGAAAATACTGTCCGCACCATCGCGATGGACGCGACCGAAGGTCTGGTCCGCGGCGAGGCCGTGACCGACACCGGCGCACCGATCTCGGTTCCGGTCGGCAACGCCACCCTGGGCCGCATCCTGAACGTGGTTGGCGAACCGATCGACGAAAAGGGCCCGGTCGAAGCCACCGAAACCCGCGCCATCCACCAGCCCGCGCCCGAGTTCGACGAACAGTCGACCGAGTCGGAAATCCTGGTGACCGGCATCAAGGTCGTTGACCTGCTGGCCCCTTACGCCAAAGGCGGTAAGATCGGCCTGTTCGGCGGTGCCGGCGTTGGTAAAACCGTTCTGATCATGGAACTGATCAACAACATCGCAAAAGTGCACTCGGGCTTCTCGGTGTTCGCGGGTGTTGGTGAACGGACCCGTGAAGGGAACGACCTGTACCACGAGATGATCGAATCGAACGTCATCAAACCCGACAACCTGTCGGAAAGCCAAGTGGCCCTGGTTTATGGTCAGATGAACGAGCCTCCGGGTGCGCGTGCACGTGTTGCTCTGACCGGTCTGACCTTGGCCGAGCAGTTCCGCGACCAGTCCGGTACCGACGTTCTGTTCTTCGTCGACAACATCTTCCGCTTTACGCAGGCGGGTTCCGAGGTGTCGGCTCTGCTGGGTCGTATTCCTTCGGCGGTGGGCTACCAACCGACACTGGCCACCGACATGGGCGCCTTGCAGGAACGCATCACCTCGACCAAGTCGGGATCGATCACTTCTGTTCAGGCGATCTACGTGCCTGCGGACGACCTGACCGACCCTGCGCCGGCAACCTCGTTTGCCCACCTTGACGCGACCACCGTCCTCAACCGTGCGATCTCGGAAAAGGGTATCTATCCGGCCGTTGACCCGCTCGACTCGACCTCGCGTCTGCTTGATCCGGCCATCGTTGGAGAAGAGCACTACAAGGTTGCGACCGACGTTCAGCAGATCCTTCAGCGCTACAAGTCGTTGCAGGACATCATCGCCATCCTCGGCATGGACGAACTGTCGGAAGAGGACAAACTGACCGTGGCCCGTGCCCGTAAGATCGAACGTTTCCTGTCGCAGCCGTTCGACGTGGCCGAGGTATTCACCGGTTCGCCCGGCGTTCAGGTTCCTCTGGATGTGACCATCGCGTCGTTCAAGGCCGTTGTGGCCGGCGAATACGATCACCTGCCCGAAGCGGCCTTCCTGATGGTTGGCGGCATCGACGAAGTGATCGCCAAAGCGGAGAAGATGGCCGCAGAAGCCGCCTAAGGAGTATCCCTGATGGCAAACACGATGCAATTCGACCTCGTCAGCCCCGAGCGGAGCCTTGCTTCGCTTCAGGCGAGCGCGGTCCAGATTCCCGGCGCGGACGGGGACATGACGGCAATGCCCGATCATGCCCCCACCATCACCACGCTGCGCCCCGGTCTGCTCAAGGTCGAGGCACCCGAAGGGTCCAGCGAATACCTGGTCACCGGCGGGTTTGCCCAGATCAACGGCGACAGCCTGTCGGTCCTGGCCGAAAAGGCCATCCCGGTGGATGAAGTGACCCGCGCGCATCTGGACGAGCTGATCGAAGACGCCCGCGCCTCGCATGAGGCAGCCAAGGGTGGCGATGATCAGACCATCGTCGACGACGCGGCCAAGCTGCTGGCTGACATGGAAGCCCTAGGAACACATATGAGCCTGTAACGGGCCCACCGGTGAAAAATTTGAGCGGCCTCGCAATTGCGGGGCCGTTTTTTTGTCGTGCTTTTGCCGAAATGCCGGGGTAAGTTGCGGGAATTCAAGAATAATGATGATAAGATGAAAAAGTTTCTAACCCATCCCATTGGAATTGAGCAGGGTGAAGATGTCCTGTTCTCGGAGTTTGCTGAAGGCGGCGATATGTGGACCGGGCAGGGGCCGCGTGAACGCCGCACACACATTCGGTTCAAAGAAGCATTTCGGACCCCGCCCGTGGTGCAGATCGGGATCTCGCTGTGGGATGTCGACACGTCCTCGGCGCTGCGCGCAGAGGTTCAGGCCGAACATATCACCGCCGAGGGTTTTGACGCAGTATTCCGGACCTGGTCCGACACTCGGATTGCCCGCATCCGGGCAAGCTGGACCGCGATAGGAGAGGTGGCACACCCGGACGATTGGAATATTTCCTGATCCGGGTTCGCCATGTTTTCAGGCGTTTGAACGATTGATTGGGCTCAGTCGTCCTGCGCTTCGATCATGTCCACGCGCGTGGCGTGGCGGCCGCCTTCGAATTCGGCACACAGAAACGCGTCAACGATGTCCAGCGCCAGACCTTCGCCGACAACCCGCGCACCAATCGACAGCATGTTGGCGTTGTTGTGCTGGCGGATCATGCGGGCCGAGAATGCGTCTGAACAAACGCCACAGCGAATGCCAGGCACTTTGTTTGCAGCCATCATGATACCCTGCCCAGTGCCGCAGAGGACGATACCCAAGCTGCAATCGCCCGAGGCAACGGCCTGCGCCGCGGCCTTGCCGTGCTTGGGGTAATGGGTGCTTTCCGGGCTTGTCGGGCCGATATCAACCACGTCCCAACCTTGCTGTGCGATGTGGTTGGCCACGGACTGGCGCAGCTCGATCGCCGCGTGATCGCTGGAAAGAACAATACGTTTGTTGGCAGTCATGGAGGTGATTCCACTTGTATCGCCGATCGCGCCCCATGGTCAGATATCCGCGCAATCGGTATTTCAGATATCAGGGGCGACATGTTCGGTCGCCCCTGTAGCTCAATCCATCTGGTACATGGATTCGTAGATCGGGGTCAGCGTCTTGTCTTCGAACAGCGAAGACACACTGGTTCCGTTCCAGATGTTCAGGATCGCCTGGGTGAAGATCGGCGCAGTCGGAACGATGCGGATATTCTTTGCCTTCAAAATCTCTTTGGTCGGCTGGATCGTATCGGTCAGCACCAGCGACTTCATGACCGAGTTCGTCACCCGCTCGACCGCGGGGCCGCTCATGACGCCATGCGTGATGTACGAATGAACTTCCTTGGCGCCGTTGTCCAACAGGACCTGCGCGGCCTTGCAAAGCGTTCCGGCGGTGTCACACATGTCGTCGACGATCAGGCAGATCTTGTCCTTCACATCCCCGATAACGGTCATTTCCGCGACTTCGCCTGCTTTCTCGCGCCGCTTGTCAACGATCGACAAGGGGGCGTTGATGCGCTTGGCCAGTTCACGGGCGCGCGCCACGCCGCCCACGTCGGGTGAAACCACCATGATCTCATCCAGATTGTCCTTGAACTGGTTTTTGACATCCAGCGCAAAGATCGGCGAGGCGTACAGGTTGTCGACGGGCATATCGAAAAAGCCCTGAATCTGCGCGGCATGAAGATCCATCGTCAGAATCCGCTCGATCCCTGCGCCGGTCAGCATATTGGCCACCAGCTTGGCGCTGATGGGCGTGCGGGCCTTGGTGCGGCGATCCTGGCGGGCATAGCCGAAATACGGGATCACGGCCGTGATCCGCTGTGCAGACGAACGGCGCAGTGCGTCGGCGATGATCAGCAGCTCCATCAGGTTGTCGTTGGCCGGGTTCGAGGTCGGCTGGATGATGAACATATCCTCGCCGCGTACGTTCTCGAACACTTCGACGAAGATCTCGCCGTCGTTGAACCGTTCGACGCGTGCATCGACCAATCCCTGGTCGACACCGCGATACAGGCTCATGCGGCGTGCGATGGTTTCGGCAAGTGGAAGGTTGGCGTTCCCAGCGATAAGCTTGGGTTCGTGAAGTGTCGGCATCGACTGAGGTCCCCGGGCAGCAATGGCAATGTGACAGATTCGTGATGTTGACACCGCTTAGCATGGCCTTACCGTCCCGCAAAGGTAACGCAGCGGAGAAAGTGAACATGACCCAGATTGACTACTTTTTTGCGACAATTTCGCCCTACAGCTATCTTGCGGGGAACCGGCTGGAAGAGATTACGGCGAAACATGGTGCATCGATCAGCTACAAACCGCTGGACATCATGGCGCTGTTCGCACGCACCGGGGGTACGCCGCCAAAAGACCGTCATATCTCGCGCATCGAATACCGCGCTCAGGAATTGCTGCGCCAATCGAAGAAACTGGGGATGGAGTTCAACCTGCAACCGGCGCACTGGCCGACCAACATGGCACCGTCTTCTTATGCGATCATCGCCGCGATCAGGGATGGTTCGGGCGACGTGGGCAAGTTGTGCCAGTCGATCCTGCGCGCCTGCTGGGCCGAAGAAAAAGACGTCGCTCAGGATGATGTGATCCGGGACTGCCTGGCAAATGCCGGGTTTGACCCGGAACTGGCCAACAGTGGACTGCTGGTCGGGGCCGAGACCTATGCCGCCAACCTGGAAGAAGCCGTGGATCGCGGCGTGTTTGGCGCGCCGTTCTACATCACGCCGGATGGTCAAAGGTTCTGGGGGCAGGATCGCCTGGATGATCTGGATCGGCATCTGTCCGAGATGAAAGGATGACAACACCGACAGCGATGCAATCCGTCTTCGTCAGACGATTGGGCGACGGAGGGCGCAAAGTGCTTGCCCTTCATTGCACCATTGCGCATTCCGGCGCGTGGTCTGGCCTGTCCAAGGCATTGGATGGCAGCGTGTGTCTTGTTGCACCGGATATGCTGTCTCACGGGCGCAGTCCGGATTGGGACGATCAAAGCGATTTCTTTGACGCTGTGACAGGTCTGGCGGCGGTCGAGTTGACCAAGCCCATGGATCTGGTGGGCCATTCCTTTGGGGCGATCGTTGCGCTCAGACTGGCCATGGAGCACCCGGACCGTATTCGAAGCTTGACCCTGATCGAGCCCGTGTTCTTTGCCGTGGCAAAACAGGACGCCCCCCATTTGTACGATCAACACCGGCAAGAGTCACAACCGATTGAAGCAGCGTTCCAAGCAGGCGACGAAGCGCTGGCCGCGCGGTTGTTCAACCGGATGTGGAGCACCGGTATCGGCCCAAAATGGCCTGACCTGCCAGAGCGGACGCGCGCCGGAATGGTGCGTGGGATTCATGTTGTTCCCGCGTCTTACCCCGTTCTGTACGATGACCGCGCCGGGTTGCTTGACCCCGACAGATGCAAGCGCGTATCGATGCCAACCCTGTTGCTGAGCGGATCAAAGACCCACCCGACGATCCCCGCAATCTGTGATGGATTGCAGCGCCGTCTGCCGAACGCACGCCATGACGTGGTGCAAGGTGCACGGCATATGCTGCCCATTTCGCACCCCCGTGAAACCAGCGCGCTGCTTCGAAAGCTCTGGAAAGCTGGCCGCGGAACGGGTGTTACAACAGGCTGAGAAACTGATCGATCTCGGCCGTTCCGATCGACCAGTCGCAGACCAGTCGGCATGCAAGGCTTTCATCGTCATCGCCACCTTCCAGCTCAGCCCCCCAGAGGTGGTAGATTGCCCCGGCCTCATGTAGCTGTTTGTGCTTCGCGCGTGAAAAAGCGGCAAAGATCATATTGGCCTGTGGTTCGTGCAGGAACTCGGCCCCTTTTGCACGCAGGCCGCTGGCCAGCCGGGCACAGTTTGCGTTGGCCTGACGCGCCAGCTTCAGCCACAGATCATCCTCAAGATAAGCCGCCATCTGAGCGGACAGGTAGCGATGCTTGGAAAACAGATGCGCCCCGCGTTTGCGCCGCAGCTCGAATTCCCATGCCTTGCTCTCGTCAAAGAACACCACCGCTTCAACGCCCATCAGCCCGTTTTTCGTGCCGCCAAAGCTGACCGCGTCCACCCCGGCTTTCCATGTCATGTCAGCCGGAGAGCAATTCAGGGCCACCAGGGCATTGCTGAACCGGGCCCCATCCAGATGGACCGGCAAGCCATATTCCTTTGCGACCCCGCACAGCGCCTGCAACTCTTCCAGCGAATAGACCGATCCGCGCTCGGTGACCTGGGTGATCGACACCGGCCCGCGCTGCGGCCCGTGAACACCACGGGTTTCTTCGCCCAGGATGGACCCGCGCAGCGCGTCCGGCGCCATCTTGTCGCCGCCGGGAACAAGGGTCAGCTTGGCGCCGGTGAAAAACTCGGGCGCGTTGCACTCGTCTTCGTGAATATGGGCAACCGGAGAGCAGAAGATCGTTTCCCAAGGGTTGGACAATGTGGCAAGGGCCAGCGAATTTGCCGCTGTCCCCGTCGCCACCAGATAGACGGCCGCCCCCGGAGCTTCAAAGATGCTGCGAATGCGGTCACGCACCTCGTTCATCATCGTGTCGGCGCCATAGGCCATCTGGTAGCCCTGATTGGCCTCGGCCAGTTTGGCCATGACCTGCGGGTGAACCGGCCCGGAATTGTCAGATGCGAAATACATCAGCTAGGCTCCTCGATAATGTAGTCTTCCCACTCTTCCATGGGGGTTTCGAACTCGGACACCGTGCGCCCTCGGACCGACACGCCTGCGGCGTGCACGGTTTCCGGCGTACCAGACAACAATGGGTGCCAGTCGTAAAGCGGTTTGCCCTCCCACAGCAGCCGATAGGCGCAGGTTTGCGGCAACCAATAGGCGTGTTCGTCGATATTGTCGGGTGTCATGACGATGCATTCCGGGACAAATTGATGCCGGATGTCATATTGCGTGCAGCGGCAGCTTTCATCGTCCAGCAGTCGGCAGGCGACGCAGGTCAGGGCAACTTCGCCCGAGTCTTCATCTTCCAGCTTGTTGAGGCAGCACTTGCCGCAGCCGTCACACAGGGCCTCCCACTCGCGCTGGTTCATCTTGCGCAGGGGTTTGCGTTCCCAGAACCGGGCGGGCAGGCCGGTGCGTTCAATCGGATCGGCGCTCATAGGGCGGCCAGTATGCCCCGGGCCTGTTCACAATCGGCATTCATCTGCGCGATCAGACCATCCAGCCCCTTAAATGTCATTTCAGGGCGCAGGAATTCGATCAGCCCCACCGACAAGGTCGCCCCGTACAGGTCGCCGGAAAAGTCGAACAGGAAGGTTTCGATATTTGGCACTTCGCCATGGAACATCGGGCGCACCCCAACCGAGGCCGCGCCGTGATAACTGCCCTGATGCGGGCCATCCAGCACGTCGACCAATACCGCGTAGACACCGAATTTCGGCGGGTGGAGCCCTTCGATGGACATGTTCGCAGTTGGGAAACCCAGTTCCCGCCCGCGTTGCTCGCCGCCGATCACCTCGCCTTCGATCCTGTGCCAATGGCCCAGCATCGCGGCTGCATCCCTTGGGCGACCCTCGCTCAATGCGGTGCGGATGGCGGTTGACGAGACCACGTTTTCCGACCGCTGCATCAAAGGGGCAATCGTCACGCCAAATCCCATCTCTTGCCCGAAGCGAACCAGATCGTCAGCCGTCCCACTGCGGCCCTTGCCAAAACAGAAATCGGCCCCGACCACGACATGGGACAGACCCAGACCGTCACAAATCACGTTGCGCGCGAATTCATCAGGGGAAAGCCCGGCCAGCGCCGCGTTGAACGGCAGCTCGTACAGTTTCTCCACACCCAGCTTCTCAAGCCGATGCGCCCGCGCATTGCCGCGCATCAGGCGGAACGGAGGAGAGTCCGGCGCAAAGTATTCACGTGGATGCGGCTCGAATGTCATGACCCCCAGTGGCGCATCCGGGGCCGCGTCGCGGGCCAGTTCGATGACCGACTGGTGCCCCAAATGGACGCCATCAAAATTCCCGATCGCAACGCTGGCGCCGCGATCTTCTGGCTCGACAAACTGGAAATCTCGGATGATGTGCATAGGCGATTGCGTAGCGTTGCGTTGCGATTTGTTCAAGCGGCAGTTTGAATTCAAGGCACGGGTCCTGGCGAAACACACCAAAACCATTTGTCAGACCTGATTGCACACAGGGCATCCCCGGAATGCTGTGCGACATTCGGCCAACTGCTTGATCCAAAAAAAATACTGGGTGTAGACTGGGTTTCCGGCCCTCGGACCACGCTGGGGGGCGGACGATGGCCCGGCCAGGTTCAAATGGACCCAGCACAGGAGGCAGACCATGTATCGATTGCGACTGTTCGCGATTCGCAACGCCCGTGCGTTCGAGTGGATTTACAAATGTGTCGAACGGGGCATGGTCGCGATGGATCCGGTCTTTGCAAGGATCGGCTACAACCGCGTTGAACGCCCCATCGCGCTGGTCGAAAAAGGCGTCAAAAGTCTTTTGTTTGATTGCAAGATGTGCGGACAATGCGTTTTGTCTTCGACGGGTATGTCTTGCCCGATGAACTGCCCCAAGCAACTGCGCAACGGCCCATGCGGCGGCGTACGCCCCGGTGAGTTCTGCGAGGTGAAGCCCGATATGAAATGCGTCTGGGCTTTGGCCTGGGACGGGGCCAGCCGCATGCAACATGGGGGCGACAAGATAAAAGAGGTCCTTCCGCCTGTGGAACACACGTTGAAGGGATCATCATCCTGGCTGCGGGTCAGCCGCGAGATCGCCGCGCAGGAACGCGAGGCCCGAGACGCTGCCCGCGAAACGCTTGCGCAGGCGTTCCCGGAGGCGCGCGAAAACGAACCCTCTGCGGCACCTCTGGCTGCTGAACCCCCCAACGCGGTGAACCGGGAGCTGAAGAAATGAATGATGCCCATCGCAGCGAGGTCGAACCGATCGGCTATGTGCCTGTTCCCGAAGGCTATGTCTCGCACAGTCGATTGGAAAGAGTTCTGCGTTCGGGCCGCTTTGCGGTGACCGCTGAACTGAACCCGCCAGACAGCGCTGACCCCGAGGATGTTTTTCAGGCGGCGCAGCCGCTGGGTGAAGTGGCGGATGCGATCAATGCAACCGATGCGTCTGGTGCCAACTGCCACATGTCTTCGATAGGGATCTGTGCGTTGTTGACCCGCGCGGGGTATTCTCCGGTCTATCAGATTTCCTGCCGAGACCGGAACCGGATCGCCATTCAGGGGGATGTTCTGGGGGCTGCGGCGCTGGGCGTCAGCAACGTGCTGTGCCTGACGGGCGACGGTGTCGGAGTTGGGGATCAACCGGGGGCAAAACCGGTGTTCGACTTCGATTCCCTGACCTTGCTGCGGACGATCCGAACGATGCGCGATCAGGGAAAGCTTCTTTCCGGCCGCAAGATCACGCGCCCCCCTCAACTGTTTTTGGGTGCGGCGGAAAACCCCTGTATACCGCCCTATGACTGGCGCCCGGAACGTCTTGCAAAGAAGGTCGAGGCGGGCGCCGAGTTTATTCAGACCAACTATATCTACGACATTCCGCTCTTTGAAAGGTTCATGGATCGTGTGCGGGATGCCGGTCTGGACAAAAAAGTATTCATCATCGCCGGTGTGGGGCCCATCGCTTCGGCACGCGCGGCACGCTGGATGCGCAGCAATGTGCCCGGAATTCACATCCCGGATCATGTCATCGAGCGGATGGAAAAGGCCGAAAAGCCCGCGGAAGAGGGCAAGAAGATCTGTATCGAACTGATCCAGCAGATCCGGGACATCGCCGGTGTTTCCGGGGTTCATGTGATGGCCTACAGGCGTGAACACGTGGTGTCGGAAATCATTCTGGAATCAGGTGCGCTGAAAGGGCGAAAACGAACTCGTTCTTCCTGACGACCTTGTGTGCAGTTGAGTGCCCAAACAAAAAAGGCGCCGGTCCGGCGCCTTTTGCAAGACTGTGTTTGCCAGTCAGTCGAACTTGCGCGACGGGGCAAGCACCATGGCTTCGCCGATCAGGACCTTCTTGCCCTCGACCGAACAATGGCAGTCCAGCTTGACGCGGCGCTTGGCAAAATCGATGTCGACCACTTTCACCTCGGCATAGACCATGTCACCCGGACGCACAGGCGCCAGGAACTTCAGTGACTGACCCATGTAAACGGTGCCATGACCCGGCAGTTGTTCACCAATCACGGCCGAGATCAGACCCGCCGTCAGCATTCCGTGGGCAATACGGCCTTCGAAGATCGTATCGCGGGCATAGTCGTCGTCCAGATGCACCGGATTCCGGTCGGTCGAGACCTGCGCGAACATTTCGATATCTTCATCCGTCACCACTTTGCGCAGGTGGCGGGACATGCCCATTTCGATGTCTTCGATACAGATCGTTCCGCGCGGAAGATTGTCCAACATGTTGCCCTCACTCGAAATCGGCCGTGAAAGAAAAAACCATCATTTGGCCAAGGTTGGCAACTTTATTACTTCGCAGTTGCAGAAAATCAAGTCTTTTCTTGCTACCTCAAGCGCCCGATCGTGTAGGTTGGATTGATCTTTTCCCTTTCAATATAGGCGGTTAGGGATTCGTGGTGCGGATGATGCGACGTTTTTGTTTCTGCCGCGGCCAATCCGCCCGAGATGAACAGAGAATCAATGCCCTCTCCCATGCCGCCTAGAATGTCCGTGTGGGGGCCGTCGCCGATCACCAGAATGTCACTGTCGGGGATATCGTACCCCAGTTCCTGCAACCTGCGACGGGCCAGATCATAGATCGGGGGATGCGGTTTGCCGAAATACAGGCTCTCGCCGCCCATTTCGGTGTACAGCCTGGCCAAAGCACCGGCACACCATTCGCGCACCTCGCCGCGGTCCACGACAATGTCAGGGTTAGCACAAAGCAGTTTCATCCCCATCTGCTTGGCGTAAAGGAAATCCGGCCGGTTCACATCCGGGTCGGCCATCGGGTCGAACGGGCCGCAGCAGACAATACCCTCGGCTTCCTTCAGCGGCACACGCTCGATATGGATGGGGTGATCCAGCAATTTCAGCGGTTCGAAAAAGCCCGCATCGCGCTGCCACTCGCCCATGAAATAAACCTTATGCCCGACAGCACCGCGGAACATCGCAGATCGCGCGGAATCCCCGCTGGTGGCGATGGTGTCATACGCGTCGGCGGGGACGTTGAATTGCACGAGTTGCTCTGCCACCCCGGCGCGGGGTTTGGGAGAGTTCGTGACCAAGACCACCAGTCCACCCTTGGCGCGATAGGCCTTCAGCGCTTCGACGGCCTCGGGGTAGGCCGTGATGCCGTTGTGAACACAGCCCCAAAGGTCGACGAACAATGCCTTGTATCGGTCCGAGATCTCGGAAAGCGAGGAAACGATCTGGGTCATGGGGGCCTCTGGGTCTGATATCGCGCTGGCGACAGCTATGGCAAAGCTTGGGCCCGAACACCATCCCGCATTCCCGTTTGCGCGAAGGAATGGGTGAAACTGCTACTCGTCTTCGGTAATTTCAGTGACGTCCGGGGCCTGCTGAACGTTTTCCGTTCCCAGGATGATCTGGGCCCCGATACGCGGCTGATACCGGATAATGGCCAGGTATCCGGGTCCAAGCTCCTCCTCCAGCACCCCGACCAGAGGGGTCTCACGCAGCTTGGGTGGCAGCAAACCGGCAATGGAAGAAACCTTGAACTGCGCTTCGGCTGGCAGATCGACGATCAGCCAAACCTCGGCCCGCTTGCGCTGAGCGTTGACGTCGATGCGGATGATTTCCACGGAAACCGGATCGGCCCATTCGCGAATGGCATCGGCCAGTTGCGCCTCGGTGCGCGTCTCCAGATAACGGTTGTAGGTGGACTTCCCAAGTTGCAGGACGACGACGACCAGAAACGCGATCGCGACAAAGACGCTGGCGGTGAAGTTCAGCTTGCGCTTTCCCTTGCTGAAAACCACGGACCGCGCGGCATAGACAAGATAAACCGCGCAGGCTGACAGAATGATCGCGCCAAGGTTCGTTGCGAAAAGCAGCCCTGCCTCATAGGCCTCGGCGGGTTCGTCAAAATATAAAAGAATGCCCGAGGCCGACAGCGGGGGAACAAGCGAAACACCGATGGCCGCGCCGGGTAGAAGGCTCAATTCGGATTTGTTGATCTGGACATAGGCCCCGGCCACACCGGCAGCGAGCGCGACGATCAGGTCTTCGGTGCCGGGATCGGTGCGCGCCAGGACCTGATCGGGGATCAAAATGCCACGGGGAACATCGGCGACATAGACCAGAAACCACGCCATCATCACGCAGACAATGGCAGCCAGGCAGACCGTAAGCGCCAGCGTCACCGCGCGTTTCAGCCATCCCATGACCATCGCGGCGGCCACCCCGAGGATCGGGGTCATCAGCGGCGCCACAAGCATGGCCGCGATCACGACAGCGCCGGAGTTGCGCAGCAAACCCATGGTGGCAATCACGACAGACAGTGTCAGCAACATTGCAAAGCGTCGCCAATACGCCGCCTTGTCGGCACCTTCAAAAAGAAGGATGCTGCGGGTGGTGCTTAGTTTTCGTACGACCATTGCATTTACCTGACCTGGGATAGGCTCTGGACCCCCGGTCAGACTAACAACCGACAACGCGTCCGCAAATGGCTGTCAGCAAAGAAAAAAGGCGCCCGAATTGGACGCCTTCAGATTTGGGTCGCTTGAGGATCAGACCTTCAGGTTCGGAATGATCTGCTTTTTGCGGCTCATGATACCGGGCAGAACGACGGCGTCCCCGTCCACGGTTGCGCCAAAGCTCTTCTCGGCCACGGTTTTGACCAGATCATTGGGGACCAGCAGCGTGGCCTCTTCGTTCAGGATATCAACCACGAACAGTAGCACCTGATCGACGCCGTCTTCCTTGGCAACGTCCACCATCGAGTCCACCAGGCTGGCCTTGCGGTCCAGAACGACGCCGGGGGCGGTGGTTTCCAGAACCGAGACCCGGAATTTGGTGCCGTCGACCTCGTATTCTTTACTGTCCATGCGGATCAACTCGGCGTCCGAAAAGGACGAGACATCCGATTTCGCCGCGAACATGTCTGCCGCATATGCCGAAATGTCCAGCTCGAGCTCGGCCGCCAGACGTTCTGCAACCTCGCGGTCATGCGCTGTGGTGGTCGGAGAGCGGAATTCCAGAGTATCCGACAGAATGCAGGTAAGCGCGGCGCCCTTGATGGCGTCGGGCATCTTGGCCGCATCTTCACCCATCAGATCAACCATGATGGTGGCGGTGCAGGCCAGGGGGCGCACGGTGATGTCGATCGGGCCTTTGGTTTCCAGGCCACCGACCAGCTTGTGATGGTCGATGATGGCGCGGATGTCCGCGTCGTTGATGTTGGCCGGCAGTTCGGCGGGGTTGTTGGTGTCGACGATAACCACCGGAGTTTCCGCAGGCAGGTCCTCAAGGATCCGCGGCTTGGGCAAGTCCCAGTTTTCCAGCATGAATGTTGCTTCGGTGTTGGGTTCACCCAGCAGCACGGGTTCGGTCTGCTCACCCTTGACCTCGTTCAGGTACCACGACCACAGGATCGGCGAACCTGTGGAATCTGTGTCGGGGGATTTGTGGCCAAATACTAGCGTCGTCATGTCAGTGTCCTGCGGAATGGAAATTTGCGCGCCTTATAGGGCGGCTAAAAGCCGTTGTCACGCCGCTGAGCACTGTCTGCGACGCTTGGTCTGAAAACCGCTGGGTCCGTTCAGAATTTGGCGCGTGTCAGAACGTATCCAGCCTGTTCCAGCTGGTTCAGCAGGCCGTAGTCATCGCTCAGGTGCCCCGCGCCGACCGCAATTACAACTGTCTGATCCCTGATGTCCAGAATCTGCGCCATCCAGTTGGCATTTCGCTGCACCAGCAACTGCTGCTCGAAATTTTGCCATTCCGCATCAAAGGCTTCGGGGCTCAGGCCCGACTGCTCAAGCCCCTGTAGGCGGGCAAGCTGTATGATCTCGGCGTGCTTTTCTTCCAGATACGCGTTGGCCATGGTGGCCAATTGGTCCGCATTGCCCTGCATCGCCCCGGACAGGCGCACAAGCGACTCGACCTGTTTCTCGAGCGGATAACTGTCGAACATGGCCATCAGGTCTTCGATTCGTTCCAGCGAGTGCTGCGGGATACCTTTTTCAACGGCTAGATCGTTCAGGCGGGCGTCCATTCCGTAAGTTGAATTCGGGTCCTCGATCATGCAGGGCGGAATGCTCAGCATCATGGTCAGGAACCACGGACGCATCTTCGCAGCCATCCAGCCGGGGATGCCGCGCTGGGCCAGGGCTGCGGACAGCGCATCCCAGTCGTCTTCCGCCATCAGATCGATCAAAGTAGGGCCCGAGGTAATCATCACCGCACTCAGGTCGTTGGCCATGGTCTTTTCGAAGGCGTCCATGTCGTGCTGAGTGACTTCGAAATAAAAGGCGTCCGCTTTGCTGAGTTCGGGCGACAGGCGGTCAATCACGTCTTCCATGCGCGGATCGTAACTGTGCAAAGTGCCGATGATGTGCAAAACCGTGTCGCCCTTGCGTGCAATCCAGTGATTGCCTTCGGGATAAGCGATCTGGGCCACTGCACTTTGCAATTTGGTCCGGGTTTCCTCGGGCAGTTGCGGGCGCAGGTCCACCCCCTCGCACGCGGCCTGAGCCGAGATCGGAAACAGAAGGAACGCAAGAAAAGTGAGCAAACGCATGGGGCCAGCCTAAATGGTGTCAAGAAGTTGAACCCAGACTTAGCCACGCCACCTGCCGATGTTCAAGCCGCCCGTCTGGTATTCTCCGGCAATCTGCGTAGCATGGCGGCATGAACCGCGAGCAGGATCTTTATCCCCCGGTCAAGGCGCTGCTGGAGCGTCAGGGATACACCGTCAAAGGTGAAGTCGGCGCAGCCGACATCGTTGCGGTGCGCGATGGGGATGGGCCGGTGATCGTCGAACTGAAACTGCGGTTCACGCTGGCCCTGTTTCATCAGGCGATCACCCGGCTGAAACTCACTGATCTGGTTTATGTTGCAGTCTACAAACCCACGGGCCGAACGGCCCGGCGGGCGCTCAAGGATAATCTGGCACTGTGTCGTAGGCTTGGCCTGGGCCTGATCACCGTGCGGGCTGATGGCACGGTCGAGGTTCAGTGCGATCCCGGCCCCTACGCGCCCCGTAAGAACAAAGCCAGGGCCGCACGGTTGCTGCGCGAATTCGACCGGCTGCAAGGCGACCCGAACGCTGGGGGCGCGACGCGCCATGGTATCGTGACGGCGTATCGGCAGGATGCGCTGAAATGTGCGGCCTATCTGGCCGAAAATGGCCCGTCCAAGGGGGCGGATGTCGCCAGATCGGTCGCGGTCCCGGTCGCCACCCGGCTTATGCGGGAAAACCACTACGGGTGGTTCGAGAAGGTTGAAAAAGGCATCTATGGGCTTACGTCAGAGGGCGCAGAAGGGTTGAAGCATTGGGCCTATAGCTGGGAACAGGCTGACTGATCCATTTTGCAAAAAAAAATCTCTCACAAATTGTTGACTCGGACTTTTAGACTCCCTAGCTATGCGTCGTTATCACTCACACACCCCGAGTGCTAACGCCTCGTCGGAAGGCGGGGGGAGGATAGATAAACTTTGAGCCCAAGGAGCTACAAAGATGGCATTGAAACCGCTTCATGACCGTGTGCTGGTTCGCCGCGTAGAGAGCGAAGAGAAAACCGCAGGCGGCCTGATCATCCCTGACAGCGCAAAAGAAAAGCCGAGCGAAGGCGAAGTCGTCGCAACCGGCGAAGGTGCGCGCAAGGACAGCGGCGAACTGATCGCAATGGCTGTCAAAGCTGGGGACAAGATCCTGTTCGGCAAATGGTCGGGCACCGAGGTCAACGTCAACGGCGAAGAGCTGCTGATGATGAAAGAAAGCGACATCATGGGGATCATCGAGTAAGCGCGCGCTTTCTCTGATCTTCATTTCAAACTTATTTCTCAAGGAGAAACGACATGGCTGCAAAGGACGTCAAATTCGACACCGATGCCCGCAACCGTATGCTGAAGGGTGTGAACATCCTGGCCGACGCGGTTAAAGTGACCCTGGGCCCCAAAGGCCGCAACGTGGTTCTGGACAAATCTTTCGGCGCACCGCGCATCACCAAGGACGGTGTTTCGGTTGCCAAGGAAATCGAACTGGAAGACAAGTTCGAAAACATGGGCGCGCAGATGGTGAAAGAAGTCGCCAGCCGCACCAATGACGAAGCCGGCGACGGCACCACCACCGCAACCGTTCTGGCACAGGCGATCGTAAAAGAAGGCCTGAAGCAGGTTGCAGCTGGCCTGAACCCAATGGACCTGAAGCGCGGCATCGACCTGGCAACCGCCAAGGTTGTTGAAGGCATCAAAGAAGCCTCGCGCGAAGTCAAAGACTCGGCAGAAGTTGCTCAGGTTGGCACCATCTCGGCCAACGGCGAAGCCGAAATCGGTCAGCAGATCGCAGACGCGATGCAGAAGGTTGGCAACGAAGGTGTCATCACCGTCGAAGAAAACAAAGGTCTGGAAACCGAGACCGACGTTGTCGAAGGTATGCAGTTCGACCGCGGCTACCTGTCGCCTTACTTCGTCACCAACGCAGACAAGATGATTGCAGAGCTCGACGACTGCATGATCCTGCTGCACGAGAAGAAACTCTCGTCGCTGCAGCCGATGGTTCCGCTGCTGGAACAAGTGATCCAGTCGCAGAAGCCGCTGCTGATCATCGCGGAAGACGTTGAAGGTGAAGCGCTGGCAACTCTGGTTGTCAACAAACTGCGCGGCGGCCTGAAAATTGCTGCTGTCAAAGCACCTGGCTTCGGCGATCGCCGTAAGGCCATGTTGCAGGACATCGCAATCCTGACCGGCGGTCAGGTTATCAGCGAAGATCTGGGCATGAAGCTCGAGTCCGTCACCATGGACATGCTGGGCACCGCCAAGAAAATCGAAATCACCAAAGACGAAACCACCATCGTCGACGGTGCTGGCGAGAAAGCCGAGATCGAAGCACGTGTTGCTCAGATCCGCACCCAGATCGAAGAAACCACCAGCGACTACGACCGCGAGAAGCTGCAAGAGCGCGTTGCCAAACTGGCAGGCGGTGTTGCCGTTATCCGCGTCGGCGGCATGACCGAAGTCGAAGTGAAAGAGCGTAAGGACCGTGTGGACGATGCTCTGAACGCAACACGCGCTGCCGTTCAGGAAGGCGTTGTTGTGGGCGGTGGTGTTGCTCTGGTCCAGGCCGGTAAAGCACTGGAAGCTCTGAAAGGTGCAAACGCCGATCAGGACGCAGGTATCAACATCGTTCGCAAGGCAATCGAAGCGCCGCTGCGCCAGATCGCCGAGAACGCGGGTGTCGACGGCGCGGTTGTAGCCGGTAAGGTCCGTGAATCGTCGGACGCAGCGTTCGGCTTCAACGCGCAGACCGAAGAATATGGCGACATGTTCTCGTTCGGTGTGATTGACCCGGCCAAAGTGGTTCGGACTGCTCTGGAAGACGCTGCATCGGTTGCTGGCCTGCTGGTCACCACCGAAGCAATGGTTGCCGACAAGCCGGCCAAGGAAGGCGCGGCACCTGCCGGCGGCATGCCCGACATGGGCGGCATGGGCGGCATGATGTAAGCACGCCGTATTCGCCTCTGGCGAATTCTGGCGACCCGACAGGCGCTTGGCGGTATCGCCAAGCTGCCGAGAGGGGAGCATTGGAGCTTGAGAACGGGGTCGCCTTCGGGCGGCCCCGTTTTGTGTTGACAGTTCTGTTTTCAAGGCGTGTTTAGACGCTGCTTTGTCCGGCGCCGGATGTCTGTTCCCACAACCTTCGCGAAAGTGAGTGTGCAAATCCCGCCCGAACGGTTATGCGGATGGCATGAGATTGTTTTTGCTCACCGCCCTGACCATGTGTGCCTTTGCGGCGAACTCCATTCTGAACCGGCTGGCCATCGACAGCGGAGCCAGCGATCCAACCGGATTTGCCATCGTTCGGGTTTTGGCGGGGGCCGTGGTCCTGGCCGCTCTTGTGCTGGCACGCGGAGGGCGCCTTCCGCTGCGCAATCGAAGGCGGATCATTGGCGCGGGGTCGTTGACGCTCTACATGATCGGATTTTCAATCGCCTACCTGACGCTGGATGCAGGCTTGGGTGCATTGATTCTGTTCGGCGTGGTGCAAATTACGATGTTTTCTGTCGGCGCATTGACGGGCGCGACTCCGACCGCCCGGCAGGTGGCGGGGGCAGGGGTTGCGCTTGCAGGTCTTGCCTACGTGCTGTGGCCGACTGGCGCCGTTCAAGTCGACTTGGCTGGCGCGGCTCTGATGGCCGCCGCCGGTATTGGTTGGGCCCTTTACTCGATAGCGGGTCGATCAGAAACAAACCCGCTGGAGGGAACGGCCGCCAATTTCATTGTCGCTTTGCCGGTGACTGCCCTGGCGATGCTTGCCGGCGGCAGCATCTGGCAGATGAGCGGGGCGGGATATCTGCTGGCCGTCCTGTCCGGCGCGGTAACATCCGGGCTTGGTTATGCTTTGTGGTACCGTGTTTTGCCTCAACTGGCCCCGTCCGTGGCGGCTGTCGTTCAACTCAGCGTGCCAGTGATCGCAATTCTCGGCGGTGTCGCCTTTCTGGGCGAGATTGCCGGAGTGCGGCTGATCATCGGCGCCACGCTTGTTTTGGGCGGTATCGCGCTGGCCGTGCTGCGACGTCACCGGGGCTAGGGCTTTTATCAAAGGCTGATAGGCTTTATCTGGCGGTTATGAAACTTTTGATTGCCTTGCTCTTCTGCCTCGTTCCTGCCGCAGCCAGTGCGAAATGCGTGATCCTTCTGCACGGTCTCGCGCGCACCGAGGCCTCGTTCACCGTGATGGAGCAGCTGTTCAAGGCGCATGACTATACCGTTGTGCGCCACGGGTATCCATCGACCGAAATCGGTATTCCGGAACTGGCAAGGCAAACCATACCGGACGCGCTTGCGGCATGTGGCGATGACAAAGCCAATGTCGTTGCGCATTCCATGGGCGGTATCCTGTTGCGCTATTGGCTCAAGGACCATCGGCCCGAAAACCTGGGTCGTGTCGTCATGCTCGGCCCGCCCAATCAGGGCAGCCAGTTGGTCGATGAGCTGAGCGCATGGGAAGTGTTCGGGTATCTGAACGGCCCGGCGGGCCTGCAATTGGGCACAGGTCCTGAAGGCATTCCGCGCCGCCTGCCGCCGGTGGATTTTGAGCTGGGGGTGATCGCGGGTGAGAATTCGCTCAACCCGCTGTTTTCATCGCTGATCGACGGGCCGGATGACGGTAAGGTTTCGGTTGAAACCACCAAGGTCGAAGGGATGAAGGATCATCTTGTTCTGCCGGTGACCCACACCTTCATGATGAACAACCCGCGCGTTATGGCACAGGCGCTGCATTTCATCGAATTCGGCCAATTCGATCGGCAGATCACCTGGCTGGACGGCGTGATGGAGATAATCGACGAGATCTGCATCGGGCAGGATTGCTCGGAACCTGACTCGGAGCCCACACGATGACCTCTCTGGATCTGACTTTGACCGGCGCAGAGGTTCTTTTGCCGGGGGATGGTCTGTCGCGCTGCGATCTCTCGATGGCGGAGGGCGTCATTCAGCAAGATCGGACCGGGCGCAGGGTTGACCTGACCGGTTATCTTGTCCTGCCCGGTATCGTCGACCTGCACGGGGACGGGTTCGAACGCCACATCGCCCCGCGCCGGGGCGCAATGAAGCAAATGAGCGAAGGCATTCTGGCAGCCGAAGCCGAACTGGCCGCCAATGGCATCACCACCGCCGTTCTGGCCCAGTTCTACAGCTGGGAAGGTGGCGTGCGTGGCCCCGAGTTTGCCGCGCAGGTGTTTCGGGCCATCGCTGCGGTCAAGGACAGCGCCGTCACGGATCTGATCCCACAATTGCGGTTCGAGACCAACATGCTGGAGGATTACGAGGGTCTGGCCCATCGCATCGCCGAATGGCAGGTGCCCTATGTGGTGTTCAATGATCACCTGCCGCATGATCGTTTGGCGCAGGGCAAAAAGCCGCCGCGCCTGACCGGGCAGGCGTTGAAGGCCGGACGCAATCCGGATGCGCATTTTGAGATGCTGCTCAATATGCATGCCCGTAGGAACGAGGTTCCCGCTGCCGTCGAAGCACTCAGCGCCGAACTTGTCTCAATGGGGGTGCGTTTGGGCAGCCATGATGACGCGACCGCCGAGACAAGGGCATGGTGGCGCGACCGGGGTGTGCGCATTGCCGAATTCCCCGAAACGCTTGAAGCCGCCGAAGCCGCGCGTTCCGCCGGGGATCACGTTATCCTCGGCTCTCCCAACGTTGTGCGGGGCGGATCACACAAGGGGAACGCAAGCGCCGTCGAACTGATCGCCATGGGGCTCTGTGATGCGTTGGCCTCGGATTATCACTATCCCAGCCCGCGCCGCGCGGCGTTGATGCTGGCCAAAACCGGTCTGCTGGATCTGGCCGGTGCCTGGGCGCTGGTCTCGTCCGGCCCCGCGCGGGTGCTGGACATGCAGGACAGGGGCACGCTCGTGCCGGGAAAACGCGCGGATCTGGTCATCCTGGACGCGGGCACCCATCGCGTTGCAGCCACCTTGGCCGGTGGGCGCGTCAGTTACATGTCAGGCGACATCGCCGCCCGGTTTCTGGGTTAGGCCCCGAAAAACCTTTATCTTTTCCCAAATTCTCTCGCCGAAGGCGTCGCGCGCAGGCGCGACAGCCTCAACGTTTGATGCGGTTGAAATGCCCCATCTTGCGCCCGGCCTTTACCTCGGCCTTGCCATAGAGATGCAGCGCCACATCCCGCTCGCGGGCCAGCTCGGGTACACGGTCCATGTCGTCGCCGATCAGGTTCTCCATCACGACGTCGGAATGGCGCTGCCCGTCCCCCAAAGGCCACCCCGCCACGGCGCGGATATGCTGTTCGAACTGATCGACAGCACAGCCGTTCTGCGTCCAGTGCCCCGAATTGTGAACCCGCGGAGCGATTTCATTCACGATCAGGCCACCGGGCGTCACGAACAGCTCAACGCCCATCACACCAACATATTCGAGAGCGTTCAGGATGTTCGCCGCCAGCAGGATTGCGTCTGTGCGCTGGGCCGGGGACAGGCGGGCAGGGATGGTGGTGGTGCGCAGGATGCCATCGCGGTGCACATTCTCACCCGGATCGAAACAGGCGACCTGACCGTCCAGACCACGGGCCGCGATGATCGACACCTCGTGCGAGAATTCCACAAACCCTTCCAGAATGGCTGGTGCCCCGGCCATATCGGCCAGAGCGGCCTCGGCATCCTCAGGCTTGCGCAGCCGGGCCTGCCCTTTGCCGTCATAGCCGAAGCGACGGGTTTTCAGGATGGCGGGTGTCCCGATCTGTTCGATCGCCGTATTCAGGCTGTTCAGGTCGGCGATATCCGCAAACGGGGCCGTCTTCAGGCCCAGCTCTTGCAGAAACGTCTTCTCGGTCAACCTGTCCTGGCTGACCCGCAATGCTTCGCGCCCGGGGCGGATCGGGCGGTGCGCTTCCAGAATGTCCAGCGCTTCGGTCGGGATGTTTTCGAACTCATAGGTGATGACATCCACCGCGTCAGCAAAGGCTTTCAGCGCATCTGCATCGTCATAGGTCGCAGTGGTGACGCGATCCGCAACCTGCCCCGCCGGTGGGTTCGCACCCGGCTCATAGATATGGCTGACAAAACCCAGCCTGGCGGCTGCCACGGACAGCATCCGGCCCAGCTGACCGCCCCCCAGAATCCCGATCACTGCACCTTGGGCGAGCATTTCCGCCATCTTCAACTCTCCAAACGTTTGCCAATTGCCCCAAGCGCGGACCGCAGCGCCTCGTGCGCGCCCCCGTCTTTCAGGGCGTCCGTCATTTGCAGGCTCAGCGTGCCCTCGGTCGCCAGGGCGTCACGCTCCTGCGCCAACCGTCCGGCGGCGCCTTTTTCCATCGAGGCCAGAAAACCCGCCATCAACTGCGTTGTATAGAACTCGGCCCCGTGCGCATCACCGGTTGCGTCACCCAGCCATTCGGCACCGGTGGCCATCAGGTCCAGAATGCCGGGAACCATGGCACAAATGGCGAAATGCGCGTTCAGCGCGGCTTCATCCGCAACCTTGACCACGGGGTTCTCGGGCTCAAACAGATCCGCCAGCAGGCGATCATTGCCAAAAGCCGCCATCGGGCAACCGCCGGTTTCCAGAAAGCCCAGCGGGATGGTCTGCACGAAATCCGACGCCGGCGCGCAAAGCGCGGCCAGGTGCTCGGCCGAAACCGCCGCCATGACCGACACGATCTGCTGATCGGCGCGGAATGTCAGCGGGTCCAGAACCTCGGCCGCGATATGCGGGCGCAGGCACAGGAACACGATGTCCGAGGTGTCAATCACGGCCTGAGGCGCAGCGACGGTTGCACCCAGTTCCGCCTTCAAGGCGGCTGAAACCTTGGCATTGCGCTCGGTTACGCTGATCTGGTGCCCCTTGGCGGCCATCAGCCGCGCAATCGGCGCGGCGATATGGCCGGTGCCGATAAATCCGATCCGGCTCATCCCTGCGGTTCCTGGGGGATCGAGGCTGACAACGCGTCACGCCAGCTGTCCAGCCTTTCGGCCAAAGCATCATCCTGCAATGCAAGAATGCCCGCCGCCATCAGGCCGGCATTGGCCCCGCCGGCGGACCCGATCGCCATGGTCGCCACCGGAAACCCCTTGGGCATCTGCACGATGGAATACAGCGAATCCACGCCCGACAAGGCTCGGGTCTGCACCGGGACGCCAATCACAGGCACCCGCGTTTTCGACGCCATCATGCCCGGAAGGTGCGCTGCCCCGCCCGCACCTGCAATGATCACCTGCAACCCACGCGAAACGGCGGTCTTACCATAGTCCCACAGCCGGTCCGGCGTGCGGTGGGCCGATACGATGCGCGCTTCGTAGGCGACGCCCAGTTCGTCCAGAATATCCGCGGCTTCCTTCATCGTGGGCCAGTCCGACTGGCTGCCCATGATGATCCCTACTTTCACATCGCTCATCCGCATACGTCCCCGCGCTCAGAAAGAGCGCGCACTATAGCCAAATCCGGTTGACTGGCAATGCGGTACAGGGCGTTCAGGCGATGATATCGGGCGTCAGGCGGTCTTCGATCAGGCGGATGATGTCTTTCAGGCGCAGTTTCTCTTTTTTCAGGCGCCGCAAGGTCAGTTGATCGGCCGTTCCCTTGTCATGCAATGCCTGAATCGCCTCATCCAGATCGCGGTGCTGTCGGCGGAATACCTCAAGCTCAACACGCAATACTTCATCTGTTTTCATCGAAAGATCGGTAGGCGCGTTCATTGGCGACTCGAGTTGGTTGTGGTGCTTGGCCAACAAGATAGTGTGTCAGACGTTATCGCGCCAGACCTTGTGGACATCCTGGTTTCTTCCCATATTCTATTGCAGGCGGTTGCCAGAACGGGGCCGCACACCACGTCGCTTTTACAAAGAAGGACGAAAATACGTGTCGAAACTTACTCTTGGCTCATACCCGCATCTTTTGGGGTTCGAGCAGTTGGAACGCCTTCTGGAACGGTCTGCAAAGGCCGGAAATGAGGGATACCCGCCCTATAACATCGAACAGACCTCGGATTTTTCCTATCGGATCACTCTTGCAGTGGCCGGGTTTGCCGAAGAGGATCTGTCAATCACGATCGAGGATCGCCAGTTGGTAATCCGGGGCCGTCAGCGCGACGACAGCGAGGGGCGCATCTTCCTGCATCGCGGCATTGCGGCGCGTCAGTTCCAGCGCATGTTCGTGTTGGCCGATGGCGTCGAAGTGGGCGAGGCGATCATGGAAAACGGTCTGCTGCATGTGGATCTGACCCGCGCCGTGCCGGAAACCGTGGTTCAGACGATCAACATACGGAAGGGGTAAGAGCAATGAATACACCGATTGAAATCAACACCCAGGGCAACCGTATTGTCTATGTCAAAACGGTTGAAGTATCTGAATTGCCTCGGGAAGTTCGTGAACAGGCCGGCGATCTGGATCAGCTTTACGCCGTCCACGATTCCGACGGGCAGCAACTGGCGCTGGTCGCTGACCGCAAGCTGGCCTTCGTGCTGGCGCGCGAACATGACCTGTCTCCGGTGGCGGTTCACTAGGCGGCCTGAAACACTGCTGAAAAGACGTGACATTTTCTGCCTATGCAGTGATCGTGCCATGAATGCTAAAGCAGGAGTGGCATCATGGGCTGGTTTGACTTTGACTGGGTGGACGCCTTCAGTGATCGCGCCTTCGGTGGCAACGGATGTGCCGTCGTCCATGAAGGTGCGCGCCTGACGCAAGAGGTCTGCATGGCCTATGTGCGCGAAACCTCTCTGGTCGAATGCACCTTTACCGGGCCGTCCGACGTGGCCGACATCCGCGTCCGCTACTTTCTGGCCAGCCGCGAAATTCCCTTTGCGGGGCATCCGACTATCGCCACCGTCGCGGCGATGCGATCCCGTGGCATGATCTTGGGCGACGGGCTGACGCTGGAAACCGGTGCCGGCCTGGTGTCGATCCGTTTGCAGGGGGATCAGATCGAAATGACTCAGGTCGCACCGCAATTCGGTACGCGCGTTCCCGCGGAACTGGTGGCGGCAGCGGTCAGTCTGCCACCGGAAGCCATCATTTCTCCGCCTCAAATGGTTTCGACCGGCTTGCCGTTCTGTATCACCGTCCTGCGGGATCATGCGGCCTTGCGGGCCGCTCAACTGGTTGAAGGCCCGTTGCGCAAAGTGGCTGAAACTGCGGGGTATTCCGGCTCGGACATGGCCGAGCCGTTTCTTGTCACGCTGCAAGGGGCAACTGATGAGGGGGATACGTTTTCGCGCCTTCTCATGGCACCGCCCAGCCCGCCCGAAGATCCGTTTACCGGGTCTGCCACCGGTGCGATGGCCGCCTATTTGTGGATACATGGCTTGATGCAAAAGGAAAGCTTCATCGCCCAGCAGGGTCACGATATGGGCCGCCCCGGGAAGGCCATCGTCACGCGTGTCGGCCCGTCTGATGCGATGACGGGCATCAAGGTTTCTGGTCAAGGGCATATCCTGATGCGCGGGCAGGTCGACCTTCCGGAAACGCCGATAAACTAGGCGGGCGTTGACCTAGGGCTGACCGCGAAACCCTGGCCGGATGCGACGGGCTACATCCAGGCCAACCGCAGAATCGGGGCCGTACTTGGTTCGATCCCGTGTCGTTTACACAACCTGTCCAGATATGACCCTGAAACCGGCAGCCCGGCCATCCGGTTGGCCATCAGTTTCTTCTGATGGCCGTAGATGTGTACCGAATGCACGGCTTCGGTTTCGATTTCGTTCGTCGCGATGCGCGGATCGTGGAGCTTCCACAATTCCTCCTGGGCCAGCGGATAAAAGGTTTCAGCAGCCATGGCATGGCGGTCCTCTGCCGTCCGGCGCAGGAAATGGCCAAAGGCTTTGGGCCCCGAACTGGCCCAGGGCAGGGCTTCGATGCCCCAGCGTTCCCCTCTGGCGGTTCGTTCCCGATTGTGGCGCTGCAATCTGCGTCCACGCCAGGGTTGGGACGGGTTAGACGACATGACAAATTCCAGCATCTGTTCCAGGGTCGCCGATCTTGTGGGCAGGCGCAGCACACCAGTTGGGAAGTCACCCCGCCTGGAGCGACCGAACACGAAATCCGTCGAAAATTCAAACGCCCGTACGCAATAGGCATCCAGATCGACCCAGATCATCTCGCCTTGCCGCATCAGGTGCAGCCGGAAAATATCCGAGAAGACGGCAACGCCCTGTCTGTCTTCGGCCTTGACCACAAAAGGCGGCGGCCAGAAAACGTCGCTGGCAGGGCGGGTTTCGACGCCTGCCGGAATGCCTTTTACCTCGTGCGCGACATACAGGACGAAGCGGTGGCCGTGATCCAGAAAGGATTGAAGGCAGAGTTGCTCCAACCAACTCAGATCGGATCCAAACCAGAAACTGGCAATGGTCGGAGACCTGTTCGTCATCTCAGTTTCACACCCGCCTTGAGGTCCTGAAAACCATCAGGACCAGCGGCAATTGTCAATCGAAGACCAAAAAAAGGAACGGCCCCAGGAATGACCGGAGGCCGCCAAACAAAGTCTGATGAGACCGTTATCCGTTTGCTGCGATCAGGCCCATGCTTTCCAGTTTCAGCAGCACCTGATGGGCGCAGTTGTCGACCTCGACATTTTCGGTTTCGACCCGCAGCTCGGGGTTTTCCGGAACATCGTAAGGGTCCGAGATGCCGGTGAACTCCTTGATCTTGCCCTCGCGCGCAAGCTTGTACAGACCCTTGCGATCGCGGCGTTCGCATTCCTCGATGCTGGTGGCCACATGCACCTCGCAGAAGGCACCGAACTGCTCGATCTCTTCCCGGACGGCGCGGCGCGTGGTGGCATAGGGCGCAATCGGGGCGCAGATGGCGATGCCGCCGTTCTTGGTGATCTCGGACGCCACATATCCGATGCGGCGGATGTTCAGGTCGCGGTGTTCCTTCGAGAAGCCCAGTTCCGAGCTGAGATTCTTGCGCACGATGTCGCCATCCAGCAGCGTCACCGGGCGGTCGCCCATCTCCATCAGCTTGACCATCAGCGCGTTTGCGATGGTC
Source organism: Ruegeria sp. HKCCA0235A (assembly GCF_013033235.1). Lineage (NCBI taxonomy): Bacteria > Pseudomonadati > Pseudomonadota > Alphaproteobacteria > Rhodobacterales > Roseobacteraceae > Ruegeria > Ruegeria sp. HKCCA0235A. The sequence goes on along the minus strand of NZ_WQDQ01000007.1, from coordinate 183,825 downwards.
GACTTGCCCGAGCCCGAAAAGCCGGTGAAGAAGACGGTGAAACCCTGCTTGGAGCGCGGCGGGAAGCGGCGGCGCAGTTCCTCGACCACCTCGGGAAACGAGAACCATTCGGGGATTTCCAGCCCTTCACGCAGGCGGCGGCGCAGTTCGGTACCCGAGATGTTCAGGATCGTGACGTTGTCCTTGTCGAGAATCTCATCATTCGGTTCGTACTGGGCGCGTTCCTGCACATAGACCATGTGCTTGAAGTCCACCATTTCAACGCCGATTTCGTCCTGAAACTGTCGGAACAGATCCTGCGCGTCATAGGGGCCGTAGAAATCCTCACCCTTGCTGTTCTTGCCGGGGCCTGCGTGGTCGCGGCCGACGATGAAGTGGGTGCAGCCGTGGTTGGCGCGGATCAGGCCGTGCCAGACGGCCTCGCGCGGGCCAGCCATGCGCATGGCCAGATTCAACAAGCTCATAGAGGTGGTCGAGGCGGGGTACTTGTCCAGCACCGCCTCGTAACAGCGCACGCGGGTAAAATGATCGACGTCGCCCGGTTTGGTCATGCCCACGACCGGGTGGATCAGCAGGTTGGCCTGTGCCTCTTTGGCGGCGCGGAAGGTCAGCTCCTGATGCGCGCGGTGCAGCGGGTTGCGGGTCTGGAAGGCCACGATGCGGCGCCAGCCCAGCTTGCGGAAATAGGCGCGCAATTCATTCGGCGTGTCGCGACGCCCACGAAAATCGTAATGCACGGGTTGTTGGATTCCGACCACCGGTCCGCCCAGATAGACCTTGCCGGCCACGTTGTGCAGATAGTTCACCGCCGGGTGGGCATCGTCATCGGCGCCAAAGACCTTCTCTGCCTCGCGTGACTTGTCCGGAGTCCAGCGGTCGGTCACGGTCATGGTGCCCAAGATCACGCCTTCCTGATCGCGCAGAGCGATATCCTGCCCAAGTTCGATCTGATCCGCGAAGTCTTCGCTGACATCCAATGTGATGGGCATTGGCCAAAGCGTTCCATCGGCCAGGCGCATATTCTCGACCACATTGTCGTAATCCGCTTCGCTCAGAAATCCCTTGAGCGGGTTGAACCCGCCATTCATCAGAAGTTCCAGGTCGCAGATCTGACGCGGGCTCAGATCCCAGCTGGTCAGGTCGGCCGCTTCCACCTTCAGCTTCTGCGCCGAATCGTATGACACATACAGTTCGGGGATCGGGGCCAGATTGCTTAACATCGTCATTGGAATTCTCTTGTCGCAGTGTTGATTTGCCAGTGGATATCAGGCGGTTTCGAGGCGTTTGCACCGACTGACAGGCGAAGTCCACAGGCGTGAATGTAACAAAGGAGGATATGCGCCGAATATTTTTGAATTGGAAGGAATTTCTAATTCACGGGTCAAATCGATGATCTGATCCTTGCGATCATAGGTTATTGCTTCATGCAGAGAATTTCTGTTCCTGTTCTGTGGCGTTCTGCTCAAGTGTGGACGCACGGGTGACGGGCAGGGCGGGAATCGGTTCAGACACGCCGCGCAGCTGGAACAATCTGATATCGTTCTGGGGCACGACGACACCTGCGGCCTTCAGCAACTCTTGCGAGACCAGCAGTTCGACCTTCAGCGCCTTGGTTTCGCTTTCCAGACGACTGGCGACATTGACGGCGTCGCCGATTATGGTTTTCGATGCGTGGCCCGCGGCGCCGATCTCACCCACCACCAGATCCCCAAGATGCAGACCCATCCCGATGCGAATGCCGGGGCTTCCTTCGGCCTCGAGCTGTGCGTTGAATTCATCAAGGGCGTGACTGATGTCGATGGCGGCTTGCAATCCGGCACGGGCGGACGCCGCTGCATTCGGCTTTTCAAAAACGGCCAGCAGCCCGTCTCCCATATATTTGTCCACGACACCGCCTTCCTTGGTGATGGCTGGCACGACCGCATCGAAAAACCGGTTCAGCAGGAACACGATGTCATAAGGCAATTGGCCGGTCGTGCGCGCGGTAAAGCTGCGCATGTCCAGAAACAAAACAGCCAACTGACGTTCCTGACCCTGGCTGGCATGTCCGCGTATGCGCCCGCCATCTGGCCTGAAAACCCGAAAAACGGTGGTGGGTTCCGTTGGGCGTATCTGGCAGGCCAGTCGCGTCTGCGGCGAGGCGCCCACAGCGGCAAGGCTGCGTGCTTCGACGTCGCCGGGCGGCGGCAGGGCGTCGCTGCCATCCTCTACGATGACCCGGCATGTGGTGCAGCGCCCCTTTCCACCGCACAGGGCGGCGTGCGGCACGCCGTTCACCTGCGAAATCTCAAGCAACGTCATGCCTTTTTCTGCGACCACCTCGGGCCCTTTGGCGTAATTCACGCGCACCGAATGCCTGCGCCGCCACAGTTTGCGCCCGATGTAAACCAGACCCGTCGCCCCCAGAGCCAGCCAGAAGATCAAAAGGCCATAGTCTTTTACACTGAACAGGGTCTGGAAGGTCTCGGGCGATGGCCAATTGTAGTGCTCGATATATTGCTCGCGCAGGAATTCATCAGCAAAGTCGGCCCATATGCGTCGACCTTCGGTCAGCAATCCAGCCAGCGCGAAAAACGGCACGAAAACCGCAACGCCGATTAGATAGGGCACGACCCGCGGCCACCACCGGGTCAGCCGCAACCACATATGCAAACCGATGCAGCCGTGTATCCAAACGATCAGCAACAAGGCGCTTTGCATCCATACGGCAATACTGGGCCACATCAAAATGATGATATATCCCATCTCGTCATTGACGTCATAGACTTCGTGCGCGACCCGCGTCTGCACGATGTGCGAGATCAATTGCAGCGGAATCAGCAAGCCCAGAACGACCTGCAACGCCGTGCTGAAGGGCATGCGCAGGGTTCTGCGTTGCGCGATCGATGTCAGGGCCAGACCTGCATGCGTGAACAGGGCAGCATAGAAAAGCACGCTCATGACATCGTGGCGGGTGACGGCCTTTCGACCGTCCTGCATCCCGTGCAGGTAATCCGTGTGAAACAGGCCCAAGCCAATATTTATGAAGTGAAAGAACGCGAACACAAACAACACAAGACCACTGACGATCCTGAGTCGGGTTGACCACCCGCCGCGCCAAAGAGCGTTGTTCAAATGTTCACCTGTTTTTCGCTTTTCCCTCGGCAATCCTGATACGCCGCCGGCTGGGGGTCAAGGGATTGGCGGTCGGCATCGGCTGCCGTTCAGTGATTGCAGCGCTGCGTATGCTGTGCAGTGCCCCCTTAAACCCCGGGGGCACTGTACTGAAAGGGCTGACGGCCTTCGGATCTGAACTCACCGGGGCAGCCCCGCAACATTCAGAACGCGCGTTATTCGTTTTCCGCCAGGAACCGTTCGGCATCCAATGCCGCCATGCAGCCCATACCGGCGCTTGTGACCGCCTGACGATAGACGTGATCGGTCAGATCGCCCGCTGCGAACACGCCCGGAACCGAGGTTTCCGTGCTGCCCGGTTTGGTGACGACATAGCCACCCATATGCGTTTCAAGCGTGTCCTTGACCAGCTCGTTCGCGGGCGCGTGGCCGATGGCAACAAACACGCCTTTACAGGGGATTTCTGTGATCTCTCCGGTTTTGACATGTTTGACGCGAACGCCCTCGACTCCCAGCGGCGCGTCGGTACCGATCACTTCGTCCAACTCGTGGAACCACAGAGGCTCGATTTTGTCGTTCTTCATCAGCCGATCTTGCAGAATCTTTTCCGCGCGCAGCTCATCGCGGCGATGGATCAGAGTCACCTTGCTGGCGAAATTGGTCAGGAACAGGGCCTCTTCCACGGCCGTATTGCCGCCGCCGATCACCACGATTTCCTGTCCGCGATAGAAGAACCCGTCGCAGGTGGCGCAGGCTGAAACGCCAAAGCCCTTGAACTTTTCTTCCGACGGCAGGCCCAGCCACTTGGCGCGCGCGCCGGTCGCCAGAATGACGGCGTCCGCCGTGTAGGTAGTGCCGCTGTCGCCCTTGGCGGTGAAGGGGCGCTGGCTGAGGTCCAGATCGTTGATGATGTCGCCGATCACTTCGCAACCCATGGCCTTGGCATGATCCTGCATCCGTACCATCAGGTCCGGGCCCTGTACCTCGGTGTCGCCGGGCCAGTTCTCGACCTCGGTCGTTGTCGTCAGCTGGCCGCCGGGCTCGATACCCTGCACCAGGATGGGTTCCAGCATGGCGCGGCTTGCGTAAACGCCCGCAGTGTATCCTGCTGGCCCCGATCCGATGATCAGAACCTTGGTGTGTCGTGTGTCGGCCATGGTAACTCCGCTCGAATTGCCTGAATTGGGCTTTCAGCCCGTCGCCCCGATATAGCGACCGACAGACCCGGCTTAAAGCCCCTTACTGTTCAAGGCCGTTCAAGCCACCTTGCGCAGGGTCAGGGCGAAATGAGAGATTTGAAAACAAAGAAAATTGCGCATGTACGAAACATTATTGCGCGCGCGTGGGGGGCTGATATAAGAACCGCAATAATCAGGAGCATTTGATGGTCACGACTCGGCTGGATGATATCGACCGCAAAATTCTGGCGGAACTACAGGCAGACGGTCGTATGACCAATGTGGAACTTGCCAAACGGGTCGGAATTTCGGCGCCGCCCTGTCTGCGCCGGGTGCGCACACTGGAAGAAACCGGCTATATCACCGGTTACCACGCCGAGGTGAATTCTCGTGAGTTGGGATTCGAAGTGCAGGTGTTCGCCATGGTCGGTCTTGACAGTCAGGCCGAGACCGAACTGCGCGCGTTCGAAGAACGCTGCCGCGAATGGCCGCTTGTCCGTGAATGCCACATGCTGAACGGCGAGGTGGACTTCATCCTGAAATGCGTCGCACCCGATCTAAGCAGTTTTCAGCAGTTTCTGACCGGTGAACTGCTGACCACGCCAAACGTGGCCAGCGTCAAGACTTCGCTTGTTATCCGCGGCGCAAAAGACGAACCAGGCGTGCCGTTCGACGTTCTGGAAGAACGAATGAACCGGACGGCGTAACCCCCAGACGTTTTGCAGGTGCGGTGTTCGGTGGCAGCATGGCAGCCACCGCCAAGGATAGAATCCAACTTAGTAACAGCTGCATGATGCCCCCCATAATGCAGTAATCGCTATCGTACTCAGGCTGTCATCGCGTCGATTTCTCCGTCCCCGGCACGCGGCATCAGCGGCGGACCAAAATCGTTGAGCGACTCGATATGCGCAAACAGGTTCAGATAAACCGACCGCAACGAGTGGCTGATCATCCGGACCGCGTTCACACCTGGGTGATACGTTTCGAACTGTAAACCATCTACCCGAATAACGGAATGCCGTTTCAGACAAATGTGAAACAGTTCAACTGGCGTCGGCGGCATTGTTTCAATCACGCCCGTTCCATCCTGAAATTCGGATACAGGTGTCAGAATCGGGTCATTTCCGTACAAATGCCGTAAATGTGTCGGTGTGCCCACGATCCGTGCCGCAGGCCCGGCGATTACACCCGACATCGGTTTTTGCATCCCGAATGTATCTGCCGTGACGCGCGTAAGCGGCCGCGTGCGGCCCCGCGAATCCGGACGTCCCGGGATCAGAGTGACAGATCCCTTCCAAAGCACGGTTTCCGACGCGCCATCCTGCGTCAGGACAGTATCCCCCGGCATCAGGTCTTCGATGGCCATGGGCCCATGTTCCGTTTCAACCAGCGATCCGCGCGTGAAGGCACAAAAAGCGTCTTCGAACATTGGCAGAGCGGGCGCGATGTGTCTGGTTTGAACCACGTTTCCGTTTTTCAACAGGCTGCTGACTTCATATCGGCGCAGCTGAGCCTTTGGTTTCGCAACCGGCCGCGGTGCTTCCCGCAGCATGGCTGTCGTTTCGATCGCATTTCTGGCCGCGCGGGCCAGTGAACTAGGAATAGTCATAAATATTCCTTCCCCTCAAATTGTCCGGTCAGGCGCGGCGTATCCCCGTACAGGCCAACCTGGCGAACTGGTTCTTTGTCTTGAAACAAATGGTTGACCCTTGGGCGGCGGTCGGTCGGACCCCGCATTGCGACAAAATCTCGCTTTCCAATGGTCAACACATTGACCCCCCAGACAAACTCGTACTTCACGGGCGAAAATTGCCCGCACACACACAACTCCTGAATCCGTCTCGACCCCCTCAGATCGCGACGCACCACACATCGGGCAGGAGCAAGCCCGAAGCGCGTTCACCCAATCGAGACCGGCAGCTTGGCCTCAGGGTGTTTCTGTCTCAGCGTCGTGCCGCGATGCGGCTGGCGACCCTGACAGAATGGCTTGATACCCGCTTCCACGGCATTTCCAGCTTCTGGCTCCGCGTGGCGGCAACCATGGCTTTGAGAAAGCGAGATTTGGTTTTCATTTTCTGGTCCTGCTCTGAACGGGTTTGTTTCCCGCATCCGTTATGAACCTTTTATGACGCACGTTTGCGGCATGGATAAGGCTTATCCGGGATGTTTTGCAGACAAGAAATTTATAGTCGGTCCATCCTTCCACTCAACACGCCAGCGTCCGAAACAAGGACGTCAGAAGACCATCTGATAGCTGGCAAAACTCGTTACGATTCTGAGTCCGGTAAACACAACAAATGTGGCGGAAAAGTGGCGCGACGCCTAAATCTGGGCCAAAATCACAATCTTATGACCGAGATCAACCGCCCGTAATCGGCCTCGTTTGCATGTGTTGTGCGGCGGTAGGAATAGAACCGGTCCGGGTCGGAATATGTGCAGTGCCGGGTCCATTCCGCCTGCCCGACACCGGCCTGCCGCAATCGGTGCAAGCCAAAGGCGGGCAGGTCGAATTGCAGCCGGTCATCCTGTCCGTTTGCAAAGAACCGGGTGTTGTCTGGAGAATCGGCGATAAATGCGTCCAGAAACTCGGGGCCCACCTCGTAGGCGCGTTGCGAAATGCTGGGGCCGATGACGGCGTTGACATTCCGGCGTGTTGCGCCAAGCGCTTCCATGGCGTCCAGCGTCGCCTCCAGCACACCGTCAAGCGCGCCGCGCCAGCCCGCATGGGCTGCTCCGATCACATTGGCCGCGGGATCGGCAAACAGAACTGGCTGACAATCTGCCGTCAGAATCGTCAGCGCCAGACCGGGTGTCGCCGTCACGACCGCGTCCGCGCGCGGTTTTTCACCTTCCAGAGGCTGTTCAACCGTCAGAACTGTTGGGGAATGAACTTGATGCACGCCGATCATCGCCTCGGGCGCGACGCCCATCGCATCGGCAACCCGCCGGCGGTTCAGCGCGACAATTTCGGTTTGATCTGACGATCCATAACCGCAATTCAACCCGTCGAAGATACCAGAGGACGCCCCGCCGCGACGGGTGAAGAACCCGTGCCGAAATGGGGAAAGCAAGTCCGAAGTCAGAATTTCCAGTGTCATGGCTCTAATCCCGGCGGTGGTGCAGCATAGGCCGGATAGAGGCCCATCACCTTGAACAGATTTCCCATTTCGGCCGGATGCGTCAACCGGCGATGCGCGGCAGCCAGGGCATCCAGCCCGGAACCGCTCAGCGACCGGGACAAAGCCTGTGCCCGGGCGGTTATGCCAAGCCGTTCCAGAAACACGCCCTGCGGTGTCAGGCGTGTGTGCCTGGCTCCACAAGCGCGGGTCGCAATGGCCAGTGGCTCAAAATCCACATGTGCCGTCAGGTCGGCCTGACCGGGTGACGCCAGCGGATCGGCGGGCTCGTGGTTTTGCAGGGCTTGCAGCGTATCACCCAACGAATGCCAGTCGCCATAATCGACAATCAGCGCGGCACCTCCGTGGCTGGCGATCCGACCGGCAATCACGGTCAGAATGGGGATCGCTGCGGCGCATAGCTCGACCAGATCACCATCCTTGGTGTCCGAAAGCCTGTCCGCCAGCGCCACCTGCGGCCCGTTGGGCCCTCGCCCAAACAGCAATTCGCCGTCGCGCTCGCCGACCAGGCGTTCACTCCAGCCGTCACCGTCGCGCAGGAACTGCCGGACAGGCAGCGCGTCGAAGAACTCGTTCGCCGCCAGCAGCAGTGGCTGGTCCGGCAACTCTGCGACACTGTCGGCCCAGTTCGGTGTGTAATCCTTCAGGGTGTCCGCCTGCACCTGCCTCAGGGCAGGCGAGGCCTCGACCAGCACAATCCGGGCAGCATCGTGAAATCCCTGCACGGTTCGGGTGGCACGCAATATATCGCTCATCAGAGTGCCGCGCCCGGGCCCCAATTCGCACAGGGTGAATGGCGCGGGACGGCCCTGATCCATCCAGCATTGCGCAAGGCACAGCCCGATCAGTTCGCCAAACATCTGGCTGATTTCCGGTGCCGTGGTGAAATCCCCGGCAGCCCCCAGCGGATTGCGCGTTGTATAATAGCCCAGCGTGGGATGCAGAAGGCATTCGGCCATGTAGTCGGCCACGCTCATCGGTCCATCCTGTCGGATGCGGGCGATCAGGTGATCGGTCAGGCTCATTTTGCCCGCCCTGCGCGAAAGACAAACCACAGGCCAAGCGCGATCATGGGCAATGACAGGATCTGGCCCATGGTCAGGCCATATCCGCCCACATGCCATGCAAGCCCCAGCGGATTGCCGGGCGACACGAACTGCGCATCCGGCTGGCGGAAGAATTCAACAATAAAGCGCGATGCGCCGTAACCGGCCAGAAACGTGCCCATGATCAGGCCGGGTTTCTGAAAGGCCCCCCGGCGATAGACCAGCCACAGCAACAACGCACCCAGCAACACGCCTTCCAGCGCCGCTTCGTACAGCTGCGAGGGGTGCCGGGCGCACATTCCCGCAACCACGCCGGGGCAGTCCTGCGCGGCAAAACCGGGAAAGATGACGGCCCAGGGCAGCTCGCTCGGGCGGCCCCACAGCTCGGCATTGACGAAATTGGCAAGCCGCCCCAACAGCAGGCCGGGTGGCACGGTGTAGGCAACCAGGTCGCCCAGCGACAGGGCGGGGATCTGATGGCGGCGGGCAAACAGGTACGAGGCTAGGATCACGCCCAGCAGCCCCCCATGAAACGCCATGCCGCCTTGCCAGACCTTCACGATCTCAAGCGGATACGACAGGTAATAGCCGGGTTGGTAAAACAGCACGAAGCCAAGCCGCCCGCCCAAGATCACGCCCAGAATGATCCAGGTGACCAGATCCTCCAGTTGGTTCGGTTTCATCGGCGGGCCGTCCGCAGGCCACAGGGCAGGGCGGCGCAACGCCACGACTGCCAGCCGCCACGCAATCAGGATGCCCGCGATATAGGCCAGCGCATACCACCTCAACGCGAACTCCATCCCGAACAGCGAGATCGAGAACAATTCGGGCGACAGATCGGGGAAATTCAGAACAGCCTGCATGTGCGTCTCATTGCCCGGGGTTTGCAGGGCAAGTCAACCTTGAGCCTGCGGCATTCTTTCCCCATATAGAGATCAACCGCGATACCGGAGTAGTGATATGCAAACCCGCAACAAGATACTGGACGACATGTCCCAGCTGATGACCAACGCCATGGGTGTCGCGCAGGGCGCGCGGGAAGAGGCCGAGAACGCGATGAAGTCGATGATCGACCGCTGGCTGGCCGACCGTGATTTCGTCACCCGCGAAGAATTCGACGCCGTCCGCGCCATGGCCCAGAAAGCGCGCGAAGATAACGCCGCACTCGAAGCCCGCATTGCCGCGCTCGAGGCGAAACTGGACAAGTAACGCCGCGGGCGTTCCCTGATTTCACAGTTTTGGACAAACTCTGACGCCGCGCAATCCGATCGGGATTGTGCGGTGCCGTGCATTCTGACGCATTGCGGGATTTAATCAAGACAAAGCTGACCTGGCAGCCAATATTTTGATCCCCGTTGCCTTCTGTCCACAACTTATTGCTGTTATCCCCAACAAATAGGGTTGCCAGAACCTACGCCACATCGCACCATATTTAGTACAGGCCTATGGGGGAAGCCCGGTTTGTAGAGCAGGCAACTAGCGCTGGGGCGCTGCCAGCCCCAAAATGCTAGAGATTAGTGAGGTGGCATTATGGCCCTTTCCGAGCAGTATCTCGAAGAAGACATTCATCCGATCGACATTGTTGAACATCTGGCCGAACATCACGACTGGGATTTTGACCGCATTGGGGACGATCAGATCGCCATGGCTGTCGAAGGCCAGTGGCGGACCTATTCAATCACTCTGGCCTGGTCCAACTATGACGAAACGCTGCGGATGGTGTGTTCGTTCGAAATGGAACCACCGGCCGAGCGGGAAATGCAGCTCTATGAGCTGCTCAACAAGATGAATGATCAGTGCTGGGCAGGTGCCTTTACCTATTGGGCGAACCAGAAGCTGATGGTGTACCGGTACGGGTTGGTCCTTGCCGGGGGGCAGACAGCCAGCGCCGAACAGATCGATACGATGATCACCGCTGCCGTCATGAGCGCGGAACGGTACTATCCGGCGATTCAACTGGTCACCTGGGGCAATCGAGAGCCAGAAGAAGCCATGCAAGTGGCCATTGCAGAGGCCTACGGCCGGGCGTAAAGCTTTGCCCCGAACCGACATGTAACTCGGGAGGGGCAAATGGACATGACGCGTGTGGCCGAACAGGGGCTTGTGCTTCTGGGGTGCGGAAAGATGGGGTCCGCAATGCTGGCGGGATGGCTGGAACACGGCCTCCCGCCAGCGTCCGTTTGGGTGATCGATCCGCACCCGTCCGACTGGCTGAAGGCGCAGGGCGTCAACATCAACACACCCTTGCCCGAAGCCCCTGCCGTGGTGTTGGTCGCGGTCAAGCCGCAGATGATGGGCGAGGCCTTGCCTGCCATTCAGGCGCTGGGCGGTGGCAGCACGCTGTTTGTTTCGGTCGCGGCGGGCACCTCGATTGCCACGTTCGAATCCGTTCTGGGCAGCGATACGCCGATCATTCGCGCCATGCCCAACACCCCCGCCGCCATCCGTCAGGGCATCACCGCGCTGATCGGCAACAGCCACGCCTCGGCCGAGGATCTGGCTCTGGCCGAAAATCTGCTGTCGGCGGTGGGTGAGACGGTTCGTCTTGAAGATGAGGCGCAGATGGATGCGGTCACTGGCCTCAGCGGATCCGGTCCTGCCTATGTGTTCCATCTGATTGAAACGCTTGCCAAAGCCGGCGAGGCGCAGGGCTTGCCGCATGACCTTGCGATGAAACTGGCCAAATCGACGGTGGCCGGGGCCGGCGCACTGGCGATGGCCGCTGACGAGGATCCGTCTCAACTGCGGATCAATGTAACATCGCCGAACGGCACGACCCAGGCCGCGCTTGAGGTGCTGATGCATGAAGAACGCGGCTTCCCTGACTTGCTGCACCGCGCCGTCAAGGCCGCAACCGACCGATCCAAGGAGCTGTCACGTGAGTGAGATTTCTTTCGACGATTTTCTCAAGGTCGATATCCGCGTGGGCGAGGTGATACGCGCCGAACCCTATCCCGAAGCCCGCAAACCCGCGATCAAGATGTGGATCGACTTTGGTGATGAGATCGGCGAGCGCAAGACGTCGGCCCAGATCACCGCGCACTATGATCCGTCGACCTTGGTGGGCAAACAGGTCATGGCCGTGGTCAATTTCCCCCCTCGCCAGATCGGCAGATTCATGTCCGAAGTTCTGGTGCTGGGTCTGCCCGATGAAAACGGCGAGATTGTTCTGATCGGTCCCGACGGCCGAGTTCCGACAGGCGGGCGGATGCATTGATGAAACTGTTGATCACACGCCCGATGACGCCGGCAGTCGAGGCCCGCGCCCGCGACGCGTTTGACGTGAAGATTCGAGACAATACGGCGCCCATGTCGCGGCAGGAAATGCTGTCGGCGCTGACGGATTTCGACGTGGTCGTGCCCACGCTGGGTGATCAGTTTTCGGCTCGGATATTTGCGGATGCAGGCGCGCCTCGGTGCAAGCTTCTGGCCAATTTCGGCGTCGGCTACAATCACATCGATGTCGAGGCCGCGCGCGCAGCCTCGGTCGAGGTGACCAACACGCCCGGCGCAGTCACTGACGCCACGGCGGATATCGCCATGACCCTGTTGTTGAGCACGGCCCGACGCGCGGGCGAAGGCGAACGGCTGGTCCGCGCGGGCCAATGGCAAGGCTGGCATCCCACGCAGATGCTGGGTCATCATGTAACGGGCAAACGCGTCGGTATCGTCGGGATGGGCCGTATCGGGCAGGCCATCGCGCGCCGGTGCCATTTCGGTTTCGAAATGCAGGTTGCCTATCAATCCCGCAGCGCCAAGCAACTGGACTTTCCGGCCGAGTTCATACCTGACCTTGAATCACTCGCCGCGTCGGTCGATTTCCTTGTGCTCGCCGTTCCCGGCGGTGCCGAAACACGACACCTGATCGACGCGCAGGTTCTTCAGGCGATGAATCCTTCGGCCATTCTGGTCAATATCGCGCGAGGCGAGGTCGTGGACGAAGCGGCCCTTATCGCGGCGCTGCAATCGGGTCAGATTGCCGGGGCCGGACTGGATGTCTACGAGTTTGAACCCAAAGTGCCCCGGGCCCTTTGTGAAATGGAAAACGTCACCCTGCTGCCCCATCTGGGCACGGCCACCGAAGAGGTACGCAGCAGCATGGGGCACATGGCACTGGATAACGTGGCGGCCTTTGTGGCGGGCGAGGCGTTGCCCAACCCGGTCTAGTCGCCCACCGCCTCGCGCCAGTGTTTGCGGCAAAGCGAAACATAGGTCTCGTTGCCACCGATTTGCACCTGGGCGCCTTCGGTGATGGCGTTGCCGTTTTCGTCCTGACGTATCACCATCGTGGCCTTGCGTCCGCATTTGCATATGGTGCGGACTTCACGCATCTCATCGGCCAGGGCCAGCAGCGCGGCTGATCCGGGAAACAGCTTGCCCTGAAAATCCACCCGCAGCCCGTAGGCCAGCACCGGTACGTCCAGATCGTCGACGGCGCGCGCCAATTGCCAGACCTGCGCTTCGGACAGGAACTGGGCCTCATCGATGAACACGCAGGTTACGGGACCTTCGTTCAAACGATTTCGGATCATCGCAAAGACATCGTCGCCGGGCGTAAAGGTATCGGCCTCCTCCGAGATACCGATGCGTGATGCGATCCGTCCGGCACCCGCCCTTCCGTCAATGGCCGCAGTCATCAGGTAGGTCTGCATCCCGCGCTCGCGATAGTTGTGCGAGGCTTGCAGCAACACGGTCGATTTCCCCGCGTTCATGGTTGAATAGTTGAAGTACAGCTTTGCCATGACGCGGGTCTAAAACGCTTGGGGAAAAGGAACAAGATATCAATCGTTTTGATGGAGCGACGTCGCCGTTGCGTTCGCAGAGGCCGAGCTACGCTCTAGGGGATGGAACCCCCACATCTGCAACAGCGACGCCGTCGGCCAACATGTGGCCAAAACGCAGCAAGGTTTAACAATATCACCCTGCAATCACTCATTACCGGCTTGAACTGCCGCCACTCACTCACAAAATCCCCCGCATATCTGAGGGATAGCCAATGTATGACATTTCAATTATGACTTGGTTATGGGAAATTTACCCACGCTTTCCCCCGTTTGGACATCGGGCAGGCGTTTGCAGGTAACAAAGGTAAAACAATGGCAGATATCGGGGCCTATCTGAAAAAACACACAGAAGCGCTGGTCAAGGATGTTGGAATCGAAGCCGCGTGTGAAATTACAGGGAAATCCAAGGCCACTTTGGGGCGATACTATTCCGACAATGCTGAACACGAGGACCGGTTCATGCCTGTGGACGCGGTGGCCCGCCTTGAAAACGCGGCGACGTATCCGCATGTGACGTCGGCTTTGGCGGACCTAAAGAACATCACTTTGTCCTATAGCGACCGCAACACCTCTACCCCCCGCACCGGTGGTGTCAATTCGGATGTCATTGCGCTCAGCCAGCGGTTTGCGATGTTGATGACCGAGTATCAGGCCGCAATCGAAGACGGAATCATCACCGTCAACGAAGCCAAACGGCTGCTGAAAGAAACCAGTTTGCTGCAACAGGTTCTGATCGAGATGAAGCTGCATCTGGAAGAAGAAAGCGTCAGCTAGCCGGGGTCGGGAACCGTTGCACCCGTGACTGGCCAGTTTTCGCCTGTGCGGCCTACCTCTTTTCATGCTCGAAAAGACACAATCGCTGACTGTGCCTGTTGCCTCAATTCAGTCACGTCTGTCCTGTAAGGTCCGTCGCGGGCAAGAACGTCAAGGGCAGTGGACCATGCAGAAATCGCAGGGAACATACAGTATTTTCGCAGACCGGGTGGTTCTGCGTTTTTTTGTATGCGCCTATGCGGCACTTCTGGTGTTACTGGCCCTGAGTGGTCATCAGGAAGGCTCTGACGACGTGATGCGCTGGGTGGTCGTGCAGGATCTGTTGCAGGGGCAGGGCTGGTTCGACAGCCATCAGTATCGGCTGGGCCCCGAGGGCGGTACGCTGATGCATTGGTCTCGATTGATCGACGCGCCGATTGCTTTGCTCTACGGAACATTCGGGTTGGTTTTGCCGCCCGATATGGCCCTTCAGGTGACGGCATTCGTCTGGCCCTCACTTTTGGCGGGTCTGACCTTGTGGGCCTTTGCGGTGACGGGCAGCGTTTTGGGCGCGCGGGAAGGCGCTGTTTCGGCGCTGGTTGTGGGTGTGTTGGCGCTCGAACACTCGCGGAAGTTCGACTATTTTTCGTTTGATCACCACAATGCTCAGATTCTTCTGTTCGTCACGGCCCTGATGCTGTTTGCTTTGCGCAGGGACAAACCATATGCCGGATGGCTGCTGGGTGCCTGCCTGGCGCTTTCGGTGTCGATAGGCACCGAATCGATATTGCAGATCGCACTTGTCGCCGTGTTTTTTACCATTGACTGGATCGTAAACGGCGAACCGACCCGTCGCCGGACCATGGCGTTTGGTATCGGGCTGGTCGTGACGCTTGTGCTGACCAGCCTTGCAACAACGGGACACGAGGCCTTTCTGTTTCCAAGTTGTGACGCCCTGACTCTCAGCGTGGCATTGCCGGCGAGCGTTGCCGCGGCAGGGCTTTGCATTGCGGCATGGATCGGGTCTAGCTGGTCACTTTGGGGTCGCATCGGCGCATGCGTTGCGGTTGGTATGGTGACATTGGCCTGCGCTTACGGCTTCGCCCCGCATTGTCTCAGCAACCCGATCGAAGCCCTGCCACAGGACATGCGCGACTATTGGCTGAGCCAGGTGGCGGAAGCCCAGAAAATCAACGTCATTCTGCAACTGCACCGGGGCGAAGCGCTGGCCCTGATCGCGATGTCGATCCTGTGCATGGCAGCCGCCCTGATCTTTGCAGTCAGATCGCCTTTCAGACTGGAATACGCCCTGTTTCTGGCTCTGATCGTGACCGGCCTGGTGGTGTTCCTCTATCAGTCCAGAATGATGACATTCCTAGGTGTTTCGCTGGTGGCTGTCCAGGCGCAGATCCTGCGTGTCCTGTACAGCTCTTATGCAAGCCGTCGCCGCGCGTTGTCAGGGTTTGCGATGGTTGCTTTCATCCTCTGCATCTCGCCGAAAACCGGCGCCAGCATCGATGAGCAGCTGGGGCGTTTTGCCGGGCCGTCCCTTGCCGCATCCGCGATGCCGGCCCGACAGTCACAGCAGAGTTCGGGGGCATCCTGCAAAACGCCCGAAGCCTATGCGGCCCTGC
Source organism: Ruegeria sp. HKCCA0235A (assembly GCF_013033235.1). Classification (NCBI taxonomy): domain Bacteria; kingdom Pseudomonadati; phylum Pseudomonadota; class Alphaproteobacteria; order Rhodobacterales; family Roseobacteraceae; genus Ruegeria; species Ruegeria sp. HKCCA0235A. The sequence goes on along the minus strand of NZ_WQDQ01000007.1, from coordinate 168,179 downwards.
GTGATCTTCCAGCCGGCAGGGTCCTTGTTGATTTCGACTTTGCCGCAAACGTGCTGCGCCATACCGACCATTCCGTTCTGGCGGGCAATTATCACCGGAATCAGGCTGGAATTCTGGCGCAGATCGAACTGTTCCGATCGGACGCCGACCAGGTCGGATCACGTCTGACCGAGCTGGACGTGGATTACGTCATGCTCTGCACGTCCGCACCGCGTGCCGAATTCTGGTCCTGGGCCTCACAGGGTCGTGGTTTGCAATCGCACTTGGTTGCAGGTGAAATCCTTGGCTACCTCACGCGGGTACAAACTACGGAAGATGCGGCATTCCAGGTCTTCAAAGTGACGGCGGCACGCTAGGCCGGACAGAACCGGCCATCAGGCGTGGCGCTTCACGATCACCGACCCAACGGAATACCCGGCGCCGAAGGAACAGATCAGGCCAAGATCCCCTTCCTGCAAGTCGTCGGAATACTTCGAAAACGCGATGATCGACCCCGCAGATGACGTGTTGGCATAATCCTGAAGGATGTTTGGTTGCTCGCCCGGTTCGGGTTCGCGGCCCAGAACCTTCTTGCCGATGAAGTCATTCATCGTCTTGTTGGCCTGATGCAGCCACAGGCGTTTCAGATCAGAGTTCCCAACTCCTTCGGCATTCATGTGGTCGCTGATATGTTTGCTGACCATCGGCAGTACTTCCTTGAATACTTTCCGACCGTTCTGCATGAACTGCATGTCGCGCCGGTCAGTCAGCCCATCAGGGCGCGAGCGGCGCAGAAAGCCGTTGTTGTTGCGGATATTGTTGGAAAACGCAGTGGCGCAGCGTGTCGATAGGATTTCGAAATGCGGCCCTTGTGCATCTTCGATCCGTTCGATCAGAGTTGCCGTCGCCACATCGCCAAAGATGAAATGGCAATCGCGGTCGCGCCACTCCAGATGGCCCGAGCAGATTTCGGGGTTCACCACCAACGCCGCCCGCACCGATCCCGACCGCACCATGTCCGCCGCGGCCTGAATGCCGAACGTGGCTGACGAACAGGCGACGTTCATGTCAAAGCCGAACCCGTTGATCCCCAGTTCCTGCTGGATTTCGATCGCAATCGCCGGATAGGCGCGCTCGTGGTTCGAAGCCGCGCAGATTACCAGATCAACATCCGCCGCCGTGCGCCCCGCCTGTGCCAGCGCCTTGTTGCAGGCATCCACCGCCATTTCGGTCATGATGCCGGGTTCATCATCGCTGCGCTGCCGCAGCAGTGGATGCATCACGTCCGGGTCCAGCACGCCGCTCTTGTCCATCACGTAGCGGTTTTCGATCCCCGATGCCTTGACGATGAACTCTTCCGATGAATGCTGCATCGGCTCCATCTGTCCGGCGGCGATGGCTTCGGCATTCTTGGCGTTCTGTTTGTCGGCATAAGCGTTGAATGCTTCGACAAGCTCGGCATTGGTGATGACGTTCTGAGGCGTAAAGACACCGGTACCGGTGATGGCGGGGGTATACATGGCGAGCCCTGAATGTTTCGGATTTGCCCAAAATGCAATCATGGTGTGATTTGATCAAGGTATGTTGACCTAAGGGAATGTGCGCAAAGCCGTAGCTTCATATCTTGAATAGTTCAGAAACTGAAGTATATGACCCCTCCAAACGCGCGGAGATCCCCGATGCCCGACGATATCAGCACCAGGCTTGGCCGCCTCAGCCCCGAGATTCAGGCGATCATGGGGGTATATGCCCTGTACTGGAAACTGGAAGAGACATTCGACAGCATCGAAACCGACCTGAGCCACCCCGAATGCCATATGCTGATCAAGCTGGATCAGCCGAAACGCATGGGGGTTCTGGCTGCGGATATGCTGAGTGTACCGTCCACAATCACCGCCACCGCGGATTCGCTGGAAAAAGCCGGCTATCTCACGCGCGAGCGTGACCCGGAAGACCGCCGCGCCTGGTTGCTGGTGCTGACCGAGCGTGGTGAAGAAGCCCGCAACATGCTGGTGGCCGAGGCCGGAGACCTGTTTCACAGGGCCTCGGGCCTGAACGACGAAGAAACAGCCGAATTCGCGCGACTGGCGCGCAAAATCCGTGACAACGTTTTGAAAACGGGAATTCCCGAGGGACTGAAGAAATGAAACTCCTGACCTCTCTGGGCCTTGCACTGGCCGTTCTGGCAACTCCGATTGCCGCTCAAGATACTCCGAAACCGGTCAAGCTGATGCAGGTGCGCGAAACAACGCCCGGCTTCACCCGCCAGTTCTTCGGTCGTGTTGCAGCGCGGCAGACGGTCGATCTTGCCTTTCAGGTCGCCGGTCAGATCGTCGAAATGCCGGTCAACGAAGGGTTTGTCATCCCCAAAGGCGGCCTGATTGCGCGACTGGATCAGGAGCCGTTCGAACTGCGGCTCGAACGGGCGCAGCTGCAAAAGGAACAGGCCGACCGAACCGTCGCACGCCTGTCGCGTTTGCGGGGCACCACGGCCAGCCAGGTGGCGGTCGATGACGCAGAGACCGAAGCGCAACTGGCCGCGATCGCACTGCGCGATGCCGAATACGAACTGGAACACGCGACTTTGACCGCACCATTTGACGCGCTGGTCTCCAGCCGCGCGGTCGAGGCTTTCACCACCGTATCGGCCGGCACGCCGATCGTCCGCATCCACGACATGTCCGAATTGCGCATCGAGGTGGATGTGCCCGAGATCCTGTTTCAACGCTCGGGCCAGAACGACGACATCACCATCACCGCCAAATTCCCCGTAAGTGACGAAGTCTTCCCGCTGGAAATCCGGGAATTCGACGCTGAAACTTCCAGCGTCGGGCAGACCTTCCGCATTCAGTTCGGCCTGACCCCGCCCGAGGGGCTGCAAATTCTTCCCGGCTCGTCCGTCACAGTCAACGTAAAGGTCCAGGACGAGCGCACAGGCATCATCGTGCCAGCGACGGCCGTCATCGCGGATGCAACAGGTGAGCTGAGCGTCATGGTGTTCTCTCCCGCTGGCGCGGATGAAGGCACGGTCCGCCGCGTTCCGGTGACAATCGAACCCACGCAGTCGGGCGATGTTCGGGTGTTGAAGGGCTTGTCTGACGGTGACGAAGTTGTTGTGGCTGGCGGTGCTGTGCTGACAGACGGTCAGCCCGTGCGCCGGTTCACCGGCTTCGCGAACTGAGGGGAAGACAGATGAACATCGCGCGCGCCTCGATTGATCGACCGCTTTACACATGGCTGATCATCCTCATTGCCCTCTTCGGTGGCATCTGGGGATTCACGTCGCTTGGTCGTTTGGAAGACCCGGCTTTCACCATCAAGAACGCGGTCATCGCCACGCAATATCCCGGTGCCACGGCGGAACAGGTGGCGCTTGAAGTGTCCGAACCCCTTGAATCCGCGATCCAGCAGATGGGCGAGGTGGACGTCATCACCTCGGTCAACCAACCCGGACAATCGCTGATCGAAGTAGAAATCAAGTCGACCTACGACGGGACCGAACTGCCCGATATCTGGACCCGCCTGCGGGCCAAGGTGCGCGATGCCGCCCGCGGGCTTCCGTCGGGTGTCAGCCAACCCTATGTGAATGACGGGTTCGGTGATGTGTTCGGCCTGTTCTATGCGGTGACCGCCGAAGGGTTTTCGGACGCCGAAAAGCATGAACTGGCAACGTTTCTGCGTCGCGAACTGCTGACCGTGGACGGCGTCGCCGATGTCGAGGTTCAGGGCTTGCCGGACGAGGCGATTTTTGTAGAGCCCGACCTGGCGATCTCGGTGAACCAGAACGTCCCGCTCCAAGCGATCAACGAAGCCATAGCCAACGCGGATTCGGTGAATTCCTCGGGGTCTTTGCGGTCTGAAGATGCCCGCACCACCATTCTGACGGCCGAGGGTTCGGACAGTGTCTCGGCCATTGCGGGCCTGTCTGTCGGCTCGCAAGGGCAGGTGATAAACCTGTTCGACATGTCCGATGTCTATCGCGCCCGTCAGAACGATCCGGACATCATGATCCGCTACAACGGGACCGAAGCCTTTACCCTCGGCATCGCCGGTCTGGCGACGGAAAACATCGTCGAGGTCGGCAAGCGGGCTGACGCCAAATTTGCCGAGCTGGATGCGAATATCCCCTTCGGTGTCGATATTCTACCGATCTACCAGCAACATGTGGTGGTCGAGCAGGCCTCGAACGACTTTCTGGTGAATCTGGCCATGTCAGTGGCCATCGTGGTCGCCGTACTGGGAATCTTCATGGGCTGGCGCGCGGCCATCGTCGTCGGTTCGACCCTGTTGCTGACCGTGGTCGGCACGCTTCTGTTCATGTCACTGTTCTCGATCGAGATGGAACGGATTTCCCTGGGTGCGCTGATCATTGCCATGGGTATGCTTGTGGACAATGCCATCGTGGTGGCCGAAGGGATGCAGATCGCGATGTTGCGAGGGAAACCATCGCGCGATGCGGCTGAAGATGTAGCGTCAAAAACCCAGATTCCCCTGCTTGGAGCCACCGTGATCGGCATAATGGCCTTTGCCGGGATCGGGCTCAGCCCGGATGCGACGGGCGAGTTTCTGTTTTCCCTGTTTGCGGTGATCGGCATTTCGCTGCTGCTCAGCTGGATTCTTGCCATCACGGTCACGCCTTTGCTTGGGCACTATTTCTTCAAGCAGGGCAAGGAGGGTGAGATCGACGCCTACGGGGGCATCCTGTTCCGCACATATGGCGCAATCCTGCGGTTTGCGCTCCGTTTCCGGTGGCTGGTTGTTGCGGGTCTCATCGGCGTAACCGTTGCGTGCTATGCCGGGTTCGGGTTGATGAAACAACAATTCTTCCCCAACTCGAACACGCCTTTGTTCTTTGTGCATTACAAGCTGCCTCAGGGCACGCCGATTGCCCGCACGGCACAGGACATGGCGGTTTTCCAAGATTGGCTGACCCAACGCGATGACGTGGTTTCGGTCACGACATTCGTCGGTCAGGGGGCAACCCGGTTCATGCTGACCTATTCGGCAGAGAAACCGAACCCGAGCTATGGTCACATGATCATCCGTACGGAAAGTCTGGATGACATCCCGGCCTTGCAAGCGGATCTGGAAGCGTTCGGGTCGGTCCAGTTCCCCGCAGGCGAGTTCGGAACCAAGCGCCTGGTGTTTGGCCCCGGTGGCGGTGATCCGATTCAGGCCCGGTTCTCGGGCAGTGATCCGGTGGTTCTGCGTCAACTTGCGGACGAGGCCGTGCAGCGCATGGCGGCGGCGTCGCCCAACGCGCTGCTCGTTCATCATGACTGGCGCGAACAGGAACTGGCGGTGCAGCCGATCTATGCCACGGAACGGGCCCAGACCGCGGGTGTTACGCGCGAAGACATTGCGGCCACGCTGCAATTTTCGACCGATGGCATCACGGGCGGTGTGCTGCGGGAACGTGACCGCCTGATCCCCATCATCTTACGTCGTCCGGCGGACGGAGATTATTCCATCGTCGATCAGGTGGTGTATTCGGACCAATCCGGGAAATTTGTACCAATCGAACAGATGGTCGATGGATTCGAGTACAAATCCCTTAATACGCTGGTTCATCGCCGCGATCGTGTTCTGACCATCACTGTCGGCGCGGACATCCCGCCCGACCTGACGGCGGCTCAGGTACACGCCGAAGTTCGGGACGCCATCGAGGCCATCGAACTGCCACCGGGCTACAAGTTGGAGTGGGGCGGTGAGTTCGAAAACTCGCGCGATGCGCAGGAAAGCCTGGGCAAACAATTGCCGCTGAGCCTGCTGATCATGGTGCTGATCTCGGTCCTGCTGTTCAACGCGATCCGTCAGCCGATCATCATCTGGCTGCTGGTTCCGATGTCGGTCAACGGCGTCGTCATCGGCCTGTTGGGAACTGGGCTGCCCTTCACCTTTACAGCCCTTCTGGGCCTGCTCAGCCTGTCGGGCATGCTGATCAAGAACGGCATCGTGCTGGTGGAAGAGATCGACCTGGTTCGCGCCACGGGCAAACCCCTGCGCGAATCCATCGTCGAAGCCTCCGTCTCGCGTTTGCGCCCTGTGATGCTGGCTGCGATCACGACCATTCTGGGCATGGCGCCGCTGCTGACCGATGCGTTCTTCGTCTCGATGGCGGTGACGATCATGGGCGGGCTGGCTTTTGCGACCGTCCTGACAATGGTCGCCGCGCCGGTGTTCTACCTGCTCTTCTTTGCGCGGGATGAAAAACGCGAGGCGCTGGCAGCCTGAACACGGGCCTCTTGTGGGTCCAGCTGAAAAGCTGGGTCCAATCAGGTTAGATCAAAGGAACAAACGGCACGTCACAGGCGGCCAGTGCAGTGAAGATTACGAGAACCAGAAATGTGCGCATTGTTTCATTCTCCTTATGCCTGAACGAAATGCGCGCCCGTTGAGTTCAGGTCAACGGGCGCGCATCTTTTCGTTCATTGATGAGCCAATTGTGGCTCAGGCGGGTTATCCCTGAAGGGATTTCACCTCGACATCCCCTTCGGCCTGCGCCTTGATCGCCAGAGCGGCAGCATGGCTTGCGGCGGCAGTGGTGTAATACGGGATCTTGTCATAAAGCGCGATGGACCGGATGGCCTTGCTGTCCTCGACCGCCTGAGCGCCTTCGGTGGTGTTCATCAGCAGTTGAACCTGACCGTCTTTCAGCATGTCGACCACGTCTGGGCGGCCTTCATAGACCTTGTTGACCACGTCGCATGGCACACCCTGTTCCGCCAGCCAGCTTTGGGTGCCGCGGGTGGCGACCAGCGTGAAGCCTTGTTCGACCAGAACTTGTGCGGCCTCGAGCATCGCCGCGCCCTTGTCGGCATCCTTGATCGAAATGAAGGCCCGGCCCGAAGTCGGCAGCACCATGCCCGCGCCCATCTGCGCCTTGAGGAAGGCGCGCGGGAAATCGCGGTCCCAGCCCATGACCTCGCCGGTCGAGCGCATTTCCGGGCCCAGGATGGTATCGACGCCCGGAAAACGGGCGAAGGGCAGGACCGCCTCTTTCACCGAGAACCATGGCATGTCCGGGTCGGCCAGCGTCATCTGATCTGCGATCTTGGTGTCGTCCACGGTCTTGTAGGGCGGACGCTGCGGGAAGCTCGCCAGCTTTTCGCCTGCCATGACACGCGCGGCGATGGACGCAATCGCACTGTCGGTGGCCTTTGCCACGAACGGCACGGTGCGCGAAGCGCGCGGGTTGACCTCGATCAGGTAGATCTCGTCATCCTTGATCGCGAACTGAACATTCATCAGGCCGACAACGTTCAGCGCCTTGGCCAGCTTGAACGCCTGATCCTTGATCTGCGCGATGATCTCTTTCGACAGCGAATAGGGCGGCAGCGAACAGGCGCTATCGCCCGAGTGCACGCCGGCCTCTTCGATATGCTGCATGATGCCTGCCACATGCACATCGGTGCCGTCGCACAGCGCGTCCACGTCCAGCTCGACCGCGCCAGCCAGATAGCTGTCCAGCAGAACGGGGCTGTCGCCCGAGACCACCACGGCCTCGTTGATGTAGCGTTTCAACTGATCCATGTCGCGCACGATCTCCATCGCGCGGCCACCCAGAACGTAGGACGGGCGGATCACCAGCGGGAAGCCGATTTCCTCGGCGATTTCCAACGCCTGCGTGTCGGTCGAGGCGATGCCGTTCTTGGGCTGTTTCAGCCCTAGTTCATTGATCAGCGCCTGAAAACGCTCGCGGTCTTCGGCCAGGTCAATCGCGTCGGGCGTGGTGCCCAGGATCGGGATGCCCTCGGCCTCGAGCGCGTTGGCCAGTTTCAGCGGTGTCTGTCCACCGAACTGAACAATGACGCCGTGCAGCGTGCCGTTTTCCTGTTCCTTCGTCAGGATTTCCATGACGTGTTCAAAGGTCAGCGGCTCGAAATACAAGCGATCCGAAGTGTCATAATCGGTCGAAACCGTCTCGGGGTTGCAGTTGATCATGATGGTTTCATAACCCGCTTCGGTCAGCGCGAAGCAGGCGTGGCAGCAGCAATAGTCGAACTCGATGCCCTGACCGATGCGGTTTGGGCCGCCGCCAAGAATGACGACCTTCTTCCTGTCGCTCGGGCGCGCTTCGCATTCGACCTCGCCCATCATCGGAGCTTCGTAGGTTGAATACATGTAAGGCGTCTGCGCCTCGAACTCGGCGGCGCAGGTGTCGATGCGTTTGAACACCGCTGAAACGCCCAGATTGCGGCGCGCTCGGCGGACGTTGTCTTCATCACGGCCCGTCAGCTTGCCCAGACGCGCATCGGTGAATCCCAGCATTTTCAGCTTGCGGATGCCGTCCTCGGTGACGGGCAGGCCGTCCTTGCGGAGCTGACGTTCGGCCTCGACGATCTCGCGGATACGGGCCAGGAACCAAGGGTCGAACTTGGTGACGCCGAAAATCTCGTCATCGCTCAGGCCATGGCGCATCGCTTGTGCAATGGTGCGCAGGCGGTCGGGTGTCTGCTGGCTGATCGCCTTGATCACGGCGGCCTTGTCGTCGGCCTCGTCCCAGAGGCCCACGTTCATGCCGGGGATTTCGACCTCATCAAAGCCGGTCAGGCCCGATTCCATCGAGGCCAGTGCCTTTTGCATCGATTCGTGGATCGTACGGCCAATCGACATCGCCTCGCCCACCGACTTCATCGCGGTGGTCAGATAGGGTTCGGAACCGGGGAATTTCTCGAAGGCGAATTTCGGAATTTTTGTCACGACATAGTCGATGGTCGGCTCGAACGAGGCCGGGGTGACTTTGGTGATGTCGTTGTCCAGCTCATCCAGCGTGTAACCCACGGCCAGTTTCGCAGCGATCTTTGCGATCGGGAAACCGGTGGCCTTGGATGCCAGCGCCGACGAGCGCGACACGCGCGGGTTCATCTCGATCACGACCATGCGGCCATCGACCGGGTTGATCGCCCATTGCACGTTTGAGCCGCCGGTTTCGACACCGATTTCACGCAGCACGGCAATCGAGTGATTGCGCATGATCTGGTATTCTTTGTCGGTTAGCGTAAGGGCAGGGGCCACGGTGATCGAGTCACCCGTATGCACGCCCATCGGATCGACGTTTTCGATGGAACATACGATGATGGCGTTGTCGGCAGTGTCGCGCACCACCTCCATTTCGTATTCTTTCCAGCCCAGAAGGCTTTCGTCGATCAGGATCTGACCCACGGGCGAGGCATCCATACCCGAGCGGCAAATATGGATGTAATCCTCACGGTTATACGCCACGCCGCCACCGGTGCCGCCCAGTGTAAAGGCCGGGCGGATGATGGCAGGAAGCCCCACGGTTTCAAGGGTTTCAAGGGCCAGCGCCACACCGGCGTCCAGGTCTTTCTTGCCGCTCTCGTCCTTGGGGGCGGTAACGATCTCGGCCTTGGGGTTTTCGATGCCCAGCCGGTCCATCGCCTCGCGGAACAGGGCGCGGTCTTCGGCCATTTCGATGGCATCGCGCTTGGCGCCGATCATCTCGACGCCGAATTTTTCCAGCACACCCATTTCTTCCAGTGCCAGCGAGGTGTTCAGGCCGGTCTGTCCGCCCATGGTGGGCAACAGGGCGTCAGGGCGTTCTTTCTCGATGATCTTGGCGACCACTTCGGGTGTAATCGGCTCGATATAGGTGGCGTCGGCCAGACCGGGGTCGGTCATGATCGTCGCCGGGTTCGAGTTCACCAGAATGACCCGGTATCCTTCCTCTCGCAGGGCCTTGCAGGCCTGAGCACCGGAATAGTCGAATTCACAGGCCTGACCGATAACAATGGGGCCCGCCCCAATGATCATGATCGACTGGATGTCGGTTCTTCTCGGCATGGCCTTGTTCCTTCGATTGTCCGCGAGTCAGGGCACCGCCCCAGCGCCCAAATTGTCCTGCGTTATAGGGACCGCGCAAAAAGGTGCAAGAGGTATCGGAAACAGGGGCGAAATTGCCGCTTTCCCCTCTTTCACTTGGCAGAGTATTCTCTATATGGCCCCTCACGGCAAATGAGGATGCAAGTGCGTATTCGTTTCGATCAGGGACCGGCCGGGCGAGGAACCCGGTTTCAGCGTCCGTCTCAGGTGATCCGCGCGGATGTGGCGGAGGACGTGCCCCAGGCTCTGGCGGCATTGGACGAGGCGCGCGCAGCTGGTGCCTGGCTGGCAGGGTATGCCAGTTACGAGCTGGGCTATGCGCTTGAACCCCGGCTCAATGGTCTTTTGCCGGAAGAACGACGCCTGCCTTTGTTGTGCTTTGGGGTCTATGATGCACCGGATCGGGTCGCCCTTCCGTCGCCTGCGGGCGAAGTGGGCGCATTCCGGCCGCGATGGGATGAAGCGCGATATGGCAAGGCCTTCAGCGCCGTGCATGACGCCATTGGTGCCGGCGACATCTATCAGGCCAACCTGACCTTTCCGATTGATCTGACCGTCTCGGGCAACAGCGAAACGCTCTATGCCGCGCTGGCGGCGGGGCAGCCGGTGGGCCACGGAGCACTGGTGCAACAGGATGGGCTGCCCGATCTGCTCAGCCGCTCGCCGGAGTTGTTTTTCCGCACCGATGAGGGTGGGCGGATCGAAACCCGGCCGATGAAGGGCACGCAACCGCGCAGTGAAGACCCGGATGAGGATGCGCGCCACCGGGCTTTTCTGAGCGCGGACGAAAAGAATCGGGCCGAGAACCTGATGATTGTTGATTTGCTGCGCAACGATATCAGCCGCGTCGCGCTGCCCGGATCCGTTCATGTGCCTGACCTGTTCCGGGTGGAAACCTATGCCACCGTACATCAGATGGTCTCGCTGGTGCGGGCGCAGCTGCACAAATGCGTGGGGTTGGGTGAAATACTGACAGCACTGTTTCCCTGCGGGTCGATCACCGGAGCCCCCAAGATCCGCGCGATGGAAATTCTGGCGGAACTGGAGCCATGGGCGCGCGACATCTATTGCGGAACGATTGGTTGGGCCGCGCCGGATGGTCGGTCCGAGTTCAACGTGGCCATCCGCACCTTGATGCTTGAGGATGATCAGGCCACTCTGAACGTAGGCGGCGGTGTCGTTTGGGACAGCACCGCCCCGTCAGAGTATGAGGAGGCGTTATGGAAAGCCCGCTTCGCCCGCCAGCTGAACCTGATTTCAGCCTGATTGAAACACTGGCCTTCCGCCCGGATCAGGGCTTTGTCAGGCTGGACCGCCATCTTGCACGAATGGCCCGTACTGCGCGGGTGTTCGAGATTCCTTTCAACCCCGATGAAGCGACCGCCCGACTGAATGGCGCTGCTTGTGACACCCCGCTGCGTTGCCGCCTTACGCTGGATGTGTCGGGCTCGTTCGATCTGTCGACCGGCGAACTGGTGGACAATCCCAGAACCTGGCGCGTCGCTCTGTCAGATCAACGTCTGGCTTCGAATGACCTGTGGTTGCGTCACAAGACCACGCGCCGTGCGCTCTATGATTCCGCGCGCGCAGCGCTGCCCGAAGGGGTGGACGAACTGTTGTTTCTGAATGAACTGGATGAGCTTTGTGAAGGCACCATCACGAACCTGTTTATGGAAATGCCTGATGGCCGGGTTCTGACGCCCGCTTTGTCCTGTGGGCTCTTGCCGGGGATACTGCGCGAAGAACTGCTGGAAAACAAAGCAGTCACCGAAGCCGTGCTGACCTTGACCGACCTGAAAAATGCGCAAACTGTGCGGATCGGAAATTCACTGCGCGGACTGATCGAGGTGGAGCTGATAGACGGGTGACAAAAAACAGCATGATGATCGGACCGCCGGTTGCATTGCGACGGCTGCGGCTGGAATTTGGCCTGTTCTATATTGGCTTGCCGCTGCTGATCGCTGTTCTTTTCCCTCCGAACTGGATGTTTCCGGCGCTGTTTGCGCTGACCGGGCTTGGTATCGTGCTATTGCACCGGACGCCCGGGTTTCAATGGGCCGAACTTCGTTATGACTGGGCCAACTGGACCCTGCGCGAGGTGGCTTTGTTCTCTGCCATCGTGACTGCCTTTTGTGTTGGTCTGATTCAGATCACGCGCCCGGATGCCGCGTTCTTCCTGCTTGTGCACCGCCCCGAAATGCTGGCCTTCATCTGGGTCGGCTACCCACTTTTGTCAGCGCTGCCGCAAGAGCTGCTGTTCCGCCCTCTGTTCTTTCGCCGCTATCACGCGATCCTGCCGGATGGGCGTGCGGCCAATCTGCTGAACGCGGCCATATTCTCGTTCGCGCACCTGATGTACTGGAGCTGGATCGTCGCGCTGATGACATTCGCCGGCGGCCTGCTGTTCACATGGGCCTACCGGCAGCGTGGGTCATTCTTCTATGCGGTGTTGCTGCACGCAATTGCGGGCAATATCATTTTTGCGGTGGGGCTAGGCGTATATTTCTACTCGGGCAATGTGCAAAGGCCGTTTTGAAGGGGCAACCCGCCTTGACTTTCCGGGGCTGACAGGGTGTATCGGCGCGACGAATTCTGCGCCCGAAGGGATATTCCATGCACGCCTATCGCAGCCACACCTGCGCCGCCTTGACCGCCGCCAATGTTGGAGAAACCGTTCGCCTGTCCGGTTGGGTGCATCGGGTTCGAGATCATGGGGGCGTGCTGTTCATCGATCTTCGCGACCATTTCGGCGTAACCCAGATCCTGTGCGACGGCGACAGCGCCGCCTTTGCCGAGCTGGAAAAGGTGCGGTCCGAATGGTGCATCCGTATCGACGGCACCGTCAAAGCCCGTGACCCGGACCTGGTGAACCCGAAACTGCCCACCGGCGAGATCGAGGTTTATGTACGCGAACTGGAAGTTCTGGGGGCCGCCGACGAATTGCCGCTGATGGTCTTTGGCGATCAGGAATACCCCGAGGAAACCCGCCTGCGCTATCGCTATCTGGACCTGCGCCGCGAGGCGATGCAGCGGAACATGACCCTGCGCTCGGACGTGGTTGCGTCCATGCGCAAACGGATGTGGGATCAGGGCTTTCGCGAGTATCAGACGCCGATCATCACCGCCTCGTCGCCCGAAGGCGCGCGCGACTTCCTGGTGCCTTCGCGCCTGCATCCGGGCAAATTCTATGCGTTGCCGCAAGCCCCGCAGCAGTTCAAGCAGCTGATCATGGTGTCGGGCTTCGACAAGTATTTCCAGATTGCACCCTGTTTCCGAGATGAAGATCCACGGGCAGACAGGTCCCCCACCGACTTCTACCAGTTGGATCTCGAGATGTCCTTTGTCGAGCAGCAGGACGTGTTCGACGTCATTCAACCTGTTCTGACCGGCGTGTTCGAAGAATTTGGCGGCGGTCGCAAGGTTGATCAGGACTGGCCGCAAATTTCCTACAAGGACGCGGCGCTGTGGTACGGCACCGACAAGCCGGACCTGCGGAACCCCATCAAGATGCAGGTGGTGTCCGAGCATTTCCGCGGTTCCGGTTTCGCGATCTTCGCCAAGCTGCTCGAACAGGAAGGCACCGAGATCCGCGCGATCCCCGCGCCGGGCGGCGGCAGCCGCAAGTTCTGCGACCGCATGAACGCCTTTGCCCAGAAAGAGGGCCTGCCGGGCATGGGCTATATCTTCTGGCGCGATCAGGGTGAGGGGATGGAGGCTGCGGGACCGCTGGCCAAGAACATCGGCCCCGAGCGCACCGAGGCAATCCGTCAGCAACTGGGTCTGGGTGTCGGCGATGCAGCCTTCTTCCTGGGCGGCAAGCCAAAAGCCTTTGAAAAGGTTGCCGGTAAGGCGCGTGACGTGATCGGTGAGGAATTGAACCTGACCGAAAAAGACCGTTTTGCCTTTGCCTGGATCGTGGATTTCCCGATCTATGAGCAAGACGAAGAAACCGGCGCGATCGACTTCGAACACAACCCGTTCTCGATGCCGCAGGGCGGTATGGAGGCGTTGCAGGGCAACCCGCTGGATGTGCGCGGCTACCAGTATGATCTGGCGTGCAACGGGTACGAGCTGGTTTCAGGCGCGATCCGGAACCACAAGCCGGAAATCATGCTGAAGGCCTTTGAACTGGCAGGCTATGGCGAGGATGAAGTAAAATCCCGCTTTGGTGCCCTGTTCAATGCCTTCCACTACGGCGCCCCGCCACACGGTGGATGCGCGGCTGGTATCGACCGGATCGTGATGCTGTTGGCAGATGAGGCCAATATCCGCGAAGTCATGATGTTCCCGATGAACCAGCGCGCCGAAGATCTGATGATGGACGCACCTTCGGACCCGACCTCGGATCAGTTGATGGAGCTGGGTCTTCGCATTATCCCTCAGGACCAGTAAAAAAATCCGCCCGCGTATCGCGGGCGGTTTTTTCACGCAGGCAGCCTGTGTCAGTCCAGCGGATCTTTCAGATTGGTTCGGTTGACGCGGATGGAACGCGCGGCCTGCCGTGTTTGGCGGTACAGCCAGATGCACAAAAGGGTTGCAGTGATGAAATACGCTGTCACCATTTCAAATCGCCTCTCGCTGTTCCAGTCGGTTCTGCACCATCCCGGCAACCTGCGCCGCCTGCGCCATGATCGGCGTCCCGTTCGCGCGTGACAATGCCAGCTTTCGCGCTGCTTCCGCCAAGGGCCTGTCATTTGCCTCGCGCGCGACGCCGTGCAGGAACTGTGCGGCGTAGTCCAATGTACTGTGATCGTTGGGACCTGCGAGCACATCGGCGATATGGGCCATGTCGTCCTGATAAGCCAAAGGGTCCGGGCGAATGATTTCATCGCGCACGGCATGAAGCCCGCTGGGCCGCCGGTCCTCTGGCAGGCGTTCCAGAATGGATTTCTGAAAATGTGACATTGATTTTAGCGGCTTGGACAAAAACCCATCCGCGCCGGCCGCCAGAGCCATGTCTTCGCTGCCGTCATCGCCCGAAAGGCCCATGATGACACTGATACGGGGCGTGGCCTCGGCCAATTCGGCGATCAGGTCGGCGCCGGAACCGTCCGGCAGGCCCATATCGACCAGGATGACCGAAGGCCGATAGATCTGTAGGTGCCTTCGGGCCGATTTCAGGCAATCCGCACGGCGAATGCGCGCGCCGCTGTGCAGGCACATCAGGCGGATGGCATCGCAAGCGTACCGGCTGTCTTCGACAACCAGTATGGTCTGACCCAGCAAGGGTCGAGTCGCGGTGGGCGCGGCGGTTGTGGTGGCAAGTAGGCCCGAATCGTCCATGGCAGCTCTCCTATGCAGCAGATGCTTCACGCTAGGAACTTCTGGCTAACACGACGTTAACGCGCGATTTGGCGCACTTGTCCTTTGGCGGGTCAGCCCCCATAACCCATGCAACGCAGGACAGCAGGAGTAAGACATGATTGGACGTCTGAACCACGTCGCCATCGCCGTACCGGATCTTGAGGCGGCGTCCGAGCAATACCGCAACGCGCTGGGCGCCAAAGTCGGCGCGCCGCAGGACGAGCCGGATCACGGTGTCACGGTCGTGTTCATCGAACTGCCCAACACCAAGATCGAACTTCTGTATCCGCTGGGTGACGACAGCCCGATCAACGGTTTTTTGGAAAAGAACCCGGCCGGCGGCATCCACCATGTATGTTACGAGGTCGAGGATATCATCGCGGCCCGTGATCATCTGAAAGCGACCGGAGCCCGTGTTCTGGGATCAGGTGAGCCCAAGATCGGTGCGCATGGTAAACCGGTTCTGTTTCTGCACCCCAAGGATTTCAATGGCTGCCTGGTCGAGCTGGAGCAGGTATAATCCCCCAGCCCCGGAGGGCCTGAAATGACCATTACTGCCGCGCTGGTGTTGTTTGCCGTCATCTGGTTCATGACGTTGTTGGTGGTGCTGCCCATTCGCATCAAAACCCAGGGCGATCTGGGTGACATCGTTCCCGGCACGCATGCGGGCGCGCCGGAAGTGCATCACATGAAAAGAAAGATGTGGATCACCACCGGTATCTCTGTGGTTCTGTGGGCGATCATCGCTGGAATCATCCTGTCGGGCGTGATCTCGGTGCGGGATTTCGACTGGCTGAACCAGTTGGAGCCAAGGTAATCCCCGTCAGGCCTTTTGGCCTGACAAGGCATGATAGATATGGGTGAACGTGGCGGCCCCGATGATCGGGATCACCAGGTTCACCAGCGGCACTGAAAGCGGAATGGCCATCAATGTGCCCGCCACCCAGATCGTCGTTGAATGTTTGGCCCGCAGCTTGCGCGCGCCATCGCGCCCGATCCTTCGCATCGCGGCAAGGGTAAAGTATTCACGCCCCAGCAAAAATCCGTTCATCGCCCAGAAGATGAAAGGCGCAAGCGGGGTGAAAATCGCATAGAGGATCAGCGCCAGCAGGTTTGCCACAATCAGAACGCCAAGGAAGCTGAGACCGTCCATAAGCGCCTCTGAGGCCGGGATGCGCCGTGCGGGCGGCAACGCCGGAAAATGCTTGTCCTCAACCGCCTGTGCCACCTCGTCCAGAAAGATCGAGGTGATGGCCGACGCGACCGGCACCATCAGAAAAACGGGCAGGATCAGAACGAGCACGATACCGGAATAGTTCAGAACGTCGTTCAGCCACGGCACAGCTCCCACAAACGGCAGTGAGATTTCGCTGCCGGACAGCCAGTTGATCAACCAGATCGCACCTGCACAGGCCAGAACCAGCAGCAGAATGGTCAGGCCCACGCCGCGCAGCAATACGGCGCGAAACCTGGAGTCTCCGGTCTGGCCGAGTGCGCTGAAAAAGGCGTTCAGAATGATCATTCCGTAATCCACTCTGTCAAAGCGGCAACGTTGGGCCGGGGGCGTTCCGGCGGAGTCGCTCCCTCGGTGGCGATATGGATCAAACCGGCCACGCGTTCGTTTTCGGCAAGCCCGAAAGCATCGACACAGAATTCGCGATCATGTGTTTGCCAGCCCGACAGCCAATTGGCGCCCCAGCCCGCTGCCAGCGCGGCATTCAGCAGCGCCAGACAGACCGCGCCAGCAGAGTAGGATTGTTCGATGGCCGGAATCTTATCGGATTGTTTGCGAACCTCGATGACCGCGACGGTCAGATGCCCCATATCGAACTGGCTGCGCGCCTTGGCGATGTCTTCCGGGCTTTTGTTCAGCCTTTGTCCACAGACCTCGGTCAGGGTCGCCAGGCGTGGCATGGCGCCCTTTTCCAGAACGATAAATCGCCAGGGCTCCAGTTTGCCGTGATCGGGGCTGCGGGCTGCGGCCGTCAGCAACGGCAGCAACTCTTCCCGGGTTGGGGCCGGAGCAACCAGTGTCTTGGCCGGCCGGGACCGGCGCGACTGCAAAAACTCCAGAGCGGCGGGGTTTTTCAGGGACATATGTTAACTTCCTTTACATCGGGACTCTGTATCTTGGTCGGTATTCTGCCCGTTTCAAGGGCACGCCAATGGATTGCGTGGATCAATTTCATTACGACGTGCTTCGTGCAAGACTTTGAGAAAAAAAGAGGAGACAATGGCGAAACCCAAACTGCGCGATCTGCCGGATCTCAGCGCGATGGCGCAGGCCGGGGCCGTTTTCAAACTGAAGGTGACGCCCAAGGCGGCCCGCGATCGGGTGAGCGTCGAAGACGGTCAGATCAAGGTATCAGTTACGGCCCCGCCGGAAAACGGCAAGGCCAACAGGGCCGTGCAGTTGCTGCTTGCAGAATGTCTTGGCGTCGCGCCCTCGACCCTGATGCTGAAGCAGGGGCAAGCCGCACGGATCAAGCTGTTTTCCTATGACCCCTGAGGTCCGGTTTCGCGAATTTGATAAACACCTTCGGGCAGATCCAGCGCGGCCGCCAGATCCCGCACCTGCTCGGGCGACAACGTGATCTTCTGTATTTGATCGGTGCGGGGATCAAGTTGTTCCAGCGTGACGCATTCCGCGAAATTGTTGATCACCACATCTTCCTGCAAAGGTTGTTCACCTTCGTCCACAAGCGTAATGACCGTCGAGTCGAATTCATGCTCAATCGTAAACATGAGGCCAGAGTGCAAGCCGCCGGGGCGCAATGCAAGCCGTTCGTTGAACCGGCGGTGTGGTTTCGCCGGCACGGGCGTACTATGTTGAAATCACGGCCATTCGGTCTCAAAGGATATGACATGCACAGATGGTTTGTTTTTTTGCTGTCCCTGCTGCTTGCGGCATGTGGAGAGGGGGCCTTGCGCGTCCAACCCGCCGAGGAATGGCGGGGGGATGAGCCAGAGGCCGAACCGATGGTGCAAACCTTCCGAGAGGTCAGTCGGGCCGTTGGGGCGGAAGCCCGCAGACAGTGTCTGAAACAGACGACCGGGCAGAATTGCGACTTTCGGATTCTTGTCGACTTGAACCCACAGGCTTCGGTCAATGCATTCCAGACGCTGGATGAAAACAAGCAGCCGGTGATCATATTCACCCGCTCGATGATCGAATCCACTCAGAACGCGGATGAACTGGCGTTTGTCATGGGGCATGAAGCAGCCCACCACGTGTTGGGACACATCGCCAGGCAGAGTGAAATCGCCAGCGCCAGCGCGGCTGAGTTCGGGCGGGTGGCAGAGTTGCGCGGCGGGGACGCCGCCGCCATTGAAGAGGCGCAAAAGCTGGGCGCGCAGGTCGGCGTCCAGGCTTATGTGAAAGACTTTGAGCTGGAGGCAGACCAGCTGGGAACCATCATCACGTATAATGCGGGATACAATCCGTTGGTCGGGGCAAGATTCTTTGATCGCATCCCGGATCCCGGTGACAGGTTTTTGGGAACCCACCCGCCAAATGCACAACGTGTGCAGATTGTGCGGGAAACAGCAGAGCAATTGGGTTTGTCCCAATGACCGAACTTACATGCTTGGGTGTTGTCATGACGGATCGCGGCTCGAAATACGCGGTGTCCGGGGCGCAGGTCACGACGCGGGCTGAAATCGACGCCGTTTTGAACGATTTGAAATCCGACAAGAGCTATGCCAAGGCCACCCACAACACCTGGGCCGCGGCCTTGCCGACCGGCGCGTTGAAAGCTGATGACGGAGAAAGCGGCGCGGGCATGGTGATCCTTCGGATGATCGAACGCGCCGGGCTGAAAAATCACGTAATTATCGTGACGCGCTGGTATGGCGGCAAGAAACTGGGCGGGGATCGCTTTCGCCGTGTTCAGGATGCCACGCGGGCCTATCTGGATCACATCGGCGTCCAATCTTGACCTGAGTCAATGTTTGCCTTCGCGGATGCGCTACCCTTTGGACACAGCGTGAAAGCGAAAGGAAACAGCATGCCCACCCACGAGACCCTGCGGCTGCATGCCGGATTGGTGGACGATATGGCCAGAATGCTGGACATTGATCTTGAGGAAGCCGCCATTGATGGTTCCGTTTCCGTGGACCAGATCTCTGATGCTGTTTTGCGCTGTACCGACTGCCCGAACCCGGATCACTGCAAGAGTTTGCTGAACGATCCCGGATCTGCTCGGCGGACACCCGAATACTGCCGAAATCAGGAATTGCTTCACAATCTCCTGCCTTGACACAAAGGTCTGCCATGACACATCTGGGCGAAATCATGACCCATCTGCGCTTGGTGTTGCGTATGGGGCAAGCAACCGGAACCGACTTGGCCGCGGCCTATCGGAACGGTCATCTGGAACAGGAAGAATGGGCTGAAATCGTGCAGCAGTGTCGCGGCTGTTCCTGGGCCAAGGACTGCCCGGAATGGTTGGAACGGCGCGAACAGGTTGAACAGGCGCCGTCGACATGCCCGAATCGCAAATACTTTGCCGCCCTCAAAACCAAGCAGGTGGAGAACGCTTGATGTCTCAGGTCGCGTTAGGGGAAATCGAAAAGCACTTTTGGCTTACACGCTCAGTTTCACGCTGCATGGGCATTTCAATGACCGAAGCGATGGCCGAAGGACGTCTTTCACCCGAAAAATACGCCGAGCTTGTCACACGGTGCCGCGCTGCCGGATGTGATGTGCAATGCGAGTTTTGGCTTGCCCGGCAACAGGGCACAGCGACCACTGCCCCGGATTTTTGCCCCAATGCCGAGATACTGAATGGGTTGAAAACCTGATCAAAGCCCGTTGTGCGTTCCGTCGCACAAAGGCGGTTTCGAACTGTGTTTGCAGCCACAAAAGAAGACCTTTTTGCTGCTTTCCGCAGTATATTTCACAGGCTCTAACCCGGTGCCTTTGTGCGATCCGTCGCAAAACGGCTGGCGGCTGGATTTGCCGCAGGCGCACCAGAAATAGGTTTTCCCTTCGACGACCTCGACCGGTAATGGCGATTTCTGGGCAACAATGGGCGCGTTTGACATATGGCTTCTCCGTCTTTGGCTGAATTCGCTTCAACAGTTTAGGGCGCCGGAGTCAGAAGAATAGGTTTCACGCCTCAAAGAACATCATTGCGCCATTTGATTGGCATGGATTCGCTGTGACTCACGAAGACGTGATCGATTCAGTTGCCAGATTGCTGTTCAGCCCGTATTCTTAACCTGGCCCCGAAAAGCTGGGCAATATCAGAAAAGTAATAAAGGATTGACGGACATGAAACTGAAACTCGCTGCCGTTGGCGCATTTGCACTGATCCTGACTGCCTGTGCGCAGCAGGAAGAACCGACACCTGTTTACGTTCAGCCCAGCTATGACAAAGCCGGCACACCCAGCTGTCCGGGTGGTTATCAATTGGCCACAACCGAGGCTGGCCAGACGGTCTGTGACCCAATCACTCAGTAAGCCATTCGCAGGCGGCCCGGACCCGGACCGCCTGTACGCTTTCGGGAAAAACCGTCACCAGTTGTGGCGGTTTTTTCTTGCCTGCGTTTTCACAGCTATCGGACAGGTTGCGTTCTTCGCGTTGCGCGAACCCTGTTTAGTGCCTTTTGAGGCCGTAGGTATGCTTGAACTTGAATGACTTGAATTTCTGTCGCTTGACCGAGCCATAGGGGATATGCCCGAGGACACGCCGTTTGGGAGCGGTGTATCGATAAACCGGGGCCGGCTTTTTGATATGCGCCTTGGGCCGCTTGGCATATGAATTGGCCTTCGGGGCCACGTAATACCGGTTTATCTTGTGACGGCCGTTTTTGTGAAAGCTTAGATGTTTGCCGCCAACCGTAATGAATCCGGCAGAGCCGGCCTGTGTAGGCTGGGCGTAACCGGGGGTGGCCACGAAATGCGCGACCATCAGGAAAACCACGTAGTTCAGGCCAGGCTTGAAGATACGAGACATGAAAACCTCCATGATTGGCTTTCAGTCCAAGATCGGGTCTGACCGCGTGTTCGGCCAATAAACTCGGTTCACGCTTTGCCCATATGCCGTGTGCTCGACGCGGTGTCAGACCTTAGAGGGGCTTGCCCCACAAATCGTATTCTCCGGCCTCGTCCACTTCGACCGTGACGATGTCACCGGGCCTGAGGTTTTCGAACCCCTCATCGATGAACAGATTGCCGTCGATCTCGGGCGCGTCTGCTTTGGTGCGGCAGGTGGCGGCCTCGTCATCGACCTCGTCCACGATCACCTCAAGCGTCTGCCCGACCTTCGCTCGCAACTTGGCCTCCGAGATCGCCTGTGCCTTTTCCATGAAGCGATCCCAGCGTTCCTGCTTGATTTCGGCCGGAACGTGATCGGGCAGGTCATTTGACCGCGCGCCATCGACGTTTTCATACTGAAAACACCCGACACGTTCCAACTGCGCCTCGTCCATCCAGTCCAGAAGGGTCTGGAATTCCGACTCCGTCTCACCCGGATAGCCGACGATAAAGGTCGACCGCAGGGTGATATCCGGGCAGATCGCGCGCCAGGCCTTGATTTCATCCAACGTTCTGGCCGACGCGGCCGGGCGGGCCATGCGTTTCAGCACATCCGGGTGGGCGTGTTGAAACGGGATATCCAGATAAGGCAGCACGTTGCACCCGGCATCCGCCATCAGCGGAATCAGGTCTCGCACATGCGGATAGGGATACACATAGTGCAGCCGCACCCAGGCATCGAGCTGCCCCAGCTCGCGCGCCAGATCGGTGATATGGCTGCGCACTTCACCATCTTTCCACGGGTTGATGTCGTATTTCCGGTCCAGCCCATAGGCCGAGGTGTCCTGTGAAATCACCAGCAGCTCACGCACGCCATTTTGCACCAGCTTTTCCGCCTCGCGCAGAACCGCATGCGCCGGGCGGCTGGCCAGTTTTCCGCGCATGTCGGGGATGATGCAGAACTTGCACTTGTGGTTGCAGCCTTCGGAAATTTTCAGATAGCTGTAATGGCGCGGCGTCAACTGCACGCTGCTGGCGGGCAACAGGTCCACGAAAGGATCAGGATCGGGGGGCACGGCGGCATGCACCGCATCCAGCACCTGCTCGTATTGGTGTGGGCCGGTGACAGCCATGATGCGGGGGTGATGTTCGCGAATGTAATCCGGCTCGGCCCCCAGACAGCCGGTCACGATGACTTTGCCGTTTTCCACCAGCGCCTCTCCGATCGCGTCCAGCGATTCCGCTTTGGCGCTGTCGAGGAAACCGCAGGTGTTCACGATGACAGCATCGGCCCCGGCATAATCTGGCGAAATGCCGTATCCTTCGGCACGTAGCCGGGTCAGAATGCGTTCACTGTCGACCAACGCCTTCGGGCAGCCCAACGACACCATGCCGATGGTTGGCTGGTTCGATTGGGGTGTCTCGGTGATCCGGGCAGAAGGTGCCAGGTCGGGGCGGAGGTTCGGCGGGTTTGTCGTCATGCGCGGCATATAGTCGGGAAAGCTTGCCCTTGCAAATGTGATGCGTGATTTGAATGATCACGGCAATGACAAGCCAAAAGGCGGAGAGCAGAAAATGAAATGGCTGATGCGCATCCTGTTTATCGTTGTCGCTGTGATCGCGTTGATCATTGGCGCACTGTTGCTGATGCCGGGGGAAAAGCTTGCCGCGATTCTGGCCGAGCAGGTCAAGGCCCAGACCGGGCGTGAACTGACGCTGACCGGTGATGTGCGCATTTCCTTCTGGCCGGTGGTCGGGATGGAAACCGGGCCGGTGCGTTTCGGCAACGCAAGCTGGGCCGGACCGGAGCCGATGCTCAGCGCGGATAGCCTGGCCGTCGGAGTGGACGCTGCCGGGCTATTGATTGGGGATCTGCGGATCAAACGAGTTTTTGCAGACAATCCCGTGCTGCGGTTGGAACGATCAGATGGGCGCGGCAATTGGGAGTTGAGCGCCCCGACAACCGCGACAACTGCGGTCGCGACCGGGGGGCCCACGCCGGCTGAGCCCTCGGGGCAGGTCACGCTGGATCAGCTGGAGCTGACAAATGCACGGCTGATTTACGTGGAAAATGGTTCGACGCAGATGGATTTCTCGGGCGTGACGCTATCTGCAAGCTGGCCCGAGGTGGCGGCCCCGTTGGTGATGGAGGCCGCCATGCCAGTGCCTGGAGGGGCGGTTCAGGTTGACCTGAAAATCCCGGACTTACCGGCATTTGCCGCCGGGTCAGTGACTGATCTGGAACTGGCTTTGACGGCCCCGGGCGGAGAGATCGGATTTGACGGGCGCGTCAATCTTGCGGGTGAAATGGATGGAACCACCAAGGTCGTAACGCGGAACACGGAAAGGATGCTTGCCGCCTTCGGTCAGGCTGGCACATCCGTACCGCCGGGATTGGGTAAGACCGCCGACATTTCAGCGCATATGACGTATACGCAGGACGGGCGGATTTCCATGCGGAACATGGTTGCGCAATTGGATGACAACCGGTTCGTGGGTGAGGCGGATATCACCATCTCGGACCCGCCGCGTATCGTGGCCCGTCTGGAAGTCGGTGATCTGGATCTGTCGCGGATTTCCGAAACTGCTTCTGCCTCAGGCGGCACGTCTCAGGCAAACGCTCCTGCACCTGAGGGGTGGTCGAAGGACCCTATTGATGCGTCTGCTCTGGCATTGGCGAACGGTAAGATCCGCCTGACGGCGAACTCGATCGCCGTGCCCGGGATGACGTTCGGCAAAAGCGATCTGACCCTGTCGCTGGATCGGTCGCGGGCCGTTCTGGAAATGCACCCGGCCACGCTGTTTGCGGGTCAGTTGCACGGTCAGGTGGTGGCCAACAACCGCAACGGCCTGTCGGTCGGCGGCAACGTGACCGCCACCGGGATCGATCTGAAACAGGCACTGACCACGATGGCCGGGGTCAAACGCCTGTCGGGAACCGCTGCGGGAGCGTTTGAGTTTCTGGGCGTCGGCCAGTCCGAGGATCAGATCATGCGGTCCCTCAGCGGCAAAGGAAACCTGGATGTCGGTCCCGGAGTGATTTCCGGGCTCGATCTGGACCGATTGATGGGGCAGGGCACCGGATCAGGCGGAACCACCGTGTTCAACAGCCTGACGGCCAGTTTCGCCATCGACCAGGGCGTGTTGACGAACAACGATCTGCTCATGTCACTGAAGAATTTCCGCGCAGATGGCACTGGCACCGTGGATCTGGGGGCCCGCAACATCGACTATCTGTTCACGCCTGTGGCGCTGCGCGCCAATTCCGGGCAGGGGATATCGGTTCCCGTTCGCATCAAAGGCCCCTGGAGCGATCCGACGATCAAGCCGGACCTGACCAAGGTGATCGAGGCGGCCGCAGATGTGAAGGTCAAGGAACTGGAAGACGACGCAAAACAGAAGGTTCTTGAAAAGGTCGGCAACGAATTGGATACGACGATCACCGACAGTGATCAGATCGAAGACGCCATCAAGAATAAACTTGAAGAAGAGGCAAAAAAAGGTCTGCTCAAATTATTCGGCGGCGACTGAGCAACCATCGTGCTTGGGGCATCGGGATATGCCCCAAGCAGTTGTGTTCAGATGGTTTGGTCGTATTCGCCGACACCGGGCTCGGTTCGGATGACGGCGTCAATGTCCGCGAAGATGGCGCGCATCTCAGCCTCGCTTTCGCTGCTTTCACAGACGACGACCAGATTGGGGGTATTGGACGAAGCCCGCACCAGGCCCCAGCTTCCGTTGTCCAGAATCACGCGTGCGCCGTTCACCGTGACCACTTCTTTGATTGCGCGGCCAGCGAGTGTTTCGCCCGCATCTCCCTTGGCGACCAGCTTGTCAACCAGCCGCTGAAGGATATCATATTTCTCGGTATCGGCGGCGTGTGGTGACATCGTGGGGGTAGACCAGGTCTTGGGCAGGGCCTTGCGCAGGTCCGACATGCTCTTGCCCGGGTTGCGGTCCATCAGTTTGCAGATTTCGACTGCGACACGCATTCCACAGTCGTATCCACGCCCGATCGGTTCGGCCAAAAAGTAGTGGCCTGATTTTTCGAACCCTGCCAGTGCCCCGATTTCCTTGACGCGGCGCTTCATGTGGCTGTGGCCGGTCTTCCAGTAATCGGCTTTGACGCCCAGGGCCTGCAACTCGGGGTCGCTGGCAAACAGACCGGTGGATTTCACATCCGCAACAAAGGTCGATCCGGGGTGAAGCTTGGCCAGATCACGCGCCATGATCACGCCAACCTTGTCGGCAAAGATCTCCTCGCCCTCATCATCGACGACGCCGCAGCGGTCTCCGTCACCGTCAAACCCCAGCGCCAGGTCGGCACCGCTGGATTTCACCGTGGCGGCCATGTCGTGCAGCATCTCCATAGCTTCCGGGTTCGGGTTGTAGTTGGGGAAGGTAAAGTCCAGCTGGTTATGGCTGGGCACGACCTCAACCCCGATCCGTTCGAAAATCTCGGGCGCAAAGGCCGAAGCCGTGCCGTTGCCTGTTGCGCAGACCACTTTCAGCGGGCGGGACATTTTGAAATCCCCGACCAAGTCGTCGATATAGGCCTCTTTGACGCCATCGACGAACTCGTACGAGCCGCCTTCGCGCGCGACCCCCTCGCCGTTCAGAACGATGTCACGCAGTTCCGACATCTCATCCGGACCATGGGTCAGCGGGCGGTCAAAACCCATTTTGACCCCGGTCCAGCCGTTCGGGTTGTGGCTGGCGGTAACCATGGCCACTGCGGGCACATCCAGATGGAACTGCGCAAAATAGGCCATTGGGCTGAGCGCAGGGCCGATGTCTTTGACACGGATACCAGCCTGCATCAGGCCCAGCATCAGGGCATTCTTGATCGCCAATGAATAATCTCGATAGTCGTTGCCGACTGCGATCACAGGCTCGATCCCGCGTCTGTGCATCTGCGTGCCAAGCCCCAGCCCAAGCGCGGTCATGCCGGGCAGGTTGATCTCTTCAGGATATTTCCAACGGGCATCGTATTCACGGAACCCGGTGGGCGTGATCATCGCGTCGCGCAGAAAGTTCCAGCTGTTGGGTGTTACCTCGGTGAGGGGTTTGATCATAAGAAATCTCAATCTTTAAATCTGTATCGGATTCGCTTTAGCAAGCGCATCAAATCGCATCAATGTGTCAACAAGTAGGGGCATCTGGTCGAGCGGGATCATATTTGGCCCGTCCGATGGGGCCGAGTCCGGATCCTGATGGGTTTCAATGAACACGGCCCCAACACCCAGAGAAACCGCGGCGCGGGCCATCACGGGTGCAAATTCGCGTTGTCCGCCCGAAGATCCGCCCTTGCCTCCGGGTTGCTGCACGGAATGGGTGGCGTCCATCACCACCGGATACCCGGTCTTCGCCATTTGGGGCAGCGCACGCATATCGGCAACCAGCGTGTTGTAGCCAAATGAGGTGCCACGTTCGGTCAGCAGGATATTCTGATTTCCGGTGCTTTCGATTTTGTCGACGATGTTGGTCATTTCCCAAGGTGCAAGGAATTGCCCCTTTTTCACATTGACCGCTTTGCCGGTGTTCCCGGCCGCCAGCAGCATGTCGGTCTGACGGCACAGGAATGCCGGAATTTGCAGAACGTCCACCGCCTCGGCGGCGATGGCGCATTGCGCTTCGGTATGAACATCGGTCAGAACCGGGATACCCATCGTTTTGCGGATGTCATCCAGTACCTTCAGCCCCGCATCGATGCCCATGCCACGCTTGCCCGACAGGGATGTTCGGTTCGCCTTGTCATAAGACGCCTTGAAGACGTATTGCGCCCCGGCTGCGTCGCAGGCTTCTTTCATCTTGCCCGCAATCATCTGCGCATGGTCTGCCGTTTCAAGCTGACATGGCCCAGCTATGATGGTCAGCGGAAGGTCGTTGCCGACTGTCAGGTCGGAGATTTTAACATGTTTCATGAGTTTTATGAGGATACCTGTTCACGAAGGACCGACGCGGTAAGCGAGATCATCAGGTAGATACCAGCAAACAACAGGAATGCCAAAATCGTATTTTCGAACTTGCGCGGATAACTGGGTTCCTGACTGGGAACGGGGTTGACCGAGACGGTCAGATAGCGCACCTGCCGGTTGGCTTCGGACCGGGTCGCTTCCATTTGCTGCATTGCCGTTTGCAGCATCATGTCACGCGCCGCCAGGTCCGCCTGCGCGATCTGGATACGCACGCTCAGCCGCGCCAGCGAGTTTTCGCCGTCCGAGGCATCCTGCATCTCGGCATTCAGTTCTCTCAGAACCTTTTCCAGGCGGGCGATATCTGCCTTGACGCCATCAACCTTTGCCTTGTTCGGGCGCAGGTTGTCCTGAAGCGCGGCGAGCTCAAGCTCTTTGTCCTGAACCAGTATTTCGATTTCGTTGATGCGGGCTCGCAGGCTGGCAATGACGTTTTCGGGGTCAAGAACCGCGCCCTGAAGCTGAAGCTCGATCAACTCTTCCTGAGCCTGCCTGCGCGCTTCCTGCGCCGCTTCGAAACTTTGCAGCGCGTCGCGCATCTGGTCTTCACGTTTTTTTCCGGACAAGGCATTCACCCTGTCTTCGGCATAAGAGATCAGGCGCTCGGAAAATTCGGTCGATGTCTGCGCGTCGGGGGCGGCAACCTCCATCCGAATGACCCCTTCGGTCGGGTCATAGCCGATGGTGATCATGCGTTTGAACAGCTTATAGGCGTCTTCAAGCGAGGCGTCCGGTGCCAGTCTTTGAATAGGGTCGATCCATTCCTGCTTGAAGACATCAGAAAACCCGGCATCGCGGTCCAGCAACAGCAATGCTTCTTTCGATTCCAGAAAGGACTGAACCGAGATCGAATCCTGCGTGGTGGCGAATTGCGTGCCGGCAAGCAGACCGCCGATATTGCCCGGTCCGCCATCCGCTTGCAGGATCAGGAATTCGGAATCGCTGGCATACATCGGCGTGGCGATGCGGTAGAAATAGAAGCCGACAATGAAGGTCGGCAGGAACACAAAGGCCGCCAGACGCGCAAACAGTCCAAACAATTTACGTTTGCGACGACGGGCGATGTCTTTTTGGATTTGGCCAATTTCAAAATTGCGCCGCTCAGCCGGGCTGAGCTCGGGCCCGGGCAGGTTTGTTTTCTCGGCACCCATGGCCTGCGGCAGTTGAACGTTGATCCTGTCCTTGGGTTTGTCACCCTCGTCCGATGGCCTTGCGGCGGCAAGGTCCAGAAGATTGGTGCGCTGGAAGGGGTCGATGCCCTTTTTGCGCAGCAATCGCACCGCGTCATAGTCCGACGTTGCGGCCAGACCGTGTTTCTGCGCCAGACGTCGTGCGATACGCAATTGACGGCCCGTCAGGCCTTCGCGCTTGATGTCATCCAGCTGCGTGCCGGGCTGCGCTTCGCCGGCGGCCTCGGGGCCCTGCGTCGCGTTGCGAATACGCGAGATGGCGTCCGATCGCGCCTCGGCCGAACTTTCCGTCTGGCGTCTGCGGCGCCAGTTGTATTTTCTAACCTTGGGTTTCGTAGTCATAAAGCTGCTTTGCCTCTTCCAAGGAGTCAAACATATACAATTGCCCGTCCAGAAGTACGGCCGCTTTCTGGGCGAATTTCTCCAACACGGACGGGCTGTGCGATACGATCACCAAAGTCGTCGTGCGCAACCTTTCCTTCAGGATCGCCCCTGCCTTTTCGTTGAATTCGACATCTGTTGTCGCCGGCATCCCTTCGTCGATGAGATACATGTCAAAGTCCAGCGCCAGCATCAAAGAAAAGGTGAAACGCGCCCTCATCCCAGAGGAGTAAGTGGCAAGGGGCTGGTCGAAATATTCGCCCAGACCGCAGAGCCATTTGCAGTAGGCCTCGATATAGTCGGGGTCCATACCGTAGATCTTGGCGATGTAGCGCGCGTTCTCAAGCGCTGACAGTTTTCCCGACACGCCACCGGTGAACCCCATGGGGAAAGAAACCCGGCATTCGCGACGGACCACGCCTTCGTCGGGTTTCTCCAGGCCGGCCATCATGTTGATCAACGTGGTTTTTCCGGTTCCGTTCGGGGCCAGAACGCCCAGTGAGGTACCCAGTTCGACCCGAAACGAGACCCGATCCAGAATCACCTTGCGGCGCGTTCCGGTCCAGAAGGATTTGCTGACGTTGTCGAATTCTAGCATTCGGGGTCTGCTGCTCGTTTCGTTCGTGTTGTCGTACTTGCGGGCGGCCAGAAAGGGTATTTTTTACCGTCCCATGTTGGCTACATTATGTCGAATTATGAAACAAATGATCAATGCGGTCCGGTTGCGCGCATGAATGTCTGATTGGGTGCAGCAAAGGTTATCGGTCACTTGGTGCCGCGTCAGGTCGTTATTATCTGTTTTGGCAGCCAACAACAGACCGGATGGGCAGGGGCCTTCAGGATCAGATGAACGCGTTACGTCAGGAAATCCGCGCCTGCCGCTTGTGTGCCGACAGGTTCGCGCAAACAGAAACCGCACACGAGCCGCGCCCGGTGGTCTGGTTCCGCCCCGGAACACCGATCCTTGTCGCGGGGCAGGCACCGGGCGCCCGTGTGCACGAGTCGGGGCGGCCCTTCACCGACCCGTCCGGCGACAGGCTGCGGCACTGGCTGGGGATTGGTGAGTCGGTTTTTTACGATCGCGACCGTGTTTCGATCGTACCGATGGCGTTCTGCTTTCCTGGGTATGATGCGCGCAATGCTGATCTTCCGCCACCTGCGATTTGCCGCAAGACCTGGCACGACCGGGTGATGCAGGACCTGGGGCGTGTGCCGCTGACCGTGTTGGTCGGAGGTCATGCACACAAGTTTCATCTTGGCGCGCGCGGGTCGGTGACGGACACCGTTCGCAACTGGCGGGACCATGCGCCGCGGGTCTTTGCCTTGCCTCACCCGTCCTGGCGCAATACGGCATGGTTGAAGAAAAACCCGTGGTTCGAGGCTGAACTGCTGCCTGTTTTGCGTACACGGGTCCAAGAGGTGCTGAATGACTGAATCCACGGCGTTGGACACTGCGCATGCCGCGATGCAGGCGGACCCGACAAGTGATGCCGCCCGTCTGCGTTTCTTTGAACGGCTTGCGGATAGCGAGCTGTTTCTGATGCTGACCGAAGAAGCGCGGGACGAGAATATCTCGCCCGAATTGTTCGATGTGGCTGACGGGCGCTTTGTTCTGGCCTTTGATCGTGAGGACCGGCTGGCGCAGTTTGCCGAGCGGCCCGTGCCTTATGTGGCGCTGTCGGGGCGGGTGCTTTCGGGGATGCTGTCGGGGCAGGGCATCGGGCTTGGTCTGAACCTGGAGACTGCGCCATCTTCCATGCTGGTCCCGGCGGAAGCCCTGGAATGGTTGGCTGAAACGTTGCAACACAGCCCGCAAGAGGTCGAGGAAGAGCTTGCCGAGTTTTTGCCCCCTGCCGGTCTGCCGCAAAACCTGCTGACCGCGCTGGATGCGAAACTGGCGACGGCGGGCGGACTTGCCAGCGCAGCCTATCTGGTTGCCACCAAGTCCAAATCGGGCGCGCAGGGCCATCTGTTGGGATTTGTCGATGCGATTGAAGGGGCCGAGCCCGCTTTGGCCAAAGCCGCATCCGAGGCGCTGACCTTTTCCGGGATTGAGGCAGGCGCGATGGATGTCGGGTTTTTCACCGCAAGCGAGGCCGCCGCCGCGCTTCTGGCCAAGGTGGGCCTTCGGTTTGATCTGCCCCAGCCGCAAATTGCCGAAGCGGTCCGCGAAGCCCCCGGCAGCAATCCGGACAACCCACCCATTCTGAAATAACCATCCAAACGCAAACACGCGGCACAAGCTGCACCGCGTGTCGTTGCGCCTGGGATATGTTTATTCCGCCGCCGCTTCCAGCTTGTCCTGCGTGCGGGTTTCGAAATCGCTGGCGTCGTGGCGTTCGTGAAGCTGCGTGTGCGGCTCGCCAAAGGCGCGGTTGACCATGCGGCCACGCTGAACCGCAGGGCGCGCGTCGATTGCCTTGGCCCATCGCATGACGTTCTTGTAGGATTCCACGTCCAAGAACTCTGCCGCGCTGTAAAGGCGGCCCAGAACCAACTGGCCATACCAGGGCCAAATCGCCATGTCCGCGATGGAATAGTTTTCGCCCGCGATGAAGGTTTTTTCCGCCAGTTCACGATCCAAAACATCCAGTTGGCGCTTGGTCTCCATGGCGAAACGGTTGATCGGGTATTCCCATTTCTCGGGTGCATAGGCGTAGAAATGCCCGAACCCACCGCCCAGATACGGCGCGCTGCCCATCTGCCAGAACACCCAGTTCATCACCTCGGTCCGCTCCGGGCCGGATGCGGGCAGAAACGCGCCGAACTTTTCAGCCAGATGGAACAGGATCGAGGCGCTTTCAAAAACACGAACAGGTTTGTCGCCCGACCGATCCCAAAGCGCGGGGATTTTCGAGTTCGGGTTGGCCTCGACAAAGCCCGAGCTGAATTGGTCGCCTTCTCCGATGTTGATCAGCCAGGCGTTGTATTCAGCGCCTTCATGACCAAGTGCCAACAGCTCTTCCAGCATCACCGTGACTTTCACGCCATTAGGTGTCGCGAGCGAGTACAGCTGAAGAGGATGCCGTCCGACCGGCAGGTCCTTGTCATGGGTCGCGCCGGCGATCGGCCGGTTGATGTTGGCGAATTGTCCGCCACTTTTACTGTCCCAGGTCCAGACCGTTGGAGGGGTATACGAGGGTTGGTCGCTCATCTCTTGCCTTTCTTGCCTATGTCAGGGCTGCCATACAGCTAATATTGCAAACCGCCGAGTCCAACCCTACTCAACTGGCGTATTCTGTAACAATCCGCCGCCAAACTCTCACGTTTTCTCGTGTCGGGTCACAGCGGCGTTAGGGGGACTACGCACCGCTTGGGAATCGCATATTGTCCTGTCAGACCTGCCGCAAGGCATCACGGATTTAGTTGACCCGAAAAGGATAGACGACATGAAACGCTTTGCATTGACACTCGCTACGGCCATAGCTCTGGCGGTTCCGGCTTTTGCCGGCCCTCAATATATCGACGGCACAGGTTTTGCTGTTTCGGGTTATGATGTCGTTGCCTATCGCAGCCTGGATCAGATGCCAGTTGGCCAGTCGCAGCCCGAAGGTGTGCGTGGAAATACCAACATCACCGCCGAGTACAACGGTGCGACCTGGGCATTTGCGACCGAGGAAAACCGCGACAAATTCCTTGAAAACCCAGCATACTACGCGCCGCAATATGATGGGCACTGCGCTTACGGCGTGTCGCGTGGTGGCAAGGTTCCTGCAAATCCAAACCTGTGGCGGATCGTGGATGACAAGCTGTATCTCAACATCACCGACGTGGTTGTCGGATTTTTCGAGGAAGACATTCCAGGCAATATCAATCTTGCCGAAGGCAACTGGCCCGGTATCGAACCAAGCGACGCCTCGACCAATGTGATCCCGAAATTCACGTCGGAAGGCCCGGTTTCAAACTGATCCGGCATCAAAAGAACCAAGCCCGGCTGGTCAAGCCGGGCTGAGGCCGTTACCCCGCAAGCCAGAATTGATCCCGAATATCCTGATCGGCATCAAACCTGATCCGTACACTTTTGGCCCCCGGAAACTTCCGTTCGCGGATCGTATCGGGGATGATGACTTCTCCGGCGCCGGTATCTTTTGACTGGAAGCTCAGAATTTCAGCCTCGGTGTGACGCGCGTTGGTCAGGACGGTCGTTGGCAAGGCCACGCGATTTGACCCATGATGCACGGGCGTGGTGACAAAATAGGTCAGATGCCGCCCGTAACACCCGACCGCGTCGGGAACGTGATCCGAGACACATGCATCAGATCTGTCCTGAACATCCGCTTCATCGTGCATTTGCGGCAACCTTTGGTCGGGATTCAGCATCGCCTTGCAGGCGGCGATATCCTCCAGCGGAAGTTCGATGATGCGCTTTTTCAAGCGGGGTCGGCGCGGTTGCGGAGGGCCGGAACTGGCACCACCTTTTGTAACCAACCCTTCCTTGCGCAGAAAATCATATGCCGCTTTGGCGCGCGAAAAACCGGAACTGTCCCCATCCGTATGATCGGGATGTGAATGGAAGGCGATCTGCCTCCAGGCGTCCCTGATCGCTTGGGAACCGGCGCAGGGACTCAACCCCAGATCCGCCAACGCATCCGCGCGCGCCCGCACTTTATCGACAGGTTCCATACTCAAAACACTCTTTACAAACTACACAGAACCAGTGTGGTCACAGTCATAGTTTTGTCAAATTTCAGGGATGATTTGCCGGGCTGGGGACAACAATCGCGATGCTGAGATTCAATTGTCCCTCAAAGGCACCGTTTTACGGGCGGGGTTGTGACACAGTACACATCTTCTGAAACGACAAACGCCCGGGCGTAAACGTAACCCGGGCGAATCATTGGGTTTTTTGAAAGTCAGGCGACGTTTTCCAACTCAACGCTCGGTGTAATGCCCAGTGCAAAGCAGACATCGCGCGTCAGTTCGGGACGGTTCAGGGTATAAAAGTGCAGCTTGTCCACGCCGCCTTCGATCAGGTCTGAACACAGCTCTGTGCAGATTGCCGTGGCCAACAGATCCTCACGCTCGTCGCGCACCGCCTTTTCAAACGCCTGTTCGACCCACTGGGGAATATGCGTGCCACAGCGCTTGGCGAAGTTGCGAGCACCTGCCCAGTTCTCGATCGGCAAGATGCCAGGCACGATCGGTTTGTCGATGCCGGCCTTGACGCAAGCATCGCGGAACCGGAAAAAGGTTTCGGCTTCGAAAAAGAACTGCGTCAGCGCTTCGTCTGCGCCTGCGTCCAGCTTGGCCTTCAGCCAGTCCACATCCGCAGCCATGTTTGCGGCCTCGGGGTGGGTGTCGGGATAGGCCCCGACACGAATGCTGAACATTTCGGTTTCGGCCAGTGCCTCGATCAGTTCGACTGAACTGGAAAACCCGTCGGGGTGCGGCACAAACTTGTCCTGACCCTTCGGCGGGTCGCCGCGCAGGGCGACGATGTCCTGCACGCCGGCGCGCGCAAAGGTGTCTGCGATCTCCAGCGTTTCCTGCCGCGAAGCATCGACACAGGTCAGATGAGCGGCCACGTTCAGGCCCGATGACTTGTGAAGGGTCGAAACCGCGTCGCGTGTCAGTTCACGCGTCGTGCCACCAGCGCCGTAGGTGACGGAAACAAAGCGGGGATCCAAAGGGGCCAATGTCTGGACCGTGTCCCAAAGGCGGAAAGAGGCTTCCAAAGTTTTGGGCGGAAAGAACTCGAAGGAAATTTCAGGTTTGGACATCGTGGCCTCACTGGATCAACTGAGCCTCTTGTGCCATGGCGAGCATTGTGAAACAAACTCATATTACTCAACAACAACATGAATGCTGTTTGAAATGCATATTGAATTCCGGCACCTGCGCACCATCAAGGCGATCCATGAATGCGGCGGGCTGGCCCGCGCTGCGGATCAGTTGAACATCACCCAGTCCGCATTGAGCCATCAAATCAAAGGGTTGGAGGATCAGGCCGGGGTCGAGCTGTTTCTGCGCCGCTCCAAACCCATGAAACTGTCGGCTGCCGGTTTGCGCCTGTTGCGATTGGCCGAGCAGATCCTGCCGCAGGTCGAAGCCGCCCAGAATGAATTTTCTTCGCTGCGGGACGGGCGCACAGGGCGGATGCACATAGCCATTGAATGCCACGCCTGTTTCGAATGGCTGTTCCCGGTGCTCGAATCCTTCAGGAAATCTTGGGGTGACGTCGATGTCGATATCCGCCCCGGTCTGGCCTTCGACGCGCTTCCGGCCTTGCAGAAGGAAGAGGTCGATCTGGTGGTCTCGTCCGATCCCGAAGACCTGCCGGGCGTCGAATTTGTCGAACTTTTTGATTATAACGCGGTGTTTGTGGCCGCTTCGACCCATCCCCTGGCCAAGAAAGGCTTTGTCGAGGCCGAGGATTTTCGCGGCCAGACCCTGATCACCTATCCGGTGGAACGCACGCGTCTGGATGTGTTCAGCCAGCTGTTGATCCCGGCACGGGTTGAGCCTGCAACGATCCGGCAGGTGGAACTGACCGCCGTCATTCTGCTGCTGGTTGCATCGAACCGGGGCATTTCAGTGCTGCCGGATTGGGTCGTGCGCGAGGTCAAATACAACTCGGACTACGTCACCAGACCCTTGACGAAAGAGGGTATTACACGGCGTCTCTATGCCGCGGTCCGGTCGGAAGATCTGGAGAAACCCTTTGTGCAGGAACTGGTGAAACTGGCCCGGGAAGAAGCGCGCAAGCTGCAATCCCAGTAACGGCGTTTCCTGCGGGTCTGTTATGCGCATCATTCCTCTTGGCAAGGGCGCGTTGCGGCAGTATACGCGCGGTTTGACCGGACAGGAGCCTTTTGACAATGGTTGGCAGCGCAAATCTCAACATCATGATCAAGGCCGCGCGCAAGGCGGGGCGTTCTTTGGTCAAGGATTTCCGTGAAGTCGAGAATCTGCAGGTGTCGATGAAAGGTGCCGGTGATTTCGTCTCGAAGGCCGACATCGCCGCCGAAGCCATCCTGAAAGAAGAGCTGCTGGGCGCACGGCCGACCTATGGCTGGCTGGCCGAAGAGGGCGGCTCCATCGATGGCGAGGATCCGACCCGCCGCTGGATCGTCGATCCGCTGGACGGCACCACTAATTTCCTGCACGGCCTGCCGCATTGGGCGATTTCCATAGCACTGGAACACAAGGGCAAGATCGTTGCCGGCGTGATCTATGACGCCGCCAAGGACGAGATGTTCTTTGCTGAAAAGGGTGAGGGCGCCTGGATGAACGACACCCGTATTCGCGTGTCGGGCCGTCATCGCATGATTGAATCGGTCTTCGCGACCGGTTTGCCCTTTGGTGGCCGCTCGGATCTGCCTGCGACTTTGCAGGATCTGGCGCGTCTGATGCCCGCCTGCGCCGGTGTGCGTCGTTGGGGCGCCGCCGCGCTGGATATGGCATACGTGGCCGCAGGCCGATACGAAGGCTTTTGGGAACGCCGCCTGAATGCTTGGGATCTGGCCGCCGGTGTGATCATCGTCAAAGAGGCTGGCGGTTTCGTGCAGGCGCTGAACCCTGAAGGCAACGTGCTGGAAGATGGTGAAGTGATCTGTTCGAACGAACCGATCTTCGATCAGTTCGCCAAGGTGATCCGGGGCTAGGCGCCCTTTGAACCAGCTTTAGCGGCGCGGAACGCGCGGAATGCGGGATTGTGACAGCTTGTACTTCGCCTCCGGGTGGGGCGGGTGTCCATGGGTGCGATCCCAGAACTGAATTCCGCCGCGTCTCAGCCACAGCGGTATGCACAGGAACAGGCCAACGGCAAACCCTCCGGTATGGGCCCAATAGGCGATGCCGCCTTCGTCCGGATTGCTGGTGACGCTGCCAAAGAACTGTATCGCCAGCCAGACGCCCAGCATGATGAAGGCGGGAATGGTAAAGACCCTGAAATAGACGATCAGGATCAGCAGGATATCCACCCGTGCTTTCGGGAACAGCAACAGATACCCGCCCATCACGCCCGCAATCGCGCCCGAGGCCCCAACAGTGGGAACTTGGGACTCGGGCCCGGTGATGACGTGAATCAGGCCCGCGCCGATTCCAGCCGCCATGTAAAACAGCAGGAAGGGCAGATGGCCCATCTCGTCTTCCAGATTGTCACCGAAGATCCAAAGAAACAGCATGTTGCCCGCCAAGTGCATCCACCCCCCGTGCAGGAACATGGATGTCACGAGGGTTTCCAGTCCGAACCCGTCGCTGACCCGCGCCGGGATGATGGCGTAGTCGAAAAACAGCCTGCCGATCCGTGGCCCATCATCCATGATCCCCGCATAGCTGAGGAATATCAGGGTATTGGCCGCCAGCAAGGCATAGACAACATAAGGTGTGCGCCCCGAGGGGTTATGGTCGCGGATCGGAAACATGCCGTGACGCTGGGCTTTTGTGCGTCCAGCGTCAAGGCAAGCTTATGCCGCACCTCCCAACAAAGCTGCGTTTCCGCCCGCCGCGGTCGTGTCCACGCAGACATGGCGTTCACCCAGAACACGCGCGCGGTCGGGCTTGCCGGGTATAAGCGGCAGAATCGGGCCGTCGCGGCGCGCCAGATGCTGTTCGATCAGCCGCGCTGTTTCGTCATCTCCCCACCAAAACACGCCCGAAATGCCGGTCAGGTTTTCCAACCGGTGCAGGTCAAGCATCCCGGTCGCCTGAATGGCGGTGCCACCCAGCGCGAGTACAGCATCGGCCTGCGCACGCGCTGCGGCCTCTCCGGGTCCCAAGCACAGAAGAGGCGGACGGGGATACTCGCTCAGGCGGTTTGATTCACCGGTCGGGCCGGGCAGGGACCGGGTTTTGACCTGCGCAGGTTGACCTTGTGCCGCAGGCAGATCAGCCACGGCGCCCCAGGTATCCGCCGTGCTTTGACGGTCGGGAGCGCAGAACCGGATCATGTAGTTCGGCCCGCCCGCCTTGGGGCCCGTGCCTGACAATCCTTCGCCACCAAAGGGCTGAGACCCGACGATGGCGCCGATCTGGTTGCGGTTCACATAGATGTTGCCCGCATGGATCGCCTCGGTCACATGCTGCACGCGGTCGTCGATGCGGGTGTGCAGGCCGAAGGTCAGGCCGTATCCGGTGGCGTTGATATCGGCGATGATCTTGTCGATCTCTTGCGACTTGAACCGGGCGACGTGCAGCACCGGGCCGAACACCTCGCGTTCCAGCGCGGCGATGCCGGGGATCTCGATCAGTGTCGGAGCAACAAAGATACCTTCGGGCGGCAACGGAAGCTCTTTCAGCACCCGCCCTTCGTGGCGCGCCTTGGTCACATGCTCGGCGATGCCCTGGCGGGCCTGTTCGTCGATCACCGGTCCGCAATCCGTCGACAAAAGCCAGGGGTCGCCGACCGACAGCGCATCCATCGCCCCTTTGAGCATGGTCAGAACGTCATCGGCGATGTCTTCCTGCAAATACAGGCAGCGCAGGGCGGAACAGCGCTGGCCCGCCGACTGAAAGGCGCTTTCGATGATCGACTGCACGGCCTGTTCGGGAAGGGCGGTGCTGTCGACGATCATTGCATTCAGACCGCCGGTTTCCGCGATCAGCGGCGTACCGGGGCGCATGGATCCGGCCATCGCCGCGCGGATTTTCAGCGCGGTGGCTGTTGACCCTGTGAAGGCCACGCCCGAGATGCGTGGATCCGACGTCAGCGCCGCACCCACGGCAGGCCCGCCTGGCAACAGTTGCAGCACGTCGCGCGGCACCCCCGCCTCGTGCATAAGCTGAATGGCACGATGTGCGATCAGGGGCGTCTGGGGCGCAGGCTTGGCCAGAACCGCGTTTCCGGTTGCCAGCGCAGCAGAGATCTGCCCAGAGAAAATCGCCAGCGGGAAGTTCCACGGGCTGATGCAGGTGAAAATCCCCGCGGGTTCGGCATCGGGGATGTTGGCTGCATAGTAACGCAGGAAATCCACCGCCTCGCGCAGTTCGGCCACCGCATCGGGCAGCGACTTCCCAGCCTCACGCGCCAGCAGGGCAAACAACTCGCCATAATGGGCTTCGTAAAGATCGGCTGCGGCATTGAGGATGCGGGCGCGTTCGGCAGCGGGGGCATCCCAGGGGTTGGCCGAGGCCAATGCCATTTCCACATCCGCCGCGCTGGCTGGGGCCACCGCGCCGGGCCTGTCCTGCGGCCGTGCCGGATTGATCACCGGCTCATCCGCATCGGGTTTGGCCGCATCGGCCAGCAAGGGTTGCGCATACCAGTGATGGGCGCGGAACTGATCCCGTGCCGCATCAATCTGATCCAGGGTTGGTGTGTGATGCAGGTCAAAACCCTTGGAATTCGGTCTTTCAGGCTGGAACAATTCCGGCCCGGTCGGCAGTGCGGGCGGAGGGGTCCGGATCGCAACAAACGGATCGGCGGCGACCACTTCCGGTGGCACATCCTCGTCCACAATCTGGTTGACGAAGGATGAATTCGCACCGTTCTCCAACAAGCGCCGAACCAGATAAGCCAGCAAGTCGCGATGCGCCCCGACCGGTGCATAGATGCGGCACCGGGTGTTCTGCTTGTCCATCACGATCTGATGCAAGGTCTCGCCCATGCCGTGCAGGCGCTGGAACTCGAACGGTTGATCTTTGGCCATGTGAAGGATGGCGCTGACCGTGTGCGCGTTGTGCGTGGCAAATTGCGGATAGATCCGATCGGTCATGCCCAGCAGTTTGCGTGCATTGGCGATATAGGAGACGTCGGTTGCCGCCTTGTGCGTGAAGACGGGAAAGCCATCTACCCCTTCTACCTGCGCGCGTTTGATCTCGGTATCCCAATAGGCACCTTTGACCAATCGCACCATAATCCGGCGATCGTGACGTTCGGCCATGCCATACAGCGTATCCAGTACCAGGCCTGCGCGCGGGCCATAGGCCTGAACCACGATGCCAAACCCGTGCCAGCCGGCAAGGGCCGGGTCGGACATCACCGCCTCTATCACCTGCAACGACAGCGACAGGCGATCCGCCTCTTCTGCATCGACGTTCAGGCCCATTCCGGCCGCCTTGGCCAGCAGGGCCAGCGCCCGCAGTCGCGGCACCAGCTCGTCCATCACACGCTGTTCCTGTGCCAGCTCATAACGGGGGTGCAGGGCGGACAGTTTTACCGAAATGCCCGGGTTGGCGCGGATATCGTGATGGGTGCAGGCCTCGGCAATGGCCGAGATTGCGCGGGAATAGGACAGGTGATAGCGCGCCGCGTCCGCTTCGGTTCGGGCTGCTTCGCCCAGCATGTCGTAGGAATAGGTATAGCCTTTCTCCTCCATCCCGCGTGCGCGGTCCATGGCGGACTGAATGGTTTCCCCCAGAACGAACTGCCGGCCCATCTCTTTCATCGCGCGTGCCACGGCAGTGCGGATCACCGGCTCGCCCAACCGCTTGATCGCACCGCGCAGCGCCCCGACCGGAGACGCCTTGCCCTCGTCCAGCACCTTTCCGGTCAACATCAGCGCCCATGTCGAGGCGTTCACCAGCGAGGACGAGGATTGCCCCAGATGCTTGCCCCAATCGGAGGGCGCGATCTTGTCTTCGATCAACGCGTCAATTGTGTCGGCATCCGGCACGCGCAGCAACGCTTCGGCCAGACACATCAGGGCGATGCCTTCGTCGGTGGACAGGCCATATTCGGCCAGAAACACCTCCATCAACCCCGGAGAGGTGCTGGACCGGATATCGCGCACAAGCTGCGCAGCCGCGGCGCCGATGGCGCTGCGATCCGTGTCCGTCAGGCTGGCCTGAGAGATCAGTGTCTCAAGAACTGCCGACTGATCGGCATAGGTGGAAGTATCGATGAGGGTGCGCAGGCTGTGTGACATATGTCCTCCGGTCTTTGTGATAATATAATGCGGAAAAATCAGGACAACGGACTGAGTTTGATGTAATTGAAGGAGAATAACCTGAACTTTTGCCAGCGGACAGTTCAAATGAGTTTTCCTGATCTTGATCGGTTTGACCGGTCGATTCTAAGGATTCTGGCCGAGGACGGCCGTATCTCGGTGGCCGATCTTGCGCGCGAGATCGGGCTGTCAAAATCTCCGACGCAAGCGCGGCTCAAACGGCTGGAGGCGAGCGGAGTGATCACGGGCTATCGGGCGATGCTGGATCCGATCCGGCTGGGCCTGGATCACGTCGCGTTTGTCGAGGTGCGTTTGACCGATACCCGCGAAAAGGCGCTGGCCGAGTTCAACGCAGCCGTCCGCAAAACCGCCGAGGTCGAGCAGGCCCATATGATCGCGTCCAATTTTGACTATCTTCTGAAAGTGCGCACCGCCACGATGTCGGAATACCGCCGTGTATTGGCCGAGAAGATTTCGTCTCTGCCGCATGTCGCCAATACCTCAACTTTTGTTGCGATGGAGGCCGTGAAGGAAACCGGTATGCTGGGCGGTTTTGAACATCAGTCTTGACCCGGCGGAATTTTGGCCCACCCTTGTTGCGTGATGCGAACCTGTGCTGCAACGTTTTTTCTGATCGCGTTTTCATGCTCGGCCATGGCTGAGACATGCCCCACGGCTCCGGATCATTCCGAAGGGGTGAATGCGCTGATCAAGCAGGTCCAAAAGGCGGAATCGCAAGGCGACGCCCGGGTCATCTCGAATCAAATGTGGGAACTCTGGACGGACGCGCCGGATGCCCGGTCGCAGACACTGCTGGACCGGGGAATGGCGCGACGAGAGGCGTGGGATTTGTCGGGCGCATTGGACGATTTCAACCAGCTTGTCGAATATTGCCCGGATTACGCCGAAGGCTACAATCAGCGGGCTTTCGTAAACTACCTGAGGCAGGATTTTGAAGCGGCGCTGCGCGATCTGAATGTCACGATCGAAATGTCGCCAAACCATATCGGTGCGCTGAGTGGGCGGGCTTTGTCCCTGATGGGGTTGAGACGCCTGGAAGACGCGCGTGCAGCACTGTCCGAGGCGCTTGAGCTCAACCCGTGGCTGTCCGAGCGGGCCTTGTTGGAACCCGGCGGCCTTCTGGAACCGCCCGGAGAGGATATCTGACAGCCAGCTCGGGTAAGTTTTGAAACCGGTCGAAAACCGCCAAACAGGAGAGTTTCACGGCCACCTCGGAGACTGGGCCCCGCAATCAGAAAGGCAAATGGGTGACAACGCCGTCAGCGCGACAGTATCCGGCGCTTTTCGGCCATGGCTTCGCGTCGCCGCTGTTCAATCCCGAGTTTGAAGGACTCTTCGACAAAGTCGATGTGATCCGTTGCCGCTTTTTCGGCCCGCTCCTCATCACCTTCGATCACTGCGCGGCCGAGTTCGAGATGTTGCTGCAACAGCTTTTCGCCGGTCCCATCGATCGTGCGCAGGAAGTCGCGATTGTAGAAAACGCCCTTGCGGGTGAGTTCGTAGATCGACGCCATCATGTGGATCAGGGTCGCGTTCTGGCTGGCATCCACAATCGCGGAATGCAGCGCAAAGTCCGCCTCTTGCGAAGCCTTGGTGTCCTGCTCCTGCCAGGCACGCTCGTTTTCATCAAGGATCTCGGAAATCCGTTCCTTGTCTGCCTTGGTGGCGCGACGTGCGGCAAGCCGGGCCGCGAAACCTTCCTGCTCGCGGCGATACTCCAGATAGTCGAAGAAAGCCGGCTCGTGGCGTTCGTACAAAGCAAGAAGCGCGGGCATCATGGCTTGTCCGGTCAGGGCCGCGACGAATGTTCCCTCACCGTGTTGCGTTGTGACCAGCCCGCGTTCTTCCAGCACCTGAAGGGCCTCGCGCAGCTTCGGGCGCGACACGCGCAGCATCTCGGCCAGATCGCGCTCGGAAGGCAGTTTTCGGCCCTGCTTCAGGATGCCCGAAGCGATCAGGTCCTCGACCTGTGAAACCACCGCATCAGCCAGCGATTCGTGTCCAACCGGTTCAAAAATCGCCGTGGTGTTCATGAGATATTGCCCCGTGTGACGCTGAAATAACCAGAATAACTGGTAAACAAAGATAACCATATCCGTTCAGATTTCAAGCGCGAGGCTGTTCTTCCCGAACGTGAATTACGTGTCTGTTTCTGAATGATTTTTGGAGAATCTGTTAGTTTTTGATGCAGTCATATCGGGATTTTGCGTGGCTTGTAGAAGGCGAGATTCCAGTTTCGGTTAGAGTCAGTGGTAAACAAAGTTATTGACTGGTTTTAGCTGGTAAAGTTAGTTTACCACCGGAGCGGCGCTGGAAGAGCCTGCGCCACTGATCGGAGAAAACCCGACCAACCCTGGAGGAGATTTCATGAAGAAGACCCTGACAAGCCTGGCCGTGGCCGCCAGCCTGCTGGCGGCACCCGCAGTTGCGGCGGACAAGCTGCTGCTGAAAACACCGATTGCCTTTTCGACCGAACTGCCGGGCCTGGGTTCGCCTATTCCACGTGTGGCTGATCAGCTGGAACTGATGTCCGGTGGCACGTTGAAGATGAAGGTGTACGAGCCGGGAAAACTGGTGCCGCCCTTCGAAATTCTGGACGCCGTGTCCACAGGCAAGATCAACTCGGGCTACACCACGGCTGGTTACTGGGCCGGGAAAATCCCGGCTGCTCCGCTGTTCTCGGCCGTGCCGTTCGGCCCCGAGGCGGGCGAATACATGGCTTGGCTGTATTATGGCAACGGCATGACCCTGTATCAGGAGATGTATGATCAGGCCGGTTACAACGTCAAAGTACTGCCCTGCGCCATCATCGCGCCGGAAACCTCGGGCTGGTTCGCGTCCGAAATCAATTCGCCCGAGGACCTGAACGGGCTGAAGATGCGTTTCTTTGGTCTGGGCGGCAAGGTGATGCAAAAACTGGGTGTGGCGACCTCGCTGCTGCCAGGTGGCGAGATCTTCCCCGCATTGGAAAAAGGCGCGATTGACGCGACCGAGTTTTCAATGCCTGCCATCGACGCGCGCCTGGGCTTCCACAAGCTGGTCAAGTTCAACTATTTCCCGGGCTGGCATCAGCAGGCGACCGTGTTTGAACTGCTGATCAACAAGGACGTCTGGAACGAAACCAGCGATCAGCACAAGGCAATCATCGAAAGCGCCTGCAAGGCTTCGATGGCGGACAGCTTTGCCGAAGGCGAAGCCATCCAGCACGCGGCCCTGATCGACAACGTTGAAAACAACGGCGTCACCATAAAGCAGTGGTCACCCGAGATGCTGGATACCTTCCGCGCGACCTGGGAAGAGGTTGCCGCAGAAGAAGCCGCCAATGATGCCTTCTTTGCCAAGGTTCTGGCCGACATGAACGAATTCCGTGACGGCTATAACCTCTGGAAGACGAACGCCTTCCTCCCACGTCAGTAATCTCTCCCTCACTGACGTTGCCGGGGCGGCCCGATCCGCCGCTCCGGTTCCTGCTTTTCGATCTTCGGACTTTCTAACCTTTCACTACCCGTATTCCGGGTTGCTGAGCGAGGAATGACCATGACCACCCAAAAGAACCTCAACGATCCGGTCGAAGCCTATGAAGGCATCCTGGAACACCCCGATTCCGACCGCCAGAAAATCGCCGTCGCGATCGACGCCGGGGTCAAGGCTGTGGGTCATGTCGTCATGTGGGCCAATGTCCTGCTGATGGGCGCGATCTTCGCACAGGTCTCGCTGCGCTACCTGTTCAGCCAGAACTACCCGAAACTGGATGAGATCCAGTGGCATTTCTATGGAATCGTCACGATGATCGGCATCTCGTATGCCCTGATCACCGACAGCCATGTGCGTGTGGACGTCCTGCATATGCAGCTTTCGCGCCGCGCGCAGCGGATCATCGAAGTGATCGGCATCCTGACCCTGCTGACCCCGTTCATCTATCTGATGGTCGATCAGGGCTATGATTATTTCTACGAAAGCTTCCGCGTCAACGAACGCTCGGACAGCCCAACTGGCCTGCCTGCACGCTGGGCTTTCAAGGCGGTTATCCCGATCAGCTTTGTGCTGTTGGCTCTGGCGGCGTTGGCGCGGCTGATCCACGACGGGCACGCGCTGATCTACGGGCCGGCCTCGGAACGTGAAGGCGCGCCGCTGCGCCGTATTCTGCTGGTTCTGGCCGTG
This sequence comes from Ruegeria sp. HKCCA0235A, assembly GCF_013033235.1. Taxonomy (NCBI): domain Bacteria; kingdom Pseudomonadati; phylum Pseudomonadota; class Alphaproteobacteria; order Rhodobacterales; family Roseobacteraceae; genus Ruegeria; species Ruegeria sp. HKCCA0235A. The sequence goes on along the minus strand of NZ_WQDQ01000007.1, from coordinate 123,517 downwards.
TTCGCCGCTGTTTGCGTGGGCTTGACCTTCCTTGTCGAAACGACCGAGGAAAAGCTGGTCATAGCGATGTTCCTGACCTTCATTGCGCTGCTGTTCACTGGCTATCCGGTGGCATGGGTGCTGGCGGGTGTCGGTGTGGCTTATTGCGGTCTGGCTTACCTGTTCGACAACGATCTTATGCTGTGGACGGGTCTTGAGAGCACCTTTACCGGGCTCGATTACCTGACCCTGGGTGCTGTGGTGAACCGCGTTTATGCCACCATGTCTAACGCAGTTCTGGTTGCGCTCCCGATGTTCATCTTCATGGGGCTGATGCTGGACGAATCCGGAGTGGCCGAGCGTCTGATGTCCTCGATGCAGCGCCTGTTCGGGACGGTGCGCGGAGGACTGGCCATCACCGTGACCCTGATCGGGATCATTCTGGCGGCCTCGACCGGCATCATTGGTGCCTCGGTTGTTCTGCTGGGCGTGCTGTCGCTGCCGTCGATGATGCAGCAGAAGTACCAGCCGACGCTGGCGGCGGGCGTGGTTTCGGCCTCGGGGACATTGGGCATTCTGATCCCGCCCTCGATCATGCTGGTGATCATGGCCGATCAAATGGCCCTGTCAGTCGGTGACCTGTTCATGGCCGCGGTTTTCCCGGGCGTGATCATCGGCGCCTTGTATCTGACCTACATCTTCATTCTGGCTCTGGTGAAACGCGACGCGGCCCCCGTACCCGAAGGCGCGAAAGCCCCCGACTGGGCAGCCGTGAAGGACGTGCTGATCGCAGTCATCCCGACGCTGATGCTGATCCTTGCCGTGTTGGGGTCGATCTTTGCCGGTCTGACCACGCCAACCGAAGCGTCCGGCATCGGTGCCTTGGGTGCGACCCTGCTGGCGCTGGGCTATCGCAAGCTGACCTTTGCCAAACTGTGGAACGTGTTGGTGTCGACCTTCAACACCACCGCCTATATCTTTGCGATCTTCCTCGGTGCGACTGTGTTTTCCTATGTCCTGCGCGAGTTGGGCGGGGATGAGCTGATCGAACACGTGGTGCAATCCACCGGCTTTGGCGCCAACGGGACAATTCTGTTCATCCTGTTCATCGTCTTCCTGCTGGGCTTCGTACTGGACTGGATCGAGATCACGCTGATCGTGCTGCCCCTGATGCGCCCCATCGTGAACGGTCTGGGCATCGATATCCCCGGCTTTGGCGTTCTGGATGAACCGGCGCTGGTGTGGTTTGTGATCCTGGTTGCGGTGACGCTGCAAACCAGCTTCCTGACGCCGCCCGTTGGCTTTGCCTTGTTCTATCTCAAAGGTGTTTGCCCACCAGAGATCAAGCTGACGCATATCTACAAGGGCATCATCCCATTTGTCCTGCTGCAATTGACCGGATTGGCGCTAGTGTTTCTGTGGCCGACCCTTGCCACCTGGTTGCCGTCGGTCGCCTACTAAGGAGCTTATCGGATGCGCCTGAGCCAATGTCATAACTTCCACGACTTCCGGCGGCTGGCCAAGCAACGACTGCCGGGGCCGATCTTCAATTACATCGACGGTGGCGCGGATGATGAGGTGACGTACCGGGAAAACACCAAGGCGTTCGACCGCTGCGATCTGTTGCCTTCGGTCCTGCGTGGGGTTTCGGACGTGGACATGTCCGTCACTGTGATGGGGCAGAAACTGGACATGCCGGTCTATTGCTCACCCACCGCGTTGCAACGCCTGTTCCACCATCAGGGCGAGCGCGCCGTCGCGGCGGCGGCCGAGAAATACGGCACCATGTTCGGAGTTTCCTCTCTGGGAACCGTCTCGCTGGAGGAGCTGCGCCAAAAACACAAGAACCCGCAGGTCTATCAATTCTACTTTCACAAGGATCGCGGGTTGAACGCCGCCATGATGCAGCGCGCCAAAGAGGCCGGTGTCGAGGTCATGATGCTGACCGTCGATAGCATCACCGGCGGCAACCGCGAGCGTGATCTGCGCACGGGGTTCTCGATCCCGTTCCGCTTGACGCTGGGCGGCATGATACAGTTTGCGATCAAGCCGATGTGGGGGATCAACTATGTCACCCATGAAAAGTTCCGGCTGCCTCAGCTTGAGGAACATGTGGATATGGGCGGTGGGGCCAGTTCGATTGGCGGGTATTTCACCGATATGCTCGATCCGTCGATGGACTGGGATGACGTGGCGCAGATGGTGCGCGACTGGGATGGTCAGTTCTGCCTGAAGGGGATCATGACCGTCGAAGATGCCAAACGCGCGGCTGAGATCGGTTGCACCGGCATCATCCTGTCGAACCACGGTGGCCGCCAACTGGACGGATCGCGCACGCCGTTCGATCAACTGGCCGAGATTGTCGATGCCGTCGGCGACAAGCTGGACGTGATGATGGACAGCGGCATTCAGCGTGGCACCCATGTGCTTAAGGCGCTGTCGATCGGGGCCAAAGCCGTGGGTATCGGGCGGCACTACCTGTATCCTCTCGCTGCCGCGGGGCAGGCTGGGGTCGAACGGGCCCTTGGGCTGATGCGTGCCGAGATCGAGCGCGACATGAAGCTGATGGGTGTCACCAGTGTTGGCCAGCTCAGCCGCGAAAATATTCGTTTCCGCAATCCCTAACCCGAAACGGGGGCCGTTATGACCAATGACGCGTTGATCAAACATTTCCGCTCTATCGTCGGTACGCGTCACGTGCTGATTGGAGAGCGCGCGACAGAGCGCTTTCGGCGCGGTTTCCGCTCGGGCGAGGGTGAGGCGCTGTGCGTCGTTCAGCCGGGGACTCTGCTGGAGCAATGGAAGATCCTGCAAGCCTGCGTTGCAGCCGACAAGATCGTCATCATGCAGGCGGCCAATACTGGCCTGACCGAAGGGTCTACGCCGTCCGGCACCTATGACCGTGACGTAGTTCTGATCAACACGCGTCGGATGGATACTCTGGTGCCCTTGAACGACGCAGAGCAGATCGTCAGCTTTCCGGGCGCCACGCTTTTTGCGTTGGAAAAACTGTTGGCCCCGTTCGGACGCGAGCCGCATTCGGTGATCGGTTCGTCCTGCATCGGCGCGTCGATCGTGGGTGGGGTATGCAACAATTCCGGCGGTTCTCTGGTAGAGCGCGGTCCGGTTTACACGGAACTTTCCGTCTATGCCCAAATCACCGAACAGGGTGAATTGGAACTGGTCAACCATCTGGGCATCGATCTGGGCAGCACGCCAGAAGAGATCCTTGCAAACCTCGATGCAGGCAGGTTCGAACGCAATCCCGGGGCAACCAACAAACGCGCGTCGGCCAGCGACTACGCACAGATCGTGCGGGACGTGAATGCGGAAACGCCTGCGCGGTTCAATGCGGACAAGGCCAAGCTTTTCGAATCTTCGGGCTCGGCCGGGAAGCTGGCCGTTTTTGCCGTGCGCCTTGACACCTTTCCCAAGAACGAGGTCGAGAAGGTGTTCTATGTGGGCACCAACAATCCCGACGATCTGGCGGACCTGCGGCGCCACATATTGTCAGAGTTCAAATCGCTGCCGGTTTCGGCCGAATACATGCATCGCGAAGCGTTCGATATTGCAGCACGCTATGGCAAGGACACGGTCGTGATGATCGACAAGCTTGGCACGGACCGTCTGCCGATGTTCTTTGCGATGAAAGGCGCCGTGGATGCACGCCTGCGGCGCATTCCGTTTTTGCGAAATTTCACTGATCGTTTCATGCAGGCAGCAATAGCTTTGTGGCCCCGTGTACTGCCCAAACGGATGACGGACTTCCGCGACAAATACGAACATCACCTCATCCTGAAAATGAAGGATGAAGGTGTGTCCGAGGCCGCTGAGTGGTTGCCGCGATTTCTGAGTGACCGGGATGGCGGATTTTTCGAATGTGATGCGCGCGAGGCCAGGATCGCAGGCCTTCATCGTTTTGCGGCGGCTGGCGCGGCGGTGCGTTACATGGCGATCCATTCGGACGACGTCGAAGATATCATCGCACTTGACGTCGCACTGCGCCGCAACGACCAGGACTGGCTAGAGAAGCTGCCGCCTGAGATCGAAGACCAGTTGGTTCACAAACTCTATTACGGGCACTTTATGTGCCACGTGATGCATCAAGACTACATAGTCAAAAAAGGGGCTGACCCAAAAGCTCTGAAGGCCGCAATGTTGAAACTGTTTGACGAACGCGGCGCGGAATACCCTGCTGAACATAACGTGGGGCACCTTTACAAGGCCAAGCCGGACCTGGCGGCACATTACAAATGCTGTGACCCGACCAACGCGTTCAATCCGGGTATCGGCAAAATGTCCAAGGCGAAGAATTACCAATAGCCGGTTTTCCTGCGCGGCAGGGTGCTGTGAAAACGGCCGACAGATTCGTCGGGTTGTGATGAACAGGGTGTTGGTGCCCGACAGCCTGATATCCTGAGCGCAACCCGGCACGCATCTGCCGCGCAGAAGGCTGCTAGAACCGATTGAACGTCGCGTGCCAGGTGTAGGGAAGATTCGGAAAGCGCAGTCGGGGTCGACGGAGTCGGCAAGGAATCTCGCGTTGAGGCGCGGAATTCAGCCGCGTTTGGCGCAGATCGTTTGGTTTTGAGTATCACACACACGCAATTGTCAGGCTGTCCGGGATCTGAACCGGCGGTTTCATGCGGTCAATTGGCAGAGCACCTTTCTGTTCAGGTAATTTCAGGGTCGCGTGATTTCTGACAGGTTTTCCTAGGGTTACCCTTGGCTTGCAATCGGCTTGCAGATCATCCCTGCGAAGCTGCGGGCCAGAAGCCCGTCTTGCATGCGAAAATTTGCAGATGACCGGGGCCGGAAAAACGCCATTTATCCCTTATTTTTCGCGTTTTTTGGGGAACTACGGGAAACCCCCAATTTCGCGCCGCGACAAACAGGGGTAAACATAACTTACCGTACTTACCACACAAACACACACGGTATTAACTTTCCCCGATGAGGGGCTGGCCACACCCCCTCGGCCGGCCCCTCTTAACTTTTGGGGGTCATGGCAGTCGGGGTCGGTGGCCATGCGGATCGCTACGGGCGTCGAAGGGCGCGATGATCTTCGCGACCGGCGTCAGCTTTTGATCAATTTGGCGACGAGGGCGGGCAAATCTTGTGATGCACCATAGGCCAGGGTGTGTGGAATTTCGGCGACCGGCGTCTTCCGGTATCCTTCTGTAAACAGCAAAAACGGGATCTTCGCACGCGCAGCCGTTTCCGCGTCAACTTCGCTGTCGCCGACGAACAGACGCGGGCCGGACGTCTGAAGCGCATCGAAGCTTGCGAACAGATGGTTGGGGTCCGGTTTTCGCGTCGAAAGGCTGTCGCCACCCAGAACCGCGTCGAAATACCGGGACAGGTTCAGTGCTTCCAGCACATGCCGCGCCGGTGTTTCGGGTTTGTTGGTGCAGACGCCCAGAACGCATCCCATTTGCTGCAATTTGGCCAATGCCTCTGGGATGCCGGGGTAGGGAACAGTCGTTTCGCTGGCCGCGGAATTGTAGTGTTTGAGGGTCAGTTGGGTCAGTTCCGCGTGGCGATCCAGCGGTAGCCCGCAATGCCGGATCATACGTTCGACCAGCTTGGGTAAACCGTTGCCGACGAATCCTTTGATGATATCCGTCGCCAATGGATCATGCCCAACGTCGTTCAGCGTGCGGTTGGCCGCCGCCGCCAGATCGCCCAGGCTGTCCACCAGCGTTCCGTCCAGATCGAATACAACTGCTGCGGTCATGTTTGCTTGCCCTTCATCGCCCGACCCAAGACCTAACCCGCCCTGTACCGGGGGGCAATCGCCTGTTTCAAAACGATGCTTGACAATCCTTACTAAAATAATCAGATTAAGCGGCAGGAACAGAAAGCCAGCCCTTTCGGGGTCAGCCAAATCAATTGAAACGCGATAGATATGGCACCATGCCGAAACGCTCTGGAGATGTCCCGATGAACGTACAGAACCCGACCCCAACCCAAGGTTACGCTGTCTCGATGCTTCCCGCGCACAAGGCCGAGGATCTGACCAAGGGCGGCAACCTAGCCCATATAGAACTTGGCGATCAACTCTATACCCTGCGCATCACCCGTGCAGGCAAACTGATCCTGACGAAATGAGCGCGCCTTTCAAGCGCGGCGGCGCAGCGGTTGGCCGCCTTGCCGATCTCGATCCCATCGAAGCGGGTGCCGTGATGTATCTGCGGATGTGGAGCGAAGGCGAGGGCGGTCGTGCCGACGCTGCCAGCGATTTCCAAGTCGCGCTGGGCGCGGATTGCGGGCGTGCGGCAATGCTGACTTTGGATCGCTTGTGCTCGCTATGCGCCACCCATGGCCGCCGCCCCCTGATCCGGCATGGTCTTGGATGTGCGTGCCTTGGCGCGGATGAGAATTGCTTTGCACAGATGATCGCGGCAGCGTCCGAAGGGGCGCGTGAAGATGCGATGATGCTGGCGTCTTTGATCGTACGTCCGGATTTTGCCCCCGCGCTGGCATCCCTGTCGGAAGAACTGGGGCTGACTCTCAGACGTATGACCGCAGATTTCAAAATGCCGACCACCGGCCACCAGACCCCCTCGGCCGTGCTCCACTGACCCTGTGTGTGAAACGGTTGAACCCCGGCGATGCGCCGGGGTTTTTTCGTTCAGCAGCACCCGCATCCGGCATGGTGATGGTCATGATCGCAAACAGGGGCAGGGGTAAAGTCGCCCACCTCGGACAACACATCCCGCAGCGCCCACAGGATCATGTCAACATCCTCGGCCTCGATGGTCAGGGGCGGGCGGATTTTCAGGGTGTTGTCCCTGGGCCCTTCGCTGCCGATCAGGATGCGGTGATCGCGCATCCGGTTTTTGACATAGCTGCAAATCTCGGTGCCTTCGCTTCCATCGGGGTTGATCAGTTCCACGCCGAGAAACAGCCCCATACCCCGCACGTCGCCAACGCAACCAAAGTCGGCTTCGATCTGGCGCAGCCCCGCCATCAGACGATCCCCCATCCGGCGGGCATTGTCCTGCAACCCCTCGTCATCGACGATATCCAGCACCTCTTTGCCGATCCGGCAGGACAGGGTCGAGCCGCCAAAGGTCGAAAAGAACTCGATCCCGTTGTTGAAGCTGTCCGCGATCTCTTTGGTCGTCACCAGCACGCCCAGCGGGTGCCCGTTGCCGATTGGCTTGCCCATCACCACGATATCCGGAACCGCGCCCTGGTGTTCGAAGCCAAAATAGTATTCGCCCAGTCGTCCCAGACCTGTCTGCACCTCATCGGCGATGCAAACGCCGCCGGCAGCACGGATTTTTTCGTAAACCGCAGGCAGATAGCCCTTGGGCGGAATGATCTGGCCGCCGACCGACGGGAAGGTTTCCGCGATGAAACCGGCCACGCCCTGTCCCCGGTCCCGAAGGGCCGCAATCGCCGGATCGACAAGATCAGCAAATTTCTGTGCCCGGTCCGCATCGTCACGCCTGAATGACCCGCGATAGTCATCGGCAACCTCGACCAGTTCAACCCAGTCGGCTTTCCCAATGCCGCCCGGTTTGTTGAATTTGTAGGCCGAGATCGCCACCGCAGCGTTCGTGTTCCCGTGATAGCCGTGATCCGGCGTCACGATCCCCTTCGCGCCGGTATGGGCGCGGGCCAGCCGCAGGGCCAGTTCGTTTGCCTCGGTTCCCGAATTGACGAAAAAGCAGACCTGTAGGTAATCCGGCATCTTCGACAGGATCTTGTCGGCAAATTCCACCTGTGCCGGATGCAGATAGCGGGTGTTCGAGTTCATCCGCTTCAACTGGTCCGCAGCCACGGCCTGAATGCGCGGATGGGCATGGCCCACATGCGGGACGTTGTTGTAGGCATCCAGATAAGGGCGGCCCCATTCGTCGAACAGGTGATGCTTCCAGCCGCGCACCAGCATGACCGGATCGTCATAGGTCAAGGATAAGTTGCCCCCGAAAAGCGCCCGCCGTTTGTGCAGGATGTCCGCTTTGTCAGTGGGGTGATAGAACACCTTGTCATCCGGCAGGTTCAGCAACGCCGCCGGGTTCGGGCAGACCGCGTGCCACAGCTCCAGTTCGTCCGGGTTTCCGACACCGGGCCAGTCCGCTTCCATGCCATCGGTGGTCAGGGCCAGCTGGAAATGCACATGCGGGGCCCATCCGCCATTCTGGCCGGCATCGCCCAACCGCGCAAACGCGGCCCCCTGTGCCACCGGGTCGCCGGGTTTCAGCCGATCACAGCATTCCGGGTCCAGATGGCCATAGAGCGTATAGAACGGGTCGCCTTCAGGCGTTTCGTGATGCAGGATGATCACCCCGCCGTAATCAAGGTGCTGGTCGCGGTTTTCGACCACTTCGACCCGCCCGCTCATCGGTGCATGCAGAACCGTCCCGGCAGGCGCGAACACATCCACGGCCAGATGAACCGTCCGCCTGTCCGAGGCTTTCCACGGGCCCTTGCGAAACCCCGGCTCGGCATAGATCAGGCGGGGCTCGTTATAGTAACCCAGCCACAGGTCCTGCCCGTATTCCTCGCCAACGCGCGCGGCCTCGGCCAAAGGCATGTGGAATGGGTCTTGCGGCCAGACGCAGTTTTCGACCGAAAGCGAGCCCATGGGCACACCGCCCAGGTCCTGGCCGAACATGTCGGCAAAATGTCCCCGGTGTTCCTGAAGATAGGCGTGGATGCGTTCAGCCCCATCAACCACGGGCAAGCCGCAAGCCGCCCGCAACCGCGCCGACATCAGCCCGCCATTGACGGATGTGTTCTCAAGGAACCGCCAAGCGGGCGCCTGAGAGATCGTCACATAGGGATCATCCGGATTCTCGGCCGCCATCAGGGTCGAGTTGACGACCGACACGGCAAGCCGCATCCTCAGCAACGGCCAGATCAGGTCAACCTCATCCGCCCGCAGCCGATTGGCCGCGTGATAGCCCTTTACCAACGCAGCCAGTGCCCGTTCCGGTTTGGGGTGATCCAGCACGACATACGCGCCGGCAATCGCCAGATCGCAGATGCGCGGCGCGGCGCACATGTCGCCCAGATCGGTCAGGCCCGAGATCCGCCGCCGCTCGCTCAGTTCCCCTTCGACCAGAATGTTGTAGTCATTGGCGTCATTGTGGATGGCCTGTTTCGGAAGATCCGCAAGGACATCCGCGATTGCAGCGAACCCCTCACAGATTTCCGTCAGCAGCGCCCGCCGCGCGGGGTCAGAGATCGCGTTTAACTTGTCAGCAATCCAGCCCGCCTGCATCAGGTCCCATTTGAAACCGGTCCGGTGCAACCCTTCATGCTCAAACCCTTCCAGGGCCCGGTCGGTTGCCCCCAATACGCGGCCCAGTTTCAGGATCAGCTCTTCGGATTTTGGGGCGGCCTTCGCGTAACATTGGCCCGGCAGGCACTCCAACAGCCAAACCAGCCTGCGCTGTCCTTCAGAATCGGCAATCTCGGGCAACATTTCGCCGGTCAGATCAGGGAATACCTTGGGAAACGGCAATCCCGGTGCCTCAGAAGCGATATGCGCCAGCGCCTTGATTTGCAGATCAACCAGATCCGCATCGCATCCGGCCCGCATGGCCTTCAGCACATAATCCTGACCATTGGTGGCGTGCACTCGAAAGTTCAGATCATATTCACCATCCAACCGCGTCAAACGGGCGTCCAGCCCCCAGAGCTGCCGCAGCGCGGCCGTCCAAAAAGCACTCAAATCGTCCATTCCCGTCTCCGCTCCGAACGCGCCGGAGCCCTCTTCATCTGGCCAAAATATCCTCGGGGGGAATCGCGCCTTGGCGCGATGGGGGGCAGACAGCCCCCCGCGTTACCCCATGGCCCGCAGGCGCTTGATCAACGACGAGGTGTCCCAGCGGCCACCACCCAGTTTCTGCACATCCTTGTAAAACTGATCGACCAGAGCGGTGACGGGCAGGGACGCACCGGTTTCATTGGAGGTATCCAGACAGATACCCAGATCCTTGCGCATCCAGTCGACGGCAAAGCCATGTTCGAAGTGATCATCCAGCATGGTCTCATACCGGTTTGCCATCTGCCAGCTGCCCGCCGCGCCCTGGCTGATCACCTCGACCACGGCCCTTCCGTCCAGCCCGGCCTTTTCGGCGAAGTGCAATGCTTCGCTCAGGCCCTGAACCAACCCTGCGATGGCAATCTGGTTGCACATCTTGGTCATCTGGCCCGCGCCGCTGTCCCCGATCCGGCGGCAGATCTTAGCATAGACCTGCATCACCGGTTCAGCCGCATCATACGCCGCCTGATCTCCGCCGCACATGATTGACAGAACACCGTTTTCGGCGCCTGCCTGGCCGCCCGAGATCGGCGCGTCCACGAAGGCGATACCCTGTGATTGGCCGGCAGCGTACAATTCCCGTGTGACTTTTGCAGAAACCGTGGTGTGGTCGACGAAAACAGCCCCGTTGGACATGCCGCGAAATGCGCCGTCCTCGCCCGTGCAAACCATGCACAGATCGTCGTCATTGCCGACGCAGGCCATCACAAATTCGGCGCCTTCAGCCGCGTCTTTCGGGGTGGCCGCCATCGATCCGCCATGCTGCTTTACCCAGGCTTCGGCCTTGGCAGCTGTGCGGTTGTAGACGGTGACGTCATGACCTGCGGCGTGAAGATGCCCAGCCATGGGATAGCCCATGACGCCCAAGCCAAGGAACGCGACTTTTGCCATTTTGTGATCCTCTCCGCTGTTCGGTCGGCTTCAGCGGTGCGTGCCTGGCCGAAATGTTTGGCGAAGACAAAGCAAAGCTGCGCCCAAAGGGCAACCCCAAGTCAGCCCTTCCCGCCCAGATCCTGCAGGATCGGGCAATCCGGCCTGTCATCCCCGGCGCAGGCGTCGATCAGGTGGCTCAGCGTCTCGCGCATCGCGTTCAGGTCGGCGATCTTGGCTTCGATCTGCGCCAGATGATCCCGCGCGACCTGTTTCACATCTGCACTGGCGCGGGTTTCATCCTCGTAAAGCGCCAGCAATGTCCGGCAATCCCCGATGGTGAATCCCAGAGCCCGGGCCCGGCCCAGAAAGTTCAGCTTGTGCACATCCTGATCGCGAAATCGGCGATAGCCGTTGTCGTCGCGCAGCGGTTTGATCAGGTCGATGTCTTCATAGTACCGGATCGTCTTTGCAGGCAGGCCGGTGCGGGCGGACACATCTCCGATATTCATGCGTGCACCTCCTTGGCGGGCGGGATCGGGGTTTCCGGCACGCTGGCTTGAACGCGACGCAGACGCAGCGCGTTCGAGACGACAAAGACGCTCGAAAGCGCCATTGCGCCCGCCGCCAGTGCCGGAGACAACAGATGGCCTCCGAACGGGTACAGCGCACCAGCGGCGACCGGGATCAGCAGGACATTGTAACCGAATGCCCATCCCAGGTTCTGGCGAATGTTTCGCATCGTTCTGCGGCTGATCTCGGTTGCATTTGCAACCCCGCGCAGATCGCCGGACATCAGAACGACATCAGCGGTTTCGATGGCCACATCGGTGCCCGTCCCGATGGCGATGCCGATGTCAGCCGTTGCCAGCGCCGGGGCGTCATTTATGCCGTCGCCGACGAAAGCCAGCGTTCCGAACTGGTCCCGCAAGGCGGTGATCGCATCCACCTTGCCGTCGGGCAGCACTTCGGCGGTGACGTGATCGATACCCAGCCGATCAGCCAAGGCCTGCGCGGTGCGCGCGTTGTCTCCGGTGACCATGGCCACGGTCAGACCCATTTGGTGGAGCCGCTCCAGCGCCTCTTCTGTGCCGGGTTTGACCGGGTCGGACACAGACAACGTGGCTGCGGCCTGCCCATCCAATGCGACGAACAATGGTGTTGCCCCTTCGGCGGCGCGGGCGTCTGCCTCGCTTGCCAGGGCTCCAAGGTCTATCCCGCGTTGTTGCATAAGCCGGTGCGACCCGATCAACACGTTGCGGCCGTCAACCAGCCCCTGCATGCCAAGCCCGGTAAGCGACAGGACGTCCGTCGCCTGTGGCAGCGTCGCAGGCCCGGCCCGGGTGATCGCCGAAGCTATCGGGTGTTCCGACCGCGCCTCGAGGGCGGCGGCCAGCCGCACAACCTCATCCCTGTCAAACCCGTTCGCCGTCAGAACATTGTCCAGTTCTGGACGGCCCAGTGTCAGGGTCCCGGTCTTGTCCAGCGCGATGACGCGTGCCTGCTGAAGCTGCTGCAAGGCATCGCCCTTGCGGAACAGCACCCCCAGTTCGGCCGCGCGCCCGGTGCCGACCATGATCGAGGTAGGAGTGGCCAGACCCATGGCGCAGGGGCAGGCTATGATCAGCACGGAAACCCCGGCGACAAGCGCCAGCGGCAGGGCGGGGCTTGGGCCGAAGATCAGCCAGGCCGCGACGGCGATCACGGCGACCAGGATGACCGCCGGGACAAAGCGATATGTGATCCGATCGACCAGGCCCTGGATCGGCAGCTTGGCCCCCTGCGCCTGCTGCACCATGCGAACGACCTGGGCCAGCACCGTGTCGCCTCCCACGCGCGTCGCCCGAACCCGCAAGGCGCCGGTGCCATTCACGGTTCCTCCGACAACAGCCGCGCCAGCTGATTTTCCAACGGGTATCGGCTCGCCCGTGATCATGCTTTCATCGACGTAAGCGGTGCCCTCGAGCACTTCGGCATCCACCGGCACACGTTCGCCCGGGCGGATGTGCAGGATGTCGCCCACCGCAATCTCGGCGATAGGGCGGTCTTCTATCCGGCCATCGATTTCGACCCGCGCGCTTTTGGGCTGAAGGCCCGCCAGTTTACGGATCGCAGCCCCGGTTTTGCCCTTGGCGCGCGCCTCCATCAGACGGCCCAGAAGGATCAGAACGACAATCACAGCCGCCGCCTCGTAATAGACGTTGGCAGTTCCGATCGGTAATGCGCCGGGGGCAAATGTGGCCACCACCGAATACAGATAGGCCGCCCCGGTTCCCAGCGCGACCAGCGCGTTCATATCCGGCGTGCCCCTCAGCAACGACGGGATGCCCTTGCGATAGAACACACGACCGGGTCCCAGCAGCAGGGCCGTTGTCAGGGCGAACTGAATCAACTGGCTGGTCTGCGTACCGATGGTGGCGTGTACCCAATGGTGGAAGGCGGGGATCATGTGCCCGCCCATCTCAAGTATGAACACGGGCAGGGCAAGAGCGGCCGCCAGCAGAGTGGCCCGGGTCAGCCCTGCTGTTTCAGTGTCTGCGCGGTCTTCGGGTGTCGAAGCGGCTTGAAGCCGCGCCGGGTATCCGGTGTCGGTGACCACCTGTGCCAGCGCCTGTGGCGTCGTTGTCCCAGCAGCGTAAGTCACCGCGGCAGTTTGTGTCGCCAGATTGACCTGCGCTTCGATCACACCGGGGCTGGCCTTCAGTGCGCGCTCGATCTTGGCCACGCACGAGGCGCAGTTCATACCTTCAATGATCAGATCCGCCCGGCTGGTCTCGGCCGGATGCCCTGCCGCGTCCAATGCCTTGGTCAGCGCCGAAACCGGCCCGTCAAAAGCCACCTGTGCGGACTTGGTTGCAAAGTTGACTGAGGCCGTTTCCACCCCGGGCACATCACGCAGCGCCTCTTCAACGCGTCCCACGCAGGATGCGCATCCCATGCCCGTGATTTTCAGCTCTGTCAGTGCTTTTTGCGCCATGCGACTCGCCCATGAAGTTTCCTTACTCACCAGATGGGGGTTCCAGTGACGGGAAGGTCAAGGGCCTGGGGCAGTTTTTTAGTGCCCCGCGCCGCGCATGTTGCGCTCCATCATGCGCTGATACAGGCGTGGCGAAAGGCGGTTGAGCCACCAGGACAGGCGCGCCACGCGGCCAACCGGGATCATGGGCAGCGATTTGTCCAGCCCGCGCAGGATCGTTTCGGCGGCGGCCTCGGGGCTCATCTCGTCCATCCCGTCCTTCGCCGATCCGGGCCGCGCTGTGCCATCCGCCTGCTCTTGTGCGTTGCCGGGGTTGGTGGCCACAAAGGACGGGGCAGCGATCAGAACCTCAACTCCATGAGGGGCTTCTTCCGAGCGCAGCGATTTGAAGAACCCCTCCAGCGCGTGTTTCGAGGCAGCATAGGCCGTCCGATGGTAAAGCGGTGCAAACCCGGCCACCGATGAGATGGCCAGATGTGTCCCCTTTGATGCCCGAACCGGGTGCAAGAACGCGCGGGCCATTTCAACGGCCGCAAAATAGTTGATGTCAAACAGAGTTCGGTGGCTGGCCGCGTCGGACTTTTCAAAGCCCCGGATTTGCGTGACACCGGCGTTGTAGATGACCAGATCGATACTGTCGCTGGTCGCGATCACCTTTTGGGTTGCTCTGGCAAGCTGGTCGGGATCCGTCAGGTCGCAGCCAACAGGCAACTGGTTCGGCCCGGTGTCCAGACCTGAAACATCGAGATCCAGCAGCACCACTCGCCACCCGCGACTTTGCAGGGCATGGCTGAGGGCCCGCCCCAAACCGCCCGCCCCGCCGGATATGACAGCCGTCTTCATAGCCCCGCCTGCTTTTGCCAGAGCGCGAATACCTGGGCGCTGGTTTTTTCCGGCGTGTAACCGAAGTCGGATTTCAGGGCGGTGTTGTCCAGAACCGGTCGATATTGCAGAAATCGCACCTGTTCCGGGCCATAGCGGGACAGACCCAGCGGACGTGCAGCGGCCAAAGCCGATTTCAGCGCCCAAGCGGGCAGGCGCAGAACCGGTTTTCCCATCGCACGCGCCAGATCGGTCACGCCCATCGCGCCGTCCCCGGCGACGTTGTAAACGCCGTCCGGCCCGTCGGTTGCCGCGCGCTTCAGGATGCGTGCCAGATCATGCGTCCAAATGAACACAAACGGGCTTTCGCTGCCGACCACGGCCAGCAGGCGGGGTTTGTGAAACAGGGCGGTGATCTGGTTTTCGGACCCGGCCCCCAGAACCGTGCCCACGCGCAGCACGACCTGTTCCAGATCGGGGGCGGCTTTGCGAACCTCGGCCAGCATCTCTTCGACCTGCCTTTTGTGATCGGAATACGGGAACTCTGGGTTGCCGCGCAACGGATCATCCTCGCGCAGGGGCACGGGGTTGTCCGGGTGATAGCCGTAGGCCGCACCCGAGGATGTGACCACCAATCTTCGCACTCCGTTTGCAAGGGCCGCGTTCACCACCTTGCGGGTGCCCTCGACATCAACCGCATATGCCGCTGCCCGTTCCATTTTTGGCGGAGGCGTCACGATGGAGGCCAGATGCACTATGACTTCAGGCTTCACGTTGGAGATCACGCGCGCGGGCGCGTCGGTCGTTACATCCAAGGGCAGATAGTGGACGTTTTCCGGCATGCTGTCGGGGCGTTTGATATCCGTTGCAAAAACATCGTGCCCCTTAAGTTCGGGCAACAGTGCCTGCCCGACCATGCCGGCGGCGCCTGTGATCAGGATACGGCTCATCGCGCGGCCTCGGTTCGGGCCATGACCGACGCCAGGGCAATCCCCGAGATCGCGTGCCAGATGCCCCAGAATGCGGCCACGACGGCCATGCCGCCCAGCCCGTGGAAAAAGGCAAAGATCAGAACCAGCCCAAGGCCGGAATTCTGAATGCCGGTTTCGATGGTGATGGCGCGGCGATCGAAAGGGGACAGCCGGGTCAGAGTGGCCACAACCCAACCGCCCCCCAGCGCCAGGGCGTTGTGAAGGATCACAAGCCCGGCAACAGCCCCGGAAAAGCTGAGGAAGAACCCCCAGTTCGCGCCCAGGGCAAGTAAGATGAAAGCCGCAAAAATACCCATCGACAGGTATTGCAGCGGCGCACGCAACCGTGCGGTCAGGGCCGGGCGGCGCTGGTTCAGTGCGATGCCCAGAACCAGAGGCAGGATCAGCATCAACCCGACAAGGATTGCGATTTGAACCGGGTCAATCTGGGTCTGTTGCAGGATCGCGCGTGTCGGCGGATACAACCCGCCCCAAAGCGCAATGTTGAAGGGCGTCATGAAAATTGCGCCGATGGTCGCAAAGGCGGTCATCGACACCGACAGCGCCGCATTGCCACCGGCGCGGTGCGTAATGAAGTTCGAGATATTGCCGCCCGGACAGGCTGCGACAAGGATCAGCCCAAGCGCAATTGACGGTCGCGGGGCCGTCACCCACACAAGCGCAAAAGTCAGCGCCGGCAGGACCAGAAATTGGGATACCAGCCCGACGATCACTGGTTTCGGCGCGCGTCTGAGGCGATCAAAATCCCTTGGTGTCAGATCGATCGCAATCGAGAACATCACGATCGCCAGTATCGCATTCAACAGCGTCAGAGAGGCCGGGCTGAAATTCAGCGTAATTTCGTCGATACCACTCATACCGTGGCTTTCCGCAGCCGTTCGATCCACCCGGTGACAGCCTTTCTGTAGGTGGCCTTGTCGACGTAGTAAGCCATTCGCGGCAGATCGATATAGCTCATGCCTCCGGTGGCGCGCTTATAGTCTTTTTGTTTTGCAGCCTTCAGATCGGCCGCCACCGGGCAGCCCTTTTGAAGACCTTTGATATAGCGCGCCACCATTTCGGCCTGCTCGTGCCTGCCCTGCCAGCCCAGACCCGTGGCCTCGACCATGCCCAGCACAAAAAGATCGTCCCGTTCGGGGTGCATCGCGTTCAGGTACAGATGTGGGGCATCACCCTGCCAGTTCAGCAGGCCCCGGTCGATGAACGGATAGTGCAGCTTGTATCCGGTCGCGGCGAGAATCATGTCATATTCTTCGCGCGTGCCGTCCTTGAAATGCACGGTTTTGCCTTCCAGGCGGTCGATATCGGGGCGAATGCGCAGGTCGCCATGGCCCGCGTGATACAGGACCAGCGAATTGACCACCGGGTGGCTTTCGTATAGCTGGTAATCGGGCTTGGGAAAGCCGTATTTCTGCGGATCACCGACAAACCAACTGAGGATGAGGCTGTCCAGCTTGCGCTTCAACCACATCGGCAGGCGGATCTTGCCGCCCATCGTGTCGGCCGGTTTGCCGAAAACGTATTTCGGCACGAAGTAATAGCCGCGCCGCATGGACAGATCGCAGCGTTCTGCGTGATGGATTGCGTCAACCGCAATGTCACAGCCGGAATTGCCCGCGCCCACGACCAACACGCGCTTGCCGTCGAACTGACTGGGGTACCGATATTGCGAGGCGTGGATCAACTCGCCGTCAAACGTGCCAGGAAAGCTGGGCATATTCGGTTCCGACAAGGTGCCGTTTGCAATCAGTACCCCTGCGAATTCAGCCTGATGCTCACCTTCGGCGTCCCGCCAGCCAACACGCCAACCGTCACCGGATTTGCCCAGCGGAGTGATCCGGGTGACTTCTGCATTGAACCAGTAGCTTTCACGCAGGCCGAAACGATCGGCAAAGGACCGGAAATAGTCGCGCATCGCCCGATGCGAGGGGTACTCGGCCACAGCCTCATCCATCGGGAAATCCTCGAATTCGGTCATGCGCTTTGAAGAGATCAGATGCGCCGATTCATACATGGTTGATCTGGGGGCATCGATATCCCACAGACCGCCCACATCCGAATGCAATTCGAAGCCCTGAAAGGCGATGCCCTGTTCCTTGAGCACCTTGGCTGCCGCCAAACCCATCGGCCCCGCCCCGATCAAGGCGAATGCGTTGCGCGTCTGTGTCATGAACCCTCCCGAAGTTCGTGATGCTTAACTTGAACGAACGACCAAAATAAGGCAAGATAATATTCATGAGTCCAAAAAACATAGAAAAACCAAGGCAAAGAGCACCGTCCAAGCGATCGCTTGAAACCAAGGCGCGGATCATGGATGCGGCTGAAACCGTCTTTGCCGAACGGGGATTCGAGGGTGCGTCGATCCGGGATATCGCGGCCTTGGCGGGGGTTCAGATTGGTCTTGTGCACCATCATGGTGGTGGCAAGGAGGAGTTGTTTTACAAAACCGTGGCGCGGCGCGCGGACGCGTTGGCGCAGCTTCGGATCGACGCGTTGAACAGGGCCAAGGCCGTCGCTCCGCTGACGCTTCACAGCATTCTGGACAGCTTTATCCGACCCTATGTGGACCTGGCAGAAACGGGTGGGCCCGGATGGATGGCATATGGGCGGTTGGTGGCCCACGTATCGGTTGACCCCAGGTGGCGCGATATCGCAGCGGAATGTTTCGACCCTACCGCCCAGCTGTTCATCACCGAGATCGCCACGCTTTACCCGGATGTCGATCCTGCGGTTTTGGCAAGTGGCCAGGTTTATTCGGTCTCGGCGATGCTGGCCCATCTCAACAGTGGATGGCGGGTCAAAGCCCTGTCGCAGGGCGGTGACGTATCAGGCATGGACCGTCTGGTGGACTTTTGCGCCGCCGGTATCGAAGCAATGGTACGATCCGACCGTTGATGAACCATCACGCGGCGCCCACTTGTGTGTTCAATCGTTGAGCTGGCGCCTTGTATCCTAAGTATCTGTTTCCAAAAGTTGGACAATTGGCGCAGGCTAGATGATTGTGTCCTTTTTGACGCTCTTTGGGGCGTCATTCGCCTTGATTAAGGTGAAAACGTGGCGTCAATGTGGCGCGTGAGCTGGGAATATGATCCTGTTGTGCTACTCTTTCCCAGAGTGGTTTGTAACGAGTATTCATACGTAAGGTGGGCACATGACATTCATACGAAACATAGCTGCGATCGCTGTTGCAGGTGTGATGACCGCAAGCGGTGCGTCGGCGCTGACCATTTCCAGCATCTCGCCCTCTTGGCAAAACGTAAATCCAAGTTCCGGCGTTACTGAAAGCACCTCTGGTTCTACGATTTCTCTTCGCTGGGGAAGTGGCAGCAGCTCGAGTGGTTACGATTTCACGCCAACTGGCACGCCAATTTCAGGTCTGATGCCTGGAACTGCTTTTGCTCTGGGTCAGTTCTCGCATCTGAATTTCCCGATCACGGGAACAACCCTAAGCTCTGTCGACCTCCTTGTCGATATACTGATCAGCGGTGGCCCTTTGGTGTCTTCGTCGTTTGCCCTGACGCATAACGAGACATTGAATCGTCCAGCGAACTGTCCGGCGGATGCTACCCCTTGTGATGACATCGTGACCATTACCAACAATTTGGGCTCTCAGAGCTTTAATTTTCGTGGACAGAATTATGTGTTCTCGGTCCTCGGGTTCTCTCAGGACGGCGGCAGCACCATTTCGAACGGCTTCAGCACAACGGAAAACATGCAAAACGTCGCAACGCTGTATGGGGAATACACGGTAGCCCCTGTGCCGCTGCCCGCTGCTGGCTGGCTGCTTCTTGGCGGCATCAGCGGTCTGTTTGTGATGGGGCGGCGGAAAAAGCGCAGCACGGCCTGATCTGGCTTTACATGCTCTCACCATTCTTGGTGGTGAGAGCAGACCTGGAACCGGGCCGCTCTTTGGCCAGGTTCTTCAGTCTTTCAGCCTATGCGCCCCGTGGGCCCGAGTTGATGGCATTGGCCTGAAACGACAAGCGCGCTTGCCGGGTTCCTGCCGCAGTGACGCTCGGTCATCATTCTTGCTGCAAATGTTCGAACAAAATCTTGCTGAATACCGATGGCGGCGATGTTCGTACCGCACTGGGTGAAGCGAAAAAACCGAACATGATGATCAGAATGATTAGGGCAGTACCGGCAAGGCAAGCCGCCGAGAGGTGAAAGACCGAGCGAACCATTGCGACACTCCCTTCTCTTGAAATCCGTAAATTCTGTGAGGGCTGAAACGTCAACCTGACTTTGCCAATTGCTGTTTCAGCCTTTGGTTTTCCGCCTGCAACTCTGCCAACTGCTGCCCCAGCCTGTTCAGATGAGGGCGCAACTCTGCTTCGGTGAACCGCGGCGTGATGTGGCTTGGGCAGTTCCAGTCCAATGCCTCGACGCGGATGATCACGGCCCGTTCGGCCGGTCCCTCGGCCTCTTCCGGGTAAAGGGTGGCGGCCGCTGTTTCGCCTTCCGTGAACTCTACGCGCCCAAGGATCTTAAGGCGGCGTCGGTTGGCGTAATCCATCAGGATCATTGCAATACGATCATTGCCGTCCAGATTCCCGCGCGAGATATACTGTTTATTGCCCGAAAAATCCGCATATCCGATGGTCTGAGGGCCAAGTACCTTCAGAAACCCTGTCGGCCCGCCCCGATACTGCACATAGGGCCAGCCGGTCTCGGACACGGTGGATTGATAGAACCCGTCCCGCGCCTGAATGAACTCTTTCTCGGTGTCTCCGATCAGATGGCCTTGCCGCGGGCCACCTGCAATGAACTTGGCATAGGTTCTGGCCGATCCCATCCTTTCTTGATGGGCGCGCACAGCGGGTGTGAAGGTCAGTTCGGAAAAAGCGCGGGGCATTGGAAAATCCTTTCAAAGACCCAGTTCGGACAACCCGGGGTGGTCATGAGGGCGTTCGCCCAAGGGCCAATGAAACAGCCTGTCATCTTCGGCTATCGGAAGATCGTTGAGCGAGGCATGGCGATGTGACATGCGCCCGTCATCGGCGAATTCCCAGTTTTCATTGCCATAGGATCGGAACCACTGACCGCTGTCGTCGCGCCATTCATAGGCATAGCGTACGGCAATGCGATTTCCGGCAAAGGCCCACAGTTCCTTGATCAGGCGATAATCCAGTTCCTTCCGCCATTTGCGGGTCAGAAAGGCGTGGATGTCGGCGTGGCCGGACAGGAATTCAGCCCGATTCCGCCATTGACTGTCATCCGTATAGGCGGGCGTCACGCGGTCGGGATCGCGACTGTTCCAGGCATCTTCCGCCGCGCGCACTTTTTGAGCGGCAGTTTCCAACGTGAAGGGGGGCAAGGGGGGTCTGGACATTTCGCAAAAGGCTTTCAGGTGAGGGAGGCGGCAAGAAGAGCCATGGTCAGAAGGAAGGGGACGTACTGAGGTGGAAAAATGCTGGCGCGACGTTTCATCGGTCAAATCCTCGGGTGTACAGATCGGTTAACTTACAGGCAAAGTGTACCGATCTGTAAACTTTTGCAAGTGGAAATTTCATGGTGAGACAAGGCGCCTGGTAAAACTATTTCAAAACAATGCTTTGGACTGAGGTCATTGTACTTCACGTTCCATGATAATATGTACAGAACGGTACACCATGGAGCCGAATCATGCGCCCAAACAAACGGGATGAGTTGGTCAGCAAGGCCCTGAAGGTCTTTTACCGCGACGGGTTTCACGCAACCGGCATGGACAAGCTGGTTGTGGAAACGGGCGTGTCCAAGACGTCGATGTACAAGCATTTCCGCACCAAGGAAGACCTGATCATCGCCGCGCTGCGCTTGCGGGATGAGAACTTTCGCAACTGGTTCTTTCAGCGCATCGACGAGATGGCGGAAACACCGGCCGATCAGATCATCGTCAGTTTCGATGCCCTGAAAGAGTGGTTCGAAGAGGACGGGTTCCGGGGCTGCATGTTCATCAAGGCCGGGGCCGAGTATCAGGACAAGGATCACCCCATCCATGTGCAGGCCGCCGAACACAAACAGCTTTTGCTGGAACACTTCACGGCCATAGCCCGGCAGGCCGGCGCGCATGATCCTCGGAAGCTCGCGAGTCAGATCGTGTTGTTGCAGGAAGGAGCCATCGTTTCCGCCGTCCTGCTCAAGAACTGCGATCCGGCGGAAGACGCCAAGGATGCGGCCAAGCACCTTTTGGCCAAAGCACTGGCTTAACCCCGCCAGCCAAAAGGTGTTCTCTGACATCGCAGGCCGAGACGTTGCGTTGTTCCTCAAAGGGACGCGGCGTCACAAGGATTGGCGTGAACCGAACACGGCGCTAGCCTTTTCGGAAAGACCGATTGGAGGGCGTTCAATGTCACTTTTCACTTCGACTGCGGCATGGGTCACTGATGAACACCGCATGTTCGCGGATATGGCGGGTCGGTTCATGGATGACGAACTGTCGCCCAATATCGAAACCTGGGTTGAAAACGGCGTCGTGGATCGCGATTTCTGGCGAAAGGCCGGCGAAACCGGGCTGATGGCGGGTGCGATCCCTGAAGAATATGGCGGCGTCGGCGGCGGCATGGGCTTTGACGCCATCACGGCCTACGAACAGGGCGCGCGGGGTGATGCGGGTTGGGGCTATGGCATTCAGTCGATCGTGACCCACTATCTCACCGCTTATGGCAGCGAAGAACAGAAGAAGAAGTGGTTGCCCAAACTGGCGTCGGGTGAATTGGTCGGCGCGCTGGCAATGACCGAACCCAGTACCGGTTCGGACGTACAGGCGGTGCGGACGACGGCCGAGAAGGACGGCAACTCCTACCGGTTGAACGGGTCTAAAATCTTCATCACGAACGGACAGACTGCGGATCTGATCATCGTGGCCGCCAAGACCGACAAGACCGCTGGTGCACGCGGCGTTTCGTTGATCGTGGTGGAAACTGACGGGTGTGAAGGTTTTCGCCGGGGGCGGAATCTTAAGAAACTGGGCATGAAAGGCAATGACACTGCCGAGCTGTTTTTCGAAGATGTCAAAGTGCCGATGACAAACCTGTTGGGCCCCGAGGAAGGGCAGGGTTTCTATCAGCTGATGAAACAGCTGCCGTGGGAACGGTTGAATATCGCGATCATGGCGCTGGGCGCGATCGATTTCGCCATCGGCGAAACCGTGAAATACGTGCAGGAACGCAAAGCCTTCGGGAAGCGGGTGATGGATTTTCAGAATACCCGGTTCAAACTGGCGGAATGCAAGACCAAGGCCGAGGTTCTGCGCAGTTTCATCAATGATTGTATCGGGAAACTGGAAACAGGCGAGTTGGACGCGGCAACTGCTTCGATGGCCAAATACTGGGGATCCGAGGTGCAAAACGAGATCATGCATGAATGCCTGCAATTGTTCGGCGGCTACGGGTTCATGATGGAATACCCGATTGCGCGTCTTTACGCGGATGCCAGGGTGCAGATGATCTATGGCGGCACCAACGAGGTCATGAAAGAGCTGATCGCGCGATCGCTCGACGTCTGAGCCCACCACGCGGGCTCTCCCGCCCGTCGTCTTCATTCCTCACGGAATGACTCCTCCGGTTGGGCCCGGCAGGCCCGGGCAAAGCCCGTTCCTGCCGGGCCTGTTTCGTTGCCGCAGCACGGGTCAAAAGGCCGCTTGCAAAGGGAGGGGCATCGGTATGATGATCCGCCGACAAGACTCAGAGGCCCGACGTGAACGATCCCGAACATGCACTTTGGCAGACCACTTGCACCGAGACAGTCCCCGCACCGCCCCTGACCGCTGACGCAGCGGTTGATCTGGCTGTCTTCGGAGGTGGCTACACCGGTTGTTCAGCGGCTTTGACCGCAGCCCGCGCCGGCGCGTCGGTCTGCCTGCTCGAGGCGCAGGAAATCGGGTTTGGCGGTTCGGGGCGCAATGTCGGTCTGGTCAATGCGGGGCTGTGGCTGCCGCCGGACGACATCCGTGCGCATATCGGTACTGAACCGGGGAACCGTTTGATCGACTTGCTGGCCAAGGCGCCGTCGGATGTGTTTGCCTTGATCGATGAATATGGCATTGCGTGTGAGCCCGTGCGCAACGGAACCCTGCATTGCGCTCATTCCGCGTCGGGTTTGAAGGACCTGCATACGCGTCATGCGCAGTTGAGCGAAGCCGGAGCGCCGGTTGAGCTGTTGTCGGCGGATCAGGCGGGTGAACGCACCGGCAGCCAGGCCTTTCAAGGTGCCTTGTTCGATCCACGGGCAGGAACCATTCAGCCTTTGGCCTATGCGGTGGGTTTGGCGCGCGCGGCGTCACAGGCCGGGGCGCGGATACACACGCAAAGCCCCGTGCAGACCATGACATATGAGGGCGGGCACTGGGTTCTGGTGACACCGGGCGGGACGGTTCGGGCAAGATCGGTCATTCAGGCGACGAATGCCTATCATCTTGCGCTGCCGGATACCGCGCCTGCCTATGTGCCGGTCTACTATTTCCAGTATGCCACGGCCCCGCTGACCGACAATTTGCGCGCCAGTATCCTGCCAAGGAAAGAAGGGTGCTGGGATACCGGGCTGATCATGACGTCATTCCGGCTGGATCAGGCGGGTCGGATGATCGTTGGCGGCATGGGGGATCTGGGACATGTCGGCCGGGTTGCACATTCCGGTTGGGTCCGGCGCAAGCTGGCCGAGCTCTATCCGCAATTGGCCGACCAGCCGTTGGAACACGGGTGGCACGGGCGGATCGCAATGACATCGGATCATATTCCAAAGATCACGCAGATCGGCCCCAACGCTTTGGCCGCACACGGGTATTCCGGTCGCGGTATCGGCCCGGGCACGGTGTTCGGTCGCATGATGGCCGAAAGCCTTCTGGCCGATGATCCCTCGCTTCTGCCGGTTCCCGCCGTGTCGGAACACCGCGAAAACTGGACGCGCGTGCGCCGCGCCTTTTTTGAATCCGGCGCGGCGCTGACGCATCTTGTAAAGGCGCGGTTCTAAGCTCAGACAGACCGGGTGATACCGCCGTCCACCCGGATATTCTGTCCGGTGATGTAACCGCCGCCCTCCGAGGCGAGCAGAGCGACGACCGAAGCGATCTCGTCGTAGCTGCGCCCATAACGACCCATCGGAATGCGGCTGCGGAATTCTTCTTTCTCGGGCAGGCTGTCAATGAAGCCCGGAAGAACGTTGTTCATGCGGATATTCGCGGCGGCATATTTGTCCGAGTACAGCTTGGTGAAGGCGGCCAGCCCGGCGCGGAACACGCCCGACGTCGGGAAAACCGGATCCGGCTCGAACGCGGCAAAGGTCGAGATGTTGATGATCGAGCCTCTCCCCTGCGCCTGCATGATCGGGGTCACAAGCCGGGTTGGGCGCACCGCGTTCAGGAAATAGACATCCATGCCGGTGTGCCAATCCTCATCCGTCAGTTCAAGGATCGGGGCACGGGGGCCGTGACCGGCAGAATTGACCAGAACGTCAATACGCCCCCAATGGGCCATGGCGGCATCGACAAGTTTCTGCAAATCCTCGGTGGACTGGTTCGAGCCGGTAATGCCGACGCCGCCCAGCTCTTTTGCCAAAGCTTCCCCTTTGCCCGAGGAGGACAGAATGCCGACCTTGAAACCGTCCGCCGCCAGCCTCCGGGCGGAATCCGCCCCCATGCCGCTGCCGCCCGCTGTGATAAGTGCTACTTTTTCCATCTGACATCTCCGTTTTCAGTTGATCCCAAGATGGCTGTCGGACAGTGGTTTGACCAATCAGTTCTGCTGCCTCTATTCTGTAGAAAATCTACTGGACAACAGCATGACCGCCCTTCCACCCCTTAACGCCTTGCGCGCTTTCGAGGCTTCTGGCCGTCACTTGAACTTTCGACTGGCCGCCGAGGAACTCGGCGTTACACAAGGTGCCGTCGCGCAGCAGGTGCGCGGGCTTGAAGCACGATTGGACGAGGTTCTGTTCGACCGCCTGCCGCGCGGGTTGCGCCTGACGGATGCCGGGCGGCGGTTTCACGCGCCCCTGCGGCGTGCTTTCAGCTTGATCGAAGAGGCTGTGGCCGACCTGTCTCCGGACCGGCGGATCACGTTGTCGGTCACGCCCAGCTTTGCCTCGAAATGGTTGGTGCCGCGTTTGTCGGGCTTCACGGACCTGTATCCGGACATCTCGGTTCAGGTGGATGCGCGCGAGCGTCTGGCGGATTTCAGTTCGGATGGCGTCGATCTTGCAGTCAGGCAGGGTCGGGCGCCGTTTGCGCCGGAACTGGAAGCGGTGCCTTTGTTCTCGACCGAATTCATCCCGGTATGCAGCCCTTCTGTTGCGGGCGGAATCAGCACCCCTTCTGACTTGATGAAGCAGGTATTGCTGAACGATACCCACGGATTGTGGCCCTTGTTCCTTGAACGGGTGGGTGCAAGCGGAAAGCCCAGAATGATGAGCTTCAGCCAGACCAGCCTTGCTATCGATGCCGCAGTTTCGGGGCAGGGGATAGCACTGGCCAATGCGCCTCTTGTCGCGCCCGAGGTGGCCTCGGGCCGTCTTGTTCAGCCGCTTGCGGATGTCCTGCTTGCAGATCTGGGGTTTTACGTGGTTGCGCCCCGCAAGCCGCGCCAGCCGCAACTGGTCAGGATCATGCGCGACTGGCTGTTGTCTCAGGTTTGAAGGGATGCGGCGATCGCCTCAATCCGGGCCCGAACCCAGCGATGGGCCGGGTCATTGGCCGACCTTTGGTGCCAGACCATGTAGATCGACACCGGCGCGCATTCGAACGGCAGTGGCGCGCAATCCAGCATGGCCAGCGGGCCCTGTTTCATCAGCGCCGTGTCGGTCGAGATCAGGTCGCTGCCCAGTATGAAGGCCGGGATGGCGTTGAAATGCGGCAAGGTCACCACCGCTGGCCTGATCTGGCTTTGATCGACGCCACGCATGACGGCACGGGCATTGCGGCCATCGGCAAAGCGAACCTCGACATGATCGCAGTTGCAATAGGCGTCCCAACTGTCCGGGGGCGTGCGCTGTGTGGCGTCATGGAACAGCATCAGCGGGCTGGTCATCAGACGTTTTTGAAAGATATCCGGCCCATCCGGCGGCAACGGGGTCAGCATCAACTGGCATCTGTCACTGCGCAGCAGCTCGGGGTCGGGCACGCCTGAAGGAATGAATTCCAGCCGCAGGCCTGCGCCTTCGGCACGTGTTTCTCGAAACAGCTGCGGAAAGATCAACTCGCGCGGCATGTCATTGGTGGCGATGCGGATCCTGATCTGTTCAGACTGCGGGTCGAACGGCCGCCCTTCGGTCAGCGCCCGCATTCCGTCCAGCACCTTTTGCGCGGGCTCCTTCAGGGACAAGGCGCGCTCGGTCGGGGTCAGGCCCTGACCGGAACGGACAAACAACGGGTCGCCCAGCACCAGCCGGAGCTTGGCCAGCGTGTGGCTGATGGCCGATTGCGTGACGCCCAGCCGATCCGCAGCTTTCGAAACCGAGCTTTCCTCGAGAATGGTCAGAAAGGTGCGCAGAACCCTGCCGTCGAGATCGGTGAAATCGATTTTCTTCATACCACTTATGATTATGCATGAATGGTTTCGCTGTCCATGACGGGGTAGGGGATGGATGGCAACAGGAGGCGCATAATGGGAATCCGCTTTTTCTCGGACAAGAACCGGCCCGTTCACATGGGGCGATACCCGTTGGAGCGTTTGACCCGACAAGATACCATGCCGGATTTGTCGCGCGTGCCCACCATGGGCGAACTGAGTTTCCACCGGCCGGAACGGCCCGACAGCATCGTCAACGCCATGGGCGAGTTTCAGGCGATGCTGGACGCGATCCGCGACGGGTTGGTGAACCCGATTGCATCCGAGATCCCCTCAGACCCGCAGGAGCGCGCAAACCATCTGAAGGCATTTGGGTATTTCAACGACGCATCGATGATGGGCTGCGGGCCGTTGCCGTCGGATGCACTGCTGGACGAACCACGTCGCAATCCCGATATCGACCGGCTTGCCCACGCGCTGCGCACGCGCCAGACCAAAACGCTGGCCTCTGGGATCGATCTCATCATGGCCGATCTGAAAGACAGTATGGAGGCCGCGCCCAAGCCGATTGACGACCACCGTCACGCCATCGTCATTCTTTGCGAACACAATCGCGACCCTGACCCTTCCGAACCCGGTGCGGACTGGATCATCGACGCGCAGGATCATCGTGCCTGCCTGCTGGCAACCGAGAATGCCGTGGTCATCGCCAACTATATCCGACTGCTGGGTTTTGACGCCCGCGCGCACGGTGTGATGTCGTCCGAGGTTGATCTGGGCAAGCTGGCCGTGGCCGCCGGTCTGGCCTCGGTCGAGGGCGACCAGCTGGTTGCGCCTTGGCTGGGCACCCGGTTTGGCCTTGCAGCCGTGACGACAGAGATGCCCATCGCGCATGACCGGCCGCTGAGGCCCATGGCGCAACAGTCGTGGTTTCGAACCCAAGGTCCGGCATGGTGGCTGGGCACGGGATTTGCCAAGAACGCCCTCAACCGTGACCCATATGCCAAACGACGCTTTGTGGACGGGGCCCATCCCTTCGAAAAGCTCAAACGGGTCGAGGCTCCGACAACCTATATCGACGAAGAGAATGTTGCCCGCGTTCCCAAGCGCGCCGACATGTTCGCCCGCGCCCAGTTCGGCGACATGGGCAAGTCATTGCAGGACGCCGCGAAAGGCGGGTACTACGTGCGCAAGGCCGCGCCCAGCTTTGCCCAGCGTCGCGCGCTGGGTGCATTCGTTCTGTTGCAGGATGGTGAAAGCGCCGAGGTCGCCGGACCCACCGATGCCGAGCGCAATGCGGCGAACATCAAGGCGGCGACCTATTTCCTGGGGGTCGATGCGGTGGGCCTCAGCCGCTGCCCGGAATGGGCGTGGTATTCTCATGACGCCACGGGCGAAGAAATCGTGCCGCCTCATGATCAGGCCATCAGCATGATCATCGATCAGGGCTATGAAACGATGGAAGGTGCCAGTGGTGACGACTGGATCAGCGTCGCCCAATCCATGCGCGCCTATCTGCGCTTTTCGCTGCTGGGCGGCGTGATCGCCCAGCAGATCCGCAACCTGGGCTACAAGGCCAAGGCGCATACGGTGATGGATGGCGAGGTGCTGCAACCGCCGCTGTTGCTGCTCTCGGGGTTGGGTGAGGTCAGCCGGATCGGAGAAGTTATCCTGAACCCCTATCTGGGCCCGCGCCTGAAATCAGGCGTGGTGACGACCGACATGCCGATGACGCATGACAAACCCATCGATTTCGGCCTGCAAACCTTTTGCGAGTCCTGCAACAAATGCGCCCGCGAATGTCCCTCGGGCGCGATCACCGCTGGACCGAAGCTGATGTTCAACGGTTATGAAATCTGGAAATCCGACAGCCAGAAATGCGCCACGTACCGTGTGACGACCCCGGGCGGCGCGATGTGCGGGCGCTGCATGAAGACCTGCCCGTGGAACCTCGAAGGCATCTTCGCTGAACGCCCCTTCCGGTGGGCTGCGATGAACATCCCCGCCGCCGCGCCCGCGCTGGCCAGGCTGGACGATGCGGTCGGCAATGGCGGGCTGAATGACATCAAGAAATGGTGGTGGGATATCGAGTTGCAGCCCGACGGCGCCTATCGCCCCACGACGCACCCGTTGAACCGGCGCGATCTGCAAAAGGATCTGGACCTGAAATATGAAGATCAGACCCTGGCCGTCTATCCCGCTTATCTGGCTCCGCACCCCTGGCCCTATCCCTTTGCAATGGACCGAGAAGCCGGGATTGCAGCCTATGAGGCCATGGTGACGGCCGACGAGTACAAGGCCCGCAAGGCAAGCGGGGACATGTCGATCATCCATCGCTATCAGATCGCCGGTGATGCGCCTGTGATGCGGGTCGCCGTGACCAAGGTTGAAAAGATGACGGCGGATGTCACGAAATACGAATTTGCATCGCTGGACGGTGCGCCCCTGCCGGGATGGACAGCGGGCGCACATCTGGACGTCCTGGTCGCGCCGGAATTTCTGCGGCAATATTCCATGTCGGGCGACCCGTCGGATCGTACGACCTATCAGATCGGCGTGCTGCGCGAAGATGACGGGCGTGGCGGGTCAGCGCTGTTGCATCGCATCTTTACCGAGGGCCGAAAGGTTTTCGTGTCCAAACCGATCAACCACTTTGAATTGGATGAAACGGCAACCAGAACATTCCTCATGGGTGGCGGCATCGGAATCACCCCGATGATCGCATTTGCCCACCGCCTGCATGCGCTGGGCCGCGATTTCGAATTGCACTATTCGGCCAGCACACGGGGCGGGGCGGGGTATCTGGATGACCTGGCCGCCATGCCCTGGGCGGATCGCGTTCATTACCATTTCTCGGATGAAGGCACCCGCGCCGACCTGAATGTGATTCTGTCCGGCTACCGGGATGGATGGCATGTCTATACCTGCGGGCCGGATCGTTACATGAACGGCGTGATTCAGGCGGCCGAGCAGCAGGGCTTTCCCGAAGTGGCACGTCATCTGGAGTATTTCTCGGTTCCTGAAACGCCTGAATATGAAAACCACGCGTTTGAACTCAAGCTTGCGCGTTCGGGCCGGACACTGCCCGTGCCCGCAGACAAGGACGCGGCGCAAGTTCTGAACGAAGCCGGTTTTCATGTGGATGTGAAATGCGCAGACGGCATCTGCGGCGTCTGTAAATGCGGTGTCATTTCGGGCGAGGTCGAGCATCGGGATTTCGTTTTGTCCCGCAAACAGCGCGAAGGCGCCATGATCCTGTGCCAAAGCCGCGCGGCGGAACCTGATGGGGTGATCGAAATCGATCTCTGAACCCTGTCCAAAAGCGACATTTGGAAGTTGAATTTTGGTCGCTCGGCCCATGGACGCCGGACGAGGGGTGAATTAACGTCGCCGCGAACCCAGATATTCCTGACCAACAGGTACGAGGTAGCTTCATGGATTATCACAGCCCCGCCAGCTTTGCCGAAGCTTCGGCTCTGGCCGCGAACGCGACGGGCATCACACGTTTTCTGGCGGGCGGTACGGATGTACTTGTGCAACTGCGCTCGGAGCTGGTGACGCCCGATACGCTGATCGACATCAAGAAAATCAACGGTGTACACAACATTACCCGCAACGACGACGGCAGTTGGACGATCGGCGTGGCCGTTACCGGCGCCGAGATGAGCGAGCACCCCGAGCTTGGCCGCGACTGGCCCGGTGTGGTCGAGGCGATGGACCTGATCGGTTCAACTCAGGTTCAGGGCCGCGCGACGTTGACGGGCAATCTGTGCAATGGCTCACCTGCGGCTGATTCCGTGCCCGCCATGGTGGCCGCAGGCGTGACCGTCACCGTAACCGGCCCCGATGGCACGCGTGACGTTGCGGTTGAGGACATCCCGACCGGGCCCGGCAGGACCTCGCTGGCGAAGGGCGAGTTGATCTCGGCCATCAACATCCCTGCACGCGGCGATAATGGGGGCGACGCCTATCTGCGTTTCATTCCCCGTACCGAAATGGACATTGCGGTGGTGGGCGTTGGTGTGAACCTCCGCCTGGATGGTGACGTCATCACCGAGGCGCGCGTGTCGCTGGGTGCCGTGGCACCGACCGTTCTGTTGGTTGAAGACTGTGCCAAAGCGATCATCGGCAGCACTTTGGCCGATGCCGCCCTTGACGCACTGGCCGCGGCCGCGTCGGCCGCCTGCAATCCGATCGATGACAAACGAGGTACGATCGCGTTCCGTACCGAAGTCGCTGGCGTTCTGGCCAAACGTGCCGCAAAGATCGCCTATGCCCGCGCGAAGGGAGAAAACGCATGAGCAAGCTGCACGTATCCACCACCGTGAACGGGGACGCAGTCGAATACCTGTGCGACCCGCGGGAAACCCTGCTGGACTGTCTACGCGACAAGCTGAACCTGACCGGCGCCAAAGAGGGCTGCGGCACTGGTGATTGCGGCGCGTGTTCGGTCAACGTCGATGGCCGCCTTGTGTGCTCGTGCCTGATGCTGGGTGTCGAAGCCGAAGGCAAGCAGATCGAGACCGTCGAAGGGATTGCGGATGGTGACATCCT
Source organism: Ruegeria sp. HKCCA0235A (assembly GCF_013033235.1). Taxonomy (NCBI): domain Bacteria; kingdom Pseudomonadati; phylum Pseudomonadota; class Alphaproteobacteria; order Rhodobacterales; family Roseobacteraceae; genus Ruegeria; species Ruegeria sp. HKCCA0235A. The sequence continues at coordinate 92,059 of NZ_WQDQ01000007.1, read as the reverse complement.
GCACCCGTTGCAGAAGAAGATGATCGAATATGCCGCGCTTCAATGCGGCATCTGCACCCCGGGCATTCTGGTGGCGGCGAAGTCGCTGTTGGAGAAGAACCCCAATCCGACCGAGGAAGAAACGCGCTATTGGCTGGCGGGCAACCTGTGCCGCTGCACCGGCTATGACAAGATCATTCGCGCCGTGATGGACACGGCCGCTGAGATGCGGGAGGCGTCATAATGGCTCTAGACGATCGCAAAACTGATTTCACCTTCGTTGGCACCCGCCCCGATCGCCCCGACGGTTTGGACAAGGTGACGGGCCGGGCCAAGTTCGGTGCGGATATCTCGGCCCCCGGCATGTTGCACGGTGCGATTCTGCGCTCACCCCATGCCCATGCCCGGATCGTCAGGATTGATACCTCGAAAGCCGAGGCATCGAAGGACGTCAAAGCCGTCGTGACCCGTGCCGATTTCGCCGATGTCCCATTCAAGCCCGGGCTCGAAGGTGAATTCTGGAATGTGCTGGAAAACGTCATGGCGGGGGAAAAGGCGCTCTATGACGGGCACGCGGTTGCTGCGGTGGCGGCCACATCTGCCTTGGCGGCACGTGACGCGCTGAAACTGATCGAGGTCGAATACGAGGTGCTGCCGCACGTCACCGATGTGGACAAAGCGATGGCCCCGGATGCGCCGGTGATCCGGGAAGGTGCTGCGGATTATTCGGTGCCGGAAGGGATGCACCCGAACGTCGTGCGTTATCACGAAAGCGGGCACGGCGATGTCGAGGCTGGGTTTGCCGAGGCCGATCTGGTCATCGAAGACAGCTTTGTGACCGAGGCGACCCATCAGGGCTATATCGAACCGCACGCCTGTCTGGGCATGCTGGGCAATGACGGCAAGGGTGAGCTGTGGTGCACAACTCAGGGCCACTGGATCGCGCAGAAAACCTGTGCGGCGTTGCTGGGGATCGAAACCTCGCAACTGCGCGTGACTGCGTCTGAAATTGGCGGTGGTTTCGGCGGTAAGACCACGGTGTTCATCGAACCCGTTGCTCTGGCGCTAAGCCGCAAGGCAAACCGACCGGTCAAGATCGTGATGACCAGGTCCGAGGTTTTCCGGGCCACCGGGCCGACCTCTTCGGCGTCGATGGACGTGAAGATCGGCATGAAGAAAGACGGCACGATCACGGCGGCGCAGGGTGTCTTCCGCCTGCAAGGCGGGGCCTTCCCCGGCGCCCCGGGCGACATGACGGCCATGTGCGCCTTTGCGCCCTACAACCTGACCAACGTCAAGCAGATCGGTTACGACGTGATGTCGAACCGTCCGAAACAGGCCGCCTACCGCGCGCCGGGTGCACCCATGGGCGCCTTCGCCGTAGAATCCGTCATTGATGAGCTCTGCAACAAGCTGGGCCTCGATCCTATTGATGTGCGTCTGAAAAATGCCGCGCATGAAGGCACGAAGGCCAGCTATGGCCCGACCTACGAACGCATCGGTCTGGTCGAAACCCTTGAGGCTGCCAAAGCGCATCCCCATTACTCGGCACCGCTGAAGCCGGGGCAGGGGCGCGGGGTTTCCTGCGGTTTCTGGTTCAACCACGGGGGCGAGACCAGCGTTTCACTGGCACTGTCCGAGGATGGTTCGGCGCAGTTGATGGTCGGAACACCCGACATCGGCGGGTCGCGCGCATCCATGGCTCTGATGGCGGCCGAGGTTCTGGGCATTCCGTATGAAAACATCCGCGTGACCATCGCCGACACGGCGACGCTGGGTTACAACGACGTGAGCCATGGTTCGCGCGTGACCTACGCGTCGGGCCTCGCGACGATCAAGGCCGCAAGACACGCGGTCGAGAAACTGTGCGAACGTGCGGCGGCCAAGTGGGGCATCCCGGTCGATGCGGTGAAATGGGAAGACGGCTGCGCGGTACCCTCGGGGCCCAATGCAGGGGATTTCGACCCGCTGCCTCTGGCCGATATCACGGCGGATATGGGATCGACCGGAGGCCCGATTTCGGGCCATTTCGAAGCCACCCCCGAAGGCGCGGGCGTATCCTTTGGCACCCACATCGTCGATGCCGAGGTCGATCCGGAAACCGGCAAGACATCGATCACCCGCTACACGGTCATTCAGGATGCCGGCAAGGCGATCCACCCGACCTATGTGGAAGGGCAGTATCAGGGTGGCGCCGCGCAGGGCATCGGCTGGGCACTGAACGAGGAATACATCTATGGCGAAGATGGCCGGTTGCAGAACTCGATCTTTCTTGACTACCGGATTCCCGTTGCCAGTGACCTGCCGATGATTGACACGGTGATCGTCGAAGTGCCCAACCCGGGCCACCCGTTCGGGGTGCGCGGCGTGGGCGAGACGGGCATCGTGCCGCCCCTGGCCGCCATCGCCAATGCGGTGTCCAATGCGGCGGGTGTTCGGATGAAGCAACTGCCGATGTCTCCGCCGCGCATTCTGGCGGCCCTGAAGGAAAATGGTTGAGGTCCACCTCTGGTCCGGCCTCCGGTCACTGACCGGGGGCCAGCAAGTGGTTGAGGTCGAGGCCAAAACCACCGGAGAGCTTTTGCGGGCTCTGGTCCGGGCCCACCCGCAGTTGCAGGCCCCCATTGACGCGGGGGTCTCCATCGCGATCGACGGGCGTGTCATTGCCACAGGGCTTACCGAGCCGATTCCCGAAGGCAGCGAAGTCTATCTGATGCAACGTCTCAGGGGCGGTTAGGCGTCAGGTGACCAGGGCTCGCGCCCGACCATCCGGTCAGCTTCTGCCGTGATGTCGTTCATGTGCTGCTCCAGGCTCAGGCGCAGGGTCTCGATTTCCTCTTCGCTGGCCTTGCGGGGCACCGTTTCAGTCCATTCCCGGCACAGAAACACGCCTTCATTTCGCCAGGGGCGGGGCATCAGAAGGTGATCCCAGGTTCCCGCTTCGCGACCATGTTTCGTGGAGAAGGTGATACCGAATACGCGCTTGCCCGAGGTGCGCGCCCATACCAGCGGAACCGTCGACAGAACCCGTTCCGGCCCGCGCGGTCCGTCTGCCGCGATCCCAATAGAGATACCCTGCTTCATCTTGCCCAGAACTTGACGTGACAAGGCGACGTGGCGTGTCTTGCTGGCCATGGCGATCGTGTCCATGCCAAACAGCTTTTGTACCCGGCCCACCATGCTGCCCGCCCGGGCAGAGGAGGTGATCGAACAGATGCGCCCCTTGTCCAGCGGGAAGAAATAGGGCGACTGCGCCAGCCGTTGATGCCACAGCACAACGATGACCGGCTCACCTTGTTCGGCCAGCTGATCCAGTTCTTCGTATCCGATGCGCTGCCAGCGTGTGTTTCGGTTGACCAATCGAATGTAAGTGGCAATCCGGCGGGCCACCCAGTTCAGCACGGCTTCGCTGTCTGCGATCTTCTTGCGGAGGTTCACACGGGGTTCCTTTTGCTGACCGGACCTTGTCTTAGCGCACTGCACATTTTGCGCAACTTGTTTGTCGGCTCAGATAGTGGTGTGGAATTCGAAAAAGCCTCTTGAGTCCGCCGCGCGGCTGTCATATCTGGGGCTCACCACAGGGGTATAGCTCAGTTGGTAGAGCGACGGTCTCCAAAACCGTAGGTCGCGGGTTCGAACCCTGCTGCCCCTGCCATCCGCATCAAAACACCAATCGGCAATCGTGCTTGGCGCGTTTACAGCGTCCGCGGCTTTCGGCTATGGCCGGGGCGAACCGGAAATCAGAACGCGCGCAGGCTTTGTGAGCCGCAGTGCAACCAAACCCTATACGCCATCAAAAAATTCCGGCCCAGAGTGTGAACAGCGTCACTGACGGATGTTGGAAAGTCTGGTTGTCTGAGAATGTCAAAGAGTTGGCGTTCAGGTTCTGCACAGAACGCAGGTTTTCAGTTTCTCCCTTGTGACTGGGGCGCGCTTGAGGTCGAGCGCGCCCTTTCCGTTTCTGGTCAGCAACGCATACTGACGATATCAGAACGTGCAGAGATTCTGCCCAAAGCCGGTAATTGAGCAGAACCCGCAAAATCGGGCTTTGCACCAGAGAAAGGCGTGTGGCGGCCGGTCAGTCAGGCCAGCAGCGCCAGATCCCCGATATTTGTCTTGTGCCGGGTCGGCATCGTTTTTACCGAATGGCCGTCGATCGTCAGGGCGAGGTCCTCATAAAACCCGCCGCTGTCGAACCACCAGCGATGCGACTTCATCATCTTGCGCTGTCCTTTGGGGACGTCTCGTTGATATTGGTGGTCACAGAAAATATCCCAATGACCTTTCGAGGTCAGCTTCGGCATCCCGACACGACCGGCGCGACGCCGACCGCCGTGAACAATCCCGCCGGCCAGGGCCAGCACCTTGTCTTTCCGGCTGTAGTAATTGGTGAATCGCTTGCACCGTTTTTTCAGGACCAGATCGCCCCATGCGCCCTTTTCCAGCCATTCTGAATCGATGTCCGCTGACGCGAACATGACCTGATCCGCCGACCATATCTTGTTGCCGGGCCCGGCCGAATCCCCGAAGTCAGAGAATGCGCGCAGTACCACCAACGCTCCCATGGAATGAGCGATCAGATGCACCTTGGGGCGCGGCGACATTCCCAACAGCGGCAAGATTCCGTCCCCCACCAGATGCGGTGCCACCGCCTTGGCATCGGAGCGGTCCGAGTCATAGGTGTGCACCGATCCGTCGCTGGGCCAGTCAAAGGCAACGACCGCGCCCTGATACCCGTTGCCCCTGAGATTGGTTTCTATTTTTCCCAGCCGGTCCAGCATGTCCTTCTGGCTGGTGTTGAACCCGTGAACATAGATCAGGACGGCCGAATCCCCGCCCTCCTGTCGCACGAGATCCAGCCATTTGGCTTTTTTGACAATACTTCCCTTACGAATTTTTCCACCGGGGCTTTGCTGGGTGATGTGAGCATATCTGGTCTTTGCCGCCGGCTTAAACGTGAACTTTTTCTTCTGCGCGTTATAGGTGCGGCGGGAAAAAAACAGTGCCATTATTCAAACTCCATTCTAATTAATCCGTAAAATGTGCCATGAGCCGCCGTTTTCACAAAGCGTAATCTCCCGGCCCTTCTGGTGCCAAAACGGGGATGTGCGATGAAGCCGGTATGCGCCAAGGTTGCATACAGGGGCATCCTGACGTCCAATGCCTGTTTCCTCTGCCGGCTTAATGCCCTAGTGTCCGCTGCAAACGAACACACGCACGAGGCCCCATGTCGCGTTTTGATGGATATTTCCTGCGGCAATTGCTGATTCTGTTTGGCTTTTTCACCTTGGTGCTTGTCGGTGTGTTCTGGATCACCCGGTCTGTCAGCCTGTTTGACAGGGTCATCAGCGGCGGGCAGTCGGCAATGGTCTTTCTGGAATTCACCGCGCTGACTTTGCCGACCCTGATCCGCACGGTCATGCCCATGGCCGTGTTTGCCGCCGCCGTCTATGCCACAAATCGCCTGAGCCGCGAAAGTGAGCTGACGGTTATGCTGGCCACCGGATCCAGCCCTTGGCGGCTTGCCCGGGCGGTGCTGCTGTTCGGTGTGATTACCGGGGTGATGATGGCGATCATCAGCGTGTTCCTGCGCCCGGCCTCGGTGGAACAGCTGGAAATCCGGCAAGCCGAAGTGGCCGGAGATGTGACGGCTCAACTGCTGAACGAAGGCGAGTTTCTGCACCCCGCCGAAGGTGTCACGGTTTACATAGGCAGCATTGATCTGGACGGCACACTCCACGAAGTGTTCGTGTCTGACCGCCGCGATCCTGAAAACGCGGTCAGCTATTCAAGCGTAACCGCCTATCTGGTCAACAATGATGTCGGCATCCACCTTGTGATGGTTGATGGGGTTGCATTGCGCCTGAACAAGGAAGGCAAAGTGTTGTCATCGACCCTGTTCCAGGACGCGTCCTACGACATCTCGGAACTGACGAATACAAATCCGATGGCCCGGCGCAGCCTCGAAGCTATTCCAACGGCGGACCTGATCCGCAACCGGGATGAGGTTTCAGCCACGGAAGGGTTCAGCCAAGGCAAGCTGATCGAAGAGCTGCACCAGCGGTTCTCGTGGATCGCGATTTGCATCGCCGTGGCGCTGGCCGGGTATTCAACCCTGATGCTGGGCAGTTTTTCCCGGTTTGGATTGTGGCCGCAGATATTGGGCGCCTTCACCATTCTTGTGCTGCTTGAAGGTGTGCGCGGGTTTGTTTCCCCGGTGGTGATCGATGACCCGGAGCTTTGGTTTCTGCTGTACCTTCCCGCAATCATAGGGGTGCTGATCTCGGGCCTCTTCCTGCTTGTTGCCGGTCGGCCGCTGATGCGAAAACGGCAGCGCGCGCCGCAGATCATGCCGACGCCGGCCTGAGTTCTAGCCGCGAAGATCCACCAAACAGCTGTGAATGTCTTCAAATTCCTCGCGATCACCGCGGGTGACCAGATACATGGGCAGCGGCAAGCTGATACTGTCCTCGACCCGCTCCAGAGCACCCGAGGCCAGATGTTCAGAAATGACGTAATCGGGGAAATAGCCGTTTCCGCCTCGGTGCAGAATATATCGCAGCGCCATCATGCAATTGCCAAGAAAAACTGTCTGACCCGACGCCCGCCGCGCAGCCGATCTGACATGGTCCTGATAGACCTCGCCCAGTTCAAGGTTGACGAAGATCATGTCATCGTCCGTGCCGTCAGTCTTTGGCGTCCGGACCAGGGACAAAAGCTCGGGTTCAAGCGCGTACCACGTGACACGCCGGTCCGCCGGCTTTTCATGTGTGATCGCCGCGTCCAGCACATGGGTTGCCACCGCTTCGACCATGTTCAGGTCGTGGTCATAGTTCAGCGTCAACAGCAATTTGCCAAAGCGCTGTTCAAACCGAACCGCCAGGTCCACCAGCAACGGATCCCAGATGCTGAGCTGGCCACCCAACCGCAGTGCCGGGCGGTTCTGTGCCTGTACCGGCAGGTCGCGCGACGCAAAGCCCCAAAGGGACAACATCTGTTCCGCATAGGGTTTGAACTGCCGGCCGAACTCGGTCAGCGCCGTTCCGCCGGCACCGCGCGTGAACAGCGCCCTGCCGGTTTCCTCCTCGATCAGGCGAATACGCGCGCTGACAGCGGTCTGCGTCACATTCAACTTGCGGGCGGCGGCATGAAAGCCACCGGCTTCGGCCACGCAGAGAAAAGTTTCCAGAGCTTTGAATTGCATGTCGAAAGTATTTTTTGATCACAGTGATAAAATCAATTCATTTTTTTGAAGACTGGTTTCGAACTACGCTTCTTCTCAGGACACATGCCAAAGGATCAGCCATGCTGGACAAAAGCCACAAACCCACCTGGACCAGTTTCGAGAATGCCACCAAGGCCGACTGGGACGCTGTGATGGCGTATGAAGAGGCTTATAATGCGGCCCTGCCTGACCGCATCCTCGATGCCATCCGCTCGTTGGACGAAGAATGGACGCCCTATCCGGTCAACCGCTATCAGCACAGCCTGCAAGCCGCGACACGTGCTTACGAGGACGGTGCGGATGAAGAACTGGTGGTGGCTGCGCTGATTCACGATACCGGCGATATCCTGTCGCCCTACAATCACGGAGAGCTGTCGGCGGCGATGATGAAGCCTTACGTCAGCGAGAAGACCTATTGGATTCTCAAGCATCATTGCGTGTTTCAGGGGTACTACTACAACCACCACCTGGGTGGCGACCGCAACGCGCGCGACAAGTACCGCGACAGTCCTTATTGGGAAGAGTGTCGCTATTTCTGCCATGAATACGATCAGAAGGCGTTCGACCCGAATTATCCGACCAAGCCGCTGGAGTTCTTCGAACCCATGTTGCGCCGCGTCCTGAACAGGGGCGAAGGCCATATGGAGTTGAACGAAACCGTCGATGACGGCAAAACCGACTAAGTACCGGATCAGGCGGGCCAGCCCGGCCCGCCTGCCTGTTCAGCAGCTCGCCATCAGGCGATAGACGATCTGCGCCGCGGTGAAATCCCACGCCGCGTTGCCGTCGGGGGCCAGTTCGACCACGTCGAAACCAACGCAGCGGCGGCCCTTCAGGGCGTGTTCGACGAGGCGAAGCGCCTGATAATATCCCAGCCCACCCGGAACAGGCGTGCCTGTCGCGGGCATCTGCGCCGGGTCCAGCCCATCAACGTCAAAGCTGACATAGACCAGTTCGGGGAAATCCTCGGGCAGGTCGACGGCATGGATGTTGCCGGTGACCAACTCTTCGGCATCCACGTGGAAGACGCGGTTCCTCAGACGGCTTTTTGCTTCCTCGGTGGAAAAGGCGCGCACGCCGAACTGGGCCAGTGGGATACCCTCCTCGGCCAGCAGATGCATCACCGAGGCGTGCGAGTGTTTTTCGCCCTGATAGGCGTTGCGCAGATCTGCATGGGCGTCGATCTGCACGATGCCGAGGGGCTGGCCTAGCGAGCGAGTCACACCCATGACCGCGCCATAGCTGAGCGAGTGTTCGCCGCCCAGCGTGACCGGCACCTTGCCGGCGCGGATGGCGGCCTCGGTGCGCTGGGCGAGGCGCTCCATAACGTCCGGCAGCGGGCCGTCGCAATCCAGCGGGGGCTCGGTAAAGATGCCTTCGACGCAGGGTTCGGCGTGGCCCGTGATGCGTTCGAGTTCATTGCTGGCCGCGATGATCGCTTCGGGGCCTTTGGCGGTGCCGGACCCGTAGGATACGGTGCGTTCCAGCGGCACCGGGATCACGCGGAATCGCGCGTCTTCGCTGCGTTCGGTCTCGGTCAGTTCGCTGTCGAGGAAAATGCTCATGAAAGCCTCTCTTTGAAGTCGCTGTAGCCGAATTGCCTGATGATTTTTAGGTCGTCGGTTTCGCTGTTCCACAGGGCGATGGTGGGCAGGGGCACGCCGTTGAACGTGTTGGTCTTGACCATCGAGTAATGCGCCTGATCGAGGAAGGCAAAGCGCTGCCCGATTTTTAGCGGCTCGGCCCAAGTGTAGTCGCCGATCACGTCGCCCGCCAGGCACGAGGGGCCGCCCAGGCGATAGGTGTGGCCGGTTTCGGCCTCGTCCATCAGGGCGGGGCGATAGGGGGCCTCGATCACGTCGGGCATGTGGCAGGTGGCCGAGATATCGGTGATCGCCAGATCCATGCCGTTGTGCGGCAGGTCGAGGATTTCGCCCACCAGGATGCCCGCATCCAACGCCACGGCCTCGCCGGGTTCCAGATAGACCTCGACGCCGTATTTGGCGCGGATGTGTTTGATGAACTCCACCAGCCCGTCGCGGTCATAGTCGCTGCGGGTGATGTGGTGGCCGCCGCCGAAATTGAGCCATTTCAGGCCGTTCAGGAAGGGGGCGAGTTTCGGTTCAACAGCGGCCCAGGTGCGCGCCAGAGGCTCGAACCCCTGTTCGCAGAGCGTGTGCATGTGGAGGCCATCCACGCCCTCCAGCGCCTTAGCGTCCAGCTGGCTGACCGGGGTGCCGAGGCGTGAACACGGTGCGCAGGGGTCGTATTTCGCGACCTCGCCTTCTGAATGCTCGGGGTTGATGCGCAGCCCGACCTGCCGCCCCGCGGCTTGTGCCTTGGCAAGAAAGCGGTCTTTCTGCCCGGGGCTGTTGAAGATGATGTGATCCGACAGCGCAAGGATTTCGTCGATGTCGGCGTCCTTGTAGCCCGCGCAGTAGGTCGCGACCTCGCCGCCATATTCCTCGCGGCCCAGCCGGGCCTCGTAGATGCCGCTTGCGCAAGTGCCGCCGAGATACTGTCGCACTAGAGGGGCCAGAGCGAACATCGAGAAGGCCTTGAGCGCCGACAGGACATGCGCGCCAGAGCGCTCACCGATATCGGCCAGAACCGCCAGATTTCGCTCCACCGCCTTTTCGTCGACGACGAAGCAGGGGGAGGGGACGCGTGTCAGGTCGAAGTGGCGGAAGGCGCCGGCGTCTCCGGCCTGTGTGGTCATCATGTCGGACATTTCGGGCGTCTCCGATTGTGAAAAGCCCCGGGGGGGCCTGCCCCCCGGACCCCCCGGGATATTTTTAGCCAGATGAAGCAGGGCGGTCGCGCGGACCGCCCCGAGGGATCAGAACTCGACGGGCCCGTCGAGTTCGTGGACCTGCCACGGCAGGCCGTGTTCGTTCAGCATGTCCATGAAATCATCCGGGTCGAGCTGTTCCATGTTCCACACGCCCGGCTCGCGCCAGTTGCCTTTCAGCACTTGTGCCGCGCCGATCATCGCGGGGACGCCGGTGGTGTAGCTGACGGCCTGGCTGCCGACCTCGGCATAGCATTCCTCGTGGTCGCAGATGTTGTAGATGTAGTAGGTTTTCTCGCCCGAGCCGTCCTTGGCCTGACCCGTGGCGATGTCGCCGATGCAGGCCTTGCCCTTGGTCTCCGCCCCCAGATCGCCGGGATCGGGCAGCAGGGTTTTCAGGAACTGGATCGGGATGATTTCCTTGCCGTCATGCATCACCGGGTCGATGCGGGTCATGCCGACGTTTTCCAGCACTTTGGCATGGGTGATGTAGGCATCGCCGAATGTCATCCAGAAGCGGGCGCGCTCGATCTCGGGGAAATGGGTGCTGAGCGATTCCAGTTCCTCGTGATACATCAGGTACATGTTCTTGGGGCCGATGGCGGGGAAGTCGAACTCGACCTTGTGGGTCATGGCGGGAGAGTGCTTCCATTCGCCGTTCTCCCAGTGGCGCACTTCGGCCAGGACTTCGCGCAGGTTGATTTCCGGGTTGAAATTGGTGGCGAATTCCTGATCGTTCTGGCCGCCATTGGCGTCCAGAACGTCGATCTGGCGGATCGTGTCCAGCTTGTGTTTCTTGAGCCACTTGGCAAAGACGGATGTAACACCCGGATCGAAGCCCGAGCCGAGGATCGCGGTCAGGCCGGCCTGTTTGAACCTGTCCTGATAGGCCCATTGCCAGTGATATTCGAACTTGGCCTCGTCCTCGGGCTCGTAGTTTGCAGTGTCGAGATAGTGGCACCCGGCCTCGAGGCAGGCGTCCATCAGCACCAGGTCCTGATAGGGCAGGGCCAGGTTCACCAGGATTTCCGCGCCTGTTTCCTTGATCAGCTTGACCGTGTCTTCGACCTTGTAGGCGTCAAGCTCGGCGGTGGCGATGTCAACGCCCACGCGCTCTTTCACCGATTTGGCGATGGCGTCGCATTTCGACTTGGTCCGGCTGGCCAGTGTGATTTCGGTGAAGATGTCCGAATTCATCGCCATCTTGTGCACGGCGGCGTGGGATACGCCGCCCGCGCCAACAACCAGTGTTTTGCCACTAAGTGAACCCATGGGGGTAATCTCCTCTCACAGGGGGTTATTCGTAATAGGTGTAGCCGTTGATCGAGTCGCGATAGGCGCTCATCAGGGTTTTGCGGTCCTTGGCTTTCAGAGTACCGGTCGAGATCGCCTCGTCCACCATTTTGCGGAAGGCGGCGACGCAGTCGGTGGGGTCGAATTCGACGTAGGACAGCACCTGGCTGATCGTGTCGCCCTCTTGTTCGTGCAGCAGGTCGAACCCTCCGTCAGCGCGCAGGTCGATGGTGACGACGTTGGTGTCGCCGAACAGGTTATGCAGATCGCCCAGCGTTTCCTGATAGGCGCCGACGAAAAAGACGCCCATGAAATATTCATCATCTTCGGGCAGGGTATGCACCGGCAGACTGGGTGAAACACCGTCGGCCAGGATGAACCGGTCGATCTTGCCGTCGCTGTCGCAGGTGATGTCGGACAGGACTGCGCGGCGGTCGGGTGTTTGGTTCAGGCCCTGCAAGGGCACGATGGGGTGCAGCTGGTCAATGGCCCAGACGTCGGGCAAGGACTGGAACAGCGAAAAGTTGCAGTGGTAGATATCGGCCACTTTCTCAAGCTGGTCGTCCACGTCGGTTTCCAGATCGTCACTGGCCGCCAGCGCCTTGAGGCGGGCCATCAGCGACAGGTAGATCCGCTCGGCCCGGGCCATCTGTCGCAGGTCGACATAGCCGCGTCTGAACAGCGCGCGCAATTCGTTGCGATAGAAGGTGGCGTCGTTCCAGCATTCCTGAAGACGGTCTTTGCTGAGATAGCCGTGCACCGCGGCAAGGTCTGAAACCATGTGGTGATCGTCGGCTTCAACCTCGGGGCCGTTGGGCGCATCATAGAGCGTGCTTTCCAGCACGTTGAACACCAGCATCGACGACGTCGCCACCACCGCACGGCCGCTTTCGGTGACCAGCGTCGGGTGGTCCACCTCGGCCTCGTCCATGGCATAGGCCACGGTTTCCACCACGTTGGCGCAGTATTCCTCGACAGTGTAGTTGATCGAGTTCTCGGCCGCCTTCTTCTCGCCTGTGTAGTCCACCCCCATACCACCGCCGAGGTCCAGATGGGTCAGCGGCACGCCCTCGCGCGTCAGTTCGGTGTAATAGCGGCAGGCCTCGCCCACCGCGCGGCGCACGTCGTTGACGTCCTGCACCTGAGAGCCCAGATGCGAGTGCTGCAACTTCAGGCAATGCAGAAGGCCCGCGTCGCGCAGCTTGTCCACCGTGGCCACCAGTTGATCGGTGTTCATACCGAAAGCCGAGCGGTCGCCCGAGCTTTCTTCCCATTTGCCGCTGATCTGGTTGGTCAGTTTGACCCGCACACCAATAAGCGGTTCGACCTCCAATTCTTTGTAGACCTCGATCACCGTGTCAGCCTCTTTCGGGCTTTCAAGAACGATCACCGTGTTGAACCCGATCTTGCGTGACAGGATGGCCAGCTGGATGAACTCGGCATCCTTGACGCCGTTGCAGACTATCAGCGCTTCGCTAGCCAGCCGATGTGCCAGCGCGATCACCAGTTCGGGTTTGGACCCGGCCTCGAGCCCATAGTTGTACTTCTTGCCGAATTCGACGATCCGGTCGACTACCTGGGCCTGCTGGTTCACCTTGATCGGGAACACACCGCGATAGCTGCCTCTGTAACCGACGCGGGCGATGGCGTCGCGGAAGCTTTCGTTCAGATGCGCGATTTCGTGTTCCAGATAGGAAGACACGCGCAGAACCATCGGGGCCTTGATACCGCGGTCGTCCAGATCGCTGAGAATACCGGGCAGGCTGATCGCGCCAACCTCGGGAGCCAAGGGATTGCGCAGACCGATTTCGCCCTGCTCCGTCACCTCGATGAGGCCTTTGCCCCATTTCTCAACTCCGTAGATGGAATGCGGTGCGTCGGGCGTCTGTTTCAATCAAGTCGGTCCTTAACGTAGGGGTGCCAGTTTCGCGCCCGCCAATACGGCAGCTGTTTGATTCTTCCAAGCCTAAACTATGTGACGGAAAAATCCGAGTTTCATGCCGGTGGGGTGATCCGGACCAGATGATTGTCCCACTGGCACTTCGCGCGGGTCCGGATCTCGGGGTGCGCAGTGGCCAACGCGCCGAACACACCGGTTCCGGTGGTGAAAACCAAGCCGTTCGGGCCCGATCCAAGCCCGCAGACATCCTCAAGCTCGAACGCATCGCTGAATGTGCCACTGGCCACGTCGAACCGATGCAGCGCATTGCCGCGCGGACAGGTGATGGCAACGGTTGCACCATCCGCCGAAAACGCGATGCTGCCGGCATAGCCTTGCAGCGTGCTCTGATCCTGCTCAGGCGCTGACAGAAGGTGCGGGGTTTCCCCCTGACGGTGCAGGCCCAGCAAGGGCGGATGTTCGGCCTTGCTGCCCTGCCACTGCATCGCAAAGCCCACCAGCCCGTCGCGACGGACCGCCAGATGGCGGATCGAGTTCTTATGGAGCGCAGGCGCCAGCGACACCTGTTCCTGAACCAGGCCCGACATGGAAAGGTAGGTCAGGTTGGGCTTCATCGTCGGCAGGTTCAGCTTCGTGCGTCCGGTTTCGGGATGGGTTTCGATCCCGCCATTGGCAATCACAAGCGTTTTCCCACCCGGCATCAACCGCATGTCATGCGGCCCGACGCCGCCGGAGGGGAATTCACCCAAGCGCGCAAAGGTTTCGGCGTCCCAGACGCCTATGATACCTTCTCCAGCTTCGAAATCGTTTTCGGTGGCAAAGAAAATCGCGCCATCGGCTGAAAAAGTACCGTGACCATAAAAATGCCGGCCTTCCGGCGCCGTCAGCCGCGCGATCGGTGATCCCGTCACGCAATCAATCACCACGGCAAAGGTGCCCGGACGGCGCGCAAAGGCCACGGCCTGTGGTTTGACCGGATGTGCCGCCGCCGCATGACCGCGCGCGGGCAGGGGCACGGAAAACAGCAGCGTTCCCTGTGCATCCAGCCCGGCCAGTCGATACGAACCATCCGGAAACAGCCCTGCGGCCAGAAACTCCGGCCTTCCCACCGAGGCCCATCCATGGATCGGAGGCAGAGAGGTTGCAGCCAGCCCTGCAAGAAAACGGCGGCGCGATGTCATGGGTCAGTCCCCGTCCAGAGAATTGAAGCCTGCGCTGATGCCCAGGGTCGGGCCAAGTTCAATCGACGCAATGGCGCGAATATCGTGGATGGACTGTTGCAGGGCCTCGATACGGAACCGGGCCTGCGGATCCGAAACGCCCGCCAGCGCCGGGTCGTCAATGGCCTCGGCATTCTCGATGGCGCGCGCAAAGGCAGCATCCAGATCCGCGGCGATATCGGGATGATCAAAGGCCAATCGCGATGCAAGATCACGAAGGGCCATCAGTGAAAGCTCGACATGGCGCAAGGATCGCTTCGACCGCCACGCTTCGGCGCGGTTCGGGCGCGGGCGGTCGAACGTGCCCAATGGGCGACCAAGCCGAGTGTCGGCCGTGAATTCAAGACCCGTGGACAAAGCCTTGAACAGTTCCTGCATCGCTTCGTCCTGCGTTCGGTAGCGGCCGTTCTCGCCGGGCCGGGTCAGGCCGGGGGCATAGCTTTGCCAGTCATCGGCCATCGCCCGCGCGTTGGCATCAATATCCGCCGCGATCGCCTGAATCAGCGCACAGCGGTAATCCGCATTGCCCTGCTCTGCAAAGGCGCGATCGAACAGCATCCGTTCGAGCGCAAAGAACCCGCGCCCCGCTATGGATGTCTCGGCATAGGCTTCCGGGTCTTGCACGGCGTCATCCTCGGTTGCGATATGCTGGGACAGGGCTTTGGTGGTGAACCCTTTCGTGTCGGGCCAGAACGCCATGGCAAACGCACGATCATCAACCTCGGTCGGACCGAACCGCAGGTGACTGGCGGAAATCCAGCTGTCGAAGGCCGCGTCATAAGCCGCGCGCAACGCAGGTGAGGTCGGATCGCAATCCACCCGCGAAGCACTGACCAGAGCCCCGGTCGTTTCCGGCAGCTTGTCGAACCTGGGCAGGATATGTATCTCGGTAACGTCCATCAGGATCGGTGCGCGGTCCTGCGCCTGTGCGGCAAGCGGCATCATCAACGCGGCAACAAAGGTAAGAATACGCATGGGTCAGAGGCTCTCCAGAAAACGGATTAGGGCGCCGCGGTCAGTTTTCGGCATCGACACAACCGCATCGCGCGCGGCCTGGGCTTCGCCGCCGTGCCACAGTATCGCCTCGAGCAGATTGCGTGCCCGCCCGTCATGCAGAAACTGCGTGTGGCCCGAGACGCGTTCGGTCAGACCAATGCCCCACAAAGGCGGCGTCCGCCATTCGCGCCCCGTCGCGCGGGCCTCGGGGCGGTGATCCGCCAGACCTTCGCCCATGTCATGCAGCAGCAGGTCGGTATAAGGCCAGATCAGCTGAAAGCTGTGCTCGGGCCGATCTTCCAGCCGGTGGGTGACATGGGCTGGAGTATGGCAGGATGCGCAGCCGATCGTGTGAAACACCTCTTTGCCGCGCAACACCTCGGGGTCGTCGACATCACGGCGGCCGGGCACGCCCAGATTGCGGCTGTAGAAATCCACCAAGTCCATACCCTGCTGATCGATCTCGAACGCGCGGGTATCGATGTCGCCATGCGGGGCGTCGACGCAGTTCACCTGCAAGTCCGTGCAGTCCCCCTGAGGTGCCGGGTAAAGCGGGCTTGAAATACCGATATCCCCGGCAAAGGCTGCGGCGGATTGCTCCATGACCGTCGGCATGCCTGCCTTGTGCCCGAACCGGCCCATCATCGGGGCGCCGTATTCAACCGACCAGACGATGTTCGGACGGCCCGAGATGCCATCCCCATCCACGTCATCGGGATCAGCCCGGGCCAGCAGGTCTTCGACCGGGATCGCCTCCAGCAGGCCAAGCCCGATCATCTGCGGTGCGACCCGCGGGCTCAGCATCGCATCCGGGTGCAGAGGGCCATAGCCCAGGTCAGCGGCCCTGTAAGACGGGCGGCGCAGTGACGCGGTCTCGCCGTCAGAAAGTTCAACGGGGACTTCTTCGTAAGAGATATCCAGCCGATATTCCGCCGGATGTCCGGCAAGCGCGAAATCCTGCATCTGCCCGCCATAGTTGGGTTCGGGTCGGGTGGCGATGTAGTCTTCGATCCCGGCATACCCGTCTTCCGGCGCACTGGGGATCGAGACCCGAAGGAACATCGAGACCGCGTTGTCATCAGGGCCGTTGGGTGTGTGCCCCCGCCCATCCTTTATATGGCAACGCTGGCAGGATCGCGCGTTGTACAGCGGCCCCAACCCGTCAGAGGCCAATGTGGATGATGGTGACGACACCCAGATTTTCTTGAACAACCCGTTGCCGACCTTGAAATCCAGCTCCTGCTCGAAGCTCAGATTGCCCGAGGGTTGCGAGAACGCATCCGCGTCGTTGCGGACCCGGACAGTTGCCGCCCCGGCAGAGAGTTCTTCGAACGGCT
The DNA here is from genome assembly GCF_013033235.1 of Ruegeria sp. HKCCA0235A. Taxonomy (NCBI): domain Bacteria; kingdom Pseudomonadati; phylum Pseudomonadota; class Alphaproteobacteria; order Rhodobacterales; family Roseobacteraceae; genus Ruegeria; species Ruegeria sp. HKCCA0235A. The sequence goes on along the minus strand of NZ_WQDQ01000007.1, from coordinate 75,318 downwards.
GCGACACGCCATAATCCTGCGGGGGCGCGGTCACGGCCGCAATGCGGGCGCGTTCCTCGTCGGTGCGGGGGGTGAATTTCAGATGCAGGTCCCGCAGCTCGGCTGACAGGGAGGGGGTGGCCGCCAGGGCGACCACCGACAAGGCAAGAAGGCTATTCGCCTTCGTCCATTTTCGATGCGTTGAGTTGCGCATAATTGGCTTCGCCGATCCTTTCATACAGGTCGAGCTGCGTTTCGAGGAAGTCGATGTGTCCCTCTTCATCGGACATCAACTCTTCGAACAGCGACATGGAGACAAAGTCGCCGGCCTCCCGACAATATTCGCGCGCTTCCTTGTAAAGTGCCCTGGCGTCGATCTCGGCTGCCAGGTCGCATTCCAGCGTTTCCTTCGGCGTCTGACCGATCCGCAACGGGTCCAGTTTCTGAAGGTTGGGGTGACCTTCCAAAAAGATGATCCGTTCGATCAGCTTGTCCGCGTGGCCCATCTCTTCGATGCTTTCCTCGCGGCTTTTCTTGGCCATATGGCCAAGGCCCCAGTCTTCTTGCAGGCGGTAATGCAGCCAGTATTGACTGACGGCAGTCAGCTCATGCCGCAGAGACCTGTTCAGATATTCGATGACCTTCGGATCGCCTTTCATCAGCCTTCTCCTGTGTTGCTCCGGCACGCAAAGTGCGGAGTTGCATGGGGACTTCCAGATTACCGCTGGCCCGCATCGTGTCTAGGAACAACGGCATGCACCCGCCACAATCCGCCGATTTGCCAAGGGCATGGTAGATTTTGCCGGGGGTGATGATGGTCCGCGGATCCGCCGTGCGCATCCAGTCGATGGTGGCACGGATGTCGTGATCGGATATGTTGGTGCAGTGGCAGACAATCATTGGTCTTGGCTCGTTTCGCCGCCTTTACAGACGATCAGAAAGGGTTGCTCGGGCCGGAAAGAAACCCTCTCCGGCCCGCTTGAAGATTAATGGAAGACGGCGTCCGGGTTATCCAGGCTGTCTGACCCTTCAAACGCAACCCCGTCCAGTTCCAGCGCAGTTACGATGCGTTCGATCGTTTTGGTCTGATCGATCAGGCCGTTGACGCCGCCCATGATCAGGGCTTCGCCGCCTTCGTTGCCGCGCTCAAGCATCTGGTCATAAGCAAATCCCGCCTCGGTCGTTGTCTTGATCTTGCCCAGGGCCTGCATGGTGGCGGCCAGTTTCGCTTTCATCTCGGTATCCAGCGCCGGATCCGTGGCGATGACCAGATCGGCCAGAGATGCGCCCGAAACCGGGGTGCCATCAATGCGGGTATAGCTGCCCAGATAGACGTTCTGGATGCCCAACCCGTCATAGTAATGGCTGTTGTGGGTGTTGTCAGAAAAGCAGTCATGTTCTTCTTCAGGATCGTTCAGCATCAGGCCAAGGCGCATCCGTTCGCCGGCTTGCTCACCATACGAGAGAGAGCCCATGCCGGTCAGGATCGCGCTGATGCCTGCTGCTTCGTTCTCCATAAGGGCTGCGCGCGCCGCTCCGCCGTCTTTCCACTGATCCGCCATCCAGGCCAGATCGCTGACCAGCAGTTCGGTCGCAGCGCTCAGATATTGCGCGCGACGGTCGCAATGGCCGCCGGTACAGTTCTCGCCCTGCGCATAATCGGTCGCTGGTCGGTTGCCGGCACCGGCGCCATGGCCGTTCATGTCCTGACCCCACAGAAGGAACTCGATGGCGTGATAGCCGGTTGCCACATTCGCCTCGATACCATCGGCTTCGTGCAGGGTGTCGCTCAGCAGTTCGGGGGTGATTTCGCTGGCATCAATGGTCTCGCCCGACAGTTGGAAGCTGGGGTTGGCGATGACGTTCAGCACGGCAAATTCGTTTTCGTCCGTCGCGCCGCCATAGGCCGCGTCGACATAGTCGATCAGACCTTCGTCCAAGGGCCAGGCGTTCACCTTGCCTTCCCAGTCATCTACGATGGCATTGCCGAAGCGATAGACTTCCGTCTGCTGATAGGGGACACGCGCAGCAACCCAGGCCGCGCGCGCCGCGTTCAACGTTGCGTCCGAGGGATCAGCGATCAGTGCGTTGACCGCATCCTGCAATTTCCTGGCTGAAATCAGGCTGTCCTCAAATTTGGCTTCCGCAATATCGGCATAGGTGTTCAGTACATCTGCCTTGGTGGGGGCATCACCCGAGATTGCGGCGGTTGCCATGCAAAATGTCAGGGCGCTGGCAGTGGTGAATAACTTGGTCATAGGAGTTCGGTGCTTTCCTGTCAGAACTGTCGGATCGCGCGGGGATGTACCGCGGGTTTCGCGAAGAAATAACTGAGTGATTTAGTCGGCAATGTCAATCTGAGTTTTATTGTCGGATATAGCAAATGATGGTTGAATCCCACGCTTCTCCCCAAATCTGGCGAGCTCCGATCCGAGGGTTAACATTGCGTGGCGGGTGATTCGCGCTAAAATCACGTATGTGATTCTGTTTAAGGCGGTTGTTGGTTAATGAAGTGCTCTGTTCTGGCGTTGTCTCTTTTTCCGGCAGCTCTTGCCGCTCAGGCGACGCAGATCACGCCCACCCATCAACATGGGTCCGGTCAATTGGAAATCGTGTTTACGGACACGGAATTTACGCTGTCCCTTAAGGTTCCAAGCATTGACATAATCGGGTTCGAGACCCCGGTGGCAAGTGATGACGAGCGTACGCGCGTCGCCATCGCGATTTCCGAACTGTCCAAACCACTGGATCTGTTTGTCGTCCCGCCCGACGCCGTGTGCTTTAACGCATCTGCAAACGTGATCCTGACGCATGATATTCCGGGGCAGCAGGACAACGCGGGCGAGGGGGGCGCGTCATCCGTGCCGGGCGAACACTCGGAATTCCAGGCTGACTACGTTGTTCAATGTCAGGATATGGATGCGCTGACCACGATGGAATTTGCGTATTTCCAGCGGTTCAGCGGGACAGAGAAGCTGAACGTTCGCGTCGGATCAGGCGCGGCGACCAGCACCCATGAAATCACGCGCGCCGCGCCCAGTCTCGATATGACGCAATTCCGTTAGAGATGGTGCTTGAACGCCCGTTTGACGTTTTGAAGCGCGCAACCGAAGCAGTTGAGCCAAGATTGCCTCGTCCATGCCTGAGGCTGCGCAGAAAACGAACACGCTGGATTGAAGGCGGAAAAACTGCTCCTCAGTGCGGTCCTTGAATGCAGCAATGAGCGAAACTCACAAATTATTTATTTTTACAAGTGGTTATGGCCTTTGAGGTTGCCGGACTTCGCTGAATCAAAAGTCTCCAATTGAGGCAAAGATTAACGAATAAGGGCACAAGAATCGCATGTATGACAAGTTCTCGCAAAACTTATGCCAATATCCAAATCTATTGGTACATCATCCTGCCGATCTGTTGACTAGTCCGGTTTTAATGAGGGGGTATCTCGGCAGGGTTAGGGGGATGCCCGTTCAGGCCCGTCATGGGCCGACAAAGCGCGGCATCCCCTGCCGTATCGTTTTCGACAAGTCCACTACCCGATACTGTCAGTCGATCTTGTTGCGTTGCGCGTGCGGGGTGACGCCAAAGCTTGACCGGTAGACGCGCGAAAAATGGCCCGGGTTTTCAAAGCCGCAGGCCACGGCAACCTCGGTGACGGATGCTTCGGTCTGAAGCAACAGTTTCTGGGCGCGCTCCAGCCGCATTTCCATGAAGTATTTCTTGGGCGACGTGTTGAGGTATTTTCCAAACAGCCGCTCAAGCTGCCGGGTTGAAATGCCAAGCTCTTCTGCAATGAACGAGGGGGAAACCGGGGTTTCGATACTGTCCTGCATGATGGTGATCGCCTTGGCGAGGTGCGCATTGCGCATTCCGTTGCGTGATTGCAGGGAAACCCGTTGTTTGGCCGTGGCATTGCGTACCGCGTTGTAGACCATCTGATCCGCCACATCGATGGCCAGTTCTTCACCGTGATCGCGTTCGATCAGGTGCAGCATCAGATCCGCCGTTGCCGTTCCGCCAGATGCGGTAATGTGCTTTTCATCGGCGACGAACACGCTGCGTACCAGGTTGACCTCGGGAAAGGCTTCCATGAACGCGTCGTGATATTCCCAGTGGATTGCCGCTTGCATTCCGTCGAGAAAGCCAGCCTCGGCCAGCACCCATGCCCCCGAGCACAGGGCGCCGATTTTCGTGCCGCGCGCGCGTTCGCGGCGCAGGGTTGCAAGCAGGGGGCGGGTGACGTGGTCACGCATGTGAATGCCCGACAGGACAAACAGCTGATCACATTTGGCCAGACCCTGAAGGCCGGAATGCACCAGCGTGATGGATCCGTTCGAGCACACGGCCTGCTCGCCATGTTCGGACACAAAGGACCAGCGGTACAGTTCTTCGCCGCTCACAAGATTGGCGATCCGCAAGGGTTCGACCGCGCATGAAAACGCAAGGTGCGAGAACTCCTCGACAAGGATGAAAGTGATGTGCCGCGTCTGAGGCATGAGCAGTACCGTTTGCAAGCTGGGACAAAGTCCAGAACATGAGTCTATTTCGCAGGCTCCTATGCTGCACGAATTTTTATTGTATACAAGTTGTATTTTTATGGAATACAAAACCGTGACCGCACGCGATTCGACCGCGTTCGCCGAACAGAAGGATGAGGCCAAAGCATGAAAGACGAAGCCAAGTCTCGAAAAAGCGCGCTGAGAGAGCACCTGAGAGTGTCCATCCTTACGCTGCGCCTGCGCCCGGGCGCGGATCTGGACGAGGCGCATTTGTCAGAGGAATTCGGCTTGTCGCGCACGCCGCTGCGCGAGGTGTTTCGACAGTTGGCTGGCGAAGGCTATCTGGATCTGCGGACAAACCGCAGCGCCCGGGTTTCCGAGATGTCCTACACCACCTTGCGCGACTTCTTCCTTGCCGCGCCCATGGTATACGGAGCGATCCTGCGTTTGGCGGCTTTGAATGCGTCGAACGCCCAGATCAATGATTTGAAAGAGGCCCAGCAGGCGTTCAAGGCGGCCCTTCGGTCCGGGTCCGGCGAGGACCGAGCCTTGGCCAACAACCGCTTTCATGACGTGACCGGCGAAATGTCCGGCAATGTCTACCTGCTGCCGTCGTTCAACCGGCTGCTGATCGATCACGCCCGGATCGGCATGACGTTTTATCGGCCACAGACCGGTGAAATGTCGGAAAACCTGTCGCTGGCCAGCCAACAGCATGATGCGATCATCGCAGCCATCGAGGCGCGCGATGAGGCGACGGCGGCCAGGCTGGCGGAAGATCACTGGAACCTGTCACGCGATCAGATCGAGATGTTCGTGATGCCTGACGCGCTGGATGTCCCGATGGGAATCCCGCCCCTTTCGAAACCTGCATGAGGACGGAATGAACCCGATTTTCAAGTTTGAGGGGATCTATACCCCTGTGGTCACGCCTTATCACGACGATGGCAGCGTGAATTGGGACGCCTTGTCCGACGTGATCGAATACCTGATCGAGAATGGCGTGCATGGCCTGATCTCGGGTGGTTCGACCGGCGAGAACTATGCCCAGACCGTCCACGAACGTGTCGAACTGGCCCGGTTCACGCATGAGCAGTTGAAGGGCCGATTGCCATTGGTGGTTGGCACAGGCGCGATGCTGACGCCGGATTCGATTGCCCTTGCCGCCGGCGCGCGCGAAATCGGCGCCGATGCGATCCTGCTGGCCAGCCCGCCGTATTCGGTGCCGACTGATCGGGAAAACGCGCTGAATGCGCTGGCCATCGACAAGGCCGCTGATCTGCCTGTTATGCTGTACAACTACCCGCACCGCACCGGTACGATGATGGGCGAAGAGTTCCTTGACCGTGTGGGCCGCAGCCGCAACTTCTGCGGCATCAAGGAAAGCTCGGGCGATATCAACCGGGTGCATTTGCTGGCCCGCGACTATCCGCATATCCAGCTTGGTTGCGGAATGGACGATCAGGCGCTCGAATTCTTTGCCTGGGGTGCGCCGTTCTGGGTGTGCGGCGGGTCGAACTTCCTGCCTGCCGAACATGTGGCTCTGTATCAGGCCTGCGTGGTCGAAGGGAATTTCAACAAAGGCCGCCGGATCATGTCTGCGATGATGCCGCTGATGCGGGTACTGGAACAGGGTGGCAAGTTCATCCAGACCATCAAGCATGGCGTCACCATGAATGGAATTGATGCCGGCGCTATGCGGCCTCCGCTGAAGGGCCTGAACAAGGACGACAAACGCGCGCTGGAACAGGTCACGCGCGTGCTGAAAAAGACAATCGCCGACATCGTGGCGGAAGGGTAAGAGACATGGATCTGCTGACACAGGACGAATACAAATCCATCGCCGCAGGCCTGACCCTGCCGTCCGGGGCGTTCATCGACGGAGCATTCCGCCCGGCGATCTCGGGTGAGACGTTTGCAACCGTGAACCCGGCCACCGGCGACAAGCTTGCCGATATCGCATCCTGCGGTGCAGCGGATGTGGATTTTGCGGTCGAAAAGGCGCGTGAGGCCTTCGACGATGGCCGCTGGTCGAAACTGCACCCGTCCGAGCGCAAGGACGTGCTGATCCGGCTGGCCAAGCTGATGACCCGCAATGCCCGCGAACTGGCGGTGATGGAAAGCCTCGACAGTGGCAAGACCATCTATGACTGCGAAACCGTGGACGTGCCGGAAACCATCCACTGTCTGAAATGGCATGCCGAGGCGATCGACAAGATCTACGATCAGGTCTCACCTGCCAGCGACGACCATATCGCCATGGTCGTGCGTGAGCCGATCGGCGTCGTGGGGCTGGTACTGCCGTGGAACTTCCCCCTGCTGATGCTGGCGTGGAAGATCGGGCCTGCCTTGGCGGCGGGATGTTCAGTGGTTGTGAAACCCGCGGCTGAAACCTCGCTGACCGCGCTGCGTATGGCCGAACTGGCGATGGAGGCTGGCCTTCCCCGCGGCGTGCTGAACATCGTACCGGGTGGCGGTGCCGACGTGGGCGAACCCATCGGGCGGCACATGGATATCGACATGGTGTCCTTCACCGGCTCGACGGTGACGGGCAAACGGTTCCTGACCTATTCGGCGGAAAGCAACGCCAAGGAAGTGGTGCTTGAGATGGGAGGTAAGAACCCTGCCATCGTCATGGACGACGCCGAAAACCTCGACCGGGTGGCGGCGCATGTGGTGAACGGTGCGTTCTGGAACATGGGCGAGAACTGCTCGGCCTCGTCGCGCCTGATCGTGCACAAAGACGTGAAAGCCGAACTGCTGGACCGCATCGCGCATCACGCCAAACAGTGGAACATCGGCGACCCGCTGGATCCTGAAACCCGCATGGGCGCGCTGGTCAGCGAAGGGCATTATAACAAGGTCTGCGGATATCTCGATCAGGCTGAAAAGGTGGTGATCGGTGGCAAGGCCGATAAAGGCTTTGTCGAGGCCACCGTCGTTGAAGTGCCTGGCAACGACTCGACTTTGGCGCGCGAGGAGATCTTCGGCCCGGTCCTGTCGGTAATCGAAGTGTCGGGCTTTGACGAGGCCATCAAGATAGCCAATGACACCGACTATGGCTTGTGTGCCTCGATCTTCACCGCCAACGCCAAACGGGCCATTCGCGGCGCACGGGCCATCCGGGCGGGCACCGTGACCGTAAACAGCTTTGGCGAAGGCGACATCACCACGCCGTTTGGCGGGTTCAAGCAATCGGGCTTTGGCGGGCGCGACAACTCGATCCATGCGCATGATCAGTACACCCAGCTGAAAACCATCTGGATCGATCTTGCAGACGATGCCGACGAGGCTGTGGATTGACACGATACGAGGCCAAAAGACTGCCGCGGCAGACCGGTCCGGCGGGGTGGAATGCCATCCTGCCGCCCCAGGACCCTCTGCCGGTGCTCGAACAGGACCTGACCGCCGACATCACCATCGTCGGCGGAGGGTTTGCCGGGCTGACGGCGACGCGGCGGTTGCACCAACTGGACCCTTCGCTGAAGATCGCCCTGTTGGAAGCGGGCCGATTTGCCGATGGCTCGGCGGGGCGGAATTCGGGGTTCATGATCGACCTGCCGCATGATCTGGCCTCGGACAATTACGCAGGCGATGGGCTGGAAGCGGATCGCGCCGCCATTGCCCTGAACCGCAAGGCCATCGCTTTCGCGACCGAGGTCGCCGCCGATTGCGACCTGCCGCAGGAAATGTTCGACCCTTGCGGAAAATACAATGCTGCTGCCACACGGGCAGGAGACGCCCATAACCGCGCCTTCGCCGAGCATCTGACCAAACTGGGTGAGCCGCACACGCTGTATGACCAAAAGCAGATGCAAGAGATCACGGGCAGCCCGCATTATGTTTCGGGGCTGTTTGCGCCGGGGACGGTGATGATCCAGCCCGCAGCCTATGTACGGGCGTTGTCGGGCCAACTGGCTGGCCAAGTTAACGTATTCGAGAACTCACCAGTCGTCAGCTTTGAAAAGCAGGGTGCAGGCTGGGTGGTCAACACCGCCAAGGCCAAAGTCAGCACCGGGCGGATCGTTCTGGCCAACAATGGCCATCTGGAAAGCTTCGGATTTTACCAACGGCAATTGATGCATATCTGCCTTTACGCCTCGATCACGACCTCGCTGACCGAGGCACAGATCAAGACACTGGGCGGGCAACCGCGCTGGTCGGTCACCCCGGCGGATCCGATGGGCACCTCGGTCCGGCGTATTTCGGGCAGCTACGGGGATCGCATTTTGATCCGCACCGGATCCAGTTTTCACCCGACGATCGAAACCAGCCGGATGCGGTTGCGCAATGCCGGCTGGGTGCATGACCGGAAGTTCCGGGAACGCTTTCCGCATCTGTCGGATGTCCGGATGGAGCATCGCTGGGCCGGGATGCTATGCCTCAGCCGCAACGGATCCGCAGCGTTCGGCGAATTGGAAGACGGTGTGTTCTCGGCCTGCTGTCAGAACGGCCTGGGCATCGCCCGAGGCACCCTGCAAGGCATGGGCATCGCAGAGCTGGCGCTGCAAGGCGGATCAGAGATCGCGGATCACTTTCTGGCGCAGCCGGACCTTCCGCGATTGCCGCCCGAGCCTTTCGCCTCGCTTGGGGCGAACAGCTATCTGATCTGGAAAGAATGGCGGTCCGGCAAGGAATGACGTGTGGGCGTCAGGGCAAGCTCAGCTTGGCCATGCGCCCACCGTCCACCGTATAGACCTGCCCGGTGATGAAACCCGCATCCCCGGACGCCAGAAACGCGACGAGCGCGGCAACTTCTTCAGACCGCCCTGTTCGGGCCACCGGGTGGATCTTGGCGATGTCGCGACGGAATGCGGACGGGTCGGGCATGGATTCGATGAAATCCTCGTTCAATTCGGTATCGATCCAACCGGGCGCGACGGCGTTGCAGCGGATACCTTCGCCCCCGTGATCCACGGCTACGGCGCGGGTCAGGCCGTGCAAGCCTGCCTTTGATGCGCAATAGGCGGCGTGACCGGGATTGCTGCCCAGGCCTTCGATGGACCCGATGTTGACGATAGCGCCCTTTGTGTCGCGCAGATGCGGCAGCGCGGCCTTGATCATCAGGAACGGGGCGGTCAGGTTCACCGTCAGGTTGAGATGCCAGTCCTCAACGCTCATTTCCTCGACCGAGGCTTCCTGCATCATGCCGGCGTTGTTGACCAGCACGTCCAGACGCCCGGCTTTCGCGATCACTTCGCCGACCACCTGCGCGGGGCTGTCGGGAAGCGTGAAATCCGCAGCGATGCCGTGGAATTCGGTGTCCTCACCACGTTGGGCGGTAAAGACCCGTGCGCCTTCGTCGTGCAAACGCCGGGCAATGGCCTTGCCGATGCCGCTGCGCCCGCCGGTGACCAGCGCCACCTTTCCATCGAACCGCCTCATGATACCGGTTTCCCTCCGTTGACCTCGACGAGCGTGCCGCAAACATAACGCGACGCGTCCGAGACAAGGAACATGATGACATCGGCGATGTCCTCGGGCTCGGCGATCCGGCCCAGCGGCACGGTCCGGCCCAGTTCGGCCACGGCTGTATCGGGGTCAAAGCCGCGCTTTTCAAAGCCTGATCGCAGCATCGGGGTATTCACCTCGTTCGGGCAAACGGCGTTGATGCGGATACCCTGATGGGCGTGATCCATGCCCATGCACTGGGTCAGGGACGCGATGGCCGCCTTGGTCATGCAATAGACCGCATGATTGGGGCCGGGGCGCAGCCCCCAGCAGGACGCGGTGTTGACGATGGCCCCGCCGCCAGCGTCCGCCATGATCGGAATTGCCGCACGACAAATGCGGAACGGGGCTTCGACATTGACACCCAATGACAGAGACCAATCCGCATCAGTCGTATCCGTGACCGACCCGCGCGTGATGACGCCCGCATTGTTGATCACGATGTCAAGCCCGCCCAATGCAGACGCGGCTGCGCCGGGCAGCTGGTCTGCATATTCGGGAACAAGCAGATCACCGGGCAGATATGCCTCGGCCTCGATGGCATCGACAGCCCGGTCGGCGACGGCGACCCGCGCCCCGGCGTTGCGCAGGCGTTGAACGATTGACGCCCCGATGCCGCCAGCCGCGCCAGTGACCAGAGCCGATTTTCCTTTCAGGTTCATAACGTCATCCATTTTTAGAATGATGCGACAGGTGTGCCGAGCAGGCTTTCATCAGGAACCACGCCCAGCCCCGGCCCGGTTGGCAGCGCGATATGCCCGCCCTCGATCCGGATGCCGTTTTCAGGATCGTAGTTGCCTTCGATATATGGCGCAGCCAGCCAGACGCCTTCCAGCAGGTCGGGCCGAACGGTTGCACCGATATGGGTGCATGCAGCGGCGATGATATCCCCGCCCCAGCTGTCATCGCAGGTATGGGGCAGGTTGCTCGCCTCGCAGATGTCGCGGAAGGCGCGCATCGGATGCAGGCCGCCGATGCGGGTGACCTTCATGCCGAACCCGTCGACCAGACCGGTGCCCGCAGCCGAGATCACGGTGTTCAGGCTGGTGCTGTTTTCATCCATATAGATGCCATGCGTGACCTGAGGCCGGATCTTCCTGAGATCTTCGATTGTGTTGCAAGGCTGTTCCATGATGAAGGGGATTTCGGGGCACTCGCGGCTGACCCGCAGGGCGTCTCGTGTGGTCCAGCCCCGGTTGCCGTCAACGGCCAGACGCATACCCGATCCTTTGACCACGTCCCAAACCTTTCGAATGGTTTCGATGTTGATCTCGACCGGGCGGCCTCCGACCTTGATTTGCAGACGCGGGTAGCCTTCGGCCATTTTCTCGGCAGCCAGTTTCGCGATGTCGTCGGGTGCACCGACGCCCGTGGCAAAATAGGACGGCACCTTGTCCGAAACCGCTCCGCCCAGTAAATCGGAAACCGGAACGCCCAAATGTTTGCCAAGCAGGTCGTGCACCGCAATGTCGATGGCGGCCTTGGCATAACCATGACCGTTCAACAGCCCATCCATCCGGCGATGCAAGGCCAGAGGCAGGACCTCTGTTCCGATCAGGCCCGGGGCCATTTCGACCAGAGCGGCGCGCGCCCCGGCGGCGTGCGCCTCGGCATAGGTCGGGCCAACCGGGCAGGTCTCGCCCCAGCCGATCAGACCGTTGTCCGACACGATTTTGACCAGCGTGGTATCCAGCGCCCAGACCTGAGCGTTGGCCATAGTATAGGGTCCGTTTTTGACCGGCAGGTCGTGGCTGTAGATATGCAGTTCGGCGATCTTCATCTTGGCTTACGTGTCTTGACCGGAAAAAAGGGCCCACCCGGATGACGGGTGGGCAAGTACGGGGAGTGTGGATCAGTATGTTTGGTTCAACTCGTCCGCCGCCGGGATTTCCCTTTCGCGGCGGGCGATATAGTCCAGAAGGGCCTCGTTCCTGGCCTCGTCCAGCTTTGGTTCTTCATATTCGGCCAATAGTTTCTGTGCATGTTTCAGGGCGCGTTCGGTGATCTCAACTTCGCCTTCGGCGACCCATTGTTCGATCGAGTTGTTGTCGAACAGCTCCGGCATAAAGAACGCGGTTTGAAAGTTGTCCTGCGTGTGCGGATGACCCAGATAATGCCCGCCGGGCCCCACATCCGGAACCGCTGCCAGGGCCTGATCGAAATCGTGCCACTTTGGACCTTCCGCCATCCGGTAAGCCATCGCGCATTGTTCGGCGTCGACGATGAACTTGGCGACCGAACAATGCATGCCCGCCTCGTTCCAGCCTGCCGAATGCCAGATATAGTTGGCCCCGGCGTGAATGACCGCGCTGAGCGTCGTGGCGGATTCGTACCCGGCCTGTGCATCAAAGGTCTTGGCCCCACCCAGAGTGTTCGAAGTGCGCCACGGTACGTCGTAAAAGCGCGCCATCTGGCCGATCATGAAGTTCATAAGGCTGATCTCGGGCGTGCCGGCCATCGGCGCGCCGGATTTCATCGAAACGGTCGACAGGTAATGCCCCCAGATCGCAGGACAGCCCTTGCGGATCACCTGCGTATAGGCCAGCGCCGAAAGCGCCTCGGCGGTCAGCTGCGCCACGGTCGCGGGCACCGATGCCGGGGTGTTTGCGCCACCCAGCACAAAGGGCGAGCACAGAACCGGCTGATTGCGGCGGCAGAAGGCCCGCATCGCACCCAGCATGGTTTCGTCCCACACCAGAGGGCTGTTGCCGTTGCAGTTGCCGGTGGTGACCGGATGATCGTCAATGAACCCTTCGCCGAACAGGATATCGCACATATCCATCACATCCTCGGCATTCCTGGGCGAAGTGGTCATGCCCATGAAGGTCTTGTCCGAGTATTTCATCGACGAATAGGTGATGCGCAGGTGCCGCTGGCTGATCGGGTGGTCGTAGGGCTCGACAATGTGATGGGCCGAGCTGTGCAGCGCCGGCATCATGTGCGACAGCTTGTGGAACATCCCCAGATCATCCAGCGTCGGGTTGCGGCGTACATCGTCCAGATCGCGCAGGAATGGCGCGCCGGTCATCGGCACGAAAATCGCGTGCTTGCCCCCCAGCGCCAGGTTCTTTTTCGGATCGCGCGCATGATAGGTGAACTGCGCCGGAATGGTCGAGATCAGCTCGCGCACCATATTGCGGTCCAGATAGACCAGTTCGCCGTCAACCTTGGCACCGGCTTTTTTCCAGTCTTCCAGCGCGATGGGGTCGCGGAACTGAACGCCGACATTTTCCAGAATGTCCATCGCCGCATTGTCGATGCGTTCGACCTGGGTTGCGTCCATGACTTCGCAAACGGGAATGCCTCGGGTCAGGCCCGGCAGCATGTCAAAATTTGGAGCGGTGCGTTGGGCTCGGCGGGCAGAACGTCCGCCGGAACGCGTGGCAGTGCGAGTGGTCAAGGGGCAATCCTCCAATTTTGAAACAAACTGACGGATTCGCGGCGCAACCACCTCTCTGATTGCGATATGTGCTTGCAATAAGCGACACGGGTCATTCCAAATAGTTTTGTCCCTGCGTAACGAAAAGACGCCGGGTCATTGTTACCTGTGTGACCTACTTCACAGCCAGGCAAGTGCATACATCTGCAACAGATAAACGCAGGGTTGTTTCAGAAGGCACTCACTCATGCACAACAAAACAGAGATGCTGATCGTCGGCGCCGGGTTTGCCGGGCTGACGATGGCGCTTGAGGCACGCAAGCGCGGTATCAAGGATATCGCGATTTTGGAGAAGGCCGATGATATCGGGGGGACATGGCGCGAAAATACCTATCCCGGTGTCGCCTGTGATGTGCCGTCGCATCTGTATTCCATGGCGACCCATCTCAACCCGCATTGGAGCCGCGCCTATGCCGGTGGCGCGGAAATTCAGGCTTATCTGCAAAAAGTCGCGCGTCAGGAAGGGTTGTATGACCTGTGCCATTTCCGGCAGGAGCTGAAATCGGCCAGGTGGGATGGAACGCGCTGGCAAGTTGAAACGATGGATGGCCAGTACTGGTCGGCGCGGTTTCTGGTCTCGGCCATTGGCGCACTTCATTATCCCAGCATCCCGGGTATCCCCGGTGCCGACGGTTTTTCGGGGCCCAGTTTCCACTCGGCCGAATGGAATCACGATGTCGATCTGACCGGCAAGCGCGTGGCGGTCGTTGGAACCGGCGCATCCGCCGTTCAGTTTGTACCCGAGATCGCCAAGATTGCAGACCACGTCACGATCTTTCAGCGCAGTGCGCCTTACGTGATGCCGCGCCCGGACGGTCCGATTGCGCCCTGGGTGCGCAGCCTTTACGCCCGGTTTCCCATTTTGCCCCGCATTCGGCGCAAGCTGATATTCATGATCTTCGAATTTCGCCACCGCGTGTTTCGCGGTGAGGAACGCGCGGTGAATTTTGCCTTGAACATGTGGCGAAAGGCATTGGAGCGCGCCATCACCGATCCGGCCGAACGGCGGATTCTGACCCCCGACTACCGGATCGGCTGCAAACGTATCCTGAGTTCGAACGATTGGTACCCGACCCTGGCCCGCGACAATGTCAGCGTTGTTCCGAAGGGCGTCGCTCGACTCGAAGGTGACACGGTCATCGCGGCGGATGGCACCCGGACCAAGGCGGATGTCTTGATCTGGGGCACCGGGTTTCACGTAACCGACGTTGTCGAGCGTCTGGACATTACCGTTACGGACGGGCTGACGCTGCGCTCTGCCTGGTCGGATGGCATGTGCGCGCATCTGGGTACCGCAGTTGCGGGTTTTCCAAATTTCTTCCTGCTTCTGGGGCCGCATACCGGGCTGGGGCACAACTCGGTCGTGCTGATGATCGAGGCCCAGGTTGGCCATATCGGCCGGGTCCTGAGCGAGATGCAGCGCGAAGGGTTGTCCGCAATCACTCCTGACGCCGCAAAACAGGCGGCGTTCACGCGGGAAATGCACAGCCGCCACGCGGACGGCGTCTGGCAGGCCGGAGGTTGTACATCCTGGTACATGGATGCGGAAGGCCGAAACACGACCTTGTGGCCCGGCACCGTTGCCGAGTTTCAGAAACGCATGGCACAATCAGGGTTGGAGCAATACAGACCCGCCGCCCTTGGCAATGGAGAAAACTGAATGACAACCGTTCTGATCGTAATCGCCGTTTTTGTCGCCTTCCTGTTTGTCATGAACCTGTGGACACGGAAGATTACCCGCCGCGGTCTTGAAACCGTGCCGCAGCTGGGTCAGATCACACCCGTTCATGGCGGCAGCATCCACTATGTGGAAAAGGGAAACCCCGAGGCGCAGACAATCGTCATGATCCACGGCCTGGCTGGGCAGTTGCAGCACTTTACCTATGCGCTGGTGGATCTTCTGGCCGACGATTACCACGTTATCGCGCTGGACCGGCCGGGATGCGGGTATTCAACGCGCGATACGGCCGAGCTGGCGCAATTGCCCCACCAGGCAGGCATGATTGCCGAGTTTCTGGACAAAAAAGGCGTGGACCGCGCCGTTCTGGTCGGCCATTCACTGGGGGGCGCGGTTTCACTGGCGATGGCACTGGACCACCCGGCCCGGGTCGCCGGTCTGGCGCTGCTGGCGCCGCTGACGCATAAACTGCCCGAAACCCCGGCGATCTTCAAACCGCTCGAGATCCGCTCCGAATGGATGCGCAGCCTGATCGGCAACACGCTCGCCGTTCCCCTTGCGTCCAAAACCGCGCCGCACACGTTAAGTGCCGCGTTTGACCCGGAAACCCCGCCTGATGACTTTCTGGACCGGGCAGGTGGCGCGCTTGGCCTGCGACCTTCCGCCTTTGTCACGGCCTCTCAGGACGTTGCCGGCGTCGATGCCAGTATCAACGCGCAGGTCGCGCGCTATCCGAATCTGACCGTCCCAGGGGGCATCTTGTATGGCCGCCAGGACGCGATACTGTCGCCGCCGCTGCACGGGCCGACAATGACCGAGTTCGGGCTGAGTTACGAAGAGCTGGACGGGTTCGGCCACATGATTCCGATCACAGAGCCCGAAATCTGCGCCGCCTTCATCCGCAGGATGACCGAAGCGACCACATCCCCCCTGACTTCCTTGCAGGACAAGCCATCAGAGCAGGCGTGAAAGAAATCTTGAGGTTGGTTGATTTCCCTCTTGACCCTCCCGGGCCCCTCGCTTAAATCGCCTCTCACTCAAGGCGGAGTAGCTCAGTTGGTTAGAGCAGCGGAATCATAATCCGCGTGTCGGGGGTTCAAGTCCCTCCTCCGCTACCAAATCTCTCAAGTCCAACATCTGATTTCAGAAGCAATTCATGTTCTGTCTTTAGGTTGCCCTGCCATCATTACCACCACTTGGGTTTTCAAAACCAATTGGAAGGAAAAATGATTCAAAATGGATCACTTAAGGAATCCAGTAGCGTAGTGCTCGGTGTGGATTATCAAGCTGCTGGTTTGGCGGTAGCGCTGGACAACGCGATTTTCCTCGACAACTGCAAGCTGCAAGACGTACACCTCCAAGCTTTAGAGGCCTCGGACGGCATAGAAAAAGCGTTGTACAGATCCACAGACGTGCTCCTCGACCAGATCTGATCTCTCGATCTGGCAATCTATTGGACAATGACAACTGGTGAACGTCCACAACTGGTGAAGAACGGACATAAGAAAGAGCCGGGACAGAGCCAAGTATAACTCGCGGCGATCTATGAATGAGCACAAGTTTTGTCGGCCCATTATCCGTGCGGCAGGACTTATTGAAGTTTTTCATTGCTGAGATTGACGCAGCCGCTGCGAAATTTCACTTTGTCGGCGTTTTCCCTTTTCACCCAGCGGAACTGAACGTCCGAACTGCGCCGTCTGCGACTTGCTGCGCGAGGATCGAAGAAAATGTCGCAAAGGCAGCTAGTGACCCATCCCGCCTTACACACAGCACTTCGGATGGGTGGGACGCCAACATAGCTTCAGTTTCCTCAACGATGGTGATTGGCCTTCAGTCTTCGCAAGAGCAAGAAGACCGAGTGTTATCAGCGCAGGAAAACCCGAGGGGAAAAGAACCGTTCACGCGAGTGTCAACCGCTCTCTTCCTCGGATTCTCTCACTTGTAGTCTTCAGTAACGTAGCAAGGTAACGGTTTCGCGGGTTCTTTTCCCCAACTAGTTACTCTCGTATTCGAGAAGATCTTCATAAGAGTAAACCGATGAGATTTCCCCTTCCAAACCCGGAACGAAACCAGGGTCTTTTGGCAAACACCCTATATCGCAGATTTGTCTCACTTCCATTCGCTCCGTATCGACGTACCACAAACGTCCACCCGGAGTTGACACAAAGCCGTCGATGCCCTCGTCTTCATCGGCCTCAATGTCTGCAACGCTTGGAACTTCCGAACTATATTCCGGGTCGAACCTCCCGTGCGTGTGGTAAGATAAAACAAGCACCAAACCATTTTCTGCTTGATCCCAAACGCAGCTTTTGTTGTCGCCACGTTGAGCAGGAGTAGCAACAAGTTTCCCGGCTGGGTCATATGCAAGGTAGCCGCAATACTCTGTGTCATTGTTGAAAGAAATACCCTGTAGGCTAGACAGTGTCGCTTTCGCTACGCTGATTTCTTCCTGTGATTGGGCCAGGGTGGCCGCGGGTGGCCAGAGTATCAAGACAACTAAAGTATAGCGAAGGCGGCGTGCGGCTTCACATTTGCCTTCTGCGAGACCAAGTTGACGAGCCGTAAAAAGAAGGCAAAGTCCTGACAACGCAATAATGCTAAACTCAATCATGTTTTGCTCCTTATTATGAACTTATTAAAGCAGCGCTAACGCTGTAGGGATAGCCTGAAGAAAGGTGCCGACTGCGACCAAGGCAATCCATCCATCGCTGTTGCAAACTCCTGGACGTCCTTTTGTGCCTTCCCTGTGTTTTCCAGTCCGCCTTATCGTTCGACACTAATCTATCTGCGTTGTCTTCGGTCGCTTGGGCCGCTGCGTGTACAGCGAATAAGCCGCTCTACCTGCCGCTATCAACGTTACCGTGGAACCAAACAACGTTAACAACTGCGACCTGTTTCAACCATGAATCTCAAGCCGTTCCGCTCCGTTAGTCTTTTCGAAAGAACCGGTGCAGCAGCATAGGCAAACAACACCCAACACAACCAATTGCTCGCAACCTGTGCGTTTCAGGGGCAGCCGAACAAAAAACCGCGATGAAGGCGAATGCGAGCAGACAAACAAACGCGGCCACCCAAAAAACATCAAGTAAATCCTGCATCTAAGTTGCTCCAATTCTTTGCAAACGGAAGTACTATGCCAATGATCCGGTCTGTCGTGCTGCGCAAAGTGTTTGCAAGATTGATCCGATCGGCCAGCAGCGGCGTACACCTGTCACCCCGAACACTTGCCCCGCGCTTGCTCCTATCCCTCAGCAGCGCGGGTTTTTTCTTGCCTGCGGCGCTACGACACGGGGCCGGTTCAGGCCACAACGCTACATCCGATTTACTACCACCCTTCGGGGGGCCCGCGTTGCTCTTGTCCCCTCTAGCTTGCTTGCAGCGCGGGTCTATTTCAGGCGTGATGTGAACTTGAAGTATTGAATTGTTTAGGGTCAGGACCCATTGATTGCCGCTCATGTGAATGATTCACCGGCGGAAATAAGAGTGGTGACATGTCTGATCTTTTCTGGCTGAGCGACGTGCAGATGGCGCGTCTGGAACCTTATTTCCCGAAGTCCCACGGCAAACCTCGTGTCGATGACAGGCGGGTCCTGAGCGGGATAATCTTCATCAATCGTAATGGCTTACGCTGGCGGGATGCGCCGAAGGAGTATGGGCCTCACAAGACTTTATACAATCGCTGGAAGCGATGGAGCGACAAGGGTGTCTTTGCCCGGATCATGGCGGGCCTGGCGGCGGAGCACGGGGAGAAGAAGACGGCCATGATCGACGCGACCTACTTGAAGGCATACCGAACAGCGACCAGCATGGGCGTCAAAAAGGGGGGCGCGGACGCCTGATCGGCCGCACCAAGGGCGGTATGAACACCAAGTTGCATGCCGTCTGCGACAGTCAGGGACGTCCGCTCAACCTCTTTGTGACCGCAGGGCAGGCCAGCGACTACATCGGTGCGCGGGCGCTGCTCGGCAGCCTGCCGGATGTCGATTGGCTGCTCGGGGACCGCGGCTATGATGCCGACTGGTTCAGAGAAGCGTTGAAAGACAAAGGGATACGCGCATGTATCCCCGGCCGGAAGCAGCGCAAGAAAACCGTCAGATACGACAAGCGTCGCTACAAGCGCCGCAACCGTATCGAGATCATGTTCGGAAGGCTCAAGGATTGGCGGCGCGTGGCCACCCGATACGACCGCTGTCCGAAGGTCTTCCTGTCAGCCATCGCCCTCGCTGCAATCGTATTGTTCTGGCTATGAAACAAGAACGAGTCCTGACCCTAGACAGCCAGCCTGTCGCTTAGGCCCTCTCCATTAATCACCAAGGTCTCTATCGCCCAAACTCTCTGGGTCCGGTATGCCTCCGGCGTGACCCAGATTTTCTCGATTTCGGTTAAGCAGTCTCCAAATCTCTTGGCCGGTTTTCGGTTCAAAGCGAAAGACCCCAGTTTTGAATAGCAGAATTACGCAGTTCATCCTTTGGCAAACCACCAGCACACAAGGAAATCACATCAAACTCACGGTCGCCAAATACCCGAAGTCAAATCACTCGTCATTGCCCGTGCTGGACCTAGTAAGCAGGCGTTCTCGGATGGTGCGCCAAGAGTCTGGAACAAGAAACGCAGTTCCGTTGGGAGTTAAATTGTAAATCCGGTACATTAACGCCCTAGGATTCCCTACTGATTTGCGAGCGACTAAATCGAATGCAGCTGGTTCATTGAGCGCTACGCCCTCGTCACCAACGTGAGGCACAGTCAAGAAGTTGTGCGCAATTTCGTGGGAAACTAAGGTGCCGAACGAATTGTCCATTGGAGGGTCCACGTTCAGAGTAACACCCGCGATGCTCCCGTTCGGTCCAGATTGGGCACTTCCGCCAAGCGGCATTTCTCCGGGTTGCTGAGTGCGTATTGTCAGGACATGCTCGGCCCGATCCGGCCTGCCAGCAGCAGACTGCTCCTGGTTGAATTCGGCCAGGCGCTGCGCAACGGGAGTCCGATCAGGCCACGCGAAATCAATTGGTATCGGCTCAATTCGGTAGCGCAGCCCGGCTTCCTGATCCCCATCCAGAGGCGCCAAACCTGATCGAATAGGAAAAATTCGAGACAAGTCCTCCAGAGCCTGAAATAGAATTTCCCATTTCTCTGCAGGAAAGGGAAAGATCTCAACGACAACAAGAATTCGCAGATCCTTCGTCGGATGAAACTGTGGTTGCCCAAGAGACTTTTCGCCGACAAGAGTACCGTTGCGATAAAGCCGTGCAGTAAAACGATACCGTCCAGGCTTTGAGATTTCCCGACCGCGGATATAGAAGTTGATATTGTCGTCTTCGGAGAAACTCTTGGTATCATTTGAGAATACGCCATCACCAATATCACCTGGAATAACTGTTGTCCCAGATGGGCCGGAAATCTCAAGTTCGGCATAATCAATCCGGGCTGGATTGAAGGGCAACGAATGGATTGGAAGGGAATTCAGATCAAATCCGAGGGCTTTAGACGAATAGTCAGAATCCGCGTCATCCAAAAGTTCTGATGCCATAACAACTACGGGTGGGCGGCGACCAACAAATATTCTTGCAAGAGTATCTTTACCCGCGACAAGCTCGTAACCGGGGATACCTTGAGTCACCTCAGAACCGAAATCTGACATATCCGCCGGAACTTGCGGCAATGGGGGCCCGCTCTCTTCACACGCCTTAAGAGCCTCCCTTTTTCGCTGAAGCAGTGACAGCGACTGCTTTCTAAATCGAAAAAGCGCAGACTTTTGTATTGGGTCAACAGTGTTTTGAATCTGAATATCGAGAAGTTCAATACTTTGCTCAAGCGTCTCAATTTCATCCCGAATACTTTGACAATGCGCAGACATGCGGCCACCTGAGGAGGTTAGTGTTGAGTAGAACTTGTTCAGAAAATTACTCTAGCACGAAAACCAAAAAAGAGACGAATCTGGTTGGTCGAGAAATGTACTTGCAGGTATAATTCGTTTGTTTGGCAAGTTTAACGCAATGAAAAATAAGCCAAAACGAAAACTTCCCGAAAGACAGGCCTTTGTAGCAGGCACAACGCGTGGAGCGTGATAAAGGTATTTTCTGTACGATCCGGATCCAAGGAGCAGGCATTAGAGGCAGGCTTTTGCTGCGGTTTCAAACTGTTTGCGGTTCTTCGAGCCAGAGAAACGAAAATCCGTTTAACTCCAGATTTGAATGTCCTTCAAACACCTAAAAAATGATTGATGAGTCCTCCACTACGCCGCTTGAGCAGCTTGGTGGCTTCTGCTGCTGCGAATTCAAACTCCTTCCCGACCGGCTTGCCAGATGCGTTGAGTTCGCGACGTTCTCGATTGCAGGCGCGGATGAACCCATCGATGCAGGTTGGCTTTGACAACTCTTTTCCTCGTTCCCCTGGCAGGGCGCGCCCGATCTTGTCGATGCAAACCTTCCCATTGTTTTTTGCAGGAGCCACTCTCTTCGGTCGTCGAGCAACGGATGGCCGTCACCGTCAGGATCAGTTTGTCCAAGGTCTGATTTGAAACTGCGCGTCTCAGCCGTTCGCTTTCATTCTTAAGCGGCTCCGGTTCTTTCTATTGATCAACACCCATTCCACTGTTCTTGTTGATTCAGCGGTGGTGGGGCTGTTAAGCGCCGACAATCTGCCTGATTGCATCAAGACGGGACATGCCATGCCCCAGATTCCTCAATGCAACCATGGACCAGATCAGTTGGGTAGGCTCAGTCAACTACGACAAACTATTCCAAACAGCGGCCGTTCAGAAAATTATAGATTGGAACAGGTTTGCCCACAAAGTGGCCGGTTGGCGTTTGTGCAGAGTCTCTAAAAACAAGATGTCTTTTCCATGCAACGCGTTATGCGTTACGAATAGACATGAACGGAGACCGCAGACTTTCCGCAGTACTCTCGGCCGATGTAGTAAACTACTCGGGCCAAATAAAGGCGGATGAGAACAGAACTCTCAGTGAACTCCGTGTCCTGCGTCGAAAGATATTCGATCCATTGGTCAGTGATCATCGCGGCAATATCGTAAAGAGGATGGGCGATGGATGGATCGTCGAGTTTAGTTCGGTCTCGGACGCCGTGCGATGCGCCCTCGATCTACAAAGCCAAGTGTCCGCTCAGTCTTCGCTGAAACTGCGAGTGGGCGTTCATCTGGGAGATATCGTTTTTGACGAAGATGACATTTTCGGCGATGGGATCAATTTAGCCTCGCGGCTACAGGAGGCTTCCGACGAAGAGGCTGTGTTGATCTCCGATGTCGTCCATCGCAGCCTTGATGAGAGGCTCGCTGAGCAATTTCAACGCGCCGGAGAACGGCAGTTCAAGAATGCCCTGTCACCTGTCGAAGTATTCCAATGGTCGCCACCTGGCTCCGCCCCACCGCGAGTGACGCCAGCCAGTCACTCGAAGTCATTGCTGATCGGCGTTCTACCCTTTGACAATCTTTCTTCTGACCCCGATCAGGAATTCTTTGCAGATGGCATTACCGAAGAGATAATTACCACTCTGTCAAAACTCCCGAACTTACTGGTCGTCGCGCGCAACTCTACGTTCGTCTACAAGGGGCGTTCGGTAGACGTAAAACAAGTTGGACTGGAGCAGGGCGTCGATCTTGTTCTCGAGGGAAGTGTCCGCCAAAGCGGTAGTCGTGTGCGAATTACCGCGCAGCTCATCGATGCGAAGTCCGGAATGCACACTTGGGCAGACCGGTTTGATCGCCTGATAGAAGACGTATTCGAGGTTCAGGATGAAATTGCCCTGAGAATTGCGACTGAACTTCAAGTCGAATTACTGGCGGGCGAGATGGCCCGTTTCAGAGGTTCGGGTACTAAACATCTGGATGCCTGGACTGCTCAGCTGCAAGCTGTGGAAGCCTCGCGCAGAATAACTAAGGAAGCACAGGCTGACGCTCGTCGGTTTGCTCGACAGGCAATTTCCCTGGATCCCGGCTACTCCGCGCCATATTGCACTTTGGGGTTCATTTGTACTGTCGAAGCAAGGCACGGTTTTGTAGCAGACCGAAATGCGGCGCTGGCAGAGGCCCGCGACTGCGCTCGACGTGCTCTGGAGATAGACAGCTACAACCCAGAGGCTCACGCAATTGCGGGTTTCGCGGATGCAATCGACGGTAAACTGGAATCTGCTATCGGGAAGTTCAACAAGGCACTGCAGCTAAATCCAAACCACGCTGATGTGGCTGCAAGGCTGTCGATTACATTGGCATTCAATGGGCAGGCAAAAGAAGCGATCCGCGTGGCGCGGCAAGCCATTACTCTCAACCCTCACTATCCCGGCTGGTATGCTGGCGTTCTGGGTTTGGCACTTCGGCTCGACGGTCAATACGAGGAAGCCAAGAAGGCATTCACCGAATATGGTCAAAGAGTTGAAGGCTTTGGGCATCTCGACCTCGTTATCGTACATATGGAAACGGGTAACGTTGAGGGCGCTCGAGATGAGGCGCGGAATGTGATGAAATACCGCCCTCAGTTTTCCATATCAGACTGGGCAAAAACCCAGCTTTTCTCTGATGCAGAACGATTGGAGAAAGACTGCGCGTCTCTGCGTTTGGCCGGCTTGCCCGAATAAGTGCCGCGCGGATTTCCGGTAAAGCGATTTTTCCTGGAAAGTGACACCCAACGCATCGGCTATGGGTTCGAAGCTAAAGCCCGACAAATATGACCGATCTTCCGCTCTGGGGAAAACCTGCATTCCAGTGTTTTACGCAATTGCCTGCTTTATGCGCTTTGCGATGGCAGCTAACAAAATAACAGGGCAGATAAACTGCTGCACAAAGACTTCTTCGCCGAACAAAGTTTGACAAATGATAACCTATGGAATGCGTTCAGAATTATACGCATAAGCATGCTCATCGGTTCCGCTCGTAGATCAGGCTTCAAGCTAGGACCTCCCTAGCTGAAAATGCTGTCGCCTTGCTCATCAATGACCTGTTTCGCCTTTGCTATACTAAAGCTTTCGGCCTGATCCCGAGTGTCGAAGACATCCGCCCTGATCACCGTATGTGTCTTTCGATCTCCGTCGATGGTCTTTTCGATACGGGCCATCAGGCGAAATTTGCTGCCCTCGGCCATCAGGTCGGGGAATATCTCGAACCCTTTGTAAGAAACCGGATCCGGCTTGGACTTCTCAACGCCGCCGAAGAGTTTTGAGAAGAGGGACATCGGGTGGCTCCTTTCAGCGTTGTTCAGGGCAGAGACTAGCGCCGCTCAAGGCCGGAGTGAAGGGCGTTGCACGGTCAGGTCACTGGTTCCAGGGTTCGGAAGCGCGCACCGTTCAGAGTCACAATGCCCCAAAAAAAGCGGCGAAGGATCCGCCCTTGAAAAATAACGGCAAACACCGCGCTTGCGTTTCAACAAACCAGCCTACATGTCAGTTTCCCCGATTTACCGATTTGACCTCTCTGAGATGGCATCCGAGCATTAGGAGGCTTGGCCAGAGCAAATAGGTCTGAATCTCAACGTTTTCTCCAAAAGTAAGGAGGATAATGATAAGCAGTAGTCCCAGCGGAAGCTTGCCACGTTCACACTTTATTGCGTCCAGCGTGACGACCCAGAAATGAACTGACAAAGGCACAAGGAACGCTGTAAATCCCGTCAGCCCTTTGACGAATAACAGCCCATACCAAGTGTGGTGACTGCCGATCGGCATGTATTCAACAAGATGCGCTCCGGGTCTGACTGTGCCATGCCCGAAAACCATTGCATCCGATTGCCACCGTTCATAGGCAATGCGCTGCAGAGTTTCGCGCACGCGGGTACTGAGCCTCCCCAACTGAACGGGTCCACCGTTATGTTTAGGAAACGGAGGACTGAGAATGGCAAACAAGCGACCGAAGCGTGCTTCTTCTGGGCGAAGTCATCGACCGTTGCAGGTGCCTTTCCGTTGCTCAAGTGGTCTTTCTTCCACCGTTCAAAAAGGCTGGTGAGTGTAGGGCCTTCGATTGCCACTTTTGGCGAGGCTGTGGGTTCCCACTCAGGGAAGCGCGTAGCCTGAGGGTCTGGGGTGAAATCGCCTTCCGCTCTCTTCAACTGCTGGCTAGCCGCCTGCGTCCAAGACCGGTGAACTTCACGTAGCAATCGCGCACGCGTCGGTTCGTCTATAGCAATACCTTCTTCCGCCAGTATCTCGTCAGCGACCACACCGTACCATTTTTCCATACCGCCTTCGACAGCTTCCGCCTGTTGGCTCAGGCGCAAAACCTGTTCTCATATCGCAGGTTCACCCGGTTCATTTTCTAGCATTTCCATCAGGTGGAAATACACGCGACCAGACAGAGCAACGATCTTTTTCAAAGGGAGAGGTTCAGGCTTTGCCCTAAAGGACGCCCATCGCTTTTGAATTTTCCTGTATTCAGCCGCAAATCTCTCTTTGGCCTCTGATGGGTCTCTGGTGCGTAGTGACTTTGACACCTCGGCACGGCCAACGATTCCTTTCAGGTCCGCCGGAACGCGCACCCTCACGTAGTAGATTCCGCTTTTTTTGTCTTTGACTGGTGTAGGCATGGCAAGGGTCACTGTGTAGGGCTCCTGTGTAGGAGTCTGCAAGTGCAAGCCGTTGGTTTGGCGTAAGTTTTTGATGAATATGAGGAAATCATGGTGCTGCTGGAGAGAATTGAACTCTCGACCTCTCCCTTACCAAGGGAGTGCTCTACCTCTGAGCTACAGCAGCGCTGTGGGCGGGTGATTAGACTCAAACGAAACGCGGCGCAAGGGTGTCTGGACGGTTTTTTTCACCTCCTGTAGAGAAAGATCATGACGAATAAAAATTCACCCAAAAAACAAGGCAAATCCGGGGATGCGCGCGAAGAGCGGCTGAAAGCGGCGCTGAAGGCCAATATGGCCCGGCGCAAGGCGCAGGCCAAGGCGCGGGCGGCCTCTGGGGACAAGGCCGACAAGGACAAGGGATAAGAGCAGATGGATTCGATTCTGGTAACGGGCAACGGCCCGCTGAATGGTCAGATACCGATTGCGGGGGCCAAGAACGCGTGTCTGACGCTGATGCCTGCGACCTTGCTGAGCGAAGAACCGCTGACGCTGACGAACGCACCACGCCTAAGCGACATCAAGACCATGACCGCTCTGCTGCAATCGCTGGGGGCCGAGGTGTCGTCGCTGCAAGATGGTCAGGTGATCGCGATGTCGAGCCACAGTCTGACCAGCCAAACGGCGGATTATGACATCGTGCGCAAGATGCGTGCCTCGAATCTGGTGCTGGGTCCCTTGCTGGCGCGGTTCGGGCAGGCGGTTGTTTCTCTGCCCGGTGGCTGCGCGATTGGTGCCCGTCCAATGGACTTGCATGTGGAAGGGCTCGAGGCGCTGGGCGCCGAGATCGAGCTGAAGGACGGCTATCTGCATGCCAAGGCTCCGGGCGGCCTGAAAGGGGCGGTGCACGAGATGCGCTTTGCCTCGGTCGGGGCCACCGAAAACATCGTCATGGCGGCGACGCTGGCCAAGGGCACCACGGTGCTCAAGAACGCCGCGCGCGAGCCCGAGATCGTCGATCTGGTCGAATGCCTGCGCAAGATGGGTGCGCAGATTTCGGGCGAGGGCAGCTCGACCATAGAAATTCAGGGCGTCGACCGGCTGCACGGTGCCACCCATCAGGTTGTCACCGACCGGATCGAACTGGGCACCTATATGCTGGCCCCGGCGATTTGCGGCGGCGAGGTCGAACTGCTGGGCGGGCGCATGGCGCTGGTTGAATCCTTTGCGGCCAAGCTTGACGCGGCGGGGGTCAGTGTCACCGAAACCCAAAACGGCTTGAAAGTGGCGCGCAAGAACGGCCGTGTGCAGGCTGTGGACGTGGTGACCGAACCGTTCCCGGGCTTCCCGACCGACCTTCAGGCGCAGATGATGGCGCTGATGTGCACCGCCGAAGGCACCTCGGTTTTGGAAGAGCGTATCTTCGAAAACCGCTTTATGCATGCCCCGGAACTTGTGCGCATGGGTGCGAATATCGAGGTGCACGGCGGCACCGCCACCGTCACGGGTGTCGAAACCCTGAAAGGCGCCCCAGTGATGGCGACGGATCTGCGGGCTTCGGTGTCGCTGATCCTTGCCGGATTGGCGGCAGAAGGTGAGACAACGGTAAGCCGGGTCTATCATTTGGACCGCGGATATGAACATGTGGTGCGCAAGCTGGAAGGCGTGGGCGCAAAAATCGAACGGATCAAGGGCGAATGACGGACGCAAGTTTTGAAGACGGGCGCGAAGCCCCGCTGAATCTGGGGGCTGAGGATGCAGAAGACCTGAAGGTGATCTCGACCCTCGTGCAGGATGCGGTTTTTCCCGTGACCGAGATGAAATGGCAACCGTCGCACCGCCGCTTTGGCCTGTTGCTGAACCGCTTTCGCTGGGAAGACAAGGATGCCGCCGCCCGCCGTGACCGCCCCTTTGAACGGGTGCAGTCGGTGCTGGTCTTTGATTCCGTTCTGTCCGTGGCCAGTCAGGGCATAGATCGCAGTGAGAAGGACATGGTCATGTCACTGCTGTCCGTCGAATTCGAACCCGGCGAGGATGGCGCGGGCCAGGTCTTGCTGACCCTGGCGGGAGACGGCGCGATCCGCCTGAAGGTCGAGGCGTTGGATGCCGCGCTCAGGGACGTCACGCGCCCATATCGGGCCCCATCCGGCCGGGCGCCGCAGCACCCCGAATAGATGCAGAACAAGCGCGGCATTTCTCAGGCGTTTTCAAATGTGCCCGAGGGTATTGCCCTACGTCCGGCGACTGTGTTCGATGTGTTCGACATCAGCCGAGTGCTGATCCGGTCGATCACGCAGCTTTGTGTGGCCGATCACAACAACGATCCCGACCATCTGGAACAATGGACCGCCAACAAGGACCCGGCGACCATCCGGGGCTGGTTCAAGCCGGGATCACAGATCTGGCTGGCCCAGCGTGAAGGGCAGGTGGCCGCAGTTGGTGGGTTGTTCGAAACCGGCAAGATCACCTTGCTCTATGTTGACCCGGAACACGTTGGCAGCGGGGTGGGGGCCGCGTTGCTCAACCGGCTGGAACGGCAACTGGCTGCGTGCGGCTGTACCGAGGTGCATCTGGACGGCACGAAGACGGCACGGGAATTCTATTTGCGCCACGGCTGGAAGGCCACTGGTCAATGTAGTGACCGTCAAGACCTGACCTGCTTTGCCATGCGCAAATCGCTGCACCCCCAGGGCTGAGGGTTGAGGCCGCGCCCCGTGGGCGATATGTCCCGTGGCGCAACGCCCGGAGTGCCAGATCATGCCCGTTTTCCTTGACGCCACATCACCCGATTTCGAAACCGCCTTTCAGTCCCTGCTGTCCGCCAAGCGCGAGGACAGCCCGGATGTGGACGCGGTCGTGGCGCAGATCATCGACGATGTCCGCAACCGGGGCGACGCGGCAGTCATTGAATTGACCGCGAAATTCGACCGGCTGGAGCTGACGCCCGAAACACTTGCCTTCAGCACGCAGGAGATCGCAGACGCGGTGGCGCAGGTCGGGGCCGAAGACCGCGCGGCGCTGGAACTGGCCGCCGCCCGAATCCGGGCCTATCACGAACGTCAGATGCCCAGCGACCAAAGCTGGACGGATGAGGCCGGTGCCACACTGGGTTGGCGCTGGTCGGCGGTCTCGGCCGCCGGGCTTTATGTGCCGGGCGGGCTGGCTTCATACCCGTCTTCGGTTTTGATGAATGCCATCCCGGCCAAGGTGGCGGGGGTTGAACGGCTGGCCATCGTTGTGCCCACGCCGGACGGGCAGTTGAATCCACTGGTTCTGCTGGCCGCGCAACTGTCGGGCGTCGACGAGGTTTATCGCATCGGCGGCGCGCAGGCCGTGGCGGCGCTGGCCTACGGCACCGACACCATCGCGCCGGTCGACAAGATCACGGGCCCGGGCAACGCCTTTGTCGCGGCGGCCAAACGCCGTGTCTTTGGCAAGGTCGGCATCGACATGATTGCGGGCCCATCGGAAATCCTGGTCATCGCCGACAAGGACAACGATCCCGACTGGATCGCGCTGGACCTGCTCAGCCAGGCCGAACACGACGAAAGCGCGCAGTCGATTCTGATCACGGATGATGCCGCTTTTGGCCAAAGCGTCGCGAAGGCGGTCGAAAAACGCCTCGAAACCTTGCAGCGCCGCGCCATCGCCGGGGCCAGCTGGCGCGACTTCGGCGCCATCATCACCGTCCGTGATCTGAACCAGGCTGCAATCCTGTCGAACCGTATCGCCCCGGAACATCTGGAGCTTTGCGTCGCAGACCCGGTGGCGCTGAGCGAAAAAACCATCCACGCCGGGGCCATCTTTCTGGGCCAGTACACGCCCGAAGCCATCGGCGATTATGTCAGCGGCCCCAACCACGTGCTTCCGACGGCCCGGTCCGCGCGGTTCTCGTCCGGGCTCAGCGTGATGGATTTCCTCAAACGCACCACGCTCAGCCGGATGACCCCCGAGGCCCTGCGCGCCATCGGGCCCGCCGCTGAACAGCTGGCGCAATCAGAAAGCCTCGAGGCGCACGGCCTGTCAGTCACGGCGCGTCTGAACCGCCTGAATGGCTGAAATGACGCAAAGACCGGACACATATGGCTCTTCTCTGCGTTGCCGACGGAATGCCGTTGATATAGGTCTGTGCTGACAAAAGGATTGTAGCCATAACGATGACCCGCATTTCGCATATCGAACTGGATGACCGAAACCTGCCGCCGCCGACCCCTGAGATCGAGCAGGAACGCAAGGTTGCCATCTATGATCTGCTGGAAGACAACAGCTTTTCGCTGCCCAATCGGGATGACCGCGTCATTCCTGATGGGCCTTACCACGTGCAACTGTCGATCCGCGACAAACGGCTGGTCTTTGATATCGCGACGGAAGAGGATGAAAAAGCCGCCGAATTTCACCTGTCGCTTGGCCCGTTCCGGCAGGTGGTCAAGGATTACTTCCAGATCTGCGAAAGCTATTTCGACGCGGTCAAGTCGCTGCCTCCCAGCCAGATCGAGACCATAGACATGGCCCGCCGCGGCATCCACAACGAAGGCAGCCGCGTGCTACAGGAACGGCTGGAGGGAAAGGCAGAAGTGGATACCGATACCGCCCGGCGCCTGTTCACGCTGATCTGCGTGCTGCATTTCGGGGGCTGACGGGTGAAGCCTCTGCCGCAGTCGGTCCTGTTCTGTTGCGACCACAACTCGGTTCGATCTCCGATGGCCGAGGGGCTGATGAAGAAGTTTTACGGCACGGGCACCTATGTGCAGTCCGCAGGCGTGCACAACGATCTGGAAATTGACGGGTTCTGCATCGCGGCTTGCCACGAGGTGGGTGTGGAACTGTCCCGTCACCGCTCGCGGTCCTTTGACGAGATGCAGGAATGGGGCGACGATCTAAGCTCGTTCGATCTGGTGGTGGCGCTTTCGCCCGCCAGTCAGCGCCGGGCGCTGGAACTGACCCGGGTTTTTCACCTCGATGTCGATTATTGGCCAATAATGGACCCTACCGGGTTGGGCGAGACCCGCGAAGAAAAGCTACATCACTACCGACAGACCCGCGATCAGATCATCAAACATCTGAAAGACCGCTGGGGCGAACCTACGGAGTGACCATGAACCAGACCGTCAAAACCTATTTCGAAGCCTTCAATGCCGGTGACGTGGATGCCATGCTGGCTTGCCTGTCCGATGACGTGGCCCATCACGTGAACGAAGGCCAGATCCGCATCGGCAAGGACAAGTTCGCCGCGTTCTGCGCGCACATGAATCGCTGCTACAAAGAAAACCTGACCGACATCGTCGTGTTCGAAGCCGAAGGCGGCACCCGCGCAGCAGCCGAATTCATCGTCAACGGAACCTATCTGGAAACCGATGACGGCCTGGCGGATGCGCATGGCCAGACGTACCGCCTGCCTGCCGGTTCGTTCTTCGACCTGAAGGATGGCAAGATCACCCGCGTCACCACTTTCTACAACCTGGCGGACTGGACCAAGCAGGTTTCGAATGGCTGAGGTCACCGGCGTCCGCCCCCTGACCGGAGCGGCACTGGAAGCCGCCCTTGATGACGTTGCCCGGCTGCGGATCAAGGTATTTCACGCCTGGCCGTATCTTTACGATGGCGACCTGGAATATGAACGGAAATACCTGCAATCCTACCGCGACAGCGACAAGGCCATCGTGGTGGGCGCATTCGACAACGACCGTCTGATCGGCGCGTCAACCGGCGCCCCTCTGATCGACCACGCCGAAGATTTCGCGGCGGCCTTCGAGGGCACCGGGCTTGACCTGCATGACATCTTCTATTGCGCCGAATCGGTGCTGTTGCCCGACTATCGCGGGCAGGGTGTCGGCCACAGGTTCTTCGACGCCCGCGAAGCACACGCCCGCAGCCTGGGTTTCACCAAATGCGCGTTCTGCGGCGTGCAACGCCCGGCAGATCATCCGATGCGGCCCGACAATTACCGCCCGCTGGATGCCTTCTGGCGCGCGCGGGGATACACGCCTTTGCCCGGTGCGATCGCACAGTTTTCGTGGAAAGATATCGGCGAAGAAGGCGAATCGAAAAAACCTCTTCAGTTCTGGATCCGGGATCTCTGAACGCCAAACGCAGAAAAAACTCCCGAATCATGGTAGTGTTGGGTTTTCTGTGGGGGAATTGCCATGAAACGCTATGTTATCGAACGCGATCTTCCGGGTGTCGGTTCCATGTCCGGTGACGAACTGTGCGGCGCGTCTGCGAAGTCGAACGAAGCGCTGGCGCAAATACCCGGCGTGCAGTGGGAGCATTCCTATGTTGCTGGTGACAAGACCTTTTGCATCTATCTGGCCGAGAGCGAGGACGCGATCCACAAGCATGCGGAACTCAGCGGGTTCCCGGCCAACACGATCACCGAAGTGACCACGATCATCGATCCGACGACCGCAGGGTAATTGGGCTGTACTCCGGTCTGCGTCCGCGACTAAGGTCATGCGAATTTGACCGCACGGGGACGCTGCCATGAAAGTCGCAACTGCCGCCTATGATCTCGACTGGTTGGATAGCTGGGCACAATACGAAGACAAGCTTGAGGGGTGGGTGTCCCAGGCCGCAAGGCAGGGGGCCGAATTGTTGGTCTTTCCCGAATACGGCGCGATGGAGCTGTCGACCCTGGACGGGGCCGAGGTTGCCGGCGATCTGGAGCGGTCGATCCGGGCCGTGTCCGACCGGATGGAGGATGTACAAAACCTGCACATCCGCCTCGCCAAGACGTACAATACCTACATTCTGGGTGCGTCCGCGCCGGTTGTTGATGGAACCGGGCGTCCGGTGAACCGCGCCGCCTTCTACGCGCCGGATGGCAGTTTCGACCATCAGGACAAACAGATTATGACCCGGTTCGAACGCGAGGATTGGGACATCGCCCCCGGCGGTCCGCTCAAGCTGTTCGACACCGCGCTGGGCAAGATCGGTGTGTTGATCTGTTACGATAGCGAGTTTCCGTTGCTGGGCCGCGCACTGAGCGAGGCAGACCTAATCCTTGCGCCATCCTGTACCGAAGCGCTTTCGGGTTACTGGCGCGTGCGGATTGGCGCAATGTCAAGAGCTTTGGAAAATCAATGCGTTACAGTCATGGCCTCGCTGGTCGGGAACAACGAATGGTCCGAGGCGGTGGATATGAACACCGGGACCGGAGGCGTCTTTGGCCCGCCCGACAAGGGGTTTCCGGCCACCGGTGTGCTGGCCGAAGGCACTTTGAATCAGCCGGGCTGGACCTATGCGGATGTCGATCTGTCAGCCATCGCTGAGGTTCGCGCAGACGGTCACGTGCTGAACCGAACCCATTGGGAGGAACAGGCCGCCCGAGTCGAATCGGTCACAATATCCGCTCTTTAGGTGATTCCGCCCTTGAAATAAGGCCGAAATAGGCTCATTTAAGCGCACACCCCCGCAGATTCTGCGGGTGCAACGTAATGATGGAGACAACATGGCCAAGGAAGATACGCTCGAATTTCCCGGTGTCGTGAAGGAACTCCTGCCTAATGCGACGTTTCGGGTCGAGCTGGAAAACGGCCATGAGATCATCGCACATACGGCAGGCAAGATGCGCAAGAACCGCATCCGTGTTCTGGCCGGCGACAAGGTTCAGGTCGAGATGACCCCATATGATCTGACCAAGGGTCGGATCAACTATCGCTTCAAGTAACGCCTGCCGCAATGGCGTTTATTCTCGGATCGGGCAGCCCAAGACGGCTGGACCTGCTGGCCCAGCTTGGCGTGCAGCCCGATGCCATTTGCCCTCCTGACATCGACGAAACGCCCTTGAAGGGCGAGCTTCCGGTTCCGTATTGTCACCGTATCACGCGCCAAAAAGTGCAGGCGGTTCAATCGGATAGAGACGACGTTACCCTCTGCGCAGATACCACCGTGGCCTTGGGGCGCCGGATTCTGGGAAAGCCCGAGGATGCGGGGCAGGCAGCGGAATTTCTGCATGCTCTGTCCGGTCGCCGTCACCGCGTGATCACCTCGGTTGCGGTCCGGCGCGGAGATCGTGTGCTGCAACGTGATGTTGTCTCGCAGGTCAAGGTCAAACGCCTGTCGGACGTCGAGATCAACGCCTATCTGGCGACCGGAGACTGGCGCGGCAAGGCAGGCGCCTATGCCATTCAGGGTCCCGCAGGGGCTTTCATTCCATGGATTTCTGGGTCGTTTACCGGCATCGTCGGCCTGCCCCTGTCCGAGACCGCAGCCTTGCTGCAAGGCATCGGCTATCCACTGTATCGAGAGGCATCATGAAAGGTCGCACCATTGTTCTGGACCACATCCAAGGCCGCGAAGCGGCTGCGCTGATGGTCGACGGCAAGCTGGATGACTTCCTGATCGCCGCGGACGCCCCTGCGCCCGGCACCATCTACCGCGCCCGGGCTGACCGCCCGGTCAAGGGGCAGGGCGGAATGTTCCTGACCACGCCAGATGGCCCTGCGTTCTTGCGACAAGTCAAGGGCTTGGGTCCCGGCGCCCTGTTGTTGGTACAGGTCAGCGGGTTTGCTGAGCCCGGCAAAGCCATCCCGGTGAGCCATCGCATCCTCTTCAAAAGCCGCTATGCGATTGTCACGCCGGACGCTCCGGGCCTGAACATTTCGCGCAGTATCAAGGACGAGGACACACGAGATCAACTGCTTGAAATCGCGCACGAGCAGATGGGTGACAGCGCCTATGGATTGATCCTGCGCTCCTGCTGCGCTGGTGCGGATGCCGAAGAGATCTCGGAAGACATCTCGGCCATGTTGACGCAGGCCGAGCAGGTGATGAATGACGACGGGACCGAGCCTGAACTTCTCAGCGAGGGTGACAGCCCCCATATCCTTGCCTGGCGCGACTGGACCGACCCGGCCGAAGTCGTGACCCAGGCGGGCGGGTTCGAAACCCACGGCGTTCTGGATGCGCTGGATACGATGCGTGGAGCGTCCGAGCCTTTACCGGGCGGAGGGTATCTTTACATCGAACCCACACGCGCATTGGTCGCCGTGGATGTGAACACCGGAGCGGACACCTCGCTCGCGGCGGGCACCAAGGCCAATTTCGCCTGCGCCAAGATGCTGCCCCGTGCTTTGCGCGTACGTGGGCTGGCTGGTCAGATTACGCTGGACCTCGCGCCCATGCCAAAGAAGGATCGCCGCGGGTTTGAATCCGCTTTGCGTGCCGCGTTCAGATCAGACCCGGACGAGACGATTCTTGCAGGCTGGACCCCGCTGGGCCACTTTGAGTTGCAGCGAAAGCGTGGTCGAGTTCCTGTGATGGAGATCCTGAAATGAGCTGCCCGATTTGCGGAGGCGAGACCGAGCAGAAGTTTCGTCCGTTTTGTTCCAGGCGGTGTGCGGACATTGATTTGGCCAAATGGCTGAACGGGTCCTACTCGGTTCCGTCGCAGCGCGAAGAGGACCTTGAAGTCGAGGATGACACGCAGGACTTCACGCCAAAGCGACCACATTGAAAAAATGTAAAAAAGCCTCTGGACACCGCTGGTAGCAAGTCATAGAAGGCCCCCACCCAACGACGAACGTCGTTCCCGTGCCCGGGTAGCTCAGGGGTAGAGCAGTGGATTGAAAATCCTCGTGTCGGTGGTTCGATTCCGCCCCCGGGCACCACTTTTCTTCAAGAAAAGCAATGCGTTGACGGTTTAGCCCTTTCTGCACCTCATTGGTTGATTGCCCGGGACTGCACCGGGACTGCAAATCATTATGGACTAACATTCAGCACTTGTGAATCGCCGGTTGGGTCGTGCATGACTGCATTCTGGCGAAGTCAGAAGAAGAGACCGTTTGCCTTTACCGACTTCTGGTTGGAGCGGAGCGTTAACTTGACATTCACACGCTCATAGCACATATATCAGTCATCTCATCTACCAAGTGTGGAAAGAGAAACGAGGGCCGTTGCACTTTGTGCGACGGCCTTTGCCGTTTTAAGTGATGCGCTGGAAATAGGCATCTCTCTCTTTGCGCTTTTTTCGCCGGGCGCTCTCATACTCGATGCAGTATCCTGACTTTAGCAGGTAGTATCCGTTTCTCACCCTCAAGACGACGAGGAAATCTTCCTGATACCAGAGGAGAACGCTTCTTTGGCCTTTTCGTTTGTTTTCCCAAACATCTATTTCATCGCAGGTGTCTGCGTTTTGAATAACCCATGCGATCCATTGGAGGCGCTCACAACGCCTCATGTGGGTCTGACTTGCCGTATATGACTGTGCGTACAGTGCGCGAATTGGCGCCGGATATGGTCATGTTCCCGCAACTTGGCGTTCGTAATCCACACCATCATACCAACCGAGCGATTTGGTGACGTTCAGGTTGTCGTCTAAGTCCCATTCTTCCCAGCCCGAGAAACGAACATGGTTACCAGTCTCTTTATGATGGCCTTCGAAAGTCCACGCATAAACCATGTGGTGATCGGCGACGAGAACCATGTCGAGGTTAAGAACGAGGTCAGGGAAGTCAGCCATAAAACCCGCCGCCATGTCGCCAATCTCCGTCCGGCTCCTCATTGGGTCGCCACCGTTCATTATCATGATTGCAAGTTCAGCATATCTTCCGGCAACAGCGCCAGGCGCCTGGTTTGTCCATGCAGCGCAATGATCTTGAGCTATGCGGCGGGCGGTTTGTACATCCGGTGTCATCTATATTTACATGTCCTAAAAATCGCGAAAACACATGGTTGCAGAAACGTTAGTCGGGCCTCTGAAAGCAATCGAGTTTGCTTAACAGCGCTTCTCAACGATGGCAGGTTTGTTTGCCTCACGGCCATCCGCTCATTGAAATTTCTGCGTTTTGAACGAACGGCAGCTTTCGGGAAGCCGATAGGTGAAATCTGAGAGATACCGAATGTCGGCTGTGGGCCGCATCAGAACGTAGAGCAGGCGGCGGATACCGTTCGTTTGCGGCGCTATGGACTGCCCTTTACTACTATTTTTTCCGATGACGCACCCCAAGCCAAATGAGATTGAATGAACTGAATGCTTCGGTGGCAAGCTTAAAGTTCATTTCTGCCTGAAACACGCATCGTTGTATAAGCTCCAAATCGACATTGTCTGCATGCCCCTGCGCCAACATAAATCTATCGCTGAACGAATTGTCGAGTGTTTCATAGGCCCGCTGGGGCATAGAGGCAGTCCATGCAACGGTGCGAAGATGAAAATAGCAGCGCAATTTCAGGAAACCGCTGCCCTCGTCACGGATGGAAATAATTTCAAAGTCCTCGATCCCCTCCAACACCTCCGCCGTGACCTGCGAAATACTATCTAGAAAGCGTGCCGGAACGTCGCCTGCTTTAAGGAAGGACAAACATGCTGCAAGTGGAAGTGCCAAGAGTTCGGCTTCAGCTGCCTGCTCGACGAATTCTTCAAGTTGTTCATCATACCTCTCTGCAAAACCTTCCACTTTGGCTGAAGTGAACCTGTGCGGGTCCTTCGGAAGCGCTTCATCATTGGCAAAATAGGATTTCGATTGCTCAAAAAGGTCGCTCTCTTCCTCGGAGAATTTAATAATCACATCCCCCCAAGGCTTATTTTGAACTTCGCCCAAAACCCGCGCGGCCCGCAGCTTTGACGCGCCTATCAAGCTGATTTCTTCAAAGCGTTCAAATAGACCCGGTGGTGTATCAACTGTTGTTCTAAGCACGTCCCAGATTAACGTGACATAGGAAGGCCCGCCTTCCCAGGATGATGACACGATTCCAATCAATTCGCCCTTATCATTCACAACCGGCCCACCGCTCATTCCGCCGAGTGTGTCCATGTCTACTTCGATGCAAGGCGAAGGCATGCGCTCGCCGCGCCCATAGGGAAACGCCCCTGACACGCGACCTGAAGATACAAAGTGCGTGACTAACGGGATATTTTCCGAAATGGCCTGATGACGGAAACCAAAGGCCCAGAGGCGTTGCCTGATGAGCGGCAATGCCACTCGCATGGGCGTCAGCATGAGCGGTTCCTCCGGTATGGCATCCGAGTTTAGGGTGCAGCTAACAAGGGAAATGTCA
This sequence comes from Ruegeria sp. HKCCA0235A, assembly GCF_013033235.1. Lineage (NCBI taxonomy): Bacteria > Pseudomonadati > Pseudomonadota > Alphaproteobacteria > Rhodobacterales > Roseobacteraceae > Ruegeria > Ruegeria sp. HKCCA0235A. Next base: position 37,782 of record NZ_WQDQ01000007.1, on the reverse strand, counting down.
GAGACGACGCTATGGTTAGGATCATATTTGCTCTGGCCGCTCACTGTTGTTGACGCGTATGGCAACCATACGCGAGGGCCCTTAGGTAAAAAGCTCATACACACCGGACCAAACCCTAACCCTCTGAACTCATCCAAAACATGAGTGGCCGTCAGCAACAGTCCTCGGGCAACCATTACACCGCTTCCGATGACGGTGGTGCCTGCTGGGGTTTCTTTGCTGATCGCAACAAGCGACGAGCCCGCTTCATGCATACTACCCATGGGGCCGAGCCCATCCTCGGCACTATATCGCGGGGTGCGCCAAGAAAGTGCCAGATTTGCTATCTTCGGGTTTGTATCGATTATGGGAGCTGAATATGTTTGGCCGTCGCTTTCGGTGCCTGTCATTGAGAAATCCGATTTTGGGTTAATTTGCGAACCCATTAAAATGCGTAGCCGCTGGTGTTTCAGTCAACCAAAGGCTGATCCACGTTTCAATAGTGGATTGCCACTTAGGTCTGCGGTGCTGACTTGGGTTCCAATTGAAATGCTGCACCGTGGACGAATGTCAGCTAAGTGAGCTGCTAACGCAGCATCCGAACATCACACCCAATGTCGGCTAAGGGCCGCCAGCGGCGAGGCCAATGTGTCATGGCCGAGAGATGCCGCGCTGCCTTGGAGATCTGAAACGAGCCGAGAGTGGTCATTCTTGTCGACCCCCTTCAAGCCTACGCCTGGGTGGTTCGCTTGGCAATTTGCCAAAGCTACTCCGCCCATCCGACAGAGCGCAGCTTTTTGACCAACTGTCGCGCTGTGTCTGGCTCGCGATGAAGTCGCGTCAAAAACTCTTCTATTGGAAACCCCGGCCAACTTTTTTCGATTTGATCGATCATGCGGCGCCCGTCCTGCTCCCTACCGACGGAGGAGTAAGCAGCGGCCAAGTACACGACCCCAAGAGCGGAAACCGGACCACCACTTGCGTTACCCTCTTCAAATGCAGAGATTGCTTCGTGGTATAGGCCAAGATGAAAATATGCCGCTCCCAGTATGTTCAAGTACGCAAAACGCGTGTTTTCACCTTCTCTTGGGCGATCACGGTCGCCTGCTTGTAATCCTTTTTCGAACTCTCCAGACGCGACTGCGACAACGCCATAGAAGTCCAGCACGTTGCCATTTTCAGGTGCGAGCGACAGTGCGCGTTCGGAATACCTCATGGCACTTTCGAAATCGCGTTCCACAAACGCCACCCAGCCTGCTGCTGATTGCACCCATTCGTGATCCGCGTCGAGTTCTAACGCCCGATCGCGCATTTCGCGGGCTTCAGCCAGAAAATTGTCGTGCCTGTCGCCAGCGATTGACAGAAGCGCAAGCGAGCCGAGAGTTTGGGCCGCCCCCGCATAGGGCAACGCGGAGTTCGGATCGATCTCAATCGCGGCGCGGAACAATTCCGTGGTCAACATTTGTCGATGCGCGTCGAAAATAGGATAGATTAGACCTCTGGCCTGCAAGGCCATATTGGCGGCTTCCAATGCCGCAGGCGATTGCTCCATGAGCGCCTGACGCTCGACGCGGGCCGCGAGTTCGGCATCGTCCGGACGCGGACCGGGACGGAGCACCTCAAAAACCCCGAGTGCGATTACCGCCAGCAGTACGCACGCAACAAGCACTAAGCGAAGTTTTTTCGGACCTCCACTGAGAAGTGGTCTGGCTGTGCCGTCGGCGGCCGGAGATTGCGCTGAAACGACGTGACGCTCGAATGTGGGTGCGTAGCCGCCTTTGCGTATGTGAACGCGAACCGCGTCCGCTCGGCCATCGCTGTCGTAGTAGTCATCTAATGACCTTCTCAACCGTCCCGCCTCAACGCGAACGAAGTTAGCGGAGTTTGTCTCGTCGACGGTATCCCGTCCGTAGAGATGGAACCCTATGGACTTGGCGCTGAGGTCCGCCCCCTCCTCGGACAGAGATTTCTCCGTCACGTAAATCAGGAATTCCTTGAGACGCGGCGAGTTCGCGAATATCCGACTTTCCACCACCGAAGCCACAGCAGCACGTTTTTCTTCGACACTGAGGTCGTTTCCGCTCTTGTCGCGGCAGGTGCTGTTTCCTTTGGTTTCGGTCATATTTTCAAACAGATAGTGCGTGAGCTTACTGGCGATTTTAGGGTAAGTTACTTCCCTGACGGATATTTTACCCGCAAGTCTGAGCGTGTCCAACCAGACGATTTGGAGGCACGTGACCTTTCTTGAACGATATAACCCAGGACTTTTTGTAAAGTATGTGAAGAGCCGTCAGTTCGACAGTCGCATTGGTGAAGTCTTCGACGATTTGGAAGAGATTGCCGGATCGTACGGGTTTGACGAAGTTTCAAAAGACGAACCCGCCACCTCCATCGTTTCGGAATTGATCGAAGAACTCCAGCGGCGAATAGAGGCCGTTGAAATACGAGACAACGATTGAAGGAGAGATTGCACGATGTGGATCATTCGAAACAAAACCCAGACTGCTTTGGGCTTGTCGATAGCGATAAGTGGCGCGGCCTTTGCGGCGATGGCGGCAGATCAAATCGTCCATGACGCAGAGTTTGTCCGGATGGAGCAGGAATTCGGTCTCGCCTGGGCTGACGATGACGCCACTGTGCGCGAAAAGCTGGTGGCTCTCGAAGCGCGGTTCGGAAAGAAACCCAACATTGTCTACATCATGGCCGACGACGTCGGGTACACAGAACTTGGCGTGTATGGCGGCGGCAAAATTCGTGGAGCGCCAACAGCCAGCCTGGACCGTATGGCGGAAGAGGGCATGAAGTTTCTGTCCTTCTATTCGGAGGTCGAATGCTCGCCGTCGCGTGGCGCGGTTCTGACCGGGCGTCATCCCATCCGAAACGGCGTCTATAACATCACGCTACCGGGCGAGAGCGGAACTGGTTTGCACAGTGATGAGGTGACAATCGCCGAGTTGCTGTCGGACGCGGGTTACTACACTGGTTTTTTCGGCAAGTGGCATCTGGGCGACGACGACGGCAACCATCCGACAGAACAAGGTTTCGACGAGGCGGAATGGTCGGAAGGAAATCCTCCTTGGTGGGTTAACAACAAGAACGCTTCCAAAGATGACGATATTGGCGGATTCACACAGCGCGCTTTGATGCACTCGCCCGGCCCTGAGGGATTTCCCTATGACACCGGCAGCGTCATGCGGGCAAAGAAAGGCGAGGAGCCGGAACCTGTCTATGAATACTCAATGGAAAGGTACAATACTTACGACACGGAGGTCGCGGATAACGTCATCGAGTTCATCACGCGCCGCGCCAACACGGATCAGCCGTTCTTTGTGAACTTCTGGGGCAAGGGTAATCATTTCTGGGGCGCTCACCCGGGTTTTCGCGACACACCTGCTGAAACCAATACCGCAGCTCAAATGGTGGAACATGACTACAATGTCGGGCGCGTTCTGAAAACGCTGGTCGATCTTGGGATCGCAGAGAACACCTTGGTGGTTTGGAGTTCGGACAATGGACCCATGTACACGGTGCACCCGCACGGCGGTTACTCCTTACTCCAAGGAGGCAAGGGGGAAACGCGGGAAGGCGGCATCCGCGTGCCGGCGATCGCGTGGTGGCCCGGCATGATCGAGCCGGGGCAAGACCCGCTCGACATCGTCCAGATCACGGACTTCTTTACCACATGGGCAAGCATCGGTGGCGTGCTCTCGGAGGTGCCCGGCGACCGGGTGATCGACGGTGTCGACCAATCTGGTTTGTTCCTGCTTGGAGAGGGCAACGGGCGTCGCGACTATGTCTTCCACTACAATCGCCAAAACTTGGAGGCGGTGCGCAAGGATCAGGTCAAACTGAACCTGAAGCCGAGGAATCCCAACTTTCATTTCTACGAGGTTTTCAATTTGTATCATGATCCCGCCGAGCGGTTCCCAAATGAGGCGCAAAACGGAATTTGGGCGGGCCCGGGCATCACCAAGATGATTCAGGAACACATGCTGCTGATCGAAGATTATCCGCATCGGTCAGTGAGCAGTTTCTACCGTGATTTTGACACGTCCTTCGATCCCGAACTGACGCCGCAGTATACGCCACAAAAGACAGTGGACTGGTAAGTTTCGTTTAAGGGAAGCTTGGAGCCATTGCAAATGGCTCCATCAACAAAATGTCTGCTTGGTTTGCACTTGAGACCTTGGTCACTATCGAATTCGAGCAGTCGCGGCGAAAGGCGGCTATGCGGGTTGCGGCCGCAGATTCACAGAACCACCATGAAGGTCGGCTATGGGCCGCCCGCGAGAGCGACCCGCAGTATTCAGATTTCAATGGCCTCTGCTATTGCAAGTGCATCCTCAAGTTCAACACCGAGATACCGAACAGTACTGTCCATCTTCGTGTGCCCGAGTAGGAGCTGCACCGCACGCAGATTGCCCGTCTTTTTGTAAATTTGGGTGACCTTGGTCCGCCGCATTGAATGTGTGCCATAAGCGCTTGCTTCCAAACCTATAGACGTGACCCAATCACGCACGATCCGCGCATACTGGCGCGTTGAAATGTGTAAACGCTCATGGAAACGTCCTGGCCAAAGGTATTCAGACCCGACCATGAGCTCGTCTTCCATCCACCTCTCGACTGAGCTTCGAGTTCCTTCAGAAATCTCGAAGCGGACAGGCTTCTGAGTTTTGCTTTGTAACACCGAAGCCCGCGCCTTGATCTGACCAGAAGCCATGATGTCTACGACTTTCATTTTCACCAAGTCACAGCCGCGCAACTTACTGTCGATGGCCATATTGAAGAGAGCGAGGTCGCGATGGTTTTCTGCGAGTTCTAACCTTACTCGAATTGCCCAGACGTGTTTGGGTTTCAACGGCCGTTTCTGACCGACGATGCGTCCCTTGTTCCAAGCTGGGCGAAGAGCGCGAATGGCAGGTAAGTTTGGTGTTTCCATAACTGATCCTCCGATCCGCCATGCCCGCCCACAACGACAACCCGACGTTGACGAGAGAGGATATCACAGGATGCCGCGTTGCCGCCGAGGTCGGCTGCGAGCCCTACCTCTTAAATGCCGCAAAGTGAAATTCTTGTAGACGGCAAAGCAGACCTTGGTCGCGGTGAGACCTGCTTATCACCGCAGAATTCACAGGGCAAAGTTACTGGCATGTTGCAGGCGCCAGCGTCACACTCGGAGTACATGCACCGAACACTGAGCGTGTCGAACGACGAGAGCGGCTGTTGAACCCAAAAAGAATTCTTTCATCCCAGGTTTATGCGAAGCAAGGACGATACAGTCGATGCCATGTTTGTTGGCGTATTCGGTGATAGCCCGCCCAGCCGATTGGCTCTCGATCAAGACAGAGGAAACCTCGGTTTCGTTTTTTAAGCGCTCGGCTAAACGCGCCTTTGCTTTTTGGAGAGATTTTTCTGCGATCCCTTCATCCATATAGTACATTATCTGTCTGTTTGGGGGCTCATGGATGTGCGCGGCAGTGATTTTTCCGCCTTCGGATACTAGAGCATGCGCCGCCGACATTGCGTGTTCACTGATGCCGTGTTCCAGAGACAGCGCGACTAGGATGTTTTTGTACATTTCAGACCTCTATTTTTAGGTTTAGGATTTCTGCTGCGAACTAGTCTCTCCCACGTCATCGTTGAGAGAGCGCTCTGGCACCCCACTCATTGGAATGGGGTGCGTGCATTTTGTCTTGTGCGTTGGCGCTTTCCGCCCATTATTTGCTGAGCAGGAGGTCCGGCAGGAACAGGGCCAACTCTGGTACAAAAGTTGTCAACATCAGCGTTGGGAGCCAGGCAAAGACTATGAAGATCAAAGTCGGCCACAGCATGCGCGAAACCGGTTCATCACAGACCTGCGCACCAAGATAGAGCAGAGGTGCAGTCGGAGGGGTGATGTTCGCCATACCTAAGTTTACGCCAATCACGGCCGCGAAATGGATAGGATCCATGCCGGTGCTCTGCGCGATGGGCAGTAGGATTGGTGTTGCCAAAAGCAGACCGGAGATATCATCCATGAGCATTCCGATCAGGATCATCACGACGTTGATCATCAGAAGGATCACAACTGGATTGTCCGAAACGGAATAAACCAGATCTTTGGCCAACTGAGGTGCACCCTGTGAGATCAGGTTGTCTGACACGATCAGAACCATGAAGATCATGACCATGACCACGCCAATCGTAACACCGGAATTCTGGATTGTCTGAGCCAGTGTTTTCCAGGTCAGTCCACGGTAGAAGTAGATCGCGATCGGGATCGAGTAGACCACTGCGATACCCGCAGCCTCGGTTGGCGTCATTATGCCGCCATAGATTCCGCCCAGAATGATCAGTGGCATCATAAGCGCAGGCCCGGCCAGGCGCGCCTGTACTCCGAATGTCGGCAGAAATGGTTTAGGACGTTCCGTCAGGTTTATGTCGTCATACTTCCGAAGCAGGAACTGATTTACGACGATCAAAAGGGTGATCAGGATGATCGCCGGAATGACGGTGGACAAGAAGCACTTTAGTACATGCTGCTGTGCAACCCAACCATAAAGGATGTGCGACGAACTCGGTGGGATCAACAGACCCAAGGGGCTGGCCGCGACGATCAAAGCCGCAGATTGCCCACCCGGATAGTTGGCCTTTTTCAGATGGGGCATCATGATGCCGCCTATGCAGGTCAGCGTTGCGTTTGCACTGCCGGAAATGGAGCCGAACACACCGCAGGCCAACACCCCAGCCGCGCTCAGTCCTCCTTTGATATGGCCAATGAACATTTCAGCCAGAGAGACAAGAGGGGCCGCGATTTTACCTTTCTCCATGATGCCTCCGGCGATCATGAAGAGTGGGATCGCCAGAAGTACAAGTGAGCGGATACCTGTAGAGCCGGTGGGCAAGTAGCCGGTGATGGATTGATCTCCGACAAGGGCGATGAAAATCAAAACCGATCCGAATGCTACATAAACGCTGACGCCCAACAGCAGCATAAAGCAGACGATAAGGAGACTTCCTCCGATGATCATTGGGTTTCTCCTTTTTGCATTTCTGATCTCAGGGGAAGCCCGAGCCCCTTGCGGATATGCACGTACAAATATGCCGCCGTGAACATTGCCATGAAGCCAAAGGCAATCATGATCGCAATCCGCCAGGTCACAAACGGAATGCGCAGCACCGGGGTTGCGCGCAGCCGGGGGAATGAGAAGTCATCAAGCAGCGAGACATAGCAGGCGTACATGAGGAACAGGATCACCAGGATCTCGACGGTCAGCACGACAAAGCCGCGCCACCAAATCAACCGAGGGTTTTGGATCACAATGCCAAGAATGTCCGCGTTGATGTGCAGGTTGCGGGCAGAGGCCAGAACAGCACCTGCAAAAAAGCCGATGATGCTAATGCCCAAAAGCCATTCTTCGTAGGCAAACAGATCACCGCCAAATCCATACCGGATGACAACAACTGCCCCAAATGTGAACGCCATCAGGAAACCGGCAAACATAACGATCTGCCTCATGGCAAAAGCCACTGCTTTCAGCGGATACCCAATAACAACTGGCAGCTCATCGGTGATTTTTTGCGAGCTCTTCTTTTCCGCGCTTTCGACGACCAACGGACGCTCTGCTTCAGTGCTAGACATCTTTCTCCCTCCCTTTGTTGAGCTAGAGACGAAAAAAGGGCCAACTGATTAGCTGGCCCTTCATCTCAGTGTTTATTGCTGTTCTTTTGCTGCCAGCAGGCGGTCGATGATGTCCTGACCGACGTTTTGTGCCATCGCGGGCCAGACCGTTTCCTGGACATGCGCGGCCATCGCAGCTTGTTCTTCGTCGCTCAGGCGCAGGATGGTATAGCCTTTGTCGAGCAATTTCTGGCCGAACACTTCGTCATTTTCACGATTGTAGGCAAAGAAGTCTTCGGACGCCTTTGTCATCGCGGCCTGAAGCGTGGCGCGCTGTTCGTCGTTCAGCTTGTCGAGTGTCCGCTGCGACGCGTAGAAAGTCGTCAGTTCTGAGATTGAGTTGTACTCGACAAAGTGGGTGCCAACATCTGATTTGGCGAAGATGGAATAGGTCGCGGTCTTGGTGCAGCAGATTGCTCCATCGACAATGCCGGCCTGAAGTGCGGGGAAAATGTCGCCCCATGCCATGGTTGTCGCTTGATACCCTAGTTCTTCAACCATTGATTTCACGACGCTGGACGACCAGACGCGAATGTTCATGCCCTTGTCGTCAAAGGTGTTCCAGTTTTCAGGTTCTTGCGACGAAACGATGCCGATGAACCCTTCGGGGTTCTGCGCCATTACCCGCACACCGTATTCGTCGGTGATCTCTTGCAGGATGGTGTTAAACTCGGAATCCATGTTGAGAAGCGTGCTTTCCATGTCATCCCAGCCGCCCAGCAGGAACGGCATTGACAGGAATTCCAGGCGTGGATCGGTATCGGCATAGATGAACGCCGATGCCAGGTCGATATTGCCGCGTGCAACATCTTCGAACAGCGCCTCACCCGAACCCAGTTGGTTTGCCGGGAATACTTCGATCTTCAGGCCAACGTCTGCTGCCGCGACATCCGCTGCGACCTGCTCCATCATTTTCGTGCCCTGATGGTCAATCGGGAACACGCCGGCAAAGCGCAGTGTAATGTCTTCCGCTGCGGCTGCTGTTGAGAGTGTGGTTGCAGCAAGCAAAACAGCGCCACCCATCGCGCCGAGGGCGCGGCGGTTAATCTTCGTAATCATTAAGGTTTCCTCCTCAGTGGTGTGCGTCCCGCCGCATTTCGCGCGACGGGACAATTCTTTGCTTCAATTCAGCAAAGTTCCGGGGCGACGAACTCGTATCCGAGATCATCGGCCACAGCCTTGTACGTCACCTTGCCGTGGGCCACGTTCAGGCCGTTCATAAGATGACGGTTGTCCGCAAGCGCCTGCTTCCAACCATTGTTGGCAATAGCCAGAGCGTGCGGCAGCGTGACGTTGTTGAGCGCGTAGGTTGACGTTCGGGCGACTGCGCCCGGCATGTTGGCGACACAGTAGTGAACAACATCGTCGACAACATATGTGGGCTCGGCGTGAGTGGTGGCTTTGGACGTTTCAAAGCAGCCGCCCTGGTCAATCGCCACGTCCACGACGACCGCACCGGGTTTCATTTTTGAGATCAGTTCGCGTGTGACCAGCTTGGGAGCAGCAGCACCCGGGATCAGAACCGCACCAACAACCAAATCGGCATTGGTGACTTCTTCCTCCAATGCGGCTTTGGTCGAATAGACAACCTTGGCCGACGCCTCGAAATGGTTCTCCAATTTCTCAAGAACTGCCGGATTGCGGTCCAGAATGGTCACGTCCGCGTGCAAGCCGACGGCCATCTGAGCTGCATTGAACCCAACAACACCGCCACCGATGATCACGACCTTGCCTGGTTTCACACCAGGCACACCGCCCAGCAGCACGCCCAGGCCTCCCTTTGCTTTCTCCAACGCACCGGCACCGGCCTGGATCGACATGCGACCGGCAACTTGGCTCATCGGTTTCAGCAGGGGCAGACCGCCATTGTCGTCGGTGACGGTTTCATAAGCGATGCAGACAGCGCCCGAGTCGACCAGATCTTTGGTCTGTTCCGGGTCGGGGGCCAGATGCAGATAGGTGTAAAGGATCTGACCTTCCCGCAGCATAGCGCGTTCAACAGCCTGAGGTTCCTTCACCTTCACAATCATCTCCGCATTGGCAAAGATATCCGCTGCGGTTTCGGCAATCTCCGCGCCAGCGGCACGATAGGCATCATCATCAGCCCCAATGCCTGTGCCGGCGTTGGTCTCGACGATGACGTTGTGACCATGAGAAACCAGTTCGGCGACGCTTTCAGGGGTCAGGCCAACACGGTATTCGTGGTTCTTGATTTCCTTGGGAACACCAATGAACATGTTCTTCACTCCTTGGATCGGATGATCATTTTGCCGTCGGCATGACGAATTCGGCACCTTCCGAGATGCTTTCGGGCCAGCGCTGCATGATGGATTTCTGCTTGGTGTAGAAACGAACGCCCTCTTCGCCATAGGCGTGCATGTCGCCGAACAGGCTCTTCTTCCAGCCGCCAAAGCCGTGCCAGGCCATGGGAACCGGGATCGGAACATTTACACCGACCATGCCGACCTGAACCTGCTTGCCGAACTCACGCGCAACGTTGCCGTCACGGGTGAACAACGACACGCCGTTGCCGAACTCGTGGTCGTTGATCAGTTGCAGACCTTCAGCAAAACTCGAAACGCGGACACAGGACAGGACCGGGCCAAAGATCTCTTCCTTGTAGATCTTCATGTCAGGCGTGACGTTGTCGAACAGGGTACCGCCAAGGAAATAGCCTTCCTCGTGCCCTTCGACGGTATAGTCTCGGCCATCGACCAGCAGGTCCGCACCTTCTGCGACGCCGGAGTCGATGTACCCTTTGATCCGGTCCCGCGCAGCGGCCGTGACAATCGGGCCCATCTCGGCGTCCAGTTCGAGGCCGTTTTTGACCTTCAGGGTTTCGGCACGTTCTTTCAGAACCGGCATCAGCTTGTCGGCGGCATCGTCAACCAGCAGGGCAACCGAGATGGCCATGCAACGCTCTCCGGCCGAACCATAGGCCGCGCCGATCAGGGCGTCGGCGGCTTTGTTCATGTCGGCATCCGGCATCACCAGCATATGGTTCTTCGCGCCGCCCAGAGCCTGAACGCGCTTGCCGTGGCGCGCACCGACCTCGTAGATGTAGTTCGCAATTGGCGTCGAGCCGACGAAGGACACGGCTTTGACGTCGTCGTTCTCCAGCAACGCATCCACGGCAACCTTGTCACCCTGAACCACGTTGAACACTCCGTCGGGGAAACCGGCTTTCTGCATCAGATCCGCGTACAGCAGAGAGGCCGACGGATCGGTCGGAGACGGCTTCAGGATAAAGGTATTGCCTGCGGCGATGGCGATCGGGAACATCCACATCGGCACCATGACCGGGAAGTTGAAGGGAGTGACCCCGGCGACAACGCCCAACGCCTGACGCGTTGTCCAGTTGTCCATGCCAGTGGAGACCTGCTCCGTGTAATCGCCCTTGAGGAGTTGCGGAATGCCGCAGGCAAACTCGATGATATCAATGCCGCGCTCAACTTCACCCTGCGCGTCGGTGAACACCTTGCCATGCTCAACCGTGATGGCACGTGCCAGATCGTCCTTATGCTCGCGCACCAGAGCCAGAAAGTTGTTCATCAGGCGGGCACGGCGGATCGGCGGAGTGTTCGACCACTTTGGGAACGCTGCTTTGGCGGCGGCCACTGCGTCGTTCACTGTCTGTACAGTCGCCAGCGACACCTCGCCGGTTTGCGTTCCGGTTGCGGGATTGAAAACCGGCTGAGTATTCTCACCGGAAGGAGCAGTGATTTGGCCATTAAAGTAGTGGCCGATCAAAGCGATCGGGGATGCATCTTTCATGATGTCAGTCCTTTTTGGGGTTAGAAGTCAGGGGTTATGGCAAGTCAACCAATACCTCTCCAAGTGTTTGACAAAGTGTCGTTATTTCGGGCTCCGAGATGATTAGTGGTGGCGACAAGGCGATGATGTCACCTGTGACACGGATCATTATTCCCGCGTCCCAGGCCCGTTTCATCGCATCATAGCCCCGTGCACCCGGTGCGCCCTCTCGTGGTGCCAGCTCGACCGCGCCCACCAGTCCCAGATTGCGAATATCGATGACATTCGGCAGATCCCTGAGGCTGTGAAGCTGATCCTCCCAAGGCCCCGACAGCAACGCAGCGCGGCGGAACAGATCGTTCTGTTTGTAGCTTTCCAGCGTAGCCAGCGCAGCGGCGCAGGACACAGGGTTGGCGGAATAGGTATAGCCGTGGAACAGCTCGATCGGCGCATCTGCGTTTTCCATAGCCGATGCATAGATCTTGTCTGAAACGACGACCGCACCCATCGGGATGACACCGTTGGTCAGTCCTTTTGCCGTCGTGATGATGTCCGGCTTCACATCGAAATACTCGGATGCTGTCGCGGCCCCCAAACGACCAAAGGCGGTGATGACCTCGTCGAAAATCAGCAGAATGCCATGACGGTCACAGATTTCGCGTAGCCGCTGCAGGTATCCTTTCGGCGGCAGAAGCACACCGGTGGACCCGGCCATCGGCTCAACGATCACTGCCGCAATGGTCGATGCATCGTGAAGCGCGACCAACCGTTCCAGATCATCCGCCAGTTCAGCGCCGTGTTCCGGGCAGCCGCGGGAAAAGGCATTTTTCTCTGGATCATGCGTGTGGCGCAAATGATCCACTCCTGTAAGGAGCGTTCCGAAATGCATCCGGTTCTTCACGATGCCGCCGACCGAAATGCCACCGAAGCCGGTCCCGTGGTAACCACGCTCACGCCCGATCAAACGCGTGCGCGCCCCATCCCCGCGCATGCGGTGGTAATGCAGCGCGATCTTGAGCGCCGTATCGACAGACTCGGAGCCAGAATTGGTGAAGAAAGCGTGGCTCATCCCCTCGGGCATCATCGCTGTCAGCTTTGCCGACAACTCAAATGCCTGAGGGTGGGAGAACTGGAAGTTTGGTGCATAATCCAACTCGTGCACCTGCTTCTGCACGGCTGCAACGATCAGCGGATCACGGTGACCTGCGTTGACGCACCACAGTCCGGCGGTACCATCCATGACCTTCCGGCCATCAGAACTGGTGTAATACATCCCCTCGGCCGCTTGGATCATTCGGGGCTCGCGAAGGAAATCACGATTGGCCGAAAACGGCATCCAGAACGATGACATTGTGTTGGGTTGATCGAGCACGTTCATTCCTCGTGAAACAGATTTTCATTTGATGACAAATCCTTGCAGAGTTCAGATCTTCCGCACATCCGGTTTTGTTTTAATCTGTAAGTTATTGAAAAAAATCATTGCACCCCTAGAATGCTTTCGATCCAAAGCAAGAAAGCACTAGAGTAACGGTTTTGTCATCAGATCTCGAAACAGCCCGTCGTCTAAAGTTGATTCGGACGACCAAAGGCCTCAGTCAACGTGAAATGGCCAAACGCGCGGGAGTGGGTAGCGGGACGATTTCTCAAATCGAAAGCGGTTCGACCCAACCTTCTGTGGCTTTGCTAAAGAAGATTCTTGCCTCAGTAGACGTCAATTTGGGCTTCTTCTTCAGTTTTGAATTGCAAAACGAGGAGTCGTTTTTTTACCCGCACGAAAGAATGCGCGACCTAGGATCACCCGGAGTCTCCTATTTGCTTGTCGCAGGTGAGCGCCGAGACAGAAAGCTCCAGATGCTCATAGAAGAGTACGATGTCGGTGCCGACTCGGGTCGATCTGAACTGTCGCATGAAGGAGAGGAATGTGCGGTTGTGATAGAGGGCCGTCTTGAAGTAACGGTAGATGGGCAGTCCAGGGTTCTGGGTCCCGGGGACGCGTACTACTTCTCAAGCATATTGCCACACAGGTTTCGGAATGCCGGCGATACGCCATGCAAAGTGATCAGCGCCTGCACTCCTTCGTCGTTCTGACTCAATGAAAGAGCTCTTTGTGAGCGTTTTCAATATTTCGCAGGATGGTCAATTTCGACAACAGACTCGGAATGTCGAGATGAAGTCGACATTTACAACTAGGGGCCATTTGTCGGTTTTCTTGCGCGGTCCCGAACGGCGAACTCTTGTCGGATTTCGCTCTTGTAACGAATGACTGAAATGACTGGAATGCGGGCGCGGCTCCGGCAATTTGTGTGTTCGGTGAAGGTCCTGTGTGGGCTGCTAACGCAGAATTTCAGTTTTCTGTTCGAGGTCTGCTTGGGGCCGAGCCCGTCTAAACGCTGCTGGTTACTTTCAACGCCGACATTCGCAAAGCGGACAGCAATTCTATCAAGTGTTTCTTGTTCTTTGCGCTGTACTTGGCCGCTGTTGAAGAACGCTGGATGAAGTCCGCGTACTGATCAACAGTCAGGTCACAGCTTTCAATCGCGCTCGAATACGGCTCTAGGACACGCGCGATGATCTCGGTGTTTCGTTTTGCGCCGGCCTCCAGCTCTTTCTGACTTATCGAGGTTACGCCAGCGATGATGTCCTCGGCATTGGGTGAGAACGGCGGTGAGAAAGTCGACCACGGTAGCGGCGGGATGATCTTGGTGCGGGCGGCGTAAAAGTCGTCCATCTTTTCCCTTTCTTATAACGGACGGTCCAGAGTCGACATTCAACCTACTGCCTTGGCGCTGCAGTCGCAGCCATAAAACCTGCCGTTCGCTGCGTGCGCAAAACCCCGATGCGTATAAACACGCAGTTCGCGGGACAAAGTGAGCTTTTAGTACGTTGCTCACGCTACGCCCAGCGGAATTATTGGCTGGAACGACGTCGAATGTTGCCGCCAGAACATCCAGAATCTCGAAGTGGTGGATATCGGCAGTGGCGTGCATTTCCTGCAGGAAGACAATCCCCGCCTTATCGAGAAAAAGTTCGAAGACTGGCGCACCTGCCTGCGTGACGTTTCTACAGGGCGATATATACAAATCGAATTTCCTGATTGTATGGTTCAATAACCGGCCCATCTGAATAGCGGCCAGCAACCGGAGGGTAACCTTGCTGAATATGACGATTCCCATACCCCTGATTTTGGCCGCTGTGCTGCCCGCCATTCTGGACCGGTGCTCTGGGTCCGATACCAGCGTCGCCTTGGGCGTTTTGGCACGAGATCGTGTGGCCTTGACCGCGACAGCCAGCGAAATTGTCGTCGATTTACCGGTTGCAGAGGGAGCCGTGGTAAAGGCAGGTGACACGCTGGTTCAGCTTGATCCAACATTGCAAAGCGCAAAGTTAGCACTGGCGCAGGCGGAACTGGAAAAGGCCCAGGCCACGCTTCTGAAACTGCAGGTGGGGCCGCGAGAGGAGGAGATTGCGATAGCCGAAGCCAAAGTCGCGGGCGCTGTTGCACGTCTTGCCGATGCCGAGGCTATCTATGACCGAAACGCCAGACTGGTCGAGAACTCGGTCGTGACCGAGGCTCAGGTGGCAAATGATCTGGCCCTGCGCGATTCCGCGCGGGCTGAGTTGGCCAGCGCTCAACAATCCCTGAAAGAGCTGCAAAACGGCACCCGCCCCGAAGACCTTGCGGTTGCCGAAGCCAATGTGCGGGCAGCAGAAGCCTCGATCGCCGCCGAACAGACTGTACTGGATAATTTGACTGTCACGGCCACCCGCAACGGCGTGTTGGATTCCCTGCCGTGGAATTTGGGTGAACGAGTAACATCCGGTAGCCCGGTGGCCGTGATGGTCACGGGCCAAATCCCCTATGCGCGCGTCTACATTCCCGAGCCACATCGCGTCAATCTGAGACCCGGCGATTCGCTGGAAGTGCGCGTTGACGGGCTGGCCGATCCATTGGATGGCGTGATCCGCTGGATCAGCGACGACGCGTCCTTCACCCCCTATTTCGGATTGAACAAAGACGACCGCACGCGCCTTGTCTATTTGGCTGAGATTGACCTGCCCACTGCAACACCTGACTTGCCCGCCGGTGTACCAGTGCAGGTCACAATGCCATGAGTGATATCGTCGTCTCGACGCAGGGTCTGACCCGCCGCTTCGGGGAAAACACCGCCGTCAACAATCTGGACCTTGAAATCAGAACGGGCCAGATTTACGGGTTTCTCGGTCCCAACGGTTGCGGCAAGACCACGACCATGCGCATGCTGACCGGCTTGCTCACCCCCAGCAGTGGGGCGATCTCGGTTTTGGGCCGGTCAATGCCCGACGCGGCTGAGCCGTTAAAAGATGAGATCGGGTACATGACCCAGATATTCTCGTATTACCGCGATCTGACCGTACTGGAAAACCTCCGGTTCGCAGCGGAAATCTATGGCATTCCAGCCAAATCGGCGGCAAACCGGATCGACGAGTTGCTAAACACCTATGACCTGACAACCAATGTGCATCAGCTAAGCGGTAGCATGAGTGGCGGACAGCGACAGAAACTGGCGCTTGCGGCGACCGTCATGCACCGACCAAAGCTGCTGTTTCTGGATGAACCGACCTCTGCCGTTGACCCCGAAACCCGTCGCACATTCTGGGAACAGCTGTTCGATCTGGTCGATCAGGGCGCGACGATGATCGTCTCGACACATTTCATGGACGAGGCCGAGCGCTGTCACCGGTTGGCGATCCTGCAACACGGGGTGAAAAAGGCAGACGGGTCTCCGAGTCAGTTGATGGACGATCTGCAGGCCGATGTTGTCGAAGTTGAAGGCCCAGACCTGCGCAAGGTCAAACACGCGTTGGACGGCCAGCCCAAGATCCTGTCGACCGCGCAAGTCGGGTCGCGGCTACGTGTGCTGGTAGAAAAATCCGAACCTCAGCCGGTCGACATGTTGCGCGGCCAACTTGCTGCGTTTCCCGACCTGTCCCTGACTCCGCAGCGACCAAATCTGGAAGACGTGTTCGTCAGCGCCACACGGGGGCCAGAACAGTGATCTCGCCACGCCGCATCGTTGCTGTACTGAAGAAAGAACTGCTGCAACTACGGCGAGACCGGATGACGTTCGCCATGGTCATCATGATCCCGCTGATCCAACTGCTGCTGTTCGGCTATGCGATCAACACCAACCTGCGCCATGTGCCCGTAGCAGTGGTGGACCAATCCGGAACCGAGCTGTCCCGCACATTGGCGCAGATCGTTCAAGCCACGCAGGTCGTGACCATCACCGAACAACTAACAACCCCGCAAGAAGCCGAACGCGCGATCACTGAATCCCGCGTGCGCGCCGCGCTGATCATCCCGCCCGATGTCAGCCAACGCCTTGCCCGCAGTCCCTCTGTCGGTTTGGGTCTGCCCAACGCAACGGACCAGACCAGCAGTCGGCCCGTTGCCCATTGGATCGTCGATGGTTCGGACACCATGGTCGCCAGCGCAATCAAATCCCTGCGCACGATGCCTTTGACAGAACTGCTGAAACAACCACCAAACCGGCAGGTGCCCACCTTCGAGGTGACGCTTTACTTCAATCCCGAGCAGCGGTCGGCGGTCAATATCGTGCCGGGTCTTGTCGGTGTGATCCTAACCATGACGATGATCCTGTTCACCTCCGCCGCCATCGTCCGCGAACGCGAGCGGGGCAATATGGAGATGCTGATCAACACCCCGATCAAATCGATCGAACTGATGATCGGCAAGATCATACCCTACATCTTTCTGGGCCTGATACAGGTCGCAATCATCCTGGGTCTCGGGCACATCCTGTTCGATGTCCCGATAAACGGCGGATTGGGCACTTTGCTTGTAGTGACCTTGTTGTTCATCATCGCCAGCCTGTCGCTTGGGCTGGTGATCTCGACCCTGGCTCAAAACCAGCTCCAGTCGATGCAAATGACCATCTTTGTCCTACTGCCTTCAATCCTAATGTCTGGCTTCATGTTCCCCTTCGACGGTATGCCCAAACCTGTCCAAATGATTGCTCAAGTTTTACCTGCGACGCACTTCATGGACATGATTCGCGGTGTGGTTCTTCGAGATGCTTCGCTCTACGAGTTGCGCTGGGGGATTCTCTGGATGATCGGATTTGCGGCATTCGGATTGTTGGCGGCAACTCTGAGGTTCAAGAAGCGGTTGGGTTGAAGACCCCCGGCCCATAAGAGACATTCATCTCCCAGCTCCGATGCTGCGGTCGCAGCCCGCATTGCCGCCGTTCGCTGCATTCGCGAAAACTGGAAATGATCATACTCACAAATTGCGGGACAGACCCGCCCTTCGCTCACGCGGCTGTTTCTGACGCAGCATCCGTTCGCATTCGCAGTGGCGATCCTGCCGCGCAACTGCAGAGGTCGTCGAAGCGGTCATTTCCAAGCGGCTTCAGGGGCATCGTCTTAACCGCACCTTCGCTGCATTGGTCTCAGACTCGAAAGTCGCGCAACAAACCTGCCGTTGATTGAAACGCCTCGAATGACCGCTCTTGGCTAGAGGCGGGTTTCATTTGAAGCAGAGGATTCTGGCGAAGAGCTCAGAAACACGATTGCGTACGCCTTCGAGACGTTTGGAACGCATGAAATTCGAAAGGCGTCGCGCGTTGTGGTTTCTAGAATGCACCCGAGGCAGACGCGCTCGATCCGGGAGCCGCAGCGGTGTTGTGAGCTGCGTTCATAACTCATTCGGCAACTTTTCTGCGGATTTATGGTCTCCATTGGGGTACGCTTTGTCTTTAAGATGTCTCGCAAAACCCGCATATTGATCGTCGAGGACGAGCCCACCGTTCGCGCACTAATGAGAGCACTTCTCCAGAACGAAGGGTTTATCGTCACGGCAGCGGAAGACGTTGCGACCGCCGAGGCCGAAATTCGGTTCGTAGACTTCAGCTTGGTGCTTCTTGATCTCTCGCTACCCGACGAGGACGGGCTTGTCCTGGCACGGCGGCTTCGAGCCCGCTCGTCGATCCCAATCATCTTCGTCACACACAGAGACGCGGACAGTGAGAAGATCACGGCGCTTGAGATGGGCGGAGACGACTACATCACCAAACCGTTCCACCCGCGAGAGCTAGTCGCTCGTGTCCGCAGCGTTTTGAGACGAAGTAGTGCAGACTTTGCCCAAAAGACGGGTGTTGAACGTGTCCGAGTAGGGGAATGGGTGCTCGATCTGAGCCGGCGGACGGTCATCGCGCGCGGAGGTGGCTCGGCGAAGCTGACACGTGCGGAGTTTGATGTCCTTGCAGCATTGGTACAGGCTGACGGGCGTGTAATGTCCCGTGCTCAGCTGTTGGACGCTATGGCGGAGCATCGAACTGATGGAACCGACCGAACTATTGATGTTCTGGTCAGTCGTATACGGAAGAAGCTTTCGGAGCCGGGCAAAAGCAGGGAATTGATCGATACGGTGCCGACGATCGGCTACAAGATAGGCGCAGATGTCGTGCCTTTCTGAGCCGGTACGTGACGTGCTCAACTCAGTGTATGCTGTCGCCAGTATGCCCAACTAAGGTCGAATGTTGTGCCTAGCTGCCAGAATTCCGCGGGGTTGACGACCCCGCACCCTCTAACGCTGAAGTTCAGGGACGCTGAACTTGAGTCCAGATTTCTGGCCGATCACGGTCGCAGGACGAGAACCCAGGCGCGGCTCGCCATTCTGGCGGCAATTGTCCTCTACGTGGTGTTCTCCGTTATCGATCCTTGGGTCGTAGGTGAAAACTATCGTTCGGCTTGGACGGTTCGGGTCTTCGTGTGCGTGTTCCTTGTCGGAGCGCTTGCCATGACCTATTCCGAACTCTATCTCCGGGTCGCCCGTTTGGTTCAGTGGATGATACTGATCGTTTGCTGCTCTGGCATCATTGCCTTGATCTATCTCTCCGATACGGTGGGTCAGACAATGTACTATGCTGGCATCATGCTGATAATCATCGGGTGTTTTGTCGTTTTCCCCTTCACATTCATACACGCACTTCTGGGAACAGCTCTCTCGGTTCTTGCTTACTTCGTGGTTGCAATTCTGTTTGGCGATTTGTCGACGCCGATATTCTACAACAACATGATCTTTCTGATCTCGACGTCACTGATATTGGGCTTTGCCGGTTACACGCTGGAGTCCTACGACCGGCGGAACTTCGTGCAGCAGCGCGAGCTTTTGCACAGTCGAGAAGAACTGCGCGAAGCGCGCGACGACGCACTCGCTGCAAGCCAAGCGAAGTCCGAATTCTTGGCGACTATGAGCCACGAGTTGCGCACTCCGCTGAATGGAATTCTTGGCACCGCGCAACTTGCCATCCGTCGAAGTGACCTCCAAGCATCAATCCAAGAGGACTTCGAAGTAGTCGAGAGATCTGGCGAACTACTGCTGAAACTAATCGACGACGTATTGGACATCGCTCGCATCGAAGCGGGGCGCCTGGAGATCGAACGGGAGAGCTTCGCGCTGATTGAGGTCGTGGAAGACGTTGTCGAGATACTGAGGCCAATCGCCGCCAAGCAAGTAACTTTGATAAGTTACGACATCGCTGACGATGTGCCGAGGTTCCTTTTCGGTGATGAAGCGCGTGTACGTCAGATTCTCCTTAACCTCTCTGGGAACGCCGTCAAGTTCACGCAAGACGGGGAAGTAACGATCAAGGTCGCGAGGACGGAGGGCTTCGGGAGCGTACCACTTGTTAGTTTTTCGGTTGTGGATACAGGGATCGGCATTCCGCCTGAAGATCTTGGCAGAATTTTCGACCCCTTGACCCAGGGAGCAAACGCTGTCCAGCGCCGGTTTGGCGGTACCGGTCTGGGCCTTTCTATCGTCAAGCGTTTGGTCGACGCCATGGACGGCACGCTGTCAGCCGAGAGCGTCGTCGGCGAAGGTAGTCGCTTTTCCTTCGAGATCGATCTCGTGGCTGGCGCCGAGACAAATACCCCGCAATCGGAACAAGGCCCAAAGAAGTGGATAACCCCCCCCTTGCACGTGCTACTCGTCGAGGACGACCCCGTCAGCCGGGGCGTCGCCGAAGCAATGTTGGAGAAGTTTGGGCACACAGTCACGACAGTTGACCGCGGATATGACGCCGTGTCGTTGGTACGGGATGTCAAGTTCGATGCAATCCTGCTGGACATGCGACTGCCCGATATGGATGGGGTCGACGTGGTTCGAGCCCTTCGGCAAGAAAAGAACAGATGCGCGGACTGGGTCTCGATCATTGCCGTTACAGCTAACGTATTTCCTGCCGACATCGACGGTTACCTTGCGGTAGGTTGCGACGACGTCGTAGCGAAACCGGTCCAGGCGGATCAGCTTCATGCGGTTCTCAATCAAGCTGCGCACATACGGGGACGAATGTACGCGGATTGGCCCGACAAGCTGAAAGTCCCGGAGGCGTTCGAAGCCGAGCTGTTCCGGGAGGTCCTGGAAAGTGTCGGAACAGCCGAAATGCTGAACCTTGTCGGGCAACTCCAGAAGTCCATCAGCCAGAACGTGGCTGAGATTGAAGCTGCGGGAGAGGACGGTTTGTTTTCTAAGGCGGTCGATCCCGCGCACCGCCTCGCCGGTGCCGCGAGGTGTCTCGGTCTGACGCAGCTTGCCGCATGCCTCAATCGGCTGGAGGCGTACATCCGTTCCGGAGAGAACGCGGCCGAGATTGCGCAAACGATCTGCGACCTTAAGCGCCAGGGGGAAGAGGCGGCGATCGCCTTGGCCGAAGTCCAGGCGGGAATCGCCGGGATCAGCGCTCCGGACCATCCGGACCCCGCTGGCGCTGAATGGCAGCCGGGGCCGTTAACATCGCGTTAATCACACCGACAAATCCCGTTCAAACGATTGCGTCACACTTTCTCTTATCAGAGGAGGAAGGGCATGGCCCATCGATTGACTGCAATCCTGATCGCCGACGTCGTCGGGTATTCGAGGATGTTGACCTCGGATGAAGCTGCAGCACTCAGAATGGTGCGCGAGATTGAGTCGGGTATTCTCAAACCGGCGGTCTGGACCAACTCGGGCAAGATCATCAAAACCGTCGGCGACGGTTGGATCACCGAGTTCGGCAGCGCGATCGGCGCCGTCGACTGCGCGCTCGAAGTTCAGCAGTTGCTCGCGTTCGAGCATGCTGCTGAGCTGCGGATAGGAGTGGACATCGGCGACGTCGTACCAATCGATCACGAGGTCTTCGGAACGGCTGTGAACGTAGCGACGAGATTGCAGGAGTTCGCGGATCCCGCCGGGATCGCGATCTCCGATGCGACGTATGCGACACTGGACGAGACGGTGGCCAGAATCTTCGTCGACGCGGGGATCCAGGAGTTGAAAAACTTGGCGCGTCCCTTGCGCGTCTGGACGGCGGCGCCGTTTTCCGTGCGGGAGATCAGGCAGATGACCAGCGGAGCAGAAGCCTGGAGCAAGGACCTGTTCCTTGAGCTTGCACCTATCTGTACAACCGATCCCAGGGATGAGATCCACGAGATCGCCCACGCGCTGGACTGCGATCTTAGGGCGCTGCTGTCGGCATCCGGCTGGCTGCGGATCGGCCGTGAGCTGACCGACCCCGACGGCGCTTACCGCCTTGAGGGCGTGCTGCGCAGCGTGCAGAATCGGCTCCGCCTGGAGGTAAGACTGTTGCTCGCGGATGGAGAAGTTTGGACGGCGAAATACGAAGGTGACTTGCCAGCTCGGTTTGAATGGCAGGACGAGGTCAGCGAGGAGCTCTCGACGACTGTCCTTGGCGTGATGCTGGATGAACGTTCGGCAGAGCTGAGGCGCCGGATCAGCGAGCTTCGCGTACCGGATTTGGCTTCAGATGAAAAATGCGTAGACTTCTTGTCAGTCACGCAAAGGACGGTGAACGCCGATTGTACGGCGATAAAGCCGCCGGTCGCAAAGTGAAGGCGACCACGAAAGAGGCAAGTTCCCGGTCAAGGCCCCATCGGCTTGATGACTGATCGCGCGGCGGTCGGCCCTTGAATTTACGGGTGAGGAGGCCAAATGACGGCACCACGTATCCACGACCCGCTGGACATCGGGAGCCTAAAGCTGGACAACCGCCTGCTTAGGTCAAGCCTCTCCGGACGGATCGACAACTATGACGGCTCGGGGACGGAATGGCGCCGGAACTTCGAACGAACCTTCGCAGCTGGAGGTGTCGGCGCCATCATCTCGTCGCACGTACCGATCCACACAAGCGGACGTATTCTGCCGAATTACGCGCATGTGGATTGCGACGCGCGAATCCCGTTCTGGGAATCGGTCGTCAAACAGGTCGCGAGGGCGACGCCCACGGGTCGCGAGGAACCATGCCACTACATAATGCAGCTCTCGCACTCCGGACGTCAGCAGGACATTGCAGGGATCGAGAACCTCGGACGCCAACCGCCGGCACCAACTGATAGGAAGGGGTTCTTCCACGGCCTCAGGGGACGTCGGATGACCGACGGCGAGGCCTGTAAGATCATCGCGCTCTTCGTTAACGCCGCGCGGAGGGCACAGCGTGCCGGAATCAAGGCGATTGAACTGCACTCGGGAAACGGTTACCTCTTCACGCAATTCCTGAGCGCCGCCATAAACCGTCGTCCCGATGGCGACTTTGCCGGCGGCTGTATCAAAACACGGTACGAATTCCTGAGACGGGTCATCTGCGCAATTCGCGACGATCCAAAGGTCCGTGACATGACCCTCATCGCCAAACTCAGCATCGCGGAACTAAACAACTGCGTCTTCCCCTGGGTCCACCCAGGAAACACCCTTGAAGAAAACGTTCAGGTCGCGGAATGGTGCGAAAGAGACGGCGTGGACGCGATCCACGTATCGTCGGGCAGCATGTTCGGGCATCCCTGCAATCCCGCAGGTTACTTCCCAAGCGAGTTCGTACCGAGGACTTACAAGTCACTAATCGACAGCGGGGCCTACACGTTTCTCTGGTACCTTGCATTCAGAGTGCGGCCCCTGCTGTGGGTGGCGAGGCTCTTATGGGAGCGGTCGCTCCGGCGCGAACTTTATCCGACAATAGGAAGTTTCGTTGCGGGACGCAGGCCACCGGCAGACAACAAGGACGCGGCCTGGCGTAGGCTCGAGGGCGTCAATCTCGATGCTGCCGAGGCCGTTAAATCCCGCGTGACAATCCCGGTCATCTGCACCGGTTCCTTCCAAACCCTGGAAGGAATTCAGGCAGCCTTGGACGATGGTAAATGCGATGCAGTGTCCATTGCGCGCCCCCTGCTGGCCAACCCCAATCTGCCGAACGAGATACTCAAGGCCAGCCGCGAGAAGAAAACAGCGCACGCAGCGGAGCGTCCCTGCACGCTCTGCAATCGTTGCCTCCTGGCGGTGCTCGAATACCCAATGGGCTGCTACGACGACAGCCGCTTCGCGCACATCCCGGGCCAACCGCACCATCGTTGGGATGCCCTGATCCAGGAGGTCTTCGACCTGTACTAGCAATGGCGGCTGTGCTGCCAGGATGGAGAAAGCGATGAAGAGTCACTACCACTGGCGCCGATTGCTAATTGCAAAAGGCCTCTACAACTGCGTCGGCACTTTCGGCCTGGTTGTGTTCTCGGACTGGGCGCTGAACTGCCTCGGGCTCGATGCCGGTGATCGCCTGTTCTTCTACCTGTTCGCACTGCACGCCTTCGTATTCGGACTGGGTTTCATGGCGGTGGCGTTCAATCCGGACCGAAACCACACCATCATCGCGACTGGTGCGTTCGCTCAGTTGGGTTTGGCGGGCTTGAGCATTTGGTATACCACCAGTGGCAGCGCAGACGTGCTGCTACTTGGCCCCGGCGCCGTCGACTTAGTGTTCGGTGTACTGTTCCTCGTGTTCCTCTGGAACTACCAATGGAGTAGTGCTGAACCGCGCTCTGCTCGTACGGATGAACCGTGAATCTTGACGCTGTCATCGGCCATGGAAGCAAGGCCACATGCTTCGGTTTGACGCTATATTTCTAATCGCCGTTGACGGCTCAAATGCTCAAGATCAGCCAGCAATGGTAAGTTGGATCGTCTTGCCGCCTTGACTCAGGGCAGACTGCGAAACAGCATCTGGCGATACCAAGACTAATTTACATAGAAGTCTGATCGGACCCACGAGAGGGATATTGGATGAAAAAACACCTTTGCTACTTGGGGGGTTTCTCACTTCTTTGTACTGAGGCTATCGCACAAGAACAGCCGATTATTCGCGCACTTGATCCCGGCACATTCGTGACAGATCAGTTTCCCCAGACCCATATTCAGCCAACTGCTTCGGAGCTTCTCGGATTGGCTCAAACTGGCGGCTTTGGCGTTAGCACTGAGGACACCGGTTTGGCACTTAGAAATCTAACCGGCAATGAACTGAGTCAGCTCGTCAGAACGCCTGGGCTAGTCAAGCAAGCAATCAGATCGACTTTTATATATCTACGACCAACTTCAAGAGAGCGACCAGCTTGGAGCTGCACTCGCGGCACAGGCTGCAGGAACAAATGAATGGGTAACAATCACAACACAACGCGGCCCCACAGTGCACTGGGCTATCGCCCGCCAGCGCCCGAAACCATCATACCAATGGATCGCAGGCCGACAATGCACTAACAATCAATTTGGACCAGTCAGATGAGGCTGCTCAGTCGCAGGACACGAAATTGCTCAGTAAGCATATATTGGCGCTTGGAGCGCAGGACGACGCCATCCTTCCACCGGATTGCCCGAACCGGTGAATCACGCTCAGCCAGGTTTTGGGTATCGAGTGAGTGGAAACCGCTCCTACCTAGATAACCTACCAAAGCAGACTGCTGTCCAGCTCGACAACCCGGGTTTATACTTGCTGTTTTTCCGGGAAACTCTTCGGTGTATTGCGGTTCAACTTCGAATGCTCCGCGACCAATTCAGCCAACTCTGGCCGGCATGAACCGCAGTTTGTTCCAGCTTGAAGGGCATCTCCGATATCGTCCGCATTGATCAAACGTTTGTCGCGAATGGCGCCGATGATGGTTTTTAGTCCGACCCCGAAACACGAACAGACAATTGGTCCACAGTCTTCAGAAGCAGCAGATGACCGGCCAGACAGTATCTGAATGAGCGAAACCTCAGGCAAACTTGCCAAATAGTCTCGCATCAGAATGATAGGTTGGCGGGAGACGAAAAGCGCTGCCAAGAGGCGCTGTCCGTCTGACAGCGCGATCCTATGCGCGCCGCGATTGGGGTCTTCGATTGAAGTCACCATGGCATCAGGTAGTCCAAACCACTCGCGGGCTTTGTGTTCCCAATCGTCGATGTCCTGCTTCCCTGCCAACTCCATCCTGTAGCCTTTGCCCGTTTTGCTCATTGCCCAGTATTCTGCCGTAGGCGAAGCCGCATCGACGGAAATGGCGAAGCCGTACCAGGAAGCATTCAGACGCCGCACAGAAACAGCCGTCGCCTTGCTTTCAGGCTGTCCAGATATCGGATCAGTCACACTTGGAACAAGCGCATCCACACGGGCTGAAGGTGCCGTTTCACCCGTCCAGTGAATTGGTGCGAACACTTGCCCGGGTGCGACAGCTTCCGAGATTCGCAGGCGAAAGACACCGCTTCCAACTGAGCTGTCGAGTTGGACCAAATCTGCGGCGCTAAGGCCCAACCGATCAACGTCTGTTGGATTCATGTCAACATAAGGTTCGGAAAGGTGGGCTGATAAACGAGGCGACAAACCTGACCGTGTCATGGTATGCCACTGATCCCGGTTTCGCCCTGTGTTTAAAAGAAACGGGAATTGTGCACAGGTTTCCACTTTGGGCGGCTTGTGAGAAACCGGAACAATACGCGCTTTGCCATCAGGATGAAAAAACTGTCCATCGCCAAAAAACCGCTTGTCGGTCGCACCAAGTGTCGTTGGCCATTGTGTGGGGCTCAGCGCATCATAGTCTTCATCCCCAACGTCGGACAACTCGGTAATATTGAAGTCCTTGCCAAAAGACGTCGCAAGTGAGGTCATGCTCGCGTATTCTCTGAAAATCTGCGCCGGAGACTCGTAGTTAAATGCCTCTTCCCAACCCATCCTACGGCCGACCTCGGCCAAGATATCCCAGTCCGAGCGGGCTTGCCCCGGAGGCCTCAAAACGGCACGTTGTCTGCTTATCGTGCGATCTGAATTGGTTACAGTCCCCGATTTTTCTGCCCATCCCGCCGCAGGCAGCAGCACGTCTGCGATACGCGCGGTATCTGTCCGCGCGGTAAGGTCGCTGACAACTGTAAATGGGCAGTTTTCGATAGCTGCGCTCACTCTGTCCGCGTCCGGCATGGTAGCCGCAGGGTTGGTGTGGATGATCCAGAGCGCCTTGATCTGACCGTCTTCGATGGATCGGAACAGATCGACCGCTTTTAATCCTTGCCTCCGAGGGATGTTGGGCGAATTCCAAAATTGTTTAACCGCCTGACGATGGTCCTCGTTTTCTATGTCCAGATGGCAAGCGAGCGTATTGGCCAGACCACCCACCTCTCGACCGCCCATGGCGTTAGGCTGACCTGTGACCGAGAACGGCCCCATCCCTTCGCGACCAATTCGACCGGTGGCCAGATGGCAATTCAAGATCGCATTGACCTTGTCGGTACCGCTGGAAGACTGGTTTACACCCTGACTAAAGACCGTAACGACCCGCTCAGTACCGATCCACAAATCGCAAAACGCCTCAATCTCAGATGGGCTGAGCCCCGTCTCGTCAGGATCGTCAAGCTGCGCCAGTTCGAGGGCTTCAGAGAACCCATTGCTTCGTTCCAGGAATTCGGCGGATACATGGCCGGTGTGGTGAATTCTGCAAAGCAATCGGTTGAAAAGCGCTACGTCGCTGCCTGGCTTAAGCGGCAGATGAAGGTCCGCCTGATCACAACTCGCTGTGCGGCGCGGGTCAATGACCACGATCTTCGTGCCATGCGCCTGACGCGCCGCCATGACCCGCTGATAGAGAACGGGATGACACCAGGCAAGGTTTGAACCAACCAGCACAACTAAGTCAGCGTGATCCAGATCTTCATAAGTTCCGGGCACTGTATCGGTTCCGAAGGCGCGTTTATGCCCGGCTACAGTTGACGCCATACACAACCGCGAGTTGGTGTCGATATTGGCTGAGCCGATGAAGCCTTTCATCAACTTGTTGGCAACATAGTAATCCTCGGTCAGCAATTGGCCCGAGACGTAAAAAGCTACGCTGCCCGGTCCGAACTCTCTGATCGTGGCCGAAAAGCGATCGGCAACCAATTGCAGTGCGTTATCCCAACTGGTGTCCTGGCCGAACGCGCGTGGGGCCAACAACCGGTGGTCTAGACCCACGGTTTCGTCCAAAGCCAACCCTTTCGAGCATAGACGCCCGTAATTCGCCGGGTGGTCCGGGTCGCCCCGCACTGTCAGACCACCGGCACCATCGGGGCGCAAAAGAACACCGCAGCCGACGCCGCAATAGGCACAGGTTGACCGGACCTCTGGCAGGCCAGTTCCGTCCATCAGGCCGCACTCCGCCGGGTGACGGCGCTGTCGTCAAGCAGGATGCGCCCATCTTCCAAACGTACGGGGTAGGTGGTGATGCGACCATCATCTGCGCCCTGGGCCTCGCCCGTATTCAAGTCGAAAACCCAGTTGTGCAAGGGGCAGGTGACCGACTGGCCGTGGACGATGCCTTCAGACAACGGGCCACCCTTATGGGGGCAGCTATTGGTTGCGGCGTACACTTCAACCTCAGCAGTACGGAATACGGCGATGCAGCCGATATGGGTTTTCACCAACCGCGCCCCGCGTAAGGGAACCTCGTCGATATGTCCGATGTCGATCCAGCTCATTCCGCTGCCTCCAGTGTGAAATCTGCAATCGGCGCGTAGGTCTGCGCTTTTTCTTTGACGTGTTCGGCCCACGGGTCTTTACGGTAGATGCTTTGCGACAGCTCGAACCTGGCGACCAAGGCGGTGCGGTTTTCAAGGTCGTCCACGACCTGAGCTTTGACCCAGTCCATGCCGACCTTGCCTAGCCATTTATACATTCGATCCAGATATTTGCCGCCTTCGCGATAGGCTTGCGTGACGGCCATCACCACCTCAATCGCTTCGCCTTCGGTCTGGACCTGGCACAGCAATTCGGTCTCTTTCACGTCCATACCGGCGGCCCCTCCGATACTGATCTGATAGCCTGAGTCCACGCAGACAACGCCGATATCCTTGCAAGTCGCCTCAGCGCAGTTGCGAGGACAGCCCGACACGGCCAGCTTCAGCTTATGCGGAGTCCAAGACCCCCACAGGATTTTCTCAAGCTTGATGCCGAGGCCGGTGCTGTCCTGCGTGCCGAACCGGCAATGATCGGTTCCGACGCAGGTTTTGACTGTCCGCAGGCCCTTGGAATAGGCGTGGCCCGAGACCAGACCGGCCCTGTTCAGATCCGACCAGATCGCAGGCAGGTCTTCACCCTTCACGCCCAGCAGATCGATGCGTTGTCCGCCGGTGACCTTTACGGTTGGCACGTCGTACTTGTCGGCGGCGTCGGCAATGGCACGCAGTTCTTCGGGCGTGGTGATCCCGCCCCACATGCGCGGCACGACGCTGAACGTACCGTCTTTCTGAATATTCGCGTGTTTGCGTTCGTTAACGAAGCGGCTTTGTGGATCATCCTGATATTCCAGTGGCCAATCCGCCAGAAGGTAATAGTTGATCGCCGGGCGGCAGACATGACAGCCGTTGGGCGTATTCCAGCCGAGTTCCTGCCAGACTGCGGCCTGGCTTTTTAGTTCTTGGCCCTTGATCAGACGGCGTACATCTTCATGCGTCAGGTCGGTGCAACCACAGATCGGTTGTGCCGCTGGCATCTGGAACGCATCGCCTAAAGTGACCTGCAGGACCTGTTCTACCAGACCCGAACATGTTCCGCAGGAAGCGCTGGCCTTGGTACTTGCCCGCACCGCGCCCAGATCGCCAGCCCCTGAATGGATCGCCTCGACAATGTCGCCTTTGCATATGCCGTTGCAGCCGCAAATCTCCGCCTCAGGCGGCAATGCTGCAACGGCTGAGAGAGGGTCCGCGGTGTCGCCCCCCTGGTAGGCCGGGCCAAAGATCAGCGTCTCACGCATGTCTTCGATGCTGGTGCCATCCTGGATCAGGCCGAAAAACCAGCCGCTGTCGGCCGTGTCACCGTACATGACAGCGCCGATCAGACGGTCCTGTTCGATCACAAGACGCTTGTAGACGCCCCGCGATGGGTCGCGGAAGACGATATCCTCACGCCCCGGTCCATCCGCGAAATCGCCAGCGCTGAACAGATCGCAGCCGGTGACTTTCAACTTTGTTGAAAGAGTTTTTTGCTCAAACGCGACCTCTTTATCCAACAAGGCATGCGCCGCCACTTTCGCCTGATCGTAGAGCGGCGCGACAAGACCAAAGACCTCTCCGTTATGCTCGACGCACTCACCCACAGCGTAAATCTCCGGATCCGAGGTCAACATTTGGTCATCCACATGAATGCCACGCCCGGTGGCCAGACCGGCCTCCAGCGCCAGCGCTGTATTGGGACGGATGCCAACGGCCATGACCAGCAGATCACAGGGCAGCTCGGTCCCGTCGTCCAGCAAAAGTGCGCGGACCTTGCCATCTTGCCCAAGGATTTCCTTGGAGTTCGCCTGTAGGCAGATATTGATTCCTTTGTCTTCCAGCGACTTCTTCAGCAGGTAGCCTGCGGCTTCATCCAACTGACGCTCCATCAAGTGGCCCATGATATGCACCACGGTGACGTCAACGCCGTGCGCGGCCATGCCCGCCGCAGCTTCAAGCCCCAGCAAGCCGCCACCGATCACGACGACCTTGTTGTCGGGGCCCATGTCCATCATCTGCTGGGTGTCTTCCAGGTCGCGATAGGCGATGACACCTTCCAGATCATGACCGGGCAGGGGGATGATGAACGGGTTCGACCCGGTTGCGATCACCAGCTTGTCGTAGAGAAGGTGTCCGTGCTCGCCCTCGACAACTTTCATCTCGCGGTCGATCTTTGCAACTTTCTCACCGAACCGGCAAGCAATCCCCCGCTCGGCGTACCAGGCGTCATCATGTGTGACGATCTCTTCATAAGTCTTCTCACCCGACAGAACCGGGCTCAGCATGATGCGGTTGTAGTTCCCGCGGGGCTCGGCGTTGAACAGGGTGATGTCGAACGCATCCGGCGCGGCGTCGGTCAGGTGTTCTAGCACCCGGCCCGAGGCCATGCCTGCGCCGATGACAACAAGTCTTTGTTTCATGGTTTCACTCCGCTGCAATCGCCTTGGGGGCGGGCGTTTTTGGCTTGGCGCCGTGTTCGTATTCTTCGAGGAAATCGAGGACCTCCTGCCGGTAGGCGTAGTAGTCCGGATGCTCCAACAGCGCTTTGCGGGTGCGCGGGCGCGGCAGGTCGACCTTGGTGATCTTGCCTATGGTCGCTTGTGGGCCATTGGTCATCATCACCACGCGATCGGCCAGCAGGATCGCCTCATCCACGTCATGGGTCACACAGATTGCGGTGACCTTGGTGCGGGACCAGACCTCCATCAACACTTCCTGCAATTCCCAACGGGTCAGACTGTCGAGCATCCCGAAGGGCTCATCCAACAGCAGCAGCTTGGGCGATAGGGCAAAGGCGCGTGCGATGCCGACGCGTTGTTTCATGCCGTTCGACAGGTCGCTTGCGGATTTGTCCATCGCGTCGGCCAGACCGACGCGTTCCAGATAGTATTCAACGACATCCTGACGCTCGGCGATGCTGGCCTTGGGATAGACTTTGTCGACCCCGATCGCGACGTTTTCCTTGGCATTTAGCCATGGGAACAGGTTGGGGGATTGGAACACCACGGCGCGTTCTGGATCAGCCCCCTCGACATGACGACCATCCAGCTTGATCGCGCCCTTCGATATATCGTTCAGCCCCGCAGCCATGGTCAGAACCGTAGATTTTCCGCAACCTGAATGGCCGATCAGCGATATGAACTCGCCCTTGTCGATTTTCAGGTCAAAGTCCTCGACCACGGTCAGAGGGCCTTTTGGTGTCGGGTACACTTTGTGCAGTTGCGAGAAGTCGAGGAAGCGGTCCTGGATCATCCCCTTTTGCGCCTCAGCCACCGCAGCCGGCACACCGTGAATTGGAGTCACATCGGGCAAGATGCGCGAACCTTCGACCTTGGCTTCGATCCCCACATCCATCAGGTACTTGGTGACGTCGGAGCGTAGGCGCTTGAACGTCTCGTCGTTGTTCATTGCACCGCGTTCGCGAGGGCGCGGGATCGATACGCGGAATTCCTGGCCCAACGTACCATCGGGGTTCAAGGCGATGATCCGGTCGGCCAGAATGATCGCCTCGTCCACGTCATTGGTGATCAGAACGCAGGTCTTTTTGTCGGCCTCCCAGATATGTTCGATCTCATCCGCCAGATTGGCACGGGTGAGCGCGTCGAGCGCCGACAGAGGCTCATCCAACAACAAAACCTCGGGGTTCATCGACAAGGCACGCGCCACGTTGACCCGCTGACGCATCCCACCCGACAGTTCCGCCGGGCGGCGCGTGGCAGCGTGGCTGAGACCCACCATCTGCACATAATGCGCGACCTTCTCGGCCTTCTCAGTCTTGCCGAGGCCCGGAAAGACCGTATCGACCGCCAGCCCCACATTGCCGCTGACCGTCAGCCAAGGCATCAGTGAATAGTTCTGAAATACTACGCCACGTTCCGGGCCCGGCCCCTTGATCGGAGTGCCTTTGAACGTGACCTCTCCGCCAGTTGGAGTATCCAGACCGGCCATGAGGTTAATCAGGGTCGTTTTTCCGGTGCCGGAAAAGCCGAGGATCACCAGAAACTCGCCCTTTTGCACGTCCAGATCGATGCCTTTCAGCACATCCGTGCGCGCGGCGCCTTCACCGAAGGATTTCGTGGCGTTTTTGAAGCTCAGTATGCTCATCGCGCTCACCGGTTGTTCGTGAATGTGAAGAGGGATTGCAGCGCGTACATCACCCGGTCCAACAGGAAACCGATGATGCCGATGGTGAAGACCGCAACCATGATCTTGGCAAGCGAGCTGGACGAGCCGTTCTGGAACTCATCCCAGACAAACTTGCCCAAACCGGGGTTCTGCGCCAGCATTTCCGCCGCGATCAGAACCATCCAGCCGACGCCCAGCGACAGGCGCAAACCTGTGAAAATCAGCGGCAACGCCGAAGGCAGCACCAGCTTAGTGACTTTGGTATAGGTGTTCATTTTCAGAACCTTGGAGACGTTCACCAAGTCCTTGTCGATGGTCGCCACACCCAGCGCGGTGTTGATCAGGGTTGGCCAAAGCGAACACAGGGTCACTGTGATGGCGGAGATCAGGAAGGACTTGGCGAACCAACCGTCGTTGGTGACGTAGACGGCCGAGACGATCATGGTCACGATCGGCAGCCATGCCAGAGGTGAGACCGGTTTGAAGATCTGGATCAGAGGGTTCAGCGCCGCATTGGCGGTCGGCGACAGTCCGGCAGCGATCCCAAGGGGAACGGCCACAACGGTCGCGATCAGAAACCCGAAGAACACGGTTTTGATAGAGGTCCAGATTTGCTGGTAGTAAGACGGCGCGCCGGTGTAGGCGACTTGTTTGACCTCGTCCGCGCGGCCCGTATCGATCAGCTTCTGGTTCCGTTTCTCAACCATTGCCTCGAACTTGGCGCGCTTGGCGGCCTTGGCCTGTGCGTCCTCGTTGAGGTTGACCATTTCTGCCCAGACCTGAGCTGGGCCTGGTACGGCGCCCAGGGAAGTTTGCACTTTCGGGGCGAGCGTCCCCCAAAGCAGCAGGAAGGCGCAGATCGACAGCAGGGGGACGACCAGAAGACGCCAGATTTCGGTCATCTGAGCGCGGGGGTTGTCTCCGGCGGCAGCTTTCAGGACCGGGGTGGCCCAGCTTAAGCCAAGAATCTGGAACCATTTGTCGGCGGCGTTGATGCGGGTGAACAGGCGGGTGCGACGCGCCTCTTTGGCGGCGTCTGCGTTGAATTCGGGATCGACCGTTGTCATCTGATGTGTCCTTGCGATGGCGGGGCACTTTGGGGTGTGCGCCCGACTGATACCGGGCGCGACGCATGGGATTAGCCTTGCACGTCCGAGCCGACGATCTTCTGATCGCCCTTCAGACCAATGGACAGGCTTTCGAGATAGGCGTTGGGGGTGCGGCCGTCATAGGTGATGCCGTCGATGATATCCTCGGCCGGGGTGGGCGCTTTGTAACCATCACTGTCCCAGGGGAAGTCGGCCTCATTCGCCAGGCCTTCATCGACTAGCAGGCGCGCGGCTTCCAGATAGATCTCGGGTTTGTAGACAGATTTGGCAACCTCGTCATACCAGCTGTCGGGCTTGGATTCAGGGATCTGACCCCAGCGGCGCATCTGTGTCAGATACCAGATCGCGTCCGAATAGAACGGGTATGTCGCGTTGTAGCGGAAGAACACGTTGAAATCAGGAACTTCGCGCTTGTCGCCTTTTTCGTATTCAAATGTGCCGGTCATCGAGTTGGCGATCACGTCATAATCTGCGCCCACATATTCCGCGCGGCTGAGGATCTCGACCGCCTCGGGGCGGTTGGCGTTGTCGTTCTCATCCAGCCACATCGCGGCGCGGATCAGGGCCTTGGTCACGGCCAGCGTGGTGTTGGGATACTCTTCTGCGAACTCGGCAGTGATGCCAAAGACCTTCTCAGGGTTGTTCTTCCACAGCTCATAGTCCGTGATGACCGGCACGCCGATACCCTTGAACACAGCCTGTTGGTTCCAAGGCTCGCCCACGCAGTAGCCGTATATCGTGCCAGCCTCCAACGTGGCAGGCATCTGCGGCGGTGGCGTTACTGACAGGAACACATCTGCGCCGATCTGGCCGGTTACGTTGTCAGGGCTGTAGTAGCCGGGGTGCAGTCCACCGGCGGCAAGCCAATAGCGCAGTTCGTAATTATGGGTCGAAACGGGGAAGACCATGCCCATGTTAAAGGGCTTGCCTTCGGACTTGTATTTCTCGACGACCGGAGCAAGCGCCTCGGAGCTGATAGGGTGTTGGGGACGACCATCCTCCATCACCGGGATATTCGGCTTCATCTCTTCCCAAATCTCGTTCGAGACGGTGATGCCGTTGCCGTTCAAGTCCATCGAAAATGGTGTGATGATATGCGCCTCGGTGCCGTATCCGATGGTCGCGGCCAAAGGCTGCCCGGCCAGCATGTGCGCGCCATCCAGCTGCCCGTCGATCACGCCATCCAGCAGCACTTTCCAGTTGGCTTGTGCTTCCAGCGTCACGAACAGGCCTTCGTCAAGAAAGTACCCATTCTCATAGGCGACAGCCAGCGGCGCCATGTCAGTCAGTTTGATAAAGCCAAACGTTAGCTCGTCTTTTTCCAGTTCCAGTTCGGCCAGTGCCGGTGACACAAGCGCCGTCGTCGCAGCAAGGCCTAAAAGAAGCTTTTTCATCTCGTTCCCTTTCGGTTCAGCCCAACCCGTTGGGCAAACAAAAAAGCCGCCGACACAGTCCGCCGGGAGGAGGTGGCGGATGGTCGAGCGGCTTTGCTCTTGTGAGGTGCCCTGGACTATGGGCGAATTCCGTCGGTGGGCGTCGTTGCCTTCCGATGTTCCGATTTAGCCAGTCACGCAGCGGCGCGTCATCAATTTTCAGCGTTTTCACCTCGAAAATTCTGCGTCGCAGCAATAACAGATGCTGCACTGCAAAAATTTTGTGCAGACTTACCCCGCTGGCTCGAAAATGCGTCGGTCGAAAAAGACGTTCCGAGACAGAATCAGGCTGCCATTGGTCGAGGCAACCGCCGTCGACTCGGGTAACGCCCCTTCAAGTTTCTCGGACGCGCCGGGTGTTTCCACACCAAGCCCTTGCAATTCGCGACGATAGAGATCACTGCGAAAGACCTTTGCGGATTGTCGTTCCGCAGTTCCGGCGTCCAGCCCGTTTCGTTTCGCCAATTGATGCGCAACCCATTTCGCCTGACTGCGCCATGGGAAGGTGGCAGCGCCGTCAAAAAACTCGACAAACCCATCGACATGGCGCTGCTCGCCGCGGGCCGATATAGTGAATTCGCCCATCAGCGCTCGGTCAATCAGCTCGGGTGAGACGTTGAGATAGGTTTTACGCGATAGCATCTCGGATGCAGTTGTACGGCTGTCCGTGTTCGAAAGCCAGCGTCCTGCGCGCCAAACGGCCCGCATAAGGCTACCCAGCAAATGTGGTTCGGTTTCGGCCCAGTCGTTTCTGACCGCCAGCACCTTTTCAGGTGCACAGGACCAGATCGCCTTGCCGGGCAACAGTAGTGCACCGACATTGTCGTCTACAGCGAATGAGCCCCAGGGCTCACCCACACAGAAGGCATCGATCTCGCCACCTGCGAGCGCCTGCGCCATGAGTGGAGGCGGGACGGTTCGGATTTCGACCTGTTTCGAGGCCAGTTCGGTTCCAGCGACCCAATAACGCAACAATTCAACATGCATCGAAAACGGAAAAGGTACACCGAACACCAAAACGTCGCCGGCGGCCTGTGCCAGTGCAGCCCCAGCTGCAGCAGCATCGGAGAAATCGAAGCCGTAGCCCTGGTCGGCCAACCGCCCAGCCAATTGAGTTCCAACACCTATGACATTGCCATTGAGCGACAGGACAGACACGGCGGACAACGGTGTCGCAATGCCTCCAAGACCCAAAGCCATCGCAACGGGGACGGGTGACAGCAGATGTGCCGCGTCCACGTGCCCAAAGGCCAGCATATCACGCAGAGACGACCAAGATGGAGCCGGTCGCAGGTCCAACGAGATGCCTTCGGCGTGGTCAAACCCCATCTCGCGTGCCACGATCAGTGGAGCGGCATCAACCAAAGGCATATAGGCGACAGGCAGGGTTACCGTTCTCATGACAACAAACCTGATGCTGTGACCAAGGCTTCGGACACCTCGGCAACCCGGCGATTCTGATTCATCGCAGTTTTACGGAGCAGGGCATAGGCTTCATCTTCCGAAACGCCCTTGGCCTTCATTAACAAGCCCTTAGCTCGGTCAATCACCTTGCGCTCTTCTAGCGCACGGCGGGTTTCGGCCAGTTCGGTCCGTATCTGACGTAACACCTGAAACCGGGCAATAGCGGTATCGATCACAGGTTTAATGCGCTCGGCTTGCAAACCGTCGACGACATAGGCCGATACCCCGGCCTCAACTGCGGCTTTCGCCAACCCGCCCGCAGCGCTCGAGACAAACATCGCCACGGGACGTTCCAACGGGCCCGAAGCAACGGTGAGCTCTTCCAGCATATCCCGCGATGGATTGTCGATGTCGATCAGGACAATGTCTGGGCTATGCGTTGCAATTTTACGTGCCAGACCGGAGACATTGCCAATTACATAAACGTCTACGTCTCCAGCCTCTTTTAGGGCATCTACGATCGCAAAAGCACGCTCTTGGTTCTGTTCGACTACAACGACAGTCAGATGTTGATTCATAGAGTCTCAACTGAGCCCAAGATTCATTTATCGCAATTCCAAGGCCAATAATCTGTTCACCAGGCTGCCGGTTCGCCCATTATTTCAGCGTATTTCCACATTTAGCGGAATGCCTGCACAGTTTTTCTACATGGCATCAAAGAAATCTGCGGTGAGCGCTGCAGTGGCGTCTCGCATCGCACCTTGTGTTTTTCACTTGCTCTAACGGTCGTAGGATTTTTCAACAACTCTGATCTGTCCGATCGCATCAAGACGGGGCATACCTTGCCCCATCAGAAGTTCAAACTGCCGCAACTTCGAATCTACCTCTTCTGGCTTCGGTCGCTTGTTTGCCATTCTCAGTCCTCCGTTTCCTAAACATAACGGTGGACCAGTTCAGTTGGGGAGGCTCAAAGCTGCCCATCCTGCTTTGTTCTGCCAGGACCCCTACCAGTTCCGCTGGGAGATCTTCAGTCAGCAGGGCTCAGGTCTTGAGAGGCGTGGGCGTACACGATTTCTTTCTCCATTCGCTCATAGACCGTGAGAAGCCTGGCGGCTCGTTTCACGGCGTCGAGCGGGAGGTCGGTACGCAGGGAAAGGTACAGAGATGAGTTTGATTGAAAGTTTGATAGCGCCCTGGGAAGGCGTTTGCGGCAATGGAATGCCCGACCCATTCGCATGAGGTAAGGGCCGGCGCAGTGTTTTGGCTTCTGATGGGACGAGCTAGAGCGCTTGCGCGCATAGTTCGCAACGGATTGTGTTACACCCTCTGTCACAGTTTCGGGCGACTGAGACACATTGTCTAAGATGAGCTTGGGAAAGCTCTAATTTTCTCGACTTTTCATGGAAATTGGCTGGGGTGGTAGGAATCCTTGCCGACCGATGAAACCTATCAACTTTTCCCACTAGCCTGAGAAACTGGGGCGGTTTCGGGGGCATTCTGCTTAGCGAAGCG